>SVKK01000008.1 GCA_015068425.1 Oscillospiraceae bacterium | reverse complement strand
AGCTGGCTCTCAAGTTTATGTCCGCCGAATATTTCTGGCTCAGCCTTTTCGGACTGACCATCATTGCCGGCGTTTCCAGCAAGAGCCTTGTTAAAGGACTTATGTCCGGTGCTCTTGGCCTTTTGCTTTCCACCATCGGCCTTGACCCCATTCTGGGCAGCAAGCGCTTCATGTTTGGTCAGGCCTACTTTGCCGAAGGCATAAACACCACCTGCGCCCTTATCGGTCTTTTCTCCATGTCTCAGGTATTTATCCTTGCTGAGAAGAAAATCACCAAGCGCGCAAAGGCACAGAAATTCACCGATAAGATCATGCTCAACAAGGAAGAGCGTCGCCGCCTCTGGCCCACCATCTTCCGCTCCTGGATTATCGGTAACCTTATCGGTATTCTCCCCGGCGCCGGCGCTTCCATCGCCTGCTTCATGGGTTATAACAGCGCAAGAAACTTCAGCAAGCACAAAGATGAATTCGGCCATGGCTCCATTGAAGGCGTTGCAGGTTCCGAAGCTGCCAACAACGCTGTTACCGGCGGTTCTCTGATCCCCACCCTCACCCTCGGTATCCCCGGCGAGTCCGTTACCGCGGTTCTGATGGGCGGTCTTATCATTCAGGGTCTCCAGCCTGGCCCCGAGCTTTTCACCAAGCATGCCGATATGACCTATACCTTCTTTGCCGGCTTTGTTCTCATTCAGTTCTTCATGTTGGCGATAGGTCTTATAGGCTGCCGAGGCTTTGCTCAGATTTCCCGCCTGTCCGACTCCATTTTGATACCCTGCGTAACCGTTCTATGCTTTGTTGGCTCCTTCGCCATCCATAAGAACATCCTTGATATAGTGGTTATGCTTGTCTTCGGTGTCATCGGTTATCTGATGCGTAAGTTCGACCTGAACACGGCCTCCGTTGTTCTGGCATTGATACTCGGACCCATTGGTGAAAAGGGTCTCAGAAACGCGCTGCGTGCCTCTCAGGGCGACATCGGTGTCCTCTTCGGCTCCGTTGTCTGCTGGGTACTCATCATTCTCTGCATTGTCGGTATCTTCTCTCCCATCATTATGGGTAAGTTTGAAAAGAAAGTCACCGGCGGCAAGGAGCTTGAGAAAGACGACGCAGGCTGATAAAGATAAGAACAAAAAAGACGACCTCTTTGAGGTCGTCTTTTTTGTTCTTTAGAGCTCCTGCACAAGCAGAACGCCCTCGCAGTGGTTTATTTCCTCTATTATCTCTGTGGGTCTGAGCTTTTTGTTCAGCCGAAGAGAAAAGATAACGCAGGAGTTTTTTGTCTCGCTTTCCACAGAGCGGGTCAGCTCCATACCTATAATAGATACGTTTCGCCTTTTTAAAAGCTTCAGCAGCCGATCAAGAGCTTCGTGGTTGGAGTATTCAAGGTAAAGATTGATTTCTGGGCTGGTGCTGAGAATATGGTATTCAAGGCGGGAGAAGAGAAGTTCTGCAAGGAGAATAAGTACGGTGGCGAGTATTGCCCCTTCATAAAAGCCGCCGCCCAAGGCGAGTCCCACAATGGCGGATGTCCAAAGCCCAGCGGCTGTTGTAAGTCCCTTTACGCGTTGACGCTTGGTGACAATTATCGTACCTGCGCCTATGAAACCGATGCCTGCTATGACCTGAGCGCCAAGTCGGGCAATGTCCGTGGGGTAGTTCATAACAAGGAAGAGGTACTGGCTTGTGAGGGTGGTCATTGCGGCACCCAGACAGATAAGGATATGGGTGCGGAAGCCGGCAGGGCGGCGCTTGAATTCACGCTCAAGACCGATGGCACCTCCGCATATAAGGGCGAGCAGCATGCGCAGAAACACGCTCAAAAGATCAATATCCCGCAAGGGGTCAAACAAACTTAGCATTGCCGCACCTCCTTAAAGCTCTTCTATGGCGCATATACGCCTGTTTTCGGCAATATCGGCAAGAAAATCAACATGGCGCATTTTCTTCTGGAGGCGAAGAATAAAGCAGGCGCTGGGGTGAGCCTTTTCGCCGCCGCCTCTGTCTATTTCCACATCCAGAATATTTGCGTTAAGCTTCTTTATCTGGTTTATAACGCCGCCGATATCATCCATAGATTCAAACTCAACATAGATATTTATGTTTCTGGAGTTTTCAATGACGTAGTTTTCAATATGAGGCAGCACGCGTATGCTGAGAAGAATGAGAATAAAGGCCAGCAGCACGCACTCATAAAAACCTGCGCCCACGGCAAGACCCATACAGGCGCTGGCCCAAAGTCCTGCAGCGGTGGTGAGCCCCTTTACCTCCTGACGTCCGGTGACGATTATGGTGCCCGCGCCCAGAAAACCGATTCCGTTTATAACCTGAGCACCCAGACGGCTCACATCTGTTTTAACGGCAAGGGATTCGCTGAGAGCTGCCCAGCTTCCGGACTGCATATTGAAAAGATACTGCCCCAACAGCATAGTCAGTGCGGCGCCCATAGATACAAGCAGATATGTTCTAAAACCCGCTGCGCGGCGCTTGCGTCCGCGCTCCATACCTATCATGCCACCCAGCAGCATAGCCAGCACAAGCCGAAGCACAAGAGACAAAAAATTTAGTTCACGGAGAGATGCTAAAAATTCACTCATAGAAACCCTCCTTTGCTGTTTGTTAAATATATATTATTCTTGTAAGATATATTACCACTTTTTTATACACAGTACAAGCCGATATATGAAAACTCCCCGCTTTCTGAGGAAAAGCGGGGAGTTTTACATTGATGGATTATTTTTCTGCCTTTTTCTTCGGCGCAACAACATGGATGAGCCAATGCTCAACCTTTATGAACACGAAGGTGCCCACGAAGAGGATGATAAAACGGACAAGAGCCTGAATAAGACCGCCCTTGATGTCAAAGGTGAGAATGGTTGCGGCGTTGAAATAGACGAAGGAAATGGGACCGGAGATGGAAGAAAAGAAAAACTGTCCGGCAATGAGAACAAATACCGCGATGAAGAGAGCGGTGAGGACACCGGGAGTGGCCCCCATAACGGCGCCCAGACCGTGCTCCAGAAGCACGAACACCAGCGCCATCAGAATACCGAAACCGGCGGTGATGTAAAAGGTCTTTTCCGCCTTTTTAACTTCCTTGCCCAGCAGACCGATAAGGCTGGGTCCCATAAGTGCGGGCCAGTATTCGGGGTGGTCAATGCCCAAAAGTCCGCCGATAAAGCTTTCGGCAAATACAAAAACGGTCACCCAAAGAGCGATGAGGGCAGCGAGGATGGCATATCTTGTTTTACTCATAGTATGTCTCCTTTTTATTTGTTAGCCCTATTAGCCGCCTCCGGAGACCACGATGCTCAAAACCTCGTCTCCGTCGGAAAGGAGAGTTTCGTTGTAGCAATCTCTTTTGACCAGACGGCCGTTAAGGGTGATAAGAACGGCGCCGTGGATATCCACGTTGTCCGCCTTAAGCAGTTCAAGCAGCGTCATTCCCGGGACATAGGGATAGCTGCGGTCATTGAGGCTTACCATCAGAAGTCGAAGAGAACTTCCAGCTCAACGGGGTTAATATCAAATACGGAGCCGGTGGCGTCGCTTCTCTCGGTGTACATGAAGTCGGGGAGCTTGTCGTCCTCGGCAGTGAAGCCGCAAAGCTTGTTGAAAGCACGCTCGGTGAGGAGGGTCTTAACACCCAGACCGATGGTGACTCTGGTTATATCGGCGGGACCGCCGTAGAGACCGGCCATCATTTTTCCGAGAAGGTCAATTCTGCTGGAGGCGTGGGCGAAGGCAAAGAGACACATCATGCTGTCGGAGAAGCAGATGGCAACCTGAAGCTTGTTGGAAGCGTAGGCCTGAGCGGCACGTCCGGCGTCGTCGAAGGCACGGCCCATAGTGAGGGCGGCGGTGTGGTCGGCACCCTGGGGACAGGTGGCATAGGTGATTCCGGTACCCTTGGTATTTCTGGGGTCGTAGCCGGAAAGTGCTTGATGCTTAACAGCAGGAATGCGCTTGGCACCCAGAGCAAGACCCACTGCCTCGCAGCCGTTACCCAGAATGTTGCCGAAATCCACGCCGTCGCGCACCTGAGCGAGAAGCTCGATAACGGCGTCAGCATCGCCCCAGGGGATCTTGCCGCACTCCATAGCAACAGCGCAGGCGGTACCCATCTCGATGGTGTCCACGCCCATATCGTCGCACATACGGTCCATAAGAGCGATCTTGTCGAGATCGTTTATGCGGCAGTTGGGTCCGAAGAGAGCAACGGTTTCATACTCGAAGCCGGAGGTGAGATACTTGCCCTCTGCATCGTTATAGACATTGGAGCACTGGAGCATGCAGCCGGGCTGGCAGGGCTGCTTGTTGCAGCCGCCTCTTTCGGCAAGGCGCTGCATAAAGGGCTCAACACCAAGCTTTTTGTAATCCTTAAACAGCTTGCCGGAGAAGTTCTCAACGGGCAGAATGCCGTTGGCACCGGTTTTCTCTATGGAGGAGATGGTTCCGAAATTGTGGAAGGGGTCGTTCTTGGCGCCCTTGGCAACCAGCATATTCAGCTCCTTGGCAGCCTCTTTGAACATGGCCTCGTCAGCGTATTCCACCTTATAGGGAACGCTGGGACGTTCAATAACAACGGCCTTAAGTCCTTTAACGCCCATGAGAGCACCTACGCCGCCGCGGGCGGCAACACGGCAGGGATGGAGAGTTCCGAATTCGGTAATCTGAATTCCGGCAGCCTTGTAAAGACGCTCACCGGCCTGACCGATGCAGGCAACGGAAATAGCGTCGCCATAGCGCTGGCGCATTGCATCAACAACGGCATAGGTGCCCAGACCGCGAAGATCCTCAGCCTCTACCAACTGAGCATTGCCTTCCTTGTCAACGTGGAGATAACGCATAACAGCGTCGCTGGGGAGACCATGGAAGGTGATCATACGCAGACCCTGGTCGGCCATGAGCTTGCCCATATAGCCGCCGGAGCTGGCTTCCTTAATGCCTCCGGTGAGGGGGCTTTTGCAGCCAACGGAAATGCGGTGGCTGGTGGTGAAATTGGTGCCGGCAAGAACGCCGGTGCAGAACATAAGGACATTCTGCTCACCCAGAGGATCGCAGCGGGGATCCATTTTTCCGGTTTTCACCAAGTCCATAAAGTAGTTAGCGATAAGGGCACGTCCACCAAGCTGAAGATACTGCTCGTCATAGGGCAGCTTTTTCACCTTGGCCTCGGCCATATTAACAACAAGTTTAGACCACATATTTCTTACTCCTTTCAGCAGGCGTCATAAGCGCTGCGGAACATCTCTGCCACACGTGCGGCAGTTATGCGATAGGGGATGAGGGCAAAGCCGGTGTCGGCAGTGACCATAGGCGCAAGCTTGAGCAGAGCTTCCAGCTCAATGCCGTATTCCTTGGGGTTGGGCATACCAACACTTCTGATAAAGGCACGGAGAGTCTTTTTGGCAATAGCGCCAACCTCTTCCCAGCTGGCATCCTCGGGAACCTCAACGCCCATAGCCTCGCAAATCATAGCAACCTTTTTGTGCTCGGTGCGGGCGGTGTATTCAATAACCTCGGGGAGGCAGAAGGCGCAGGCCAGACCGTGGGGAACGTGGAACACGGCGCCGATGCTGTGGCCGATGCTGTGACCCAGATGAACAAGGGCGTTGGTAAAGGCCATTCCCGCAAAGAAGCTGGCGTTGATCATCATCTCGCGGGCTTCAATATTCTTGCCGTCAGCTACTGCCACGGGGAGCCACTTGACAATTGTGCGGATGGCGTCGCGGCAAAGAGCGTCGGAGAGGGGGTTGGACTGAGCGCCGGTTATAGATTCAACAACGTGAGCAAGAGCGTCCAGACCGGTCATTGCGGTAGTCTTGGGAGGCAGGCCCAGAGTCAGGTCAGGGTCAAGGAAAGCGAGAGAGCCTACGCACACAGGAGAAACAACGGAGTCCTTTTTACCCTGGGATACGCAGGTGATAACACACATATTGGTGGTTTCGGAACCGGTACCGGAGGTGGTGGGAACAAAGACAAGAGGCAGACCGGGGCGCAGGTTCTTCTGCACGCCAAAGTACTGGCGGATGGGAGGCGGATTGTTGATAAGGACGTTTACGCCCTTAGCGGTGTCCATGGGGGAGCCGCCGCCTATGGCAACGATAACATCGCAGCCGGCAACACGGGCTTCCTCGGCACAGGCCTCAACCATTTCGTCGGGGGGATCGGAGGTGACCTTGTCGAAGCATACGGTTTCGATGTTGGCCATGTTCAGATTTTCGATAATGGGGCCGGCGATGCCGAAGTCCATCATGCCCTTATCGAAGATCACGTAGGCCTTTTTGAAGCCCTTGGCACGGAGAGTGATGCCTATGCGCTTGGAGGATCCGGAGCCCATAATGGCCGGTACAAAGCATTCATAGGAAGTGATCATATTACATCTTTCCCTTTCTTGTCAGAATTTGTTGTGGGGGTTTTACTTCAAGTTTATGATATATCCCGCCGTCGGATGAATCAAGGAAATGGCTGGGCGGGCTTATTTCTGTTTTTTATATTTGTGCTTGCCGGGAAAAGCACGCAAAAGCGAATGTGTGCGCAGCTGGAGGACAAAAGATGCCGGTGCGGAGTTGAGGCTATTGCGTTTTCTAACAAAAAGTTATATAATTAAGTGGGAAAGATGAGAATTTGCCCATATAAATTGAAAAATCTCCCAGTTATAATGGAAATACATAATAATTAGATGTACTTCAATATTGCTCATATAACAAAAAGAAATTAAGGATGAGAGATAATGAACATATCCCAGATACGCTATTTTGTCACAGCGGCTCAGCTTCAGAACCTGTCCAAGGCCTCAGAGGCGCTGCATCTCAGCCAGCCGGCGCTTTCCAAAAGCATAGCCAAGCTGGAAGAGGAACTGGGTACGGAGCTTTTCATAAGGAACGGAAAGCGTATAGTGCTGAATGACCAGGGACGTCGCTTTCTGGAAAGCGCCTGGGTTATTCTCCGCCATGTGGATAACACTATGCTGGACCTCAGTGAGATGAGTATAGGTTCTGCTGCCCGTCTTACCGTTGGTATGTATCAGCCCGATGAGCGGATAACAGAGTGCATAGCAAGGTTTATGGTCGGACACCCGGATGTGGAAATTGACGTCAACTGCTTTATAGATTCCGACGAGAAGCTGGATATTAACAAATACGATATGCTTCTCTATCCTGACGGAAGCCGCTATGAGCGTTTTCGTGGATTTTACCTGGGAAACGAGCCCTATCTGCTGGCAATGCCGGCTGGGCACCCTCTGTCACGGGAAAAGCTTATAGAGCCTGAGATGCTGCGGAGCAAACCCTTTATCTTTATGAGTCGTGAGCAGAGATATATTGAAGAGCCCTATTATCTCTGTGCCGGACTTAACCTGCGTCCCAGAGCCAATTACTTCACTAACGCCCGGGAGCAGCACCGTCAGATTATCAGTTCCGGCGTGGCGCTGGGCTTTGTGCCGGAGGGCTGTGCTTTTCAGTATAAAAAAGACGATGGACTGTGTTTGAGACCTATAAGCGACAGCAGGTTTTCCCGCCGGATAATGCTCTGCTTTAAAAGAGAAAAATATCTCACCCAATCGGGCAGGGAGTTTCAGGAGTTTATGTCCGAGGCTCTGAATCTGGGCGGTGAGCAAAAATGAAAAAACGCGCTTCAGGCTTTTGTTGACCTGAAGCGCGTTATTTATTTGTTTTTTCAGCGAACCTGCACTCTGGGAGTTTTCCATTTGCCACTGAGAATGAATATAAGGCAGATGGCGATGGAGGGGAGAGGGCCGATTGAATAGGAAACAGCCACACCAAGGAAACCCATAGAGAATATGTTGCAAAGAACCCAGGCGGAGGCATAGCGGACAACAAAGGCGCTGAGTATGCCGCAGCACATGGTAACGGGGGTGTAGCCGGAGCCGGTGATCACGCCGAAAAGGCAGAACATCAGTCCCTCCAGAATGAAGGAAACGCTCATAACCTTCAGATAATCTATACCTGCAGCAATAACAGCCTCGTCGGGAGTGAAAATCCGGTAAGCCTGAGCGGGGAAGAAAATGCACAGAAGACATACTATGAGACTAAGCAGACCGGCAAAAACAAGACCTGTGCCGAGACCCTGCATAACTCTCTTGGGCTTGCCCGCCGCAAGATTCTGGGCGGAGAGGGAGATTATACCGGCCATAACACCCTGAGCGGGAAGGTGGGCGAGGGACTGAATTTTTGCCGCGGCACCTGCCGCTGCGGAGGGGTTGACGCCGTAAAGATTAACAATGCCGCTGAGCAGTACAAAGGAGCTGGTGGCGAAGAAGAACTGGATGGACTGGGGCAGACCGATTTTGATTATCAGCTTGAGAAAATCTTTGTTGATGCGCCAGGAGCCGGGGCGGAAATCAAAAAGCTGGGTTTTCTTTTTTATGTAGAGAGCTGTAAGCAGCAGACTTGTAAACTGGCTGAAAACTGTTGCAAGGGCTGCGCCAACAACGCCCATGGGGATGACGGCAACCAGCAGCAGATCCAGCGCCGCATTGAGGATTACCGTTATGATAACGATGACCATAGGAGCTGTGGAGTTGCCAACGCCTCTCAAAATTGCGGAGAGACCGTTGTAGCAGTATACAAACAAGGTGCCTGCCATGCAGATGAGGAAGTATGCAACAGCCTGCTCAAAGGCCACCTCGGGGGTGTTTATGGCGCTGAGCAGAGGACGTGCGAGCAGCATAAGCAGCGCGGTGAGAACAACTGCCGCAAGGGCAAAGAAACTTAAAAGAGTGCCCACAAGGGTGGGGAGAGCCTTGTGCTCGCCCTTGCCGAAAAGCTGGGCGGAAAGCACGGTGCCTCCGTTGCTGAGTCCGTTTGCCAGCACCAGCACCACAGTGGTGATTTGCGCACCCATACTGACGGCGGACATGCCTGCGGAGCCTATATACTGACCCACGACTACCATATCAACTATGCCGTAGATAGCCTGTATTAAATTGGCGAGAATAATGGGAGCGGAAAAGCTGATAAGCCGCTTGCCCGCGCTTCCCTCAACAAGACTTGTGCTTTGATTCATGGAATGTGCCTCCGAAGTGTTTATTGATTTAAGTATGATACCACAGACGATTTTTGTCAATGAAAAGAAAAAGCCCGATACGCCTTGCGTATCGGGCTTTTAGAAAACTTAGTCTTCCTTCATACGGAGGATGTACATTCCGTCGTGCCAAGTGTCCATATAGATATAGCCGCGGTCGTCAACAACAACGTCCTCAGTGGTGGCAATCATGGGACCGGGTACGGGAACCTTGAAGAGCAGCTTTTCGGGGTTGGGGGGAATGAAGTATGCCAGCTCCTTAATATAGTAGGGGTCGGATACGTCATAAACGCGCATACCTGCGTGGAAGTAGCAGCAGTATACACGGTTGGGGTTATCCTCAAGCCAGCTCTTGCCCATGGGCTCATGCACATTGTGGGGGCCGAAGGGACCGGCAGCGCCTATTCCGCAATCGTTGAAGTTGGGATAGGGGAAGTCGGCAGGAACTTCGGGATAGGGGAACTCCGCAACCAGAGTGGGGTCAGCGGGGTTGGAAACATCTATCATATGCAGGTTGTTCATAGGCTGTGCGCCGGAGGCGAGAACCTTTTCTCTGGTGAAGAAGGGGAAGCGCTCGCCCTCATTGGTGAGAACGGCGAAATTGCGTCCGGTGAGGGGGAGATAGGTGTGGCAGCGTGCGCCGCAGAGCTTGCCAGCGAAGGGGGGCTGCATCATCAGCTGGCTGATGAGCTTGGGACGGGTGGGCTCGGAGATATCGAGGATGATACCGCCGCCGCCGAAATAGCCCAGATAAAGCTCGTTGGGTCTGTCTGCGGAGATGGTGCAGGCGTGGCACATTGCCCAGTCCTTTTCAGCTGCGTGACCTACAGGGTAGGTGCCCTCGATCATGCCATCCTTAAACTGCTGGGGCATAAACCAGCGGCCGCACTCAAAGGGCTTGGTGGGGTCGGAGATATCCAGAATGCGGACAATGAAGCCCACATAGCCGGGGCACTCGGCGGGCATATATACATAGTTGCCGCCGTTATAGGCGAAGCGGTGAACGCCCATGCCGTTGGGAACTCCGGTGTCCCAGTGGCTGAGAAGCTTGGGATGGATGGGGTCTTCCTTCAGGTCATAAATCTGGAGACCGCCAAGAGCGGGATCGCCGGGGTTGATGCCGTGGAGGAAAGGCACGCCGCCGCCCAGAGCCACGATGAGGAGACCGTCGGCCACCTGAATTTTGGGAGTGGACTGGGCGAAGTATATTTTGGGGTCGCTGACCTCAATATAGTTGAGAACAGTGGGATCAGTGGGATCGGTGACATCCAGAACGTTTACACCTGCGCCCTTGAAGGAGCCGCAGTACATATAGTACTTATCACCGGTCTTGTAAAGAGCCATCTGGAAGGCGTTGATGCCGTTAAGGTCGGAAAAGCCAACGACCTCCATATTCTTTATGTAGCCTTTGTTGCTTTCGCTTTTAGCGTAGAAGGGAACAGACATGGTGTCTCCTTTCAAAAATCAAGCCTTGCTGGGGGGAGTGGTGGGCTCGCATACTGCGGTGTAGTGAGCCTTGCGTGCCTGGAACTCGGGGTCCTTATAGAGGTTCATCAGGCGGCTTTCGTTCTCGAAGATATCCTTGCCGTGGGCAGCTTTGCCGGAAATGAGGTCGTGGCAATGCCAGATCTGACCTACGGGACCGAGGTTCTCGTCGTTGACAAGCTTCATAGCGCCGTCGATAACTTCAAGATGGCCTTCCAGACCGCAGAGCTCGCAAACAGCGTGGTTGGTGCCGGGGAAGATATAGAAGTTGTTGCCGTGGCAGTGGGGGCATGCGCCGTCAACGCCCTTCCAAAGATCGATGTCCTCGGAGCCGGGAACCATCACATGGTTATCGATGAGGTACTGAGCAGCCTCAACCAGGTTACGTCCGATTTCCTTCATACGCTCGATCTTATCGTCGTGCATGATAACGTCCTTGGACCAGGACCAGAACTCGTTGTTAACAACCTTCCAGCCGGGGGACATAGCCAGCATAGCGTGGTCGGTTTCGGTGCGGCAGGCCCAGTCGGAGCCGCCGATGCCCACGAAGGAGATTGCCTTCTGCTGGAAAAGACGGGGATTGAGGCCTTCCTTGCCCTGCTCCTTGAGCTTGCCGTCCAGCATAAGCAGCATGCCGGTGTCGTGGCCGGGGCCCATACGGTCGGTGATGGAATGGAACAGGCCGGTTCCGCCGGATTCGAAAATGGGGTCGACAACCAGAACGCCGTCAGCCTCGATCATCTTTTCATAGAGGGTGTTGAAGTCGTCCTTGCGGGTGCAGATCATGCCCTTGCCCATAACAAGACCGCGGGAGCAGGCTACGCAGCCGGAGCAGTAGTCGATTTTCCAATCCATCAGATGGATGAATTCAATTTCAGCGCCCATTTCCTTTGCGGCTTCAAGGCCGACGCGGCACATGGTGTCGTTATTACCGTTTTTGGTACCCAGAGAAATGCCAAGAATTTTCATTAAATAATTCCTCCTGTTTATGTGTGTATGTCAAAAATTTTTATCTCATTGTGATGTATCCGCGATACTGGGTCAGGTTGTCGCTGGTGGCCATATCGGTGAGGAACATGCCGACAATATAGTGGTTGCTCTTCAGGAAGGGGAAGCTATCCTGCTGTGCCCAGGCGGGCTTGGCCATGTCCGCAGTGCCTTCAACAGCGGCGGTATACCACTCTTCGGGACCTTCAAACCACATTTCAACAAGGCGGTCGAACTTGCAGCCTACAACGTCCTTATAGATTTTGCTGGAGAGGAAACGGTTGACCTCGGGTCTTGCCTGGAAGTAGGGGACGAAAACCTCGTTGAACCACTTCTCGCCCTCTTCCTCATCGGGCCAGCGGATAACGAACTGCCAGCGATAGTTGGGACCGTCGCCGATGGTGCGGCCCTTGCCCTTGTAATCAAACTGCCAGTTGATAGGAACATGGGCAAAAACAAAAGGAGGCATCTCGCCGCCGCCGGATGCGCGGTGAGTATCGCCGTCCATGTTGGCAGCCTTGGAAAGGTCAACATTGTCGTCGGGAATCATGCCCTGCCAGCGGAGAACCTCAACGGGCATACGCTCGGTGAAAGCGTTAACGCTCATCTCGGGAGCCATCTCGTTGGTGAGCCAGTAATGCTCGGTCATCTGGAAACGGCGGGTGCCGAAGCGCTCGCCCTGGGGAGGGGTGGGGAGAGCATTGTAGAAAGCGTATTTGCTGACATAGGGGCCAAACTTGCTGATGGAGTCGGGAATGTGCTTGTCATAGAGCCAGTACTGGAGTCTGTGACGGTATTCCTCGCGGACGCAGTCCACGAATATAATGCTGCGCATAGGACGATAGTCAAACATAGATTTACCTCCTGAGTATTTTACTTCACAAGCAGAAATTATATCAAAATATCGGTCTAAAAACAATATTTAATACAATATAGTTGTGAACGTCTCGTTACAATTTTGCAGTTATTTTTTAGGCAATTCGACAATAGGACTCCATATTTCACGGCAGAAGCAGCCTGATTTTGCTTGTTTGGGGATAAAAAAGCTCCGGGATTATTGTCCCGGAGCTTTTGCCCGTCAGCGGGCGGAGTTGATCATAGCCTTAAGATTTTCTGTTTTGCAGTTGAGGGGAACTTCGCAGCCGGAGCCCAGGATGAAGCCGCCCTCCATACCCATTTCCAGAAGAGTGTCGCAATATTCGCTGACCTTGTCGGGGGTGGAGAAGGCGAGAAGGGTGGGGGGAACGTCGCCGCGAATAACCTGATAGCCCTTGAGTATTTCATAGGCCTTGAAGATATCGGTGGCGCCGTCCAGCTCGATGATGCAGCAGGCTTTGGGCAGCTCCTTGAAATAGGGGAGCATAGGCAGCCAGTTGCCGTCGCAGTGGACAACGCTGGTGATGCCTGCCTCGTGGAAGCCTAGAATCATTTGCTTGAGATAGGGCCAGACAAATTCATCGAACATCTCGGTGGAGATAAAGGTGGCGGAGGAGCGCATTGCAAAAATGGCGATGCGGTTGCCGCCTGCGCTTTTCACGCCGGTGATGCCGGTTTTGATGATTTCGGGAGTGGCCTTTTCGCAGGCTGCCTTAACCTTTTCGGGGCAGTCGTAAAGGTCGCAGCAGAACTCACCCATGCCGCGGGACATGGAGAAGGTGTCAAAGGCGGGAGCGGTGCCGGAATGGAACATAAGAGGGATATTCTTGCTGTCCCAGAACTTCTTGTTCTTTTTAACTTCCATACCGCAGCCGATGAAGCCTTTGAGAACCTTGAACTTAAGGAAGGGAGGCTTGAAGGGGGGATTCTGTATGGAGGCAACAAAGGGGGTCTGCCAGGCACCGAAGCCCTTTTCGATGATAAGGTCATAGTCGCTCTGCTGCATAATCTCTTCCTCAATAAACTGGAAGAGAGCATTATCGTCCAGCTCCCGGCCGGGGATGCGCACCTTCATCTGCTCAATATAGGTGACGGTCTTGGGACCAAGGGGAAAGGCAACATCGGGGTAGCCGGTAACTTCGCAGCATTTTTTGTAGGCATCCATCCAGGCATCGTTGCCCTTGAAAATATCTGCCTGAGTTACGCCTGCGGGAACAGCGGCAAAGGTGCAGGTGTGGGGGAAAACGGGAATGTCCTTTTTGCTCGCAAAGGGCTTGAGACTCATTGCGTGGTCAAATTTTTCCTGACTTGTCATATAAAAAGCTCCTCTCGGTATTTGTTATCCGACAAAATTATACCGAGAGGAGCGCGGTTTGTGAAATTCCGATTTCAAGTGGGGCCATAACAAAGTGTTATTGACTTTTTAATATATCGATAAAATGTGTTATAGCAGGATTGCTGTTTTCCTTCCTCCAGACAAGACAGGTGGAAGCGTCCCCCAGAGGAATTTCGTGGATGAGTCTTATATCCGGATTGCTGGCTATGCTGGAGCGGTGGTTTATTACGCCGACGCCCAGACCCAACTCTATCCAAAGCATCATGGTGGTCAGGTTTGGAGCCTCTCTGATCGTTATGGGCCCTGAAGCGGCGGTGCGGAAATGGGAGAGGGACTGTTCGTAGCCCGTCCGGCAATCTTCGGGAGAGATCATCAGGAGGGTTTCCTGCATCATATCCTCCAGACCTATATTTTCCTTTTGCCCCAGGGGCAGACGGCGGGATACGGCAAAAACTGCAGTGTCCGGGTCATATACAAGATGGTCAACGCCCTCCATATCGTCAATGTCGAAACGGATGGTGAAGGCGGCATCTATTCTCCCCTCCATCAGAAGCCTCCTCAGCTCGCCAAAGGATCCTTTGCTTATGCGAAGATCAATGTTTGGGTGCTTTTTCATAAAGCGGCGGAATACCTCCGTCAGTTCAGCTCCCATCCACTGCCCTTCAAGGAGACCCAGATTGAGCTCTCCGGTGTAGCCCTGACCAACGGTTTGTACCCGGCGCAGGAGCTGAAGCTGGGCATCATGAAGCTGAGCCAGTTCTCCGGCAAGGAGGGCACCCGCAGGAGTCAGCGAAACGCCCTTCTGGCTGCGTATAAAAAGCTGGGTGTTCAGCTCCCGCTCGAGGGAGCTTATCTGGCGGCTGAGTCCCGGCTGACTTATATAAAGCCGGGCGGCAGCTTTTGTGAAATTCAGAGTTTCCGCAAGAGCGAGGAAGCATTTTACCTGCGTTGTGTTCATTGTTTTTCACCTCACAGGGATCCACTGCTCGGTGGTGAATTTATTCAGCACCCAAGTGCCGTTGAAGCGTCCCACACCGCTCTGCTTCTCCGCACCGAACATAACATGAGGCTCATCACCGATGGACTGGTCGTTTATATGCACCATGCCGCTTTCAAGCTTTTGCGCCAAAAGCATACCGCGGTATCTGTCCCGGGTGAAGATGCTGTTGGAAAGACCGTAAATGGTGTCATTAGCCATTGCAATGGCTTCTTCCTCGCTTTCGGCCTTTATAATGGAGCAGACAGGGCCGAAAACCTCCTCACGGGCGGCGGGCATGGAGTTTTCCACATCGCATAAAAGCCAAGGGTATACAAGATTGCCCTCGGTTTTTCCCTCCACGAGGACTCTCGCTCCCGTCTCCACCGTTGCGGAGATGAGGGAATTAATATGCTCAACCTGCTGGGTATTTATAATGGGGCCGATGAAAACATTCTCATCGGCGGGGTCTCCCGCTTTGAGGGAACGGACAGCTGCGGCCATTTTTTCGCAGAAAAGGCTGTAGTTTTCTTCCCCCACCACAAAAATTCTGTTCAGAGACATACATATCTGCCCCTGATGGAAGTAAGCACCGAATATGGCAGCTTCCACCGCAGCGTCAATATCAGCATCGGGAAGCACAAGCATAGAATTGTTGCCTCCAAGCTCCAAAGACATATCCCGGATATTTTCTCCCGCGATGCGGCCGATGCGGCGTCCAACCTGAGTGGAGCCGGTGAAGGAGACGATGTCGGAAAGGGGGTGGGCGACGATATAATCGCCTATGTCGCTGCCGCGTCCTGCTATAACATTGAGAAGACCCTTGGGAAAGCCCGCTTTTTCAAACATCTCGCCAATTATGAAGGCGGAGGCGGGGGTTTCGGTGGAGGGCTTGAGCACAACGGCGTTTCCTGCGGCAACGGCGGGGATGACGCTGCGCAGGGCGAGGATAAAAGGCACATTCCATGGGGCGATAACGGTTACAACGCCCTTGGGTTTTCTGAACACAAAGTTTGTCTGCCCGGGGAAATCCGAGCTTTGGATGCGCCCCTCCATCATTTTGGGGAAAGTCATGCAGTAGCTTACAAAGTCGGGAGAGGTACCTGCCTCGTAGTCACGCTTGGGCTTTGCGCAGCCAGCCTCCAGCAAAAGGCATTCGTCCATTATGGGGCGGTATTCACGTATGATGGATAAAAGGCGCTCCAAAACCGCAGCTTTAGCGGAGGGAGAGTAATCTGCCCAGAGCTTTTGAGCGGCTTTAGCGGCGGCATAAGCCTCGTCAACATCCTCTCTGGATGCGGGGCGGTAGGAATAGAGAACTTCGCCGCTGAAGGGGTTTATATTGTCAAGAAGACCTTCGCCCCGTCCTTCGCGCCAGAGTCCACCAATAAACTGCTTGTCGTATGCTTTCATAGCTGTCACCCTTTCGGTTTCTTAACAAAATTATATCACGCAGGCTTTAGTGAGTAAAGACAAAGAAAAGCCTCCGCCACAGCGGGCGGAGGCTTCATCTCAGCTTAAAAATTCTTTTTTATTATAAAGTGCTTTGGAGTCTTTTTTGTAGAGCGCAACAGCGAGTATAAGAGCAATAGCCTCACCGATTATGGTGGAAAACCATACATTGGTCAAAATGCCGCTGAGGGAGAGAAGCCAGGCAACAGGGAGCATGAAGATAATAAGGCGGCAAAGGTTGATGATAAGGGCATAATTGGAGCGTCCGAGGGACTGGAAGAAAGTGCCTATAATAATGGAGAGGGCACCGATAGGAACGGAGATGCAGCATATTCTCACGGCGGGGATGCCGATCTCAATCATATAGGGGCTTGCATCGAAGAAACGAAGCAGGGTGGTGGGGATGAGCAGATAGAGCACCATAACGGCGGCGGAGACAACGAAACCAACAATGAGGGAAAGCTTAAGAGTTTTGCGGACACGGTCAATTTTTCCTGCACCGTAGTTGTAGGAGAAGATGGAAACCGTGCCGTTATTCAAGCCGAATACGGGCATGAAGCCAAAGGAATGGAGCTTCATCCAAATTCCGAAAACCGCTGCAGCGGTGGTGGAGAAGCCGAGAAGGATGAGATTCATAAAGAAAATCATAACGGAGTTCAGGCACATTGTGATCATGCTGGGAATGCCCACGGCATATATACGGCGGATAATATCCCAACGGGGCAATATCTCGCGGAAGCGGAAGCGGATGCCTGCGTCTGCCCGGAGACAGAAGATGAAGGCCAGAACTGCGCTGAGGAGCTGACCGAGAACGGTTGCAACGGCTGCGCCGGCAATACCCATCTCGGGGAATGGGCCTATACCGAAGATGAGAAGCCAGTCGAATACTATGTTGAACACCGCGCCGGAAATCTGGGCAATCATGGACTGGGTGCTTTTGCCGAGGGCGATAAGCAGCTTTTCAAAGTTCTGGGCGAAGAAGGAGCCCAGCGAGAAATAGCATACTATGCGCAGGTAGATTACGCCGCCTTCAACAATATCGGGGACATCGGTCTGGGCATTGAAAAAGGGACGGGCGAGGAAAAGTCCGATGAGGAAGAATAAAACTATGTAGGCTACCGTGAGAAAGATCTGATTATTGGCGGTGCGCTGAGCGTCGGCATAGTTTTTCTGTCCAAGCAAACGTGAGATAGAAGCGTTTGTGCCAACACCTGTTCCAACAGCAATGGCGCTCATGACCATCTGGACGGGGAAGGCCAGAGAAACGGCGGTGAGAGCGTCCTCGCTTATTCGGGCAACGAACATGGAGTCCACGATGTTGTATAGAGCCTGCACGAACATGCTTATCATCATGGGTACAGACATTTTTATGAGAAGAGGCACTATTGGCATTGTGCCCAAAGGATTTTCTTTCTGAACCTGAGAGGACATTACTTTCTCCTTTATTGTTTATACTTTAATTTTAAGCATTTTTCGTCACAATTCAATGGGTTTTTTCCACAAAAACAAAAATTATTTCAAAAAGAATGACGGCAAAAGTGCCTTGACAATTTTTGCGGGGGAGGGGTATAATCGGATAAAATGAATAATAGATAAACCGATGAAGTGGGAGTAAAGGCGGCGATGCTCTTCCAGAGAGCCCGGGATGCTGAGATCCGGGCAGAAAACAAACCGTCAAATGGGCCACGGAGGGCGCAGGGAAAGGCGAAAGCCGAGTATTCTGCGACGAGAAGGCATGCGTCAGTTGCCGGGAATGTGACGGCATTCCGAAAAGTGTGCGGCTTTAGGCCGCAAATCAAGGTGGCACCGCGGAGCAATTCGTCCTTGACAGAAATGATTTCTGTCGGGGATTTTTTATTTTTCCCACAGAAAAGGGAGGAAAAATTATGATACTGCTGAAAAGACGATGGCGGCTTTTCTAAGAAAATTACAAAACCACCCATAAACAATAAAAAGGAGAATATAAAATGAACTTCAACGGCGTTGATTTTGATACTTATTTCAAGCATTTTCCCGATAAAAACGGCTTTTTCGGCAAATACGGCGGCTCTTTTGTCTCTCCCGAGCTGCAGAAGGCTATGGACGAGATAACCGAGGCCTATTTCACCATCTGTAAGTCCAGAAAATTCATCGCGGAGCTTCGCCGCATACGCAAGGAATTCCAGGGTCGCCCCACCCCCATCTCCCATCTGGAGCGGCTGAGCAACTCCATAGGCAATGTTCAGCTTTACGCAAAGCGCGAGGACTTGAACCATTCCGGCGCTCATAAGCTCAACCACTGCATGGGCGAGGCTCTTCTTGCCAAGTATATGGGCAAAAAGAGAGTTATTGCCGAAACCGGTGCCGGTCAGCACGGCGTTGCCCTTGCCACTGCCGCCGCATATTTCGGACTCCAGTGCGATATTTATATGGGCGCTGTGGATATTAAAAAGCAGGCTCCCAACGTGGCCCGAATGAAGATTCTGGGCGCAAATGTCATCGAGGTCACCGAAGGACTTCAGACTCTCAAGGAGGCAGTGGATGCCGCCTTTGACGCATACGCCAAGGATTATAAGGACTCCATCTACTGCATTGGCTCCGTCCTCGGCCCCCATCCCTTCCCCCTGATGGTGCGTGATTTCCAGAGCATCGTGGGCATAGAGGCAAGAGAGCAGTTCACCGGCATGACAGGCGAGCTTCCCGATGCTGTAGTTGCCTGCGTAGGCGGCGGAAGCAATGCCGCCGGTATGTTTGCCGGCTTCCTCAATGACCCCGTGGATATCTACGGTGTTGAGCCTCTTGGCAGAGGACCCAAGCTGGGCGACCATGCCGCCAGCCTGAAGTTTGGTACTGAGGGCATTATGCACGGCTTTAACTCCATTATGCTCAAGGACGAAAACGGCGAGCCCGCCCCTGTTTACTCCGTCGCCAGCGGTCTGGATTATCCCTCCTCAGGTCCCGAGCATGCCTTCCTCCACGAGCTTGGCAGAGTCAAGTATGATGTGGTGGACGATGAAGAGACCATTGATGCTTTCTATAAGCTGGCTCGTATGGAGGGTATCATCCCCGCCATCGAGAGTGCCCATGCTGTCGCCTTCGCCATGCGCCTTGCAAAACAGATGGACCACGGCTCCATTCTTATCAACCTCTCCGGACGGGGAGATAAGGATATGGACTATGTCATCGAAAACTACGGCATAAGATAAAAATCGAAACCGCGAAGCGTTCACACGCTTCGCGGTTTTTTAGTATATGTCGACTTTTAAAGCCTCCCCTGTGTTAAGCTAGGTGGGTTGAGCGAAGCGAAACTCGGAGGGATTGTCTCCGACGGCCATATTCTTTTCGCCATGCCCGAAAAGAATATACGCGCCAAACAGATTCCCTTCTCGCAGAAAACAGGATATGCTGTGGTGACAGACTGAACATTATGCGCCGTTTTCAATGGAGAAAGGAACTTCGGATGTGGCAACTTGTTCGAGGAAAAAGTAGCAGGGACTGCCAAGCTCCATATAGTAATAAACCCGCACCTGTCTGACATTCAGCACAAAATCCAGCTGGTCAAGGTTTTTTGCCTTATCGGGAAGCTCGGATGCCCTGATCAAAATGTTGCCGCTGTGGGCATAGGTATCGTTGCTGTCCATATTCTCCTGTCCGGTGGGGCCGAGGTCTGTGCCGTCTGCCATCTTTATATGATCTCCCACATAAACGATGCTCTGAACAACTCCGAGGTGTCCGGTTTCGCGCAATGTTTTCCACGCAGCCTCGTATTCTTCGGAACTCAGATTGTTTTCCAGCCACCAGTCGAACTCGATTGCGCTCAAATGGCGAAAATCGTATTCTTCTGCGTAATCCGTGCGATTATTGATGTAAAGGTCATAGATCTCCTGCGTCATGCCTTCTTCAAGGAGAACATCAAGATCGTCATTTCCCGTTACATCCGAATAAAAGGCTACATTTGTGATTTTATCCATCAGCTCGTCATCCGGCTCATAACCGACAACTGTATCGGGGACGCTTTCATAAAGATCAATGCCTATGAGCAGAGTCTCCCCGTCATAGTATCTCTCTAAGAGGGTGACGGAACTTTCATCAAACTCGGGAAGAGTTACCTTTTCCACTTGGGGCTGCTTCTCATTCATATACTGCTCTGCGTTTTCAAAAAGCTCTGCCTGTTCCTGATAGTAGGCATCATACAGGTCTTCTACCTCCGCAAACTCCGGAGAGGTATATCCTTCTTTGGATAAGCGATTCTGATAATCCTGCTTCATTTCATTGAACATAGGAGCAAGCCATCCTGCTGCAAAGGCGGTGACTCCAAGCGCAAACACCAGCACAGCAGCAAGCGCAAGCACAATGATCTTTTTTTTCTTCATTTGAACGATCCTTTCCGGGGCTTCCTGCACGGTGTTGGGACAAAAGACCGCCGCCTCGCTGATATAATTATCATCCAGTCCATTCAGCATCAAGGTGATCGTTTCCCTGTTCATACAAGAAATCCCTCCTTTTCAAGATAGAGTCTTAGTTTTTCTCTGATACGGAAAAGGCGGACAGTCACACTGTTGGCGGTTGAATTCGCCATTTTGGCAATGTCCTGAACCGAATCTGAATACCAGTAACGACGGGTAAAGATAAATCTGTCGGAATAATTCAAGGTGGAGATAAAGCCGTTGATCGCAGCTGCAAGTTCACTCGCCTCGTATGCTTTTTCCACGCTGCTGTTGTCGGAGAGATATTCTTCAAGTTCATCAAGCACCAGATCATACCGGCTGTTCCGCTTTTTTGCAGTGTTGCTGTGATACTTCGCCGTTGCAAGATTGCGCGCGATCTTGCAGACAAATGTCCGCAGCGGTGACGGCCGATGAGGCGGGATGGCATTCCATGTTCCGAAATATGTATCGCTTACGCATTCCTCGGCATCCTGCTCGTTGCCAAGAATATTCCATGCCACTTTTGCCACAGCATTGCCGTGGCTTTTGTCAAGCTCATCGATCGCCTGTTCTGAGCGCTCAAAAAACAGGGCGATGATCTCTGTGTCTGTCATAGACTGTCACCTCTTTCCGTTTCACCTATATACTATGGATTCAGATCCAGACATTAACGGAAAATAAATAATTTCTAAAATTTTTCGTATTTTTGTATAACAGGTTTTTGTATCAAAATAAAAAGCCTCCCCTTGCGCTCAAGAGGAGGTGGATGCCGAATGGCAGACGGAGGGGATGCGGCGACAAAAGAGGAATGTGCCTATATCACTCAAACAGAGTCTTGCCCGCGTTCGCGGCTTTATCGAGAAGCTCACTCCGCTGTGCCGCTGCGCCGATCTCATTTGAGAGGGTGCAGACTATGGTTTCTTTGACTTTCAAGCCCATAGCGCCGAGGGCAAAGTTTGTAAGCTCCATGCCTTTTCTGAATTCCTCGGGGAAGGGAGAGCCCTGAGAATAGATGGCAACGGTGTCCTTTTTGGGGATGCGGAGGGTGTACTGCCCGTTTTCACCTGCAAGAAGAATGTAGCCTCTGTGGATGAAGCCCGTGACAGTGCTGCAGGCGGTGCCGAAAAATATGGGTATGGAAATGATAAGCTTGTCCGCCTCAGCTATGGCATCGAGAAGGGTGAGAAAATCATCCTTATGTACGCAGATATTGCCGTTGCGGCGGCATACAAAGCAGCCCTTGCAGTGGTTTATCTCCATGTCGGCAAGATAGAATTTTTTGACTTCAACATCCTCGGGAAGAGCGCCGAGGAGAACATCGGTGAGATGGGCGGAGTTTCCGCCTTTTCTATGACTTCCATAGATGGCAACAACTTTTTTCATATTCCCGTCCTCCTTTTTCTTTGGGGATATTATATCATTATTGGCGTGGAAAAATCAATTTTTCTGTTCCAATATGTTCCGTTTTGAGTTATAATATATGGGTGAAAATTTGAGCATAGGGGCGAGACTATGAGAGATTATAAGAAGGAATTTGAAAAACGCGTGGAGTTTATCCGCGGTCTTGTTGAGCAAAGCCACACCAACGGTATTATCTTCGGCAACAGCGGCGGCAAGGACTGCGCCCTTGTGGGCATACTCTGCAAGGCCGCCTGCGAAAACACCGTGGGCATTATTATGCCCTGCGCCAGCAAACGCAACTTTGGCTCCGACTATGAGGACGGCTTAGCTGTTGCGGAAAAATACGGCATCGAGACCCGGGTTGTGGACCTCACCGCCGTTCGGGAGGCGGAGCTTGCCGCTCTTGCCACTGTTACCGAGATGACCCCCGCATCCACTGCGAACATTGCTCCCCGCCTTCGTATGACAACCCTCTATTCCATTGGCGGCAGCGAAAATCTCCTCGTAGCGGGCACCGGAAACCGCAGCGAGCGCTATATGGGTTACTTCACCAAATGGGGAGACGGAGCCTTTGACTTTGACCCCATTGCCGACCTGACCGTCACCGAGGTTTATGAGTTCCTTGAGTATCTGGACGCTCCCCGCTCTATCATAGAGAAAGCACCCTCCGCAGGTCTTTTCGAGGGGCAGACCGATGAGCAGGAGATGGGTGTCACCTACAAGGCAATCGATGAATATCTCCTTACCGGCAAGGCGGATGAGAAGGACAAAGCCATAATTGACCGATATCATTCCCGTTCCACCCACAAGCTGGTGCCTCCCGTCATTTACGGAAACTAAAATTTTTCTGAAAAAAATATTGTCATAGAAAAACAATGGTTGTATAATTTACTTTTGTTGAAACAAATCTAATTTGGAGGGATAAATATATGTCTAATCTACGTCCCGAAAGCATGGAGCGCATTACTACTCCCGCTCTGGCTGAGGCTTTTATTGAAGAGCAGGTAGCCGCCGTCCGCCAGCAGGTGGGCGATAAAAAGGTTCTTCTGGCTCTCAGCGGCGGTGTTGATTCTTCCGTCGTTGCCGCGCTGCTTATCAAGGCCATCGGCAAGCAGCTTGTCTGCGTTCACGTCAACCACGGTCTTATGCGCAAGAACGAGTCTGAAAGCGTTATCAAAACCTTCAGAGAAGGTCTTGATGCCAACCTGATTTATGTAGATGCAACCGACCATTTCCTTGGCCTGTTGGCAGGTGTTTCCGATCCCGAGAGCAAGCGCAAGATAATCGGTAAGGAGTTTATTACTGTGTTTGCGGAGGAAGCCCGCAAGCTGGAGGGCATTTCCTTCCTGGCTCAGGGTACCATTTATCCCGACATTCTGGAGTCCATAAAGGCTGCCGAGGGTAAGAAGGCCGTTAAGTCCCATCATAATGTGGGCGGTCTGCCCGAGGATCTGCAGTTTGAACTGGTTGAGCCCCTCAAGCTGCTTTTCAAGGACGAAGTCCGCGTTGTGGGCGAGGCTCTCGGTCTGCCCCACGCCATGGTTTACCGTCAGCCCTTCCCCGGCCCCGGTCTTGGCGTACGCTGCCTTGGCGCAATCACCCGTGACCGTCTCCACGCCCTCAGAGAAGCTGATGCTATCCTCCGTGAGGAGTTCGAAATCTGCGGTCTCAGCGAAAAGGTATGGCAGTATTTCATCGCCGTTCCCGATATCAAGAGCGTCGGCGTCAAGGACGAGAGCCGCTATGAAGGCTGGCCCGCCATCATCCGCGCCGTCAACACCAAGGACGCAATGAGCGCCACCATTGAGGAAATCCCCTACGAGATTCTCCACAAGATAACCTACCGCATCACCCACGAGGTTGAAGGCATCAACCGCGTCCTTCTGGACCTCACGCCCAAGCCCATCGGAACAATAGAGTGGGAATAAGAAAATTTTATCCTAAATCCCATTTCCCCTGCAAAAAAGCCCCAAAAACGGTCATTTAGGGTAGTTTTCTCATCCCTTTGATAGCAGATTGATAGCACTTCCAAAATTTCGGCTTGTTGGTTTATCCTGAAGGTAACCACTGGCTTGCAGGAGTGCTGAAGATTATCCTTAATATGTAAAAAGGTCTTACCGATTTTTGTTATCGGTAAGACCTTTTTTATTTGTCTATTTCTAGGTTCTTAATCAGCGCATCGCTGAACTCCTTTGACGGCACCTTTGCCCAGATTTGGGAACCATCGAACTCGGGATAGCGATAACGCCAGCGGTCATACTCCTCTTTCGTTATCTGTCCTGCCTCCATTTTAACAGCCTGCTCTGCAAAACAGGGGAATCCGAGAGTGTATAAGGCACTCAGAGAGCAATTTGCATCTGTTCTGGACGAGCTTCGACGCATTGAAGCAGGGGGCGGAGTTGATGACGAGCTGCTGAGCACCATCCAAATGATAACTTCAATAATGAACGGAATGAAGGGGGATTCTAATGCAGGGGGATAAAAAGAAAACGACCACCCCGGTTGCATCTGTTGGCGCAGATGCAGGGCAGTCGAATCTATGTAGCGAAAACAGTATAGCAAATATGACAGAGGATTTCAATTCCTGCGAAAAATCTCTTGAAGAATTACTGCGAGAAATGAAACTCATGGAGGAACCGAACTATTTGCACACGGTTTCAAAGCGTGAGCTTTATCAGAAGGTTTACACCGGGAGACCGGCTATCATTGACGGCCTGCTTAACAGCGGCGCATATATTCTGGCCGGTGCGCCTAAAATTGGAAAATCCTTTCTTGTGGCTCAACTGGCCTACCATGTCAGCACAGGCCAAAAGCTCTGGAATTATGATGTCCATCCTGCGACAGTCTTATACCTCGCATTGGAGGACGACTTCCAGTGGCTGCAGGCTCGTTTGTTCAGAATGTTCGGCGTAAATGATAGTGCAACGAAAAACTGCTGTTAAATTCCAATATTGCATAACTCATTGTAAGTTTTTGTGTTTGAATTAAGGCTGTCAAGAAAATATAATAAACTCATAATTATACTTAAGAGGTGTATGTTATGAGAGATTCCTGCTGGCTGGAACCCACGCTCCGGGATTTTCACGGCTATCTTTACACTGTCAATAACGGCTGTATGGATGTTGAAGGCTTTATTGACTCCGAATACGGCAGGGAAACTGCCAGACGACTGCAGATAAGAAGCCGCATTGAGTATGACCACGATGAGGCCATACGTTACTATGCTTCCGTAGGATTGAAAAAAGAGTATTTCGACTGGGAGGATTACTATGAGCGCTGGACTCTGCTGACTCCCCTGGATATGGAGCCCGGCAGAAGCTATCCCCTGGTGTTTTGGCTCCATGGCGGCGGCAACAGCATTGAAGCTGAGGAAAATATGACCGGCTTTACGGATATTGCTGCGAAAGAGGGCTTCATGCTCGCCGTGCCTCAGAATACAAGCCCGGAGAAGCTGGAGCAGATAATAGAGCGTGTGGCGGAGATGTACCCGCTGGACAGAGGGAGAGTGTATCTTTCCGGCTTCTCTCAGGGCGGCGCCCAGAGCCACGGCGCATACTTCCGCAATCCGGAGCGCTTTGCCGCTGCTGTGACCACCGGCAATGATATATGGAGACCTTGGGATAATTATCAGGTGGACTATACCCAGGAGGAGATAGAGAATACCCGCAAATACCGGGTACCCCTCATGCAGATGTGCGGACAGGTGGAGCCTTTTCCCTATGCGCCCCTTAACCACTGGTCTCCCCGCCGACCGCCCAAGCAGAAGCCCTGGGGCAGACCTGATACTTTTGAACATCCCGGCAAAAACGACGACCTTGACCCCACCCGCATCCACGACCTGAGCAAGGGTAAGTTCGACGCCGTGTTCGGCGACCCCAATGAACACAAGTGGCGAATGGCTTTGCAGTATGAACCGGCCGAGGGGGAAGATGTTGTTGAATTTGCCATGAGGCGGGTGAACTTCCGCATGGATCTGCTGGACTGCCCCCACCGCGATGTGGAGATCTGCAGGGGCTACCTGAGCGAGCATCAGGACGAGATACACCGGGTAGTTGGAATTTACGGCGATTACGAAGCCGTTGAGTATCACTATGGCTATCGCCATTACACCGTTGGTATAAATGACAGAGCGGGTCATGAGGTATATCGTTTTGTTTGCGTGCAGAATACGCCTCATTGGCCTCAACTCAGCATGGGTGAGCTGGGCTGGGCGTTTATGAAGCGCTTTGCCAGAAACACCGAGACCGGCGAGCTCATTATTATGGACGACTGAGAGCGAATGACAGGCCCAATATAAGACAAATATCCCCAATTTGTTCAGAAGGAGCTTTTGTATGCCAATTTCAAAACCTATAATTGTACAGGTGGCAAAAGGTGTTTATGCTATAAACGAATACGGTCTGGACTCCGTTTTTGTGGTGGAGGGCAGCAAGTCCGCCCTCGTTATTGACTTGGGCATAGGCTGCTGCGATATGAAGAGCATAATTGAAGATATTACTGCGCTGTCCTATGAGGTTGTGCTGACACACGGACACCTTGACCACATCGGATCCTGGGATCAGTTCGACCGTGTGTATCTCCATCCTGATGACTGGGATAAGGCCAAAGCCGTGGAACTGGCACCCAGAATAGCCTCCGGTGAGCGTATGCGAGGCCAGGAGGGCGATGCGGATGTATGGAGCTATTCACCGGAACAGTTCAGAGAGTGGAAGCGTTTGCCTGAGATATTGCCTCTGGAAGACGGCATGGAATTTGATCTTGGCGACCGTGTGCTCCACTGTGTTCACACCCCGGGTCACTCGGCAGGAAGCTGCTGCATTATTGACCCGGTCAGCCGTATACTGTTTTCCGGAGATGCTTGCAATGTAAGTCTGCGCGTTACTGACTGCCACGTGGAGACCGCCTTGAAGGGCCTTCTCAGGCTGAAAAGCTTTGAGCATGAGTTTGACCGTAATTTCAACGGCCATCTGGCCTATGCCTCGGGCGTTACTCATATCTCTATGCCTCTGAGCACTCTTGATGACTGCATCCGTGCCATGGAAGATATACTGGCGGACAGAGCGCAGCCCAATGTGTCCTTCCGCTCCCAGTGGGCAGATAAGCCTATGGTGGCCAGTTATATCTGCGGAGCGGTCACTGTCACATATAATCCCGAGAAACTGAGAAAGGAGGGGGCCTGATGCCCATACGCACCCCTGTTGTTGTTGAGATAGACAGAAAAACCTGGCTTGTTCAGGAATATGGCCTTGACTGTTGCTATGCGCTGCTGGGTGAGCGCTCCGGCTTGCTGATAGACACGGGCTGCGGCAGAATGAATATAAAGGCTCTGGCGGCAAGGCTCTTTGAGGGGAGACCCTATCAGGTTGTGCTCACCCATGGCCACAGCCATCACGCCGGGGGAGCGGGATGCTTTGAAAAGGTGTTCTGCGCCGACACGGTTCAAAATGCCGTAAGGGACGAGGCGCTTTCTCCGGATTTTATTGCCCCTGCCTATGAGGGCGAGGATTTTCTGCCTGAGTGCCTGCCTCTTTACACGGGCGACGAGTTTGACCTGGGCGGAAGAGTGGTAGTCTGTGTGAGAACACCGGGCCATACGGCCGGCAGCTGCAGCTTCTATGACAGACAAAGCGGTATAGCCTTTGTGGGTGATGCCTGTGGAAGGGAGCTTAAGGCAAATAACGCGGTTTCGGATATGCTGACGGGTTTGATGAACCTGAAGCGCATGGCGCCCGGTCTTGACCGACTCTATCCCGGTCATATCTCCTATACCGATTACCGTGGAATGCCCGCATCGGTTCTGGAGGACGCCATCTGTGCCTGCCGTGCAGCCTTGGCACCGGACGGCCACCGCTACCACGTGGACGGCAAGGTGGTATTTAGAGGTGTCAGCCTTGAATACACAAAAAAATGGGCGGATATGGAGCCTTGTTCCCCCTATCCTCCCGGGATATAGGATATAAGGTATAATAAGAACGGATGCGCCCCGTGAGGGCACATCCGTTCTTATTATACCTTGACTTTTTCTCCGGCTTCGGAGTCGGGGGCGCGGTACCATTCAGCCGCGGAGTTTTGGGCGTAGTGCAACAGCTCCAGTCCCAGCTGGGGCAGATGCCTTGGCCGAAAGACTATATCAACATAGCTGGTGATCCCAGGGCGTATGGGAACTATGGCCAACTGCTGCTGGCTGCGTTTTGTATCCGCAGGGGGTGCAAGATACAATGTCACGCCCTCACCCCGGCGGACCATATCGTAAATTATAAATGTGCTGGCAAAGCTTATATTTGGCTTGATTTCCAGTTGGGCACAGGCAGCGGTATATACCCTGTAGATGGTGGATTTGTCGGACCGGAGCAGAATATGCTCGTTTTTCAAATCCTCTATGCCTATGCTTGGCGCGTGGGCCAGACGGTGCTCTGGGGGCAGAAAGGCAACCATGTGGTCAGAGCAAAAGGGCATGTAGATAAGCTCTGAGCTTCTCTCCAATGTGGGCTGGGTCCTGACGAAAGCCATATCAAGAGAGCCGTTCTCCACCATTTTGCAGAGGCTGGAATTATCCGCCTCGCGCATCTGGACATCCTTAGGATGACTGAGCATAAATTTCTCTATGAGCTGTCCCGAACGTTCGCGGAACTGGATGGGGGAGAGGCCTACCACAAGCTTTGGCGCTTCAATAGCGGAGTTCGTGGAGAAATCCTGGAGATATTCCTCCTGCAGCTTAACGAGCTCCATTGCATAGGGAAAAAGTATTTTCCCGTAAGGGCTGAGCTCGGTTTTTCTGGAGCGGGTGAAAAGAGGAACGCCCAGCTCCTGTTCCAGAGATTTTATATGTTTTGAAAGCACAGAGGGGGATATGCCCAGTTCTCTGGCGCTCTGCTGCATTTCGTTTGACTGGGCGGCAGAGACGAATTCTCTCAAATAATCAAATTTCATTTTTCGTCCCTCCGGGCTTGGGATTCGGAGCTGAAATACTCAATAAGCTGGCGGCCGGTATCGGAAAGACGCCTGGATTTGTAAATAACGGTGGTATAGGAGCGTATGGTGGGCTTGACATTTATGATGGCCGTGCGCTCATTCTGGTGATTCAGGGCGGGGCTGAGCCACTCAAGCCCAACGCAGCCGGAGCTACCTATCCAGCTGAACAGGGCCGGCCCCACGAGACCGTTTCGTCCTATGTGGGGCTCAAAGCCTGCATGGCGGCAGGCCTCGACAAAGACGCTGGAAGGAGTTTTGTCCTCGAAGCCAATAGCGAATTTTTCGTGCTGGAGCTGGGATAGCTGCAGACTTTCACAGCCGCTTAGCCTGTGTCCGGCAGGGAGAACGGCCACCAGAGTGTCGGAAGCGATATACAGCTTGTCCAGACCCTCCACTGGGTGGAAGGGATCCTCCTGTATGAAGGCAATGTCGCAGCTGCCGTTGAGCACGGCCTTAATTAGCAGCTCAGTTTCGTCCTCCACTATCTTGATGGGTATTTTTGGCATATCCATCATGAAGCTTGTGAGCTTTTCCGTAAAATGATAAAATGTAACAAGGGCGTTATAGCCTACAGTAAGGGCTTCGGACATGCTGCGCTTGGCCCATTCAATTTCGGCAAGATAGTCATCCTGCAGCTTCATGGCTCTTCGGGCGTAAACAAGGAAACGGCTGCCATCCTGGGTCAGCTCTATCCTTTTTGTGGAGCGGTTGAAAAGAGGGAAACCCAGCTCCTTTTCCATGGCCATGATATGGCGGGAGAGGGTGGTCTGGGTGGAATATAGCATATCCGCCGCCACAAGGTAGTTGCGTTCCTCAGCCAGTATGACAAACTCGCGCATTTGCTCTATGGTCATGGCTCACCTCCGGGAGTAAATTTCCGTTTATGAATAAATAATAGCGAAAAACGGATTGCTTGTCAACAATCGGGTCGTGTATTATGAGCATAAAGAGGTGTGGAATAATACACTTTTTTAGGACATTTGTGCATGTGAAGTAAACACAATTAGTCAGAAAGGAAGAAACAAAAATGAAAAAGCTGTTCGCAATACTGCTGGTAGCTGCAATGCTGTTCTCCCTCGCTGCCTGCGGCACCACCAATTCCGGATCCGGAGACAAGACCCTGCTTGAGAACGGAAGATTCTCCAATGTCACCGTTGCTGTCAGCTCCGAGATCCAGAATCTGCTGCCCACCAACGGCAACGGCAACCCCAAGGCTGCATTCTACTGGAATATTTATGAGTCCCTCTTCGATTTTAACGAAAATCTGGAGCTCGTACCCGACCTTGCCAAGAGCTATGAAGTCGTCGACTCCACCCACTGGCAGGTACATCTTTTCGAGACCATTTATGACTCCGCCGGAAACCATATCACCGCAGAGGACGTTGTTGCCTCCGTTGAATGGCTGCGCACCGCAGGCGAAGACCTGAACTACGATATTTTCGAAAGCGTTGCTGTGGTGGACGAGTACACCGTTGAGTACACCTGGACCGAGACTCCCACCTCCACCTCCGATATCGAGTTCCCCTTTGTCCGCACCTTCATCTTTGACAAGGACGCTTTTGACGAAGTCACCTTTGCAACCGCTCCCATCGGCACCGGCAACTATGTTGTTGACAGCTTCATTACCGGTTCTGAGATGGTGCTGAAGGCCAACGAAAATTACTGGGCAGCCAACACCGCTGAGGATGTTTCCATGCGTCTGGCTCTCCACAATGCCACTGTTGAAAAGCTCACCTACAGAATCATTCAGGAATCCTCCACCGCTGAGATCGAGCTTGAGATGGGCAACATTGACTACTGCGACTACATCCGTTACCTCTCTCTGGATAAATTCGAGGGCAACCCTGAGTTCGTTGTTGATGTCAGCTATGCTTCCGACTATAGCTTCATGGGCTTCAACATGGACCCTGCAAGCCCCTTCGCTCAGGACCAGAATCTCCGTTTGGCTGTTGCTTACGCTCTGGACTCCGACTCCATTGCTGAAGCAATGCCCGGCTCATATACTGCCATGTACACCTACGGCACTCCCTATTTCAAGGATTATGATCCTGCATGGGAAGCCGATCCCAGCTACTGCAACACCTTTGACCTTGAACTGGCTAAGGATTACCTTGCCAAGTCCGACTACGCAGCAAACGGCAGCCCCATGATCACCGTTATCTGCAAGTCTGCCGAGTCCGACAAGAACGCTGTTCAGATGATCGTCAGCCAGCTGGCTGCTCTGGGCATTAATGTTGAGATGAAGGCTGTCGACCCCGCAACCTTCCAGACTGACACCATGAACTCCTCCAACTGGGATCTTCTGTTCTTCAACCCCATGGGAGGCAAGGATCTGGCATCCTCCTGGAAGCTGGCTCTGGCTGATCTGGGCAACCCCAGAAGCGATGGCGATACCGGCTCCCTCATTTTCCATAACGACGATGCTCTCTTTGAACTCTATGACGTGGCAACTGCGGACGCCACCCATACCACCGAAAATATGAAGGCTGTTATCGATTACGTCTTCGAGCAGGCCTACATTTACCCCGTTGCTTACTCTGTATCCGCCCGCATCTACCGTGCGGACACCATCTCCGGCATCTACTACCGCGAGGGCTATGATACCCTTCCCGCATCCACCTATGTGGGCCAGACTGAGAATAAGGATCCCGCAGGCGGCGGCATTCCTCTCGCCATCGGCGGCGATGCTTCCGCTATCGTAGGCAGCTACACCTTCTCCGAGGTAGTTGGCGAAGGCTCCGGCAGCTGCGAATACAAGGTTACTTTCAATGAAGACGGCACTTACCGCATCGACCAGCACAATATGTACGGTGAGGACGTTTGGATGGAAGGCAGCTACGCCTATGTTGACGGCGTTGTTATCTGCGAAGCTCCCGAAGCCGGCGTTCAGGGTCCCATGGACCGTCTTCTGAACAGCGGCTGGGCAAATGTTGACGCTCCTGCCACCAGCTGGGTGGTCAACGGTGACGGCACCGTTACTCCTGTTGGCTACGAGGCTCCCGAAGGCGGCAAGGAAGAAGCTCCCGCCGAGGATGAGGTGCCCGGCATTGTCAATGCTCTCACCGGCAACATGGGCTTCGAGGCTTTCAAGTACTACGAAGAGACCGAGGAAGGCTGGATTGAGTGGTACGTCATGATCAAGCCCGAGACTGAGGGCGAGGTTGAAACCGGCGAATGCATCCTTGTCTCCGTCAACGAGGCAGGTGGCACCGAGGACGGTCTCCTTGTATACCACTGCACCTACAGCAAGGAAAAGGCAAATATTTCCGCTTCTGTTCCCGAAGAGACCGAGGCCGACCAGCCCAGACTGGGCAGCGTGTTCAACGCTGACGGTTCCTCCAACTGGACCATCTTCGGACCCGGTAACATCGCTTCCGACAATGTGGCCGACATGGATGCCTACAAGGCCGGCGTTAACGACGGCAGCATCCCCAGCAAGCCCGAGCCCGGCATTCTGAAGGGTCTGGCAGGCATGGGCTTTGACCGCTTCGACTATATGGAAGAGACTCCCTACGGCGTCTTCCCCTGGCACGTACTCATCAAGAACGGCGATCCCACTCCCGAGGGCCTTGAAGCCGGCGAGTGCATCATCGTTGTAGAGAATCCCAACATGGGCACCGCTGACGGTCTTCTTGTTTACCACTGCACCTTCACCAAGGACAAGGCTACCATCAATGTAAGCTGCCCCGATGAAACTGACGAAGAGATGAAGCGCCTTGGCAACATGTGGAATGCTGACGGCACTTCCGTATGGACCATCAGCGGCAAGGGTGTAATTGCACCCGAGCCCGCAAGCGATGCTCCTGCAGCTGAGCCTGAAGCACCCGCAGAGCCTGAAGAGCCCGGCATCCTGGGCGCTCTGGCCAACATGGGCTTTGACCGCTTCGACTACATGGAAGAGACCCCCTTCGGCACCTTCCCCTGGCACGTACTTATCAAGAACGGCGATCCCACTCCCGAGGGCCTTGAGGCCGGTGAGTGCATCATCGTTGTAGAAAATCCCAATCTGGGCACTGCCGATGGACTGCTGGTTTATCACTGCACCTTCACCAAGGACAAGGCTGTCATCAATGTAAGCTGCCCCGAGGAGACTGACGAAGAGATGAAGCGCCTTGGCGATATGTGGAACTCCGACGGTACCTCCGTCTGGGTCATCAGCGGCAAGGGCGTCATCGCTCCCGAACCCGCAAGCAAGTAAATTAATCCATCCCAACATATAAAATCGGGACAAACAGCACTGACGCCCGGGCCTAAAACCCGGGCGTCTTTCGGATAAGGAGAAATCTATGGGCAGATATGTTATCAAACGCATACTGTGGCTTATCGTCATTCTGATAGCCGCCGCAGTTGTCGTTTTCACCCTGATGTATCTGGTCCCCGGTGACCCCGCCGAACTGCTCCTTGGCGTTGAGGCTTCCGAGGAAGTTCTTGCCGCCAAGCGGGCCGAGCTGGGCACTGACAGGCCATACATCATTCAGCTTTTTGATTATCTTTTCAACGTTTTCCTGCGCTTTGACTTCGGCAACTCCTGGAGATACCGTGTGGAGGTTATGAGCGAGCTGGGCAGCAGATTGCCCCGTACCCTTATAATCGGCGGCTTCGGAATGATACTTAACGTTGTCGTGGGCACAGTTCTGGGTATCTTTGCCGCCACCCATGAGGGCAAGTGGCAGGATTCCCTCACCATGGTGCTTGCGATGGTATTTGTATCCGCTCCCGGCTTCTGGGTGGCGCTGATGTGCATACTGCTGTTTGCACAGGAGCTGCGCTGGCTGCCGCCAAGCGGAATAAGCAGTTGGACCTGCTACATAATGCCGGTGGTCTGCGGCGCTCTGGGCGGTATTGCTATCAATGCCCGTCAGAGCCGCAGCGCCATGCTTGAGGTTATCCGTGCAGACTACATCACCACCGCCCGTGCAAAGGGCCAGAAGGAAAAGGTGGTTGTCCGGAAACACATGCTCCCCAATGCCATGATGCCCATCATCACCGGCGTGGGCGGCGGACTTGCCCACATCGTTGTTGGCTCTGCGGTTTTGGAGCAGGTGTTCTCCATTCCCGGCATTGGTCAGTATATGCTCTCCGGCGTTAACCAGCGTGACAGGCCGGTGGTATGTGGCTGCGTCATATTCTTTGCCGGCTTTACCGGTGTGGCCATGTTGATCATGGATCTGTGCTATGCATTCCTGGATCCCAGAATCAAGGCTCAGTATGCCAGCGGAAGGAGGATGAGATGATGGCTCTGATGAACAAAATGAAAACAGAAAAGCTTGAAACTGTAGAGACCGCAAGAAAGTCCTCCATGCTCCTTGAGTTTTGCAGAAGACTTATCAAAAGCGGCAGCGCCAAGCTGGGCCTGTTCCTCATGCTCTTCATTATCCTTGCCTGTGTGATCGGCCCCTATCTCAGTCCCTATGACATCAACTGGCGCGATGCCACTCTGATGCGCGCCGGCCCCTCCGCTGAGCACTGGCTTGGCTGTGATACCCTTGGCCGTGATATGCTTACCCGTCTTCTCTATGGCGGCCAGTACTCACTGCTTATGGGTCTGCTTTCCGCTGTTATCGGCTCCCTGCTTGGAATAGCCGTGGGTCTGGTTGCCGGCTACTTCGGCGGAATGACCGAAACCCTTATCATGCGCTTTATGGATGTCTGGTCTGCTTTGCCCGGCATGCTGCTGTGCATCCTCGTTTCCGCAGCCATGGGCAACGGCTTCGGTGCCACGGTTTTGGCTCTGACCATAGGTTCAATACCCGGTGTTGCCCGAATGACCCGTGGCCAGGTGCTTTCTGAGCGCAGCCGCGAGTATATTGAAGCGGCTGAGTCCATCAACTGCTCCAAGCTCTCCATTATGTTCAAGCATTTGCTTCCCAACGTTATACAGCCCTCCATCGTCATCACCACCATGAGTGTGGGCAGCACCATCAATATGGCTGCTTCCCTCAGCTACATCGGTCTGGGTATCCAGCCTCCTTCTCCCGAATGGGGCGCCATGTTGGCTGACGGCAAGGGCTATATTATGAGCGACCCCCATCTTATCGCGGTGCCCGGCATTGCCATTGCCCTTACCGTTTTCGCCATCAACCTGCTGGGTGACGGTCTGAGAGATGCTCTCGACCCCAAGCTTCGCGGTTAAGGAGGTAAGAAAATGAAGAATTTTCTTGAAATCAATGACCTCGTAGTGGAATACACTCAAAACCGCCAGGTTGTTCACGCTGTAAACGGCGTCAGTCTGAAGCTGGAAAAGGGCAAGACTCTGGGTCTGGTGGGCGAGACCGGTGCAGGAAAGACCACCATTGCAAAATCCATTATGCGCATCCTGCCCGATGTTGCTGCCTATATCCGTGGCGGCGAGGTTTGGCTGGACGGAGAAAACCTGCTGGAAAAATCCGAGGATGAGATGTACTCCATCAGAGGCAGCAAGATCGCAATGATTTTCCAGGACCCCATGACCGCCCTGAACCCCCTTATGACCGTTGGTGACCAGATCGCGGAAGTTCTGCTTCTCCACAATACAAAGGACAAAAAAGAGGCCATGACCAAGGCCGGCGATATGCTGGAAATGGTGGGCATCCCCCGCGAGCGCTACATAGAGTATCCCCATCAGTTTTCCGGTGGCATGAAGCAGCGCGTGGTCATAGCAATGGCTCTGGCCTGCGACCCTGAGTTGCTGCTGGCAGACGAGCCTACCACCGCCCTTGATGTTACCATTCAGGCTCAGGTGCTGGATATGATCCGCGACCTGAGAGATAAGCTGGGCACCTCCATGATACTCATCACCCACGATCTGGGCGTTGTGGCCGAAACCTGTGACAGTGTTGCGGTCATCTATGCCGGTCAGGTGGTAGAGTCCGGCAGCAAGGAGGACCTTTTTGACCATCCTACCCATCCCTATACCAAGGGCCTGTTCGGCTCTCTGCCCAGCATGGCGGTGGGCGAGAAGAGGCTTCACTCCATTGTGGGTCTGCCTCCCGATCCTACCAATCTGCCCTCCGGCTGTTCCTTCTGGCCCCGCTGCCCCTATGCAACGGAGGCCTGTAAGTGCATCCCAACCGAAGAGCAGGTAAATGTCGGAGTGCTTTCCAGCATCCCCAACCGTGAGATCACTCCCGGCCACTTTGTAAGATGTATCAAGGAGGGTGAGTAATATGGCTGATACTCCGCTGCTTGAAATAAAGCACCTCAAAAAATATTTCCGCGTTCCCGCCGGCCAGAACCATGCCGTTGACGACGTTTCCTTCACCATAGAGCGTGGAGAAACTCTCGGCGTCGTGGGCGAGTCCGGCTGCGGAAAGTCCACTCTTGGACGCACCATAATCCGCCTTCTTGAAGCAACCGACGGACAGGTGCTTCTCAATGGCGAGGACATCACCCATATCAAGGGCAAAAAGCTCAAGGAAGCCCGTGAAAAGCTCCAGATAGTTTTTCAGGACCCCTATTCCAGCCTTAATCCCAGACTTCGTGTTGAATCCGCTATTATGGAGCCTCTGCAGCATTCCGGACGCTTCAAGTCCAAGGCGGAGATGAAGGCAGAAGCAAACCGCCTGATGGAACTCGTCGGAATCGACGAGCGTCTGCGCCAGAGCTATCCCCATGAACTTGACGGCGGCCGCCGCCAGCGTGTGGGTATCGCCCGCGCCCTTGCACTGAATCCCGAGTTCATAGTTTGTGATGAGCCCGTTTCCGCTCTTGACGTTTCCATTCAGGCTCAGGTTTTGAATCTTCTCATGGATCTTCAGGATCAGCTTGGCATGGCCTATATGTTTGTCACCCATGACCTGAGTGTTGTGCGCCATATTGCCAATAACATTCTTGTTATGTATCTGGGCCAGGCAGTTGAAAAGGCCCCCACCGAGGAGCTCTTCAATGAGCCTCTGCACCCTTATACCAAGGCTCTGCTCTCTGCCATTCCCAGCGTGGACATCCACAAGCCCATGCAGCGCATTCAGCTGAAGGGTGAGATAACCTCTCCTATCAATCCCAAGCCCGGCTGCCGTTTCGCCGCCCGCTGCCCCTATGCCTGCGAGCTGTGCGAGGAGCCTCAGGTGCTGGAAGAGGTACGTCCCAACCACTTCGTGCAGTGCTGCCGCTGCAAGGAAATCAACGGCCTTTAATACGGACAAAGGAAAGGATGATTTAATATGAGTCAGATATATTATCCTGTTAAATCCGCCTATGTCCGTGTGGGCATGTGGATAAACGGTCTTCTGTATACTCCCGAATGTGATGCAGAGTGCAGAAGCACTGCGGTGCTGTGCATGCATTCCGACGGTGACTACTTCACATTCCCTGCCGGACAGGCCCTGGCAAGCCATGGCTATCCAACCCTTTGCGCAAATGTGAGCCGGGCTCAGATGCCTCTTGATAAAAAGCTTGATGATGTCAGACAGTGTATTGAGTATCTCAAGAGTCTGAGTGGCGTTGAAAATGTTGTAATCCTTGGACACAGCGGCGGCGCAACTCTTATGAGCTGTTACCAGGCCACTGCTGAAAACGGTGCAGAGTATTTCCGGGGAAGCGAAAAAATCGTCCCCATGGGCGATGTGGGTCCCCTGCCGGCAGCTGACGGCGTTATGATCATAGACTCCAACTGGGGCAACGGCACCATGACTCTCCTCAGCCTTGACCCTGCTGTTAAGCAGGAGGGCAACGGTGTTGAACTTGACCCCGAATATGACCTCAGCTCCGAGGCCAACGGATATGCCCACGGCGGCGCCTGCTACAATGAAGACTTCGTAAAGAAGTATCTTTATGCCCAGCATAAGCGCAATAACCGCCTTATCGACGGGGCGCTGGAGCGCCTTGAGGCCATAAACTCCGGTAAGGGCTCATACAGGGATGATGAGCCCTGGCTTCTCACCGGCGGTAATCAGATGGCTCCCAATAACCGTCTCTTCCCCCAGGATACTCGCTATCTGAGCCACACAAAAGGGGAGTGGCCCCTTATCCACGCAGACGGCTCTGTTTCCGTGGGCGTTGTGCCCTCACTCAGAAAGCCCAGAGGCGCCAAGTCCTTTACCGGTGTCTACGGTATGGGTACGGCCCAGCTTACTGTCAAGCAGTATCTTGCCAGCAACTGCGTGCGCACCACCGATGACTTCGGCTATGATGAGACCCATGTTTACGGTGTTGACTGGGATTCCAGTTTCTGCTGCACTCCCGGCAACGTGAAGGGAATACACAGCCCCCTGCTCATTATGGGTATGACCGGCGGTTATGAATTCCTTGCTGCCGAGTGCATTTATGAAAATGCCGCCGCCGAGGATAAGACCCTTGCCTTTGTGGAAGGCGCGTCACATATGCTTGTCCCCGCAAGGGACTGCGAGGAGTATCCCGGACAGTTCGGCGATACTGTTAAAAACCTCTTCGACTTTGCAGCCGACTGGCTGGAAAAGAGATTCGCCTGAAAAAATAAGCCCCGGAGCTAAATCTCCGGGGCTTATAAAAGTATTAAGTTTTAATCAAGAAATTCCAGCAGCATCTCGTGGACTTCCTGAGTGTGGTAGCTTTGAATGTAGTTGAAGACGATTATTCTTCCGTCTGTAAGCTTGAGTTTTATGCAGTTTGTGGCCTTGTCGGTTATGAACAGGCGATAGGAACCGTACTGCTCGTTTTCCCATGTGCCGCAGCTGTATTGGCCCTTGGTGTAGCCTTCTGCCATAACTCCAAGCTCGGGAATGTCCATAAGCTCGGCGGACTCTATCTCGCTGTATTGGACAGTCTCGGTGAAATCGGAGACGCCGTGGATGGTGAGAGTGCTCTCCTCAAAATCCAGAATCATGGTGTCACCGCCGGAAATAATAAAATACAGGGTGACTCCGATGAAAATTGCTGCTATAATAATTATATTAGCGATTTTATTTCTCTTCATAAGCATTCCTCGTGTTTTTTCTAAATAATAGCGCCTTGCCCGGCGCAAGTCAATGATTTGGTAAAGGGTTTTCCTATGAATAAGAAAAGACTGAATAAAAGCATAAGACGCAAAGCGAATCTGGACAGCGACCTTCTTGACAGAGGCTACCACAGCAAGATGTACCACCGCCATTTTGAGGGTTATTCCGAGTTTGAAACTACCAACTCAAAGGGCAAAACCGTCATCAAACGGGTGTATACGGCGGAGTACTACACCCTTGATCTTGCGAAAGAAAAGCGCATTGGTCTGCACGTCCTTTACGGCGCTTTGTATGTGCTTGCTATCATGCTCTTTTTTATGGCCGCCGCCAGAGATCTGTCCCTGAACAAAAAATGGTATTCTGCAATAAGTCAGCTTGGCGTTATTATCGGTCTTGCATGGACTTTAGGAGGTTTGCTGAGTATTTTTACCGCACCAAGGAAAATGACGGTAGGCGACTGGAAAAGCTCCTCCCGGAACCTCAAATACGGCAGCGTCTGTGCCGCCGTGTTTCTGGAGCTCAACGCTCTGATAGCGGTGATGTATTTGTTCTTCGCCGATGATTGGACAAGCTATTTTACCAGCATAGGCTTATATTTTGCGGCCGGTCTCGTGGCTGTTATGTTGAACAGGCTGGAGGCCAATGCGCCGTATAAAACCGTAGCAAATGAAAATACCGCACCCCGGGACGCTGTAGAGATAGGGGAGTAAATACACCGCCGCGGCTTGAAAAAAGCTGCGGCGGTGGTTTTTTATGCCTCAAAGAAGGTGGCGTAGGAACCGCCGGGACAGACTACATGGCTGACAGCGTCGCCAAGGAGACCGTCCTCGCCAATGGGATAGCTGTAAACATCGCCGCTCTGGAGGCAGGTAACAATGAGGAAACGCCCGTCGGGAGACACGGCGCAGCCCCGCACCCAGCGCCCGTCAACGGGCTTTGTTTGGGCCAATGACAGCTCGCCGCTGTCCTGATCGATGGCGAGGACGCTTACAGCATCGGCACCGTTGAGCATGTCATATATCCACTTTCCGCTGGGGTGGATAACGAAGCCCTGCTGCTCAAGAGGCATGAAGCCGTCGGCGGGAGGGTCCACATACCGGCCGTGGAGATATTCTCTGGTTTCGGGAGTTTTTCCTGTGGGCACATCGGGAGCCAGAGAGCTTATAACATTTATGGGAGAAAGAACTCCCGCTTCATCATAGCTGAATGCTGCCACATCCATGCTGCGCTCGTGATTGTGATAAAAAAAGGGCTTGGTGGGATGGAAGGCGCAGTAGCGGGGAGCGCTGCCTGCCTTTTCTGCGTAAGGCTCTGAGGCGACTACCAGCTTCTCGTTTTCATAATCAAGGGTGTAGAAATATATATGGCTGTCGCCCTTGTCACAGCAGGCGAAGAACCTGCCGTCGGGGCTGGGGAGAATGGTGTGGGGGCGGGAGTGGAGGGCCCTGCCCTCAACGGGATAGGCATCGTGGTTATGCACATCCACCATGGGGCCAATACTGCCATCGGGATTCAGACGGAAGAGACAGACGGAGCAGTCGTCAAAAATGCGCTCCATGTGGTAGTAACCGTCCTCGCCCTTGACAGCCTTGGTTACCACATTGAAGCCGGAGTGGTTGGCCAAAAGAAGATACTTTTTTGTCTTGTCCAGAGCTATGAAGCAGGGACATGGTGCACAGGCGTAGACCCGGCTGAGCTGGCTGAGACTGCCGTCTTCGGTATTTACCGAAAATGCATAAATCAAACCGCCGCCTCCCTTGATAAAATCGGGATTTTCGTGAAGCTCGTTGGTGATATAGAGGATGTTGTTCTCCTTGTCCAGAGCGGTGCAGTTGCAGGAAAGATCCTGATGCTGCTTGCCCATATATGTCATGGCGCCGGTGGCCTTGTCAAAGGAAATAAGGCCTATTCCCGGGGCTCCTCCATGCTCCTTCCAGCCGCTTATGTATAAATATGTCTTACTCAAAAGACTTCACGCTCCAATCGTATAAATTCACATATATATCATACTAAAGGCAAAAGAAAAGTGCAATTCCTAATTTTAAAATATTTATGCATAATCAGAAAATAAACCTTGCAATATGAAATGCGGGTGAAGTATAATTAACTTGAATATACAGAAAGTGGGGCGCAATATGTCTTTTTCCTATATCTATCCAGATATCAATATGTGGGATGATGCCACATGGCAGGGGCGTGAGGCCCCGGTGCAGCCTCTTGTGAATAAGCTCTGCAAATATATGTTTGAAGCAGTTCGGCCCAAGGCTTCCCTGGGACTGCACAGCGGCAGGACTGACGGCGAATACAATGCCAAAAGCAATGTTCGGGTTTATCCCGAGGTAGTGGCGGCTCTCGAGGAAATGGGCCTCAAATTCCATGTGACCAGTATGGGCTTTATGGCATGGGTCGCCCTTATTCCCAAGGAGGCAAAGGCAGACACCCCTGTTGTACTGCGCTATCACAGCGTGGATATGTCCGACGAAAACTGGGCCATGGACACAATGGCTTATTATGCCGGGCATAATGCAAAGGCAGCGGAAAGTGGCTTTGCGCTTGTGTATCTGGTGACCAACGCCCCCTTTGGCAGCGGCATCTTTACCGACATCCTTATGGAAGTTTCCGCCCTGTGGAGACTGGACCTGAAGCCCATATATATGGATCTCAGCGGTCTGCCTGAGGACAGCTTTCCCGGGGGAGAGGATTTCTATGGCCTGCGTGTATTGAATATTGATGACCAGTGGCAGGCCTATGTGGGGCACCAGTATATCTGCGGTGGGCTGAATAAGCGCAATCCGGAATTTGATCTTCAAAAGCTCATTCATTCTCCCTTGGGCAAGGCTATGGCGGAGGGTATGAGAATGGAATATGACTTCCGCCGCTGGGATGATCCCCGGCTCCTTGCTCAGCTTGAGGAAAAGGGTATCAGACTGGAGGGCCACTTTATGAAAGGAGAGAGGTATCTCACCGCCAGCCCCATAGGCTGCGATAAAAAGCTGCCTCTTTTTATCTGCATGAAGGAGGTTCGCACCAGCAATGAGTTCCACGCCCTGACGGCTCTGCAGTTTTATTCCGGACACCTGGAGCTTGTGGCTATGCAGGAGTGCATGATATTGTTCTTTGCCATGGAGTCGCCCGAGGACAATGAGCTGCTGGTGGAGATAATGGACCATGTCATGGATTCTTATCCCATTGACAGGAGCCGGGTGTATATCACCGGACAAAGCCACAACGGCTATCTGGCACTGGACTTCGCCTGCCGCCATATTGACCGCATTGCCGCCATTGCTACGCTGAACGACAGGCACGGAATTGCATCTCCCCTCTATGCCCACGAATCCGTTCCCGTCACCGACGAAATGGTCGAGATATTCAAGGCAAACGAGCTGCCCCTTATCAATATCTGCGGCCAGATAGAAAATGTGTTCCCCCACACCCAACCGGGCACAAGGGAGCGCAAGCAGGCTATCGAGGCCTACCGCCGCAGACTCGTGGCCTTCAACTGCCCGGAGAAGAGTGCAGAGGAAGTTGAAGCTGCGCTGCAAAGCTCAGACATCGCCCAACGCAAAAACGGAGTTTGCGCCGACCGCACGGAAGTTCGCTACTCCATGGGGCACGAAGTGTATGTTGCCGATGTTCAGAATAAGTATGGAAAATGGCAGCTGCGCTTTGTGAGCCTTGACAATCTGCCCCATATGATAACGCCAAATATGGCCCAGCTGAGCTGGGAATTTCTCCGTCGCTTTGCAAGAGGGAAAGACGGCAGAATTATCGAGCTTGATAAAACAGTATGAACAGAGAAATGAATGAGATTAAAATCTGGCCCGCGGATGAAAGCGTAAGCCTTACTTGCTGCGGCGACGGTAACGGTGATATTGCCGTGCTGATTTTACCGGGCGGGGGCTACAATATGTGTGCACCCCCGGAAGGTATGCCGGTTGCGGAGCGATTTGCGGACATGGGATACTGCGCTTATGTGCTGCGGTATTCCACAAGATTCGGAAGCCCCGAGAATATGGGTGGAGAAGTAAACCTCCATACTTTCTTTCCGGAGCCTTTGCGTGAGGTTGCTGCGGCTGTGACCTACATAAGAAAAACAAAGGGCAACATTCCCCTTGTGATAATCGGCTTTTCTGCAGGAGGCCATCTTGCCGCTTGCTACAGCAGCCTTTGGGATAAGCCTGAGATCGGAGAAGGCATAGCGGACAGGGCAGAGGAACTGAGACCTGATGTGTGTGTTCTCGGCTATGCGGCAACTGAGCTCAGTCAGGATGAGATCATAATGAAGGCTATCTACGGAGATAAGGATCATTACTCCGAAGAGGAACTTCACCGCTATATGGCCAGTGAACTTATTGGAGCACAGACACCGCCCACATTCCTGTTCCACAGTATCACAGACCCCATGGTACCTGTCAGGGAAAGCATAGAGTATTCTCAGGCTTTGGCAGCCAGCGGAATCGCCCATGAGGTTCATCTCTTCGGCTGCGGCGGCCATGCCTATGCTCTCGGCAGAGGAGAACCAATGGGGAAATGGGTGGAGCTTGCCGATGCATTTATAAGACAGCTGAGAGCAAAGCCTCTCGACTATGACAAGGCCGAGGTCAGATGCAGAAGTGAAGAGCGCAGGCGTAATTTTAAACCGAACAAACATTGAGAAAGGCAGAAGCTAGATATGAAAATGATAATCCGCGCCGACGATGTCGGGTTTACCGATGTATGTAATATCGGCACTTTTGAAACCTTTGACAAGGGAGTAGCCACCGCCGCTGACGTTATGCTGGACGCTCCCGGTGCTGTGGATGCGCTCAAAAGACTGAGGGATTATCCCTGGATAAGTGTGGGCTGGCATGCCCATATGTGGTGCTCCCCCGTGCTGGGGGCCGACAAGGTGCCCTCTCTTGTGGAACACGGCGGAGAGTTTGACGGACGCTTCCGGGAGGATCTGCGTCAGGCAGAGGACATCAGCTTTGACGAGGCCGTGGCTGAACTCAGCGCCCAGCTTGAACTTTGCAGAGAGGTGTTGGGTCGCTACCCCGACACCGGCGCCAACATCCCCGGTAATGGCATTTGGGCCAAGGCCATGGAAAAGGTGCAGGTGGACAAGAATATACCCATACGCTTTGCCAGCCGCCTTGCCAGCGACCCCAGAAATGCTGAGCGTATTATGGCGGGCCGTGAGAGAGGAGAGGAATGGGCTTTCCTCTATAATCCCAAGGGAATGCATGCCGGTGAGGCTGCCCCAGAGTGGAAGGAAAAGAACATTCTGGTTCTTGACGGCGGCCTTGCCTATATTGACCTTCTCACCGATTCCATCTCAGATATTGAAAATAACTATGACCCGGTGCTCTACTACACCGAGGACCGCGCCGGTATACTTCAGCTGAGTGATGACACTATAGTGGAGCAGTCCTGGCATCCCGGCTATGTGGACTATTTTGTCTACCGTCTGGGTGAACGCATGAACCGTCCCAGAGCCCGACAGTTTACAGTGGCCCGCTGTCAGGATGTTGCGGCGCTGTGCGACGACAGACTGAAAAACTGGATTATTGAAAATAAAATAGAGCTTATTAACTTCCGTGATGCCCTATACGGTACCAATGAATATCAGGAGCATCTCAAAGAGATAGGCAGCCCCCTTTGCATGATATAAGGAGAGACTATGACATATTTGAAAGAAAAACCCTTTTATCTCAGCGACGAACAGCTTGCTTGGGTGAGAGAAAGCCTTGTTTCCCTCAGCGATGAGGAAAAAGCAGGACAGCTTTTCTGCGTCATGGGGGGCGACTATTCACCCGAAACCCTGAAAGACATGGTTGCAAAGGGCAAGGTGGGCAGTATACTATTCCGTCCCGTAAAGGATTGCGAGGGTATAAAAGCAGACTTCGCGCCCCTTGACGAGGTAGCAAAAATACCCCTTTTGAAGGCGGCGAATCTCGAAGAGGGCGGCTCCGGCGGTATGAGTGACGGAACTCTCTTCGGCTGGCCCATGCTTTCCGCTGCCAGCAGCGATGAGAAGGTCGTTGAGCACTTCGGCGCTGTCTGTGCCGTTGAAGGCAGAAAATGCGGCATAAACTGGACCTATTCCCCCGTCTGCGATCTGGATATGAACTACATGAATCCTATCACCAATGTCCGCAGCTTCGGCAGTGATACGGACAAGGTGGTGCGCTTCACGGAGAAGTATGTGTCTGCCGTACAGAGCAGGGGAGTTGCCGCCTGCGCCAAGCACTTCCCCGGCGATGGAGTGGACCACAGAGATCACCATCTCCATGTGACCTATAATACCATCTCAGCCGACAAGTGGTACGATACCTACGGCAAGGTCTATGAAAACCTCATAAAAAATGACCTTATGAGTGTTATGGTGGGCCACATAGCCCAGCCCCATGTGGCAAGGGATGCAGATGGTTCCATAAGCGATGCCGAGGCCATGGCACCCGCCTCTATGAATCCCACGTTGCTTAAAAAGGTGCTTAGAGGAATCCTGGGCTTCAACGGACTTATCACCTCCGATGCCACCATCATGGGCGGCTTCTGTATGCATAAGCCCCGCCGCGAGGCTGTGCCTGCCGCCATTATGGCGGGCTGTGATATGCTTGTGTTCAACACGGACTTTGAGGAGGATTACGGATATATTCTGGAAGCTATAGCTGATGGCAGGCTAAGCAGAGAGCGCCTTGACGAGGCTGTCACCAGAATACTGGCTCTGAAGGTAAAGGTTTGCTTTGAAAAACCTCTTGAGGAGGAGGTCGCCGCCGCCAAATGGCATGAGGAGTGCGCCGACAAGGCAATCACCCTTGTGAAGAGCCGTGAGCCGGAGGCACTGCCCATAAGCCCCGAAAAATTCCCCACTGTACGGCTTATTACTCTTGGCAAGGATGACATCCTTGATGGCTCCGTAAAGGCCATAACGAAAGAAATATTGGAAACTGAGGGCTTCAAAGTGGAGTGCTACGAGCCTTTTGCCGACGATCTCCACGGCAGCGCTAAGCTGGATAAAAGCAGGCTGACCCTCTACATGGCAAATTATGAGCAGGCCAGCAACCAGACCACGGTGCGCATCAACTGGTGCCCCAAGCACGCTTTGGATATTCCCCGCTTCATAAATGAGGAGACCAGCATTTTTGTGTCTCTTGCGAATCCCTATCACCTGCAGGATGTGCCCATGATACGCACATATATAAACGCCTATACTGCCACCCGTACCACCATCCGACTTACCATTGAAAAGCTCATGGGCCGCAGTGAATTTAAGGGCATCAGTCCCGTAGATCCCTTCTGCGGCTTGCCCGACACAAGACTGTGAGGGCGGGTGAGAGAAATGAACAACAATAAAACCACGCCGGAGGTCCTTGCCGGGGCAGCCGGAAGCTGGGAGCCACCCAAGACCATTTGGAACGGGATGTTTTTAAGCATCTTTTTCACCAATATGGCTCTGAGCATGGGACAGCAGATGAGTAACACCCTGCTTTCCGTTTATGCCAATTCCTTTGGCGCACCGGCGGACCAGATAGGCCAGCTGATGAGCATGTTCGCTGTCACAGCGCTGATCTTTCGCTTTATCTCCGGCCCCGCTATGAATGCCTATAACCGCAAAAAGCTTGTGGCAATGGCTATGGGCTTTATGGCCACCGCCTATCTGGGCTTCAGCAATGCTCAGCTTATTGCCGATTTCGTGGGAGTCAAGCCAATTGCTGTGCTCATGGCATTCCGTTTGCTTCAGGGCGTGGGAAATGCCTTCGGCAGTGCCTGTTGCCTGACCATAGTTTCCGACACCCTGCCCAAGGACAAATTTACCACCGGCATGGGCTATTATGCCTGTGCTCAGGTGGTGGCTCAGGCCATAGGCCCCACCGTTGGCATTTTCCTCCGTGACTTAATGGGCTACAGCAGAACATATATCGTCATTTTCTTCGTGATGTGTTTTGCCATCTTCACCTCTACCCGGGTCAAGCTGGCGCCCAGAGAGCGTATTCCCTTCAACCTCAAACTCGGCAATATTATTGCGAAGGAAGCTCTCATTCCCGCTGGCGTGACCTTCCTTGTGGCCACGGGCTTTACGGCCATAAACGCATTCCTTATGGTCTATACCGAGGAACGGGGCATACCCGGAGGAAGCCTGTTCTTCACGGTATATGCTGTCACAATGCTTGTAACCAGGCCTCTTGTGGGCAGGCTGACGGAACGCTTCGGCTTTGTTAAGGTGGCCATTCCCTGCGTATTTATGACGGCCCTTTCTCTGGTTATGATAGGCTACTCGGCCAATATGTTCTGGCTTCTTGTGTCAGCCTTCGTCAATGCCTTCGGCTATGGCGCTGTGCAGCCCATGCTCCAATCTCTCTGCATGAAGGCTGTGGGCCCGGAAAGACGGGGCAGTGCTTCCGGCACAAATTATATCGGTATGGACTCTGCCACCATCCTTGGCCCAATGATCTGCGGTGAGGTTGCAGATGCCTTTGGCTATGAGCCTATAATCTGGGTAGTAATGACCGTTCCCATCTTTGTGGGTATGGCAGCGATATTCGTGCTCAGAAAGAGAATTACAGCCATAGAAAAGAAATTTCAGGATTAAGGGAGGATAATTTTATGCCCAAAACCACATTCCAGCGGGTGGTCTTTACCTGCCTCGGCGTGCTGCTGATGGCCACCACCATGGCTACATACAACAAATATCTCGTCTACGGGGAATTTTCCCTTGAGCTGTTCCGTCAGGTAGGCATAGCCTTCCTCCAGAAGGCCCCTGTGGCATTTTTGCTCCAGTTTTTCGTGGTGCAGAAGTTCGCCGGAAAGCAGGCTGCCAAATATCCAACGGATAATAAGATTCTCTACCAGTGCATCCGCACCGGCTTCACCGTACTGCTCATGTGCCCCATCATGTGCCTCTACAGCAATATTATCAACATGATAAACTTTGGCTGGACCTTCGGTCAGCTCATGGAGGCGTGGATAAGCAAGATGCCCGTGAACTGGGTCTTTGCCTTTGGTGTCCAGATTTGGTTACTTGGCCCCATAAACAGGTTCCTGTTCAGCAAAATTTTCAAAAAGCAGCTTGCCAAGGTCTGAAAGCACTTTGAAACACAGGGCTTCCGGACATTTTGTGCCTTTTAGAAAAAACAGGAGTTCAAAAAATGAAAAAACATGTTGCGGCAATCATTATTATGCTGATACTGCTTGGCATCACATTCGCTGCCAAATTGGGCGCCTTCGATTCTACAACTTCGTCGGAAACATCTGCACCCACAGTTTCGGAGACGCTTACACCCGCAACACCGGAAACGGTGAAAACAGCGCCGCTGCAGGCGGGAACATACACTTTTCGCAACAAGGAGACCGGTCAGTACCTTTCCCACCGGGATGGAAGCCTTATTTTAAGCGATACTCCCGCAAACTGGACCTTGAAGGAGTTTTCCAATCAGGTATTTTACGTGTATGCCCACGACACCGATTATTTGCTGGATATTGATAACGCCCATGTGGTGCCCGGGAAGACCATAAAGCTATGGATTCTCACCGGCTATGATGTTCAAAGATGGTGCGTAGAGGGAAACACCAACGGCACATATTCCATTTTGTACAGCGGAGACAATCAGTTTTGTCTGGGATTTGAGGGCGAAAACGCCCAGCTTCAGCTTCGCAGCGCCGGTAACGGTATGCAGGAATGGGAAGCTGTTGACACAAGCGATACTATTCCCAAAGCTTACCTTTCCTACGAAAGCGACGGAGGAATCATTGAGCTGCAGCTCCCTCTTGATATCCTCAGCGTTATATCCGAAGCTCGGCTTTTGCAGTGGGCGAACGAGCTGGAAACTGTGTATTACACATACTATGAGCTGACAGGCTTCATTCCCTACGGAAAAATCATTGTGGAGGCCTATAAACCCGGTGAGCATTTTGCCTATGTGACGGATAACTGTAACATTGTCCGCTTCAACAGCGCCTATGTTTATGACGAGATGGCAAAGATGGCAGCCAGGGACAGCGACTGGAACTTCTGCCTGCTTCACGAAATGGGTCATATGTTCGACTGCCAAAGACCCTGGAATTTTGAATCGGAGGTAATGACGGATTTCAAGCTGGCCTATGTGCTGGAGAAAAACGGCGCTGCCGCCGCACCCTCGGAATTTTCCGTATCGGAGGTTTTTTACGGCGCTGACATCATCAGGGCCTATGACATATTAGGCTCGGGTTTTTCTCAGAAGTATGATATTTTCTCCATAGCCAAAAGATTTTTGGAAATCAAAAATGAAATCGGCTGGGAGCCTTTTATAAAAACCTTCCACCATATGCAGGAAAATGAAGCCGCCTATGCGGGCGCAACACATCTGCAGAGACTTGAAAACTTCGTCTCACTGGTATCTGAGAACAGCGGCGTCGATATCAAGACTTATTTTACCGCTGACGAATGGAGCACAATTATCAGCCAAATCGGCGGTTAAGAGATAAGGCAAGAACATAAATACGAAAACAGCCGAAGGCATTGAAAAATGTCTTCGGCTGTTTTTTCGTTGGTGTATATATCAGGCGAATACAGCTTCTGTGACCAGAAACTGCGCTTGAGGCATAGCTGCGATAAATGAAGCGGGAACATCGCGGCTGGGCTTTCCGGCGCGGGTCAGCTCTTCAATGGCTTCCACCGCACTCCGCTTTGCCGGGGTGTTTGCAACGAGGAACAGAGCTTTTGCATCAAGGGTGTTTCCGATGCCCATGGAAACTCCCTGAGTCAGTGGGGGAGCTTCCTGCCGGAAATATTTTTGGGCAACTGTGGCAGTTACGGGAGCAACCTGCGCAACGTGGGTTCGCAGCGTGGGGTCAACTCCGGGTTCGTTGAGAGCAACGTGGCCGTTGACGCCAATGCCGAACACCACCGCGTCGAGACCTCCGCACTCGGCGAGAAACTGCTCCGCACGCTCGCATTCGCTTTGGGGGTCTGCCATGCCGTCAAAGAGGAAGATGTTTCCGAAATCCATTTCATTGAGGAAGTGGCGGCGGAGGAAATCCGCCATAGCGCCGTCTGCATCCTGAGGTAAACCGCACCATTCGTCCATTGCAAAAAAGTTTGCCTTGGCAAAAGAGAGTTCACTGGATTTTACCCGTGCCTTCAAGGCCTCGAAAACAGGGAATGAAGACGTGCCGGCAGCGATACAAAATGTAGCGTTCGGTTTATCGGATAGAATTTCAGCCAGGCGGTCTGCCACATAGCTGCCCAGTTCACTGTCATTGGGAAAACGGAGCATAGCTCTTATCTCCAGTTATCCACAGGCTTTGCAGCGTCGGACTTATAGGGCAAAGCAACCTTGCGGCCTTCCTTGGCGGAGGTATAAGCTGCGTGGATAACTTCCAGAACAGCCTTGCCCAGCTTGCCGTCGGAGACGGGCTTTTTGCCGTTGCGGACGCAGTCCACAAAATGGCCGAGCTCCTGAGGATAACCCTGGTTGAAGGCCTCTTCAAAGATGGGGAAGGTCCAGCCGTTGGTGGCGCCGGCCTTTTCGCTGGCGTAATCATAACCCTCAAGGCTGTACATCTGGGAGGAGTTGCCCTGGAACAGGTCGGAGTAGCAAACGCCCTTCTCGCCGTAAACCTCAATGCAGTCCTGCATACCGCCGTGCTTGACCCAGCTGTCCTCGCCTATGCAAAGAACGGTTTTGCCGTTGAGGTCGAATTCCAGCTGAGTGACGGAATGGTCTTCGCCGTCGGTGTCATGGTATACGTGCATGAAATTGCCGTATACAGACTTGGGAGTGGCGCCCTTGAGCATCCACATAAACCAGGCGATGGCGTGGCAACCCATATCCATCATAACGCCGCCGCCGGACTTATCGGATTCATAGAACCAACGGCTGTGGGGGCCGGAGTGCTTCTCGGCCTGCTTGAGCATATAAAGATCGCCAACTGCGCCGCTTTCAACAATAGCGCGGACGCGCTCATACTTGGGAGCGAAGCAAAGCTCCTCGGCGTACATAAGCAGCTTGCCGTTTTCCTCGCAGGCGGCGATCATTTCATCGGCCTCCTTAATGGAAAGGCAAAGGGGTTTTTCCACGATTATGTGCTTGCCGGCCTTTGCGGCCTTGAGGCAAACGCCGTGGTGCAGGAAGTTGGGAAGGCAAATGTCCACTATATCGCATTCACATTCTGCCAGAAGCTTATCAACATCGTCATAAGCGGCGGGAACACCCATTTTCTCGGCAAAGGCCTGAGCCTTGTCAAGATTATGGGAATAAACGGCAACAACTTCAGCGTCATGAACGAAACGCTTATAAGAGGTAATATGTATCTCGGAGATAAAACCGCAGCCAAGAACGGCAACTTTAGTCTTGCTCATGGGAAATCCTCCTGAATTATTATTTATGGATTATATGTACTGACGCATGAAGCGGTAGCTCTGCTCAATGCCGGAGCGAACGTCTTCAATGCAGCCTTCAAATGCCTTGTCCTCAACCTCGATGACGGCATAACCGGTGTAACGGATGTCGTTGAGGGCGGAGACAAATGCGCCGAAGTCTACGCCGCCCATGCCGGGAAGCTTGGGAGAATGCCACAGAGTGGGGTAAGAGAAGCAGCCGTAATCATCCAGCTTGTCCTGATAGATCTTGATATCCTTGAAGTGGATGTGATAGATGCGGTCTTTGAACTCATATACGGGCTTGGTGTAGCTGGCGCCGGTCAGATAGGGGTGAGAGGGGTCAAGTGCCAGACCGAGAGCGGGGGAGGGGATGCGGCGGAACATCTCGCGCCAGATGGCGGGAGAGCAGGCAAGGTTATTGCCGCCGGGCCACTCGTTAACGGTGTAGAGCATGGGGCAGTTTTCGATACCGATGCGAACGCCCTTCTCTTCGGCATAGGCCACGATGGGAGCCCAGACAACTTCAAACTTATCCAGATTTTCTTCAACGGTCTTATTCTTGTCCTTACCGATGAAGGTGGTTACGGTTTTAACGCCCATAAATGCGGCAGCGTCGATAAGGCGGTAGATGTGCTTGATGGCAACATCTGCGGCTTCCTGATCGGCGTCCATTGCATTGGGGTAATAACCGAGAGAGGCGATGGCTACGCCCTTATCTTCGGCATACTTCTTATAGTAGAGCAGCTTTTCGTTGTCGCACTCGTTAAGGTCGATGTGGGTAATGCCTGCATAGCGGCGGACAGCCTTGCCCTTGGGCCAGCAGCAAACTTCAACGCATTCAAAGCCAACCTTGGCGCAGTAGTCGATAACCTGCTCAAAGCTCTCGTCGGGGAGAATAGCGGAATGGAGACCAAGCTTCATCATAATAAAGTTCCTCCTAAAATAAATTATAAAGTTTTAAGTGTATCCTGCAGGAAGCGAACAGCCATACGGATATCTTCCGCGCCGTTTTTAACCTCGCGTTCGATGGTGAGATAACCGTCATAACCGATTTCCTTCAGTGCGTTCAGATAGGGGATCCAGCGTACAGAGCCCTCTCCCAGGGGAGTTTCAACGCATACTCCGCAGGTGGCTGCCCATTCAAGACCGCCCTCGGCAAAGTTATGGTAGAAATCGGCGGGGGCGATTTTTTTGAGGGAATGACCGTCCTTTGCGTGGGTGTGGACGATGAGATCTCCGGCGGTTTTAACAGCGCTTACTTCATCGTCGGCGCCTACCATTACAAGGTTTGCGGGGTCATAGTTTATTCCGACACCGCCGCCTACCTTTTCAAGGAAACCGCGGAGGGTGGCAATAGCCTCGGGGCCGGTTTCAACAGCCACATAGGAGCCCATCCTGCGGGCGTATTCGCCGGCTTCGCCCATGGCATCCAGCATAATCTGGTAGCGGGGATCGGATTTATCACCGGGAACAACGCCGATGTGGGTGGTGACGATGCGGCAGTCAACCATGTCCGCAAGGTCGATGACCTTTTTGAGATAACTCAGCTTGTCAGGATTATCCTCGGCCTTTTCAAAACCGAAGCCGCCAAGCTCGCCGCAAAGAGCGGTGACAGTCTGTCCGCAGCTGCGGGCGGTATCGCGGACAGTTGCGATCATGTCCTTGGAAACGGTGCGGGGATCGAATTCGTCCGCGGCATAAACCTGAACGCCTTCGGCGCCGCAGCGCTGGGAGGTGCGGATACCTTCTATAAGACCTACGCCGAACCAATCGGCAAGGGTAGCAATCTTAAACATAGGCCTTACTCCTCAACCTTGACCCAGCGACCTTCTTTGGAGGAGCGAATGATGGCGTCGCACAGAGTCATCTCGCGGAGGCCGTCCTCAAAGGTTGCGAAGAGGCCGCGGCTTGTGTCGCCCTTTTCAATAGCGGCATAAATGGCCTTGAAGTTCTGCTTGAAGGTGTCGGGGAAGCCTTCAACATGTCCGCCGGGATAGCCGTTAACGGAGGCGGCCATGGGGTCAAGCAGGGAAGGATCCTTGGGGATTTTCTGGTTGTAACCTTCGCGGCGGCCTACCCAAAGGTCGTTGCTGTCTTCGCTGTCCCAGCGCAGAGAGCAGTTGCTGCCGCTGATGTTATAGGTGATCTGGTTCTTGCGGCCTGCGAATACCTGGTTGATGACGCAGGAGCCGATAGCGCCGTTATCAAAGTGGAACAAAACTGCGCAATAGTCCTCGGTATCGATGGGGACTTCTGCGTAATCCTCGGGGCGAAGAGCCATGCCGGAATAGGTGTCCACGGGCTTAAGGGGCTTTTTGCGGGTCTTATGGAAGGTGGCGAAATCTGCGAAAACCTCGGTGGCGCGGAGACCGGCGGCGCTTTCCACCATGTCTATCCAGTGAGAGCCGATGTCGCCGAAGGCGCGGGATTCGCCGCTCACTTCGGGCTCAAGACGCCAGCTGTAGTCGGTGTCGAGGAAGAGCCAGTCCTGGAGATAGCTGCCGTGGACGCTGTAGATTTTTCCAACCTCGCCGCGCTCTATCATGGAGCGGGTCTGCATAACCTGAGGATACCAGCGGCAGTTGAAGTTTACGGCGTTGACAATACCGTACTTCTTGGCGCAGGCAACCAGCTCTCTGGCCTGCTCAACAGTGGTGGTAAGAGGCTTCTCGCAGACAACGGCGATGCCGTGCTCCATGGCATACATTGCCATTTCATAATGGGAGGCATTGGGAGTGCAGATATGGACAACATCGGGCTTTTCGGTGTCCAGCATTTCCTTGTAGTCATTGTAGCCTCTGGGTACGCAGTGTGCTTCAGCCTTAGCGGCTCCGCTGGGAAAATCGGCAACGGCAACAACGTCAACATTACCGAGACGGCGGAGTGCCTCAATATGGGCGGCACCAATAAATCCGACGCCTATTACGCAAGCCTTGAATCGTTTCACAAAAAGATCCCCCTTAGTATTTATTGTTTTTAATTTTTATCATTTTTCGTGAAAGCTTTTGCAAGTTTTCAGATAGAATAAGTATACCTTATGTTGCAATTAAATGCAAGAGAAACTAGGTGGATTTGCAAATGATGAAAAGAATTGAAAAGTATTGAAAATAAATGAAAAAGATGCTACAATATTTCCGTAGCAAATATGTTTCCCGGTTACGTCCCGAAGAGGGATGACGGGGGTGAAAAATCAATACATAATTTTGAAAGGAAATGATCGTTATGAACAAAGTAAAAGCTCAGGATATCGCCGATATGATCGACCATTCTCTGCTCAATCCCACCTTTACTCTGGACGAAATCAAAAGAGGTTGCGAAATCGCAAAGGAATATAAATGCATTTCCGTATGTCTGCGCCCCTGCGATGTTGAGTTCGCATCCGAGATTCTGAAGGGCAGCGATGTTCTTATCACCACTGTTATCGGCTTCCCCCACGGTTCCAACCTGACCGAGGTCAAGGTTTTTGAAACCAAGATGGCCATCGAGCAGGGCTGCGTGGAAGTTGACGTTGTGCTGAATATCGGACGTCTCCTCTCCGGCGACTATGATTATGTTGAGAAGGATCTGAAGGCTGTTGTGGATGCAGCCCATGAGAAGAATGTTATCGTCAAGGTTATCTTTGAGAATGCTTATCTGACCGACGAGCAGAAAAAGAAGGCCTGCGAGATTTGCACCCGCGTAGGCGCTGATTTCACCAAGACCTCCACCGGCTACGCTCCTTCCGGCGCAACCATTCATGACCTGAAGCTTATGCGCGCCAACACCGCTCCCAATATGCAGGTCAAGGCTGCAGGCGGCGTTCGCAAGCTGGATGACGCGCTGATGGTAAAGGCTGTTGGCGGCACCCGATTCGGCTGCACCCGCACCGAGACCATGATGGCTGACGCCCGCGAGCGTGAGGCTGCCGGCACTCTGGTTCTGCCCGAGGTTACCGATGATATGGAATTCCCCGCCGTTCTGGCAGCCCGTGAGGGTAAATAAATTAAAAAATCGAGGAGAATGAGCGCATGGAAAACATAAAGGAAAAACTGATTGCCGCGACAAAATATGAGTCGCCCGTCCGCAAGGATTGGCGCATAGGCTGCATCGGCTCAGGCTTTATTATGGCTGACTGCCATCTGGAGTCCTACCGTGCTGCAGGCTTCAACCCTGTTGCCATTGCCTCCCGCACTCCCGCCAATGCAAAGGCTGTGGCCGAGCGTCATAATATTCCCAAGGTATACGATACCTGGCAGGAAATGCTGAAGGATGATTCCATCGAGATTCTTGACATTGCATACCCTCCCGATCAGCAGCTTGATATCGTCCGCGAGGCGGTAAAATGCCCCAACCTGAAGGGCATTCTCTGCCAGAAACCCATTGAAATGTCCATTGAAAATGCCCGCGAGATAGTCCGTCTGGGCGAAGAAAACGGCAAGGCTATCGCAGTTAACTCCAATATGCGCTGCGACCAGTCCATGCGTGCGCTGAAGTATCTGCTGGATACCGGTGAGCTTGGCGAGCCCGTTCTTGCCACCATTGAAATGCGCGCAATCCCCCACTGGCAGACCTTCCTGCAGGAGTATGACAAGCTGGAGATCTTCGGCATGGGCATTCACCATGTTGATATTTTCCGCTTTATGTTCGGTGACCCCGCCGAGATCACCGCTGTTTGCCGCACCGACCCCCGCACCAAGTTTGAGCATGTGGACGGTATCGTGCAGTTCACCTATAAGTATGATAACGGCATTATGGCCACCTCTCTTGACGATGTTTGGGCATGGCCCGAAGAGCCCTGCGAGAAGGATATTTACATCAAGTGGCGTGTGGAAGGCACCGAGGGTATGGCTCAGGGCACCATCGGCTGGCCCAAGTATCCCGAGCGCTGCCCCTCCACTCTGCGCTTCACTTCCAAGCGCTATCCCCATCAGTGGATAGAGCCCAAGTGGGATACCGTATGGTTTCCCGATGCGTTTGAGGGCACTATGGCTCAGCTGCTCCGGGCTGTTGAGCAGGGCGCGGAGCCTGAAATCTCCGCCCGCGATAATGTCCACACCATCGCCTGCGTGGAAGCCTGCTATAAGTCTATTGCCGAAAAGCGCACAGTTGCTCTCAGTGAGCTGCTGCTGCCCACCGATTGATATTTAAGGAGGATTTAATAATGATAAACGTTGGTATTTTCACCGGTTATTATCCCTATAAGATGGACGAGGTCATTCGCCGCATCAAAGCCAGCGACTTCGGCTGTGTACAGCTGGATGTATCCTTCAAGGATTTTGACGCTGCCTATGAACCCCTCACCGAGAAGAAGGCTCACGAGATCCGCGATGCCTTCCGTGATGCAAATCTTCCCGTAATCGCAGTTTCCGGCTACACCAACTTCATCCATCCCGACCCCGATATCCGCAAGCGCAACATCAACTATCTTAAGATGATGCTCCGCTATGCACGCGATCTGGGCTGCCCCTATGTAGGCAGCGAGACCGGCACCTATAACCTTGAAAGCGACTGGGTATGGCATGATATGAACGCCAGTCCCAAGGTATACGATGAGACCATTGAGATCATCCGCGATCTGGCTGAATTTGCAGGCCAGTGGGGCTCCACCTTCATCGTTGAAAACTATGTAAACAACGTTATCGGCTCTGTGGAGCAGGTTGAGCGTATGTTCAAGGATGTAAACAGCAAGCATCTGGGACTTATCTGCGATCCCACCAACTATTTTGATGAGAACACCATCAAGGATGTGGACGGAACTATCAACAAGATATTTGACCGTCTGAGCCCCTATATGAAGATAGCTCATGCCAAGGATATCAAGCTGGCCACCGATACCGGTGAAAAGCATGCCGATATTGATGCCGATGCTTCCCACTCCTTCCGCGGTTCCGGCGGCGTTGAGCTGCCTGCTGCCGGTCTGGGAATACTGAACTATGAGCTCTATGTTAAGCGTCTGGCTGAAGAGCATCCCAATATTCCCCTGATCATTGAGCATCTGGATGAGGGCGACATTGAGCGCGCCAAGCGCTTCACCGACAGCGTCCTCAAGCGCGTGGGCGTATAAGTCGGAAAAAACGGAGGAAAAACTATGCAATACCGTATCGGAATTGATCTGGGCGGCACTGCCATCAAGGCGGGTGTCGTGGATGAAAACAACGAGGTGGTGTTCAGCCATACCCAGCCCACCGGCGAGGGATTTGAGCAGGTTGTTGCGGATATGGCCAAGGCCGCGGAAACGGTTGCCGCTATGGCAGGACTGAAGGTTTCTGATTTTCCCTGCGTTGGCGTAGGAACTCCCAGCTGCATCAACCCCAATACAGGCAGGCTGGTTTTCTCCAACAATACCAACTGGAGAGATATGCCTCTTCGTGAGGAACTGGAAAAGCATCTGCCCGTGCCTGTATATATCGGAAACGATGCAAACTGCGCCATCATCGGCGAAGCGGTGGCAGGTGCTGCCAAAGGCTGCCAGAGCGTTATTATGCTGACACTGGGCACCGGTGTGGGCGGCGGCGTTATTCTGGGCGGAAAGCTTTTTGTAGGCGGAGACGGTATGGGAGCAGAGCTTGGTCATGCCCCTGTAATGCATCAGGGCAACATGTGCACCTGCGGAATTCCCGGCTGCCTTGAGGCCTATGCTTCCGTCACCGCATTGATTCAGCAGGCCGAGGAAGCAATGAAGCTTTATCCCGATTCTCTGCTCCATGCCCGGGCAAAGGAAAACGGAGGAAAACTCAACGGACGCATTATTTTCGACTGCGCCCATGAAAATGACCCCGCCGCGCTGGCTGTTCTGGATCAGTATGAAGAATATCTGGCAAACGGCATTGGCGGTCTCATAAATATTTTCCGTCCCGAGGTTTTCCTGATTGGCGGCGGTTTGTCCGCTCAGGGCGATTATCTCCTTGACCCCATTCGTGAAAAGGTAAAGAAGTATGTGTTCGCCTATGATATTATCGGCGCGCCCCCCATCATAAAGGCAAGCTTGGGTAATGCGGCCGGCACCATTGGCGCTGCATATCTGGACAGAATGTAATGTTATGCGTTTTGGAACTATAGGAACAAACTTTATCGCCCGGGAATTTCTCAGCGCAGGAGAGAGTCTTGAGGGATTCTCTCTTGCGGCTGTATATTCCCGGAATGTGGAAAGGGCAAAGGCTTTTGCCGGAGAACGTCCCGGCGTCCGGTGCGTAACGGATCTCAGTGAGCTTGCGGCCGGAGAAGATGTGGACGGAGTTTATATTTCCTCGCCAAATCTCTTTCATGCTCAGCAGGCTGAGCTGATGCTCCGGGCGGGAAAACACGTGCTGCTGGAAAAGCCTGCCTGCCCCGACAGGGAAACCTTTGCCCGTCTGCGCTCTCTGGCGGAGGAAAAGGGACTTGTGCTTCTTGAAGCTATGCGTCCTGCATTTATGCCCGGTTTTGCTATTCTGAAAAAGGCTATTGAGGAAGTGGGGAAGGTCAGACGGGTATCTTTTACCTACTGCCAATATTCCTCCCGCTATGACGCGTATAAGCGGGGCGTGGTGGAAAATGCCTTCAATCCCGCTTTTTGCAACGGCTCCCTGATGGATATCGGAGTTTACTGCATACACGCGCTGGTGGCGCTTTTCGGCGTACCCGAGAAGCTCAGCGCCGTGGCCAACAGGCTGGATAACGGCCTTGACAGCCAGGGCGGAGCTCTCTGCGTTTATCCTGAAATGCTGGCGGAGCTGAGCTGGTCCAAAGTTTCCGACAGCCGACGCAGCAATGAAATTCAGGGCGAGCAGGGAACGCTGCTTATTGACAGCATAACAAACCCCAAGGACATCGTTTTTGTGGGAAGGGATAAATCCCGTCGGGTTATATACCATGACCCGGACCCGGAATTTTTCAACATGAAGCATGAAATACGCTCTTTTATGGATTTCGCGGCAGCTTCCGCGGAAGGAAGCCGCCCTTGGGAAAGCTATAATCAAGTGACGGAGCAGGTGCTGGTTTTGATGGACGAGATACGTTCACAAACGGGCATCGATTTCAAAAATCTGCGCCAATGAAAGGGTGAGCGCGATGATAGCGTCAGCGAGAAGTTTATATATTTTGAAGCGACTCAACGAGTCGGCGGTTGTGGACTATAAGAGCATCGCCCGGGAATTGGGCGTTTCTGAAGCCACGGTGAGGCGCGACTTTGAGAAGCTGGAAGCTCAGGGCAAGCTGCGCCGGGTGCAAAGCGGAGCGATGCGCCCCGATGGGGACGGCTCGGACTTTGATGTGGAGCTGTCCATACGCGCAAAGCATAATATCAATCATGATGAGAAGATTGCTGTGGCCCGGGCGGCGGCAGAAGAGGTGCAGCCGGGAGAATGCATTTTTCTTGATATGGGCACAAGCATTGCGCCCATGATCTCCGTTTTGTTTTCAAAACCTATTCGTATCGTCACCTGCAACAATGTGGTGCTCCAGCGGGTATCTCCGGACACCAAGGCAGAGGTCTTTTCTCTGGGTGGCCGAGTAGTTCCCCGGGACCAGATGATCGTGGGTCCTATGACAGAGAGCAATCTGGAGCAGTTCGGCTTTAACCGCGCCTTCATCGGCTGTATGGGTTTAAACCCCACCAATAATATTGTCTATGCGACGGATATGGAGTGCGTGCGGCTGAAGCAGGTTGCCATGAGAAACGCGGAGCACAGTTATCTTTTGGCGGACAGCAGCAAGCTCAGCAAGGTGGGTCTTTTCCGCTTTGCGGGTGTTGATCTCTTTGAAAAGGTGTATATCAACGGTCCGAAGCCGGATGGAGATTTCCCGGAAAACATAGTGTTTGTCTGAGAGAAAAATAAGGCTGTCCATGCTTCGGCATGGGCAGCTTTGCAAAAATGTAATTTAGTATGAAATTAAATCGATAAATAAAAAAGGGAGGAGTCAGTCCCCATGAAAACCAATGATCCCAGAAAAAAAGCAATATTAGAGTCTTTCAAAAATGGTTTGATCGTGTCCTGCCAGGTGCAGCATGATGATCCCATTTCTACCCCCGATATGCACGTAAAAATGGCAGAGGCAGCTGTTTGGGGCGGCGCGGTTGGCATTCGCGCAAATTCTCCCGAGCAGATTCGCGATATCAAGAAAGTTGTGGATTTGCCTGTTATCGGTCTTTATAAACAGTGGAAGGCCGGCACGGATGTGTTCATCACTCCAACCATGGAGGCTGTCCGTGAGGTCTATGAAGCGGGCGCGGAGATAATTGCTCTGGACTGCACCGATCAGATAACTGCGGAGGGTCGACCCGCGTGGGAGCTGCTGCCCCAGGCTATGAAGGAATTCCCCGACGCTATGTTCTTTGCGGATGTATCCACCTATGAAGAGGCTGCCAGAGCGGTGGAACTTGGTGCCGACATTGTAGGCCCCACTCTTTACGGATACACCGAGCAGACCAAGCATATTGAAGAACCCAACCTGCGTGAATTCGCCCGTATGTGCCGTGATTTCGGCGATAAGGTATATATGATTATGGAGGGTCACATCTACTCTCCCGAGGATGCGATCAAGTGTCTTTATCTTGGCGCGCATTCTGTTGTGGTGGGAAGCGCCATCACCCGCCCCCACCTGATCACCAAGAGATTTACTGATCTGATGGGCTGCTATAAAACCAATTGGCGCGATGCTGAAAGGAGTGCACACTGATTATGGCTTTCCATGCCGAAACTGCTCAAAACGTAGAGGTCAGCATTAAAATCCCTCCCGAGTTGCCGCCTATGGAGCAGCTTTCCCTGATGGAACGTTATACCGAAGCTCATAAAAACAGCGGGAAAAGCAAGGAGGAAAGGGAAATCGCCTGTCTAAGGGTGCTCTATCCCAAACTCTTCCGCTCTATTCAGGAGGAAGACCTGTTTGCTGGCCGTCTGGATTTTCTCCCTATTGGCTTTGGCTGCGTAACATCTGTGGGCGGTGTGGGACATTACTGTGTGTTCAATAAGCTGACAAAATTCAAGCAGCAGATACCGGAAGAGGAGCATTACAGGGTTGACGCCCTTTATAGCTATTGGCTTGACCACGATGTCAAAACCAAGTACTGCAAGGACGCGCTGAAGGATGATATCGTTGGTATGTTTATTGACTGCGACTATCCTCTCATCGCCACTGCCCGCCTTTCCGGCATGATGCTGGATTACCGCAGCCTGATGGATCTTGGAATAGGTGGAATACGCAGCAGGATTCACTCTTTGCAGGAGCAGAAGGGTGATAAGCCATTTTATCGCGCCTGCCTGAGCTGCCTTGACCTTTTCGGGGACTGCGCCGATGCCCTTGCGGATAAGGCCGCAGCCCTGCTCAATGGGGCAGGAGAGCAGCGCCGCAGGGATCTGCAGCGTATGATTCATGCCCTTGGAAAAATCAAAAATGACCGTCCCGAAACCTTTTTTGAGGCTCTTCAGCTTTTCTGGCTCTATGCCCTTCTTGCGGGAGTCATCAATTACGGACGTATGGATGATGTTCTGGGTCCCTTCCTGCAGAAGGATCTTGATGAGGGACGAATAGACGAGGCGGAGGCATTCCGTCTCCTCAAATCCCTCTGGACAATGATAGAAAACCGCAGAACAACCGTTAACGGAAGAATCATCGTGGGCGGACGGGGCAGACGCGACAGCGAGGCGGCGGATACATTCACCCGCATCGCCATGAAGGTGGCAAGCGAGTGCCGCTATGTTGAGCCTCAGTTCACTCTGCGTTTCGACAAAAACACCCCTGAGGACATAATGGACGCCGCCTTGGATACCATCGGAAAGGGCGCTACATATCCCACTCTCTATAATGACGATGTGAACATCCCCGCCGTTATGCACGCTATGCGCGTGGACGAGAAGACGGCGGAGCAGTATGTGCCCTTCGGCTGTGGGGAGTTTGTTATTCAGGGACAGAGCACGGGCACACCCAATACCTGCATCAATCTGCTGAAGATACTTCAGATGGCAATTAACGGCGGCATTGACCCCAAGGACGGAATTGATAAGAGCGACGGAGTTGAGCTTCTGCCTGCGGAAAAGCTGGATAGCTTTGAGGCACTTTTTGACCAGTATCGACGCCTCGTGGAGCATTATCTGGATCTTTCCGTGGCTGCCCAGACCCGTTCTTATGAAATTATGAATCAGGAGGTCTCCTTCCTGTTTACCAGCATCCTTATGGAGGACTGTCTGGGACGCGGGCTGGCTGTGCTGGACGGAGGCATCCGCTATCTGGGCGGCACCAACGAAACCTATGGCAATATCAATGTTTCCGATTCTCTCACCGCCATTGAGCAGCTGGTTTATGAGCGGAAAATAGTTTCCCTGCCGCAGCTGCGTGACGCGGCCAAGGAGAATTTTGCGGGGCAGGAATGGCTCCGCCGTCAGCTCTGGGAGTGCCCCAAATACGGCAACGACGATCCTTGTGCCGACGATATGGCGGACAGAGTGTTCCGCTTCGTGGCCAACGGAGTCCGCGACCGCGGCATTGAAGCCGGAATGCAGTATTACCTGATCGTCATAAGCAATAACCAGCTCAACACCGAGTGGGGAAGAAAAACATCAGCTTCCTATGACGGACGCCGGGACGGTCAGTTTATGAACCCCGCCAATAACCCTCAGGGTGGCGCAAACCAGAACGGTCCCACCGCCATGCTCAATTCACTCTCCCGCTTTGACGCAGCTCTTCATGGCGGAAGCGTGCAGAATATTAAATTCACTCCGGACTTCTTTAACGGTCGCCGTGAGCTTATAAAGCAGATGTTCCGGGTTTACTTTGACCGGGGCGGCTGCCACCTGATGGTCACCGTTGTGGACCGTGGCGTGCTTGAGGCCGCGGTGGAGCGTCCCGATGAGTATCGGGATTTGATCGTTCGTGTTTCCGGCTTCTCCGCAGTGTTTGTAAACCTTGAATCCGATATTCAGCAGGAGCTTATGAGCAGGGTGCTGTATGGATAATCAGAGACTGATAGTAACCGAGGTAGAGCGAAGCGCTATCCATGATGGGCCGGGTCTTCGAACTGTGGTATTTCTGCAGGGCTGTCCCCTGCGGTGCTTCTGGTGCTGCAATCCCGAGACCCGTCCCATAAGACCCGTTTTGCTCCATAACGGAAAGCTTTGCCTTGGCTGCGGCGCTTGCGTCAGCTTGTGCCCAAATGCCGCCCTTTCCCTTAGCGGAGGTAAAGTGGCGGTGGATAGGCTCGCGTGCCGCGGATGCGGAAAATGTGTGGATATTTGCCCTGTGGGGGCAAACGCAATGTCGGGCAGGGAGATGGCGCTGAGAGATATTCTGGATGTGGCAGAGCGCGACCGTGCCTATTATGAATCCACCGGCGGCGGTCTGACATTGTCCGGCGGTGAACCGCTGATGCAGCCATCGGCGCTTGCTCTGCTGAAAATGGCCGCGGAGCGGGGCTTATCTTCGTGGCTGGAGACAACCGCCTTTGTGCCTGAGGCGGTTTTGGAAGAAGCCGCAAGGTATGCCGATGGCTTTTATGTGGATTATAAGCATCCCGATCCGGAAGCTTTGAAAAAAGCAACGGGCGCGGACGCTGCCGTGATCGAAAGCAATATCCGCTTCCTGATGGAAAAAGGGGCGAATATCACCTTGAGAACACCGGTGATACCGGGCTTTAACGATGATAGGGAAGTTCTGCGCCGCTGCCTGGCTTTTTCCGCTTCTCTGGGGCTTAAAAAGCATGTGCTGCTTCCTTATCACAGTCTGGGGCGCGGAAAATATGAAAAACTGGATTTGGACTACCCTATGGAATCCGTTCCCAATATGCAGGCGGGGGAATTGGAAGATATGATAGCCATAGGAGCAAATATGGGACTTGAGATACAAATCGGAGGATAAATATGTTTTTGCTGGAGCCGATAAGTAAAGACTACATATGGGGCGGCACTCTTTTGAAAGAGCGCTTCGGAAAAGCCGGAGAAGGCGCTGTGGTGGCTGAAAGCTGGGAGCTTTCCACCCATCCTGACGGACTTACTCTGCTGAAAGGCAGAGAGGAAAGCCTGCGCTGTTATCTGGAAAACAATCCCGGTGCAGGAGGAAGCTGCGTTGCGGAAAGCGGAGAGACGCCCATATTGGTCAAGCTTATCGATGCTCAAAAAGCCTTGTCCGTGCAGGTGCATCCCGATGATGCATATGCTGCCAAAATGGGGCAGCGGGGCAAAACGGAGCTTTGGCATATACTGGATGCCCAGCCGGGAGCGGGTATTTATCTCGGCGTGAAGGAGCCGATCAGCCGGGAGGAATTTAAACGGCATATTTCCGAAAACACTGTTGAGCAGATTCTTCGGTGGGTACCGGTCAAGGCGGGGGAGAGTTACTATATACCGGCAGGAACTCTCCACGCCATAGGGGCCGGCTGCCTGATTTATGAGGTACAGCAAAGCTCCAATCTGACTTACCGGGTGTATGATTACGGCCGCCTTGGTGCGGACGGAAAGCCCCGTCAGCTCCATATTGAGGATGCGCTTGCGGTTTCTGTGCTCTCTTATGTGGACACCGCTCCTTTGGGGAAAAATGAGGCGGAGGGAATTATTGCCGACTGCCCATATTTCACCCTTAGGGAACTAACTGTGGAAAAGGACAGCGAATTTACAGCTCCTGAGGACAGTTTCTGCCACCTGCTTTGCACGGAAGGCGAAGTAAGCGCCTTTCAGGATGGGAATTGCTGTGTTCTTGCGCCCGGCGCCGGAGCGTTTCTCAATGCCGGAGAGGAAATTCTTCTCCGGGGCAAGGGCAAAATATTGGCTGTCAGCGGGAAAAACTCCTAATAGAGATATAATAACTTGCACTTTTTCTTGAAATGATGCATACTGAGCAAAAACATAAAAAAGGAGCATGAGAAGCTTGGTTAAAGTGGAGCATCTTGTGAAATATTACGGAGAAAAGGAAGTTCTTTCGGATATCAGCTTTTCTATCCGTGAAGGTGAAGTTGTCGGTTTGCTGGGTCTTAACGGCGTAGGCAAATCCACCACTATGAATATTCTGACCGGTTATCTGAGTGCCACCTCCGGCAGCGTAAAGATAGACGGACACGATATCCTTGCCGATGCCAACGCGGCAAAGCGCAACATAGGATATCTGCCCGAGCTGTTTGCTTTTTACCCCGAGATGAGGGTGAATGAATATCTGGAGTTCTGCTGCGACCTGAAAGGGGTCACAAAGAACAAAAAAGAGCGCGGGGAGCATCTGGATGCAATCTGCCAGCGGGTGGGTCTGAGCCATGTTCGGGGCAGAATGATCCGCAATCTTTCCAAGGGTTATAAACAGCGCGTGGGCTTTGCCCAGGCGCTTGTAGGCAGTCCCAAGGTTCTTGTTCTGGACGAGCCTACCGTAGGTCTGGACCCCTCTCAGATCATTGAGATCCGCGAGCTTATTCGCTCTGCGGGCAAATCAAGCACGGTTATCGTGTCTTCCCATATTCTGAGTGAAATTCAGGCCATTTGCGACCGAGTGATCGTAATTCACGGGGGAAAAGTTATAGCGGACGATACCCCCGAAAGCCTTTCCCGCATGATTCTTGCCACTCACAGAATGGTGGTGCGAATTTTAGGAGAGAGCGAAAAGGTGACAGAAGTGCTGAAAGCAACGCCCGGTGTGCTGAAGGTTACCTGCCTCAGCGAGAAAGAACCCGGCGCCTATGACTATCGGATAGACGGTGAACCCAACACCGATATTCGGGCAGATGTTTTCCGCTGCCTTGCCAAAGCGGATTTGCCCTTGCTGTGCACATATAACAATGAACTTTCTCTGGAGGATGTTTTCCTCCATTTGATTGGCGATACCCATGGAGAACAGAAAGGGGGCGAGGAGAAGTGACAGCTGTTTTTAAGCGCGAGGTTCGCGCCTATTTCCAGTCTCCCCTTGGATATGTATTCATCGCGGTAATGTATTTCTTCACCGCCTATTATTTCTTCACCTATAATCTCTACAACAACACAACGGATATGTCTGCCCTTTTCAATCAGCTTTTTTCTGTTGTGCTGTTTTTGGTACCCATTCTCACCATGCGCCTGATGAGCGAGGATAAGCGGGCAAGAACCGACCAGCTGCTCCTCACCGCACCTGTTTCCAGAATAGGAATAGTACTGGGAAAATATTTCTCCGCGCTGTGTGTTTATCTTGTGGCCATTTCCGCCTCTTTGCTTATGGCGGTGGTGCTTTCTGTTTACGGAACTCCAGATTGGCCCGTTATAATCGGCAACATTATAGGACTTATTCTGTTGGGTGCTGCTTTGATCGCGATTTGTATGTTCCTTTCCTCCATTACGGAAAGTCAGGTCATTGCCGCGGTTTCCGGCTTCGCGGTGAGCCTTTTCCTGGTTTTGGTGGACGCGCTTATCTATGTGGTGACCGGAGAGCTTTTCCAGAAGATTTTCTCCTATATGTCCTTCAACGGACGCTATAACGGCTTTACCATCGGAATAATTGATTTTTCCAATGTGCTGTTTTTCCTGAGCATTGCGGCTATGTTCGTTTTGCTTACCGCGGCGGTGCTTGAAAAGCGCCGCTGGAGCTGATGGAGGTGGCGGCATGAAAATCAGAAACGGCAAAAAGATGAGCCTTATCTTTACCATCATCATTGTGCTCTTGATCGTGTCGGTGTTCCTGCTTAACGCTGTGGCGCTGATTCTCTCCAACAGATACCCTCTGGCAATCGACCTTACGGCCAATGCTGTCTACGAGATAGGCGATGAAACCAAGGCGGTGCTTGATTCTCTCAGCAAAAATGTGACAATTGATGTGCTGGCTTCGGAAAAAGCCTTCGCCGGAGACTCCTATCTGGTTCAGGCAAAATATATTATGGATCGCTATCCCCAGTACTGTGACCGCGTGACTTTGCGGTATATCGACTATGCCGCTGACCCCAGCTACGCCGCAGGTCATCCCGACCTGAGCCTGACGGAGGGTGACATCATTGTTTCCGCCGGGGACGATGTAAAACAAATTACCCTTAAATCCCTGTTTAACTATGCATATACTGCCAGCGGCTCTCTGACGGTGGAGTCTTCCCGTGCGGAAGAGGCTGTCACCGGCGCAATAATGAGCGTGCTGAGCGATGAGGAAGTTCGTATCGGCGTTATCAGCGGCCACGGCGAGCAATCCATGAGCAATTTCACCGCGCTGCTTGTGAACAATAACTATGTGCTTGAAACCGCGGTGCTTGCAACGGACGACCTTTCCGGCTTTGATGCGCTGATGCTGCTGGCGCCCCAGACCGACCTGTCTGAGGATGATATACGCACGATAGAAGCTTATCTGTATAATGACGGTGAGTATGGACGCACGCTGCTTTATACCGCCTCCATCTCCCAGACTCAGCTCCCCAATATCGAAACTCTCATAGGCGAGTGGGGCGTTGCTATCGGAAGCGGGATTGTATTTGAAACAAAGGCTGAGCGTACCTATCAGTATCAGCCCTTCTATCCTGTTGCGGACCATTCGTCCACCACTTATCAGGATATGCTGATAGATTCCAGTGCGCCTATGCTTATGCCCATGTCCAGACCTCTGGAGCTGCTCTTCGCTTCCCGGGACGGACAGTATACGGAAACTCTGCTTTCCTTCGGGGAAACTGCGGGTGTGCGCCCCATAGATGCAGGAGATGATTTCAACCCGGAGAATGCCGAAAAGTGGGGTCCCATGCCCGCTATGGTGCTTGCCAGCCGCTGTGTGTATGTTAACGGCGAACTTGATAAGCGCTCCTCCATTATTGTATCCGGCTCCACCTCAATGCTTGAGGAGCTTTGCATCCAGAATTCTTCTCTGGCCAACAGCCCCTATATGGTCAATCTTTTGGGTGATATGACCGAAAAAGAGGAGTCCATTGTTATCGCGCCCAAATCTCTGGCGGGAAAAACTCTGGGCATTACCACGGCGCAGGTTACAAGACTTGGTGTTGTTCTCGGCGGCATACTGCCTTTGGGAATTCTGTTGGCCGGCATTGGCGTATGGCTGTATCGGAGGTATAAGTAATGAAAAAACTGCTTCGTCTTCTGATTGCAGAGATCGTTATAGTGGTGGTTTTGCTTGCCGCACTTGTTGGTCTTATCCTGAATCCCCCCGGCAGCGAGGTGGAAAGCTATGTGTTTGCCGACCGCTCTGCCACGGAAATTGCAGCTATCCATGTGGAGCATGAGGCGGGAGCTATCGACATCAAGAGCCAGAACGGCGGCTTTATGATTGACGGTGTTCCTTCCGAGCTTGTGGATATTGAAACATTTATTGAATTTTTAAGCGCTTGCAGCGAGGTTTCCGCCCTGCAAAAGGTGGATGCCAATAAAAAAGATCTTGCGGAGTTTGGCCTTGCGCCCTGCCAGGCATGGGTGTATGTGACCTATACCGACGGTCTGGAACTGAGCCTTCAGTTGGGAAGCCAGGAACGGGTATCGGGAAATTATTATTTCTCCGTGGACGGTCAGGAGGGTATTTACCTGATGTCGGGAGAGACCGCGGAATATTACCTTATGGTGAAAGAATCCCTTATCTCCTTCTATGTGACGCCTGAACTTAAAGTGTCCAGCCCTTTGTCCGCAGTGGGTGACGTTACCTTCAGCGGCGGCCCTCTGGAAGAGAGCGTGACGATTGAATCCGTCTCCTTCGGCGATGAGGAGGTTCGCAAACTTGCCCGTTCCTTCGGCGCTGCCACCCATATTGTTCGGGGCAACGGAGTGTACGAGCTGGACCAGAGCTACGGCCTTGAAATGCTTACTCCTTTGTGCGGCATGACCGGAGACAGCATTGTGTATTACGGTCTGACTCCTGAACAGGAAAACGCTATGGGTTTTGCCGAGCCCTATATGCAGGTGGAATTTGATTATAAAAACGGCACGGGCGAATCCGCTCTGTATGTGCTGCGTTTTCTGCCTGCAATTGAGGATGGGTCTTATTTCTATGTAAATGCTGCCGGCAGTGGTCTTGTCTTTTTGATTGAAAGACCTGCCTTTATGGATATTGTCTATGAAAAACTTCTGCTTCGCTGGTTTGTGTCGCCCCTGCTGATGGATGTTTCAGGCATCACTGTGGAAAGCGGAGATAAGGTTTATGACTTTACCATCGACGGAAGCGATGTCAAAAATCCCATTGCCGCTCTTAACGGTGAGACGGTGGATATTTCGCTGTTCCGCAGTCTTTTCCAGCTTTTAAACAGCGCCGCTGCTGACGGAGACTATCTGGGAGTTCAGACTCAGCCCAATGAAAAGCCCCTTATGACGGTAACTTATCACTATACGGAGGGGAAGAGCGACGATGTAATTGCTCTTTATTCCGGAAGCACCAGACGCGTAAATGTCTATGTCAACGGTGTTTGCGAATTCGGAATGAAGGATGCTTTTGTTGAACGCGTGAAGCAGGCCCTGACTGCAATTGAGGCTGGGGAGAGCTTTGACATTAACTGGTAATGTTTTTATTGTTAATTGTTGCACGATCATATAGAATTTGCTTGCAATAATACGCACCTTTTGGTACAATGTGTGAGTAATATTGGGTTTTTCCAACATTTTATAGCCTGGAGTGATATGTGTTGAAAGAAAGTAAACTGAAAGTTGCTATTATCAGCTGCGGCATGATCACCAATGCTGCCCACATTCCTGCATACCGCAATCTGGGTGACAAGGTTGACCTTGTGGCTGTTTGCGACATTAATCCCGTTTCTGCGGAGCAGACTGCCAAGCGTCACGGTATTCCCAACTGGTATATCGATGCGGAAGAGATGCTTCAGAAGGAGAAACCCGATCTTGTTTCTGTATGCACTCCCAATGCGTTACATAAGAAGATGACCATGCTGGCGCTGTCTTACGGCTGCCATGTAGCCTGCGAAAAGCCCATCGCATTCACCTATGCGGATGCGAAGGAAATGTTTGAATATGCCCGGGAGAAAAACCGCGTGCTTTTTGCCTGCCAGGTAGTGCGCTATAATCAGGAATATCAGTTCGCTAAGGAAATGATGGAAGATGGCGTCCTCGGTGATGTCTATTTCTCCGAGTTTTCTCTCATTCGTCGCCGCGGCGTGCCCAAGTGGGGCGCTTTCCACAGAAAGGATGCCAACGGAGGCGGCGTGCTGTGCGATCTGGGCGTTCACCTGATCGATGCTGCCCTTTGGGTAATGGGCAATCCCGGCTTTGTCTCCATTTCCGGCACTTCCTCCTCCCGCATTGCCCGCAATGAGCAGGGCGTTATCACAAGTCTTGCCGAAAGCGGAGCTCCTGCCGGAGTGTTTAATGCCAGACCCTATTCTCCCGAAGAATTTGAGGTAGAAGAATTCGCCGCAGGTAATATCCGTCTGGATAACGGCTGCTGCATCAACTTCAAGACCTCCTGGGCTGTAAACCTGCCTCCCGAGTACTCTATGTCCTTTGCAGGCAGCAAGGCCGGTTTGCTGCTGCCCAAGATGGAGATTTTGACTACCATGGGCAAGTACCAGACCAATGTTCAGCCCCGTCTGTTCCCCGAGGAAGCCCGCTTCGCAGAAGAGCCCTTCCCCGGCCATTCCTATCTCTTTGAAAATGCCGTGGATCATATCCTGACCGGTTCTCCTCTTGCTGTAAGACCTGAGGAAACTTTGACCGTTGCCGCTATTATCGATGCGTTCTATCTCTCCGCTGCGGAAAACCGCGAAGTTCGCGCTGAAGAGATTCTTAAATAATTTTTGATAATTAGGAAGGAGCGACCCCAGTATGAAGGTTGGCCTGTATTCCATTTCCTGTTCCGGAACCTGGTTTAATGACCGCCCCGCACTCACTGTTGAGGAGTTTATCGACACCGCCAAGAAATTTGGCTATGACGGCGTTGAGATCGACTTAAAGCGCCCCCATGGCTCTCCTATTGACCTTGATGAAAAGCGCTGCAAGGAGATCCGCGAGTATGCCGCAAAGCAGGGGCTGGAAATTTGCGCTGTGGCCGCAAACAATAATTTTGCATCCATCGTTCCCGAGCATATTGAAAACGAGCTCCTTATGGTGAAGGAGCAGATCCGCGTGGCAAAGCAGCTTGGCGCTCCTGTTCTGCGTGTGTTTGCCTGCTGGCGCGGTATCGTGATGAAGGATGGCGTCGCCACCTATGAAATCACCGGAAAGCACCATACATATTACGGAGCACTTGATCATGAGCTTCGTCTGAGCATTGTCAACTGCCTGAAGGAAGCCGCAAAATGGGCAGAGGAGGCAGGCGTTATTCTGGCTCTCCAGAACCATCATCCCATAATCGATGAGTACACCGATATGATCGATTTGGTCAAGTGGGTGGATTCTCCCTGGGTGCAGTGCTGCCTGGATGCTCCCTGCTGCGGTTGGACCGAAAAGCGTCAGAGTGACGAATACATTACAAAAGCTGTTTACGACGTGGGCAAGATGCAGATGCTCTCCCACGCTAACGCCGAGTTCGTGGAGAATGAAGACGGAACCATCCATATGATCTCCTTCGATCCCCACATTCAGCCCGTTCTCACCAACTATCCCGCCTTTATCAAGGCTCTGAAGGAAACCGGCTATGACGGATACATCAACTATGAGTTCTGCCATATGCCCTTCCAGAACGGAAAAGTTCTTGGCTATAACGACTATATTGAAGATCAGATCCGCATTGCCCAGAAATATTTCCGTGGCCTGATCGAAAACGCCTGATTTTCGGGCAAACATTCCTTTGATAATCATGGGGGAGGAAGACCCCTGATTATATAACAAAACTCTTAAGGAGGAAACACAATGAAGAAGTACCTGGCACTGGTTCTTGCTCTCGTTATGCTGTTCGCTCTGGTTGCTTGCGGCAACGAAGCTCCCGCTGCTCCTGCAGCTCCCGCTGATCCCGCAGCTCCTGCAGCTCCCGCTGATCCCGCAGCTCCCGCAGCTCCCGAAGCAAAAACCGAATTCAAGCTCGCCTCTCATAACGCTGTTATCGAGGGCAACCCCTATCGTATCCGTTACGAGGCTGACATCCAGGAAGCAGCAGCTGCTGCTGCCGATCACGGCCTGACCGTCACCTACGCATCCTTCGTTTCCAACTGGGACGCTGCTACCGAGTCTCAGCAGATCGAGAACTCCATCAACGAGGGCTATGACATCATCCTTGTCAACCCCGTTTCTTCCACCGGTCTTGATCCCATCATCGAGAAGGCTCAGGATGCAGGCATCGTCTACATCAATGCTGACTGCGAGTACACCTCTCCCGATGTTAACGTTCTGAACGTTTGCACCGACCAGTACTACCTCGGCTACACCACTGCTAAGTATGCAGGCGAAGTTCTTGGCGAAGGCGCTAAGGTCATCATGATCGCTGCTCTGGACGGCAACTCTGCAAACACCGACCGTCAGGCTGGTTTTGAAAAGGGCATCGAAGAGGCAGGTCTGGAAGTCGTTGGCGGCCAGTACAACCATGACTGGGACGCTGTTAAGGCACAGCAGATCATGACCGAAATCCTCAACTCCGGTCTGGAGTTCGACGGTATCCTCATTTCTCAGTGCGCTGAGGCTGCTCTGGCTGCTTATGATGCTGCCGGTGCTGCATATCCCAAGTTCATCGGCTTCAACGATACCGGTGAGTTCATGCAGCGTATGCTCAAGCTGAATGCTGACGAGAAGAAGATGGACTTCATGGTCCTGTCCAACCCTCCCGGAGTTGGCGCTTCTGCTCTGAACTTCGGTCTTAACATGATCCTGGGCAAGGAGCTCAAGGATGACGTTTACACCATCCCCGAGATCCACTCCATCCGTCTGCCCTCCAAGGTCGCTTACACCTATGACGACATCAGCAACGCCGAGTTCAAGGCAATGGCTGAAGGCATGGCTCCTGGCGATGCTATCACCTATTGGCTCACCATCGACGAAGTTGCTGAACTCTACTTCAAGTAAGCAATTCTTCATCCCCATTGAGTTTTAACTAACCGCTTGGCCGGCGGAATAACATTATTCCGCCGGCCAAATTTCTATAAGGGCATCCATCCCCGGATGGGTTCGGAAAAGCGCCCCTTGCCGACAAAGGGGAGAGGCGGTTTTGCGAAAAAACCACGCAACAATATGTTATAAACAAGGAATTTTAAAGCGGGAGGAGAGTAATTCATGTTTGAGTTACGCGCAATCGAAAAGCGGTTCGATGCAGTAGTGGCCCTTAATGGCGCTCATCTGCAGGTTGAACCCGGCGAGATTCGCGCACTGCTGGGTTCCAACGGTTCCGGTAAGTCCACCATGATTAAGGTTTTGGCGGGATTGGTAAATCCCAACAAGGGTCAGGTGCTGATTGACGGAAACCCGGTGACAATCCAGAACGGACAGGACTCCAGAAAGCTTGGAATTGCAACCGCATTCCAGGATCTGAGCTTGATCCCTACCATGAGTGTGCGCGATAACATTCTGCTTGGCAACGAGCCTCGCAATAAGTTAGGAATGGTGGACAAGAAGGCTGCTGATGAGCTGATTGATTCACTGTTGAAGCGTTTTAAGATCGACTGTGATCCCAATGCCTATGTTCAGACCCTTATGCCCTCTGTTCAGACTATGCTTGAGGTGGCTAAGGCAGTTTCGCTGAAGCCCCGTCTGCTGCTTCTGGACGAGGTTACCGCTTCCCTCCACTATGATGAAATCGAAGTTCTCTTCTCTGTTATGCGTGAGCTGAAAGAGGAAGGCGTAGCCATGCTGTATGTTACCCACCGCATGAACGAGGTGTTCCAGATTTGCGACACCACCACTATAATGCGCAGCGGTGAAACTGTCACCGAGGGTAAGATGAGCGACTTCACCCTGGATGATATCGTGTACTACATGACCGGTCAGCGGCCTGAAACAGATGCCAAGGGTGCAGGAGAGCACGTTGAAAAGGCTGATGGCGAGGTTCTGCTCGATGTGCAGGGTATGACCGTATTCCCCAAGGTCCGCAATCTCTCTATGCGGGCATATAAGGGCGAGATAGTCGGTATCGGCGGTCTGCAGGGACAGGGTCAGTCCGAGTTTATCCGTGCGCTGCTGGGCGCTGAAACCGTTGAAGACGGCACTATCATTTATGACGGCAAGGAAGCTAAGTTCAAGTCACCTGCTGCTGCGGTTGTGAACGGAATGGGCTTTATTTCCGGCGAGCGCAACAGAGAGGCAATGTTCCCCCTGCGTACCATTGAGGAAAATATCATCGCAGGTAAGGTAGCCAAGGGCAATCTCTTTGCCTTTATGACCAACAAGTCCAACCATGCATTTGCCAATGATGCTGTTGAGAAGTACAGCATCAAGATCGGTGAGCTGGGCCATCCCGCAAACTCACTGTCCGGCGGTAACCAGCAGAAGCTTGTTGTTGCCCGTTGGATCGCTATGCAGCCCAAGCTGCTGCTCCTGGATGACCCCACCAAGGGCGTTGACATACATTCCAGACAGGAGATCCACCGCATTCTCCGCAAGTGCGCAGACGAAGGAATGACCGTTATAATCTCCTCCAGTGAATCCGAAGAGCTGCTGGCAGTTTCTGACCGCATCTACGTATTTTATGAAGGCGCAGTCAGCGCTGTTCTTTCCGGCGCAAATAAGACTCCCGAGGCACTTGTTGCTGCCATGATGGGTATGACTGAATAAGAAGGGAGGCACGTGAAATGACAAAAATTAAATCCACTCTTCAGCGTTTCCGCAGATCTCCCGCTTTTGCAGGTTTTATTCTGTTTGTAGTAGCATTCATTCTCAATGCCGCACTTCAGGGACCTTCTGCATTCTTCACTGTAAGAACTTTTAATACTCTCTTTGCCAAGAACGTACCTTTCATTCTGGTCACCATCGGTCAGGCGCTGCTGCTTATGTCCGGTACTATGGATATTTCCTGCGGTGTCCAGGTCGCTTTGGTCAATGTTGTGGTTATAATGAGCGGCCAGAGAATGGGTCTGCCTTTCCTGGTATGCTGCCTGCTGGGTATTGTTGCGGCAATGCTCGCCAGCGTGGTTTGCTGGGTTTGCTGCTCCATATTCCGTCTTCCCGCGCTGCTGGCCAGCTATGCTCTCACCTTTGCCATTAAGGGTATCAACGTTATGATTATGGACGTACCTCAGGGCAAGGTTGAAAAAGTATTCTACAAGGCTTATGACAGCCAGATTTTCGGATTTATACCGGTGTCGGCACTGGCGCTTGTATTGGTGCTTTTGATTTGGCTCTATGTAAAACGCACAAAGTTTGGCTCCCATATATATGCGGTTGGTGCCAACCCCAGAAATGCGTTTGCAGCCGGCATCAGCCCCTCCGGAGTTCAGCTTAAGGCTTTCCTCCTGAAGGGTCTGTTCACCGGTATCGCAGGTGTCTGCATTACCCTGATGATTGCTTCCGGCAACCCGCTGCAGGCTGAGGACTACGGTATACGTTCGCTTTCAGCGTGTATTTTGGGTGGTCTTGGCTTTGGCGGCTGGGGCTCTGTCGCCTGCGGTGTGTTCGGCGCAGGATTCTATGTTCTCATTCAAAACTCTGTTTACTATTTCTTCTCCCTGCTTGTTAAGCTTATTCCCGGCTTCGCCGTCAGCAGCTACTGGCAGAATTTCGTTACTGACATTATCATATTCCTGGGCCTGCTGATGACCATCGTTACTGCCAAGGGTCAGCGCGAGGCACTGAAGCAGGGCATCGTACGTCAGTTCAAGCGCGAGCCTTATAAAGCAGAGGCTAAAGAAGGAAATGGGGGTGAGGGCAAATGAAAAATCCCAGTTTGACCGCTAAACTGACCTTTGGTCAGCGTATCGGCGTCTTCGTTAAGAAGAGCCCTGCCCGTATGGCATTTATCATTGCTGTATTCCTCTATCTGGTCACCATTGCTATCAATCCCGCCGCATTCAATGCCAGCGCAATCGGCTCCATTATTATGCTGACTCTTCTGCTGAGCTTTGCGTCTGCCGGACAGACTATAGTTCTGATCGGCGGCGGTATGGACTTCGGTGTTGGCGCGGTTATGTCCTCTGCGGCTATTCTGACCACCACCATCATGAACGCTCAGGACGGTCATTTCTTCCAGCTGCTCATTACCGCTCTGGCAATGGGCGCTCTGGTTGGTCTGCTTAACGGTATCTGCAGCGTAAAGATCGGTCTGCCCCCCATGATCGTTACCATGGCAATAGCCAATGTTGTTACCCGTATGCAGTATGTGCTTACCGAGGGCAGCCCCATGGGTTATGCCGGCCCCCAGTTTATTAAGTCCGTTACCTCCCGTCTTTTCGGAGTGCAGTTTTTGCCCTCCATCATTCTGTACGCCTTCATTATCATACCTCTGGTATATTTCCTGCTGAACCGTTCCCGCTTTGGCAAGCAGGTTTACCTTGTAGGTAATAACCCCGTGGCAGCTAAGCTCAGCGGTATCAATGTGGCAAAGGTGCAGGTTCTGACTTATGTGTTCTCCGGCTTGTTTGCCGCTTTTGCAGGCATGCTGGGCGCTGCTTATATGAATGCTGCCCGCTGCCAGATCTTTGATAACTACGCATATGAGTCTCTCATAGCGGTTATCATTGGCGGAACCCTTCTTTCCGGCGGTGTAGGTACTTATACCGGCAGTATTGCCGGCTCTCTGGTTATGGTCGTACTCAGTAATATGCTGACCGTTATCGGCCTGACTCAGCCTCAGCGCAACCTGTTTATGGGTGTTATCCTTATCCTTCTGCTTATTTTGTATAACCGTGAAAAGAATGTTCGCCAGTAATAGTTAGTTTACGGGGACAGGACAGGCCTTGCCTGACCCTGTCCCCGTATTTTTAATAGCCTGACCGATATAATCCGAACACGTTTTTGAGGTCATATCCGTCGGCATTGCCGCGTTACCGGCTTTTGAAAGGCGTAGAGCCTGTCTGCAAGCCGCCGCCTTGCACTGCCGTAGTATATGACCTCAAAAATCTTCGACTTCACGGGCGAGGATTTTAGTCAGGTAAAATTGAATGATGCAGGCGGGCTGTTGCCCACCAAAGAATGAAATGAAGCTTGGCGCTAAATCCACCCCGTGAAGCGGGTTCGGATTATGTCGGTCAGGCTAGGAGGCAATAAAAATGGAACAGCGAGCAAATATTGCAAAGCGAGTTACCCTTGCGGTTCTTGTGACCAGCTTTGCCTATGCTTTTGTCAATTCTATTACCAGCGTTTTGGTCAACGATGTTGTTGACGCGTTTTCTCTGACAGGCGCGTCTCAGGGACTGATGAGCAGTATGCTCAGTCTGGGGCTTATGATAGCCCTGCTTGTTAACCCACTGTTTCAGGGAAGAGTGGGAAAAATTACCATGATACTGGTTTCCGGAGGACTTCAGGCGCTGATGCTCCTGCTGTCTGCCGGTTCTCCCAATGTTGTTTTGTTCATGGTGTCCGTCGTATGCATGGGCATAGGCTGCGGCTGGATGGACGGATATATGAACTCCACAATGATAGATGCTCATCCCAAGGATAGTCCCAAATATCTGGGACTGCTTCACGGACTTTTCGGCATAGGCAGCCTCCTTGCGCCCCTTGCCATGCAGTGGCTGCTGGGGGCAAGCAGCTGGAGATGGGTCAATGTTGCCACCGCGGCTTTGATGGTGGCTGCCATGGCGATGGTGTTTGTCTCCGGCGGCGGAAAGAAAACTGCAGGTATGTTTTCCAAAACTCAGGAGGAGCGCCTTACGGCCAAGCAGTTGTGGGCTTATCTGAAAAGCGGAAGAAATCTGCTTCTTCTCGGCTGCGCAGCCATGACATCCATATTGCAGACAGGTGTTATCTGCTGGATCGCCCGATATATGCTTCTGGCTCATGATGCCTCTGCCCTTGGGGCAAGCTGCCTTACGATTTTCTGGATAGCCGCCACAGTTAACCGCTTCATTACTCCCCGTCTGAAAGCGCGTCCTATTGTGCTGGTTTTGATCGGCGCTTTGTTGGATTCCGCTTTCCTCGGAATTGGAATATTGAGCGGCAATGCAATAGTGATGTGCGTTTGTGTGGGACTTATCGGCCTCTGCACAGGACACTTTGTTCCCATGGTGGTTTCGGAATGCGCAGAGGGCTATCACGGAAGCACCACTCTCACAACCTCCATTGTTATGCTCGTTATGGGAGTTACCAGAGTAATTGTTCCCGTTTTGATGGCCGCGCTGACGGAGATAGTTTCCGTTCAGGTCGGAATGGCATTCCCGATCATAGCGGGCATTCTTGCGGCTGCGTGCTGCGTGGGCGTGCTGAAGCTTAAAGGAGCGCATACGGATGAAAGCTGAAAACCGGGAGCTGCAAAGCTTTTTCTGGGAATACAGGATGGATCCAAGCTTCCCGTTTTCCGCATTGGATTATCATGTGTTAGACACTGCATTAGGCGCTCCTCCCCGGCTGCATTGGCACAGTTTTTATGAATTGGGCATCTGCACAGCAGGGGAAGGTGTGTTTTACTTCGAGGGTAAAGCCTATGAATACTCTGCGGGAGATGTTTTCCTGATCAATAACCTTGAAAAGCACGGCGCTGCCACAGCAGAGGGGCAGGATACCCACTTTCGGTTTTTCCTGTTTCTTCCCGAGCTTTTTTTCGATGGAGGCGGAGTTCAGGCTGCGGAGTATCTTCTGCCTTTCCATTATGACAGCGCCCGCTTTTGCAACAAAATTGCGGCGGAGAGCGCAGAAGGACGGAAGCTGAAACAAATTCTGGAAGAGCTGTGGCAGGACGCAAACTGTGAAAAAGCGGGAAAACAGCGTTTGATAAGATCCCGACTTCAATTGCTTCTTGCAGAGCTTTGCAGCATTCTGAAGCTGGATGACGGCGCTGACTCTGCCGCAGGATTTGCAGATTACTTAAGACTTCGTCCGGCGCTGACATATATTGACGCAAACTATACCTCGAAGCTTGTTCAGAAGGAAATTGCTGCACTTTGTTATCTGAGTGAGTCAAGGTTTCGCCATTTGTTTAGCAGCCAGATGCACATGAGTTTTCAGGATTATGTGGCGCGACTGCGCTATCTGGAGGCCAGACGGAAAATTGCTTCGGGAGTGGGCAGCATTGAAGACGCCATACGCACTTCCGGTATAAGCAACTCATATAGCTTTTATAAAATGTTCCGTGAGAATGAGGGGCTTACACCTTATGCTTGGCGCAAAGGACTGGAAGAGGCACAAAAGAAAGGCTGATAGCCGGATATGACAAGAAAATGAACACTTTTGATATTTTTATAATGCATATAAATGCTATAAAATATGAATGTCGGAATGATCGAATAACAAGCGTGTTTTGTACATTTTAGACAGAAAATTTAAACTGCGTCAAAATGGAAGGAGATTTATTATGCTGAAATACCCCCACTTGTTCACTCCTCTGAAAATCGGCAACATGATCGTACCCAACCGCATTTGCCATGTACCCACCGATGTCAGTTCCTCTCATGCAGACGGTTCCGTCAGCGAGCGTGACATTCACCACCACAGCGAGATCGCCAAGGGCGGTGCAGGTCTTA
>SVKK01000007.1 GCA_015068425.1 Oscillospiraceae bacterium | reverse complement strand
TGGTTGCGGGGGCCGGATTTGAACCGACGACCTCCGGGTTATGAGCCCGACGAGCTACCGAACTGCTCTACCCCGCGATATTGCGCTCACTTGGAGCTTAAGTATAATAACATATGCGGGGGGCTTCGTCAAGCCCCCCGCGCTGATTTTTTTACGACTGAATATTCAGCGCTTTGCGCCACTGAGCGTTATCCAGACCCATAACGACAAAATCCTCACCCTCCATAATGGGGCAGACCATATATTCATGGGCGGCGGCAATGATGAATGCGCGGGCGTGGCGCTCCATATTCACCATCTGATTTGTGAGCAATATTGCCTTGAGGCTGAACTTTCTGGGGCGAATGAAGGACTTCATGGGGAAATGATACTTTTGCGCCCATTCAAGAATTTCCTCTCCCGTGGGGGGATTTACATTCATATCCCGCTCCTCATACTCAACGCCGCGCTTATCCAGCCAGGTCTTTACCATAAGGCAGTCCTTGCAGTCGGGTCTATAGAAAAAAGTCATATATCTTTACTCCCGTATAAGACTCAAGGGACGGTGGAAACCGTCCCTTGTTGATAGATAAAATCAGTCGTCTTCTTCCTCGTCGTCCTCGTCGAACTCAAACTCCAGCATTTCGCCGCAGTTGGGGCACTGGATGGTGCCGAGGTTTACAACGTCTTCGTCAACGGTGATGGTGTTCTCGCAGGCGGGGCAGGTAACCTCAAAGAAAAGGGGCTCCTCATCCTCGTCATACTCGTCATAATCTTCATCATCGTCATACTCGTCCTCGTCCTCATCCTCGAAGAGGTAATCCTCAACATCGGAGAGATCGTCGCTGATGGCGTCAACATCTTCGCCCAGGTCGAAGATATCGCTTTCCAGCTCCTCGATATCCAGAGCAACATCATTGAGGATGTCGGCGATAACGGAGAAGAGCTTGCCCTCATTGGACTCGCGGTCAATATTCATGCCTTCCATAAGGCCCTTCAGGTAAGCAACTTTTTCAGCAGTGGTCATAATGCAGCCTCCTGTTTAATATTAGGATTACTTCTTGGATCTGGAGAGATACTCACCGGTGCGGGTGTCGATCTGGATGATCTCGCCGATCTCGATGAAGAGGGGAACCTTGATCTCAGCGCCGGTCTCAACGGTAGCGGGCTTGAGAGCGTTGGTTGCGGTGTTGCCGGCGAAGCCGGGATCGGTATCGGTGACCTCAAGGTCAACAAAGAAGGGAGGCTCAACATTGAAAACCTTGCCCTTGTAGCTCATAACGGTGCAAGTCATGTTCTCTTTAACGAACTTGAAGTTATCGCCAAGAACATCGGCATTAACGGGCTCGAGATCATAGGTCTCGTTGTCCATGAAGTAATAGAGATCACCGTCGGTGTAGCTATACTCCATGCTGCGGCGCTCGATGCTTGCTTCCTCGAACTTGGCAGTGGGGTTGAAAGAAGTTTCGGTAACAGCACCGGTGATGACGTTTCTCATCTTGGTGCGGACAAAGGCAGCGCCCTTGCCGGGCTTAACATGCTGGAATTCGACGACCTGCATTACGTTGCCGTCCATCTCAAAAGTTACGCCGTTTCTGAAATCGCCTGCAGAAATCATAACAGGTTTCCTCCTATATTATACATTAATTTATTTTTTGTTTTATTAACTAAAAGATTTTACACCATATTTCTGCTTATTGCAAGGGGTTAAGCTTAGCTCCCCGCAAAAAAGCAAGCTCAAAGGGCAAGTTTTTTAGTTTGTCTGGAGAATATAGCCAATCTTTCCTCTATATGCGGGAACAACCGCAATGGGATCGTTTCTCATATCATTGAAGCACCAGCGGTTTTGGTTTGCCCGATACCAGAGAAGCAGATAGTCCTCCCTTGTTCCGTCAAGGTCCATTACGGAGGGTTCACCTGCATCCCAGCGGGTGAAACTCAGTTTATCGCCGTTTACATTGTACCACTCGCCGTCGGTTCCGCGGTAAGATCCCAGCCAAACATAGGTGAGACCTTGCTGCTGAGCCAGCACGCAAAGTTCGTTGAAGCGCTCTTCGCTGTCCACAACGGCCAGATGACCGCCCATCTCCTCGCACTTATCTCTTGCCTGTTCCCACGTGAGATCCGCCCTATAGACAGTGAAGGTAGGCTCGGCAGCAGGAGTTGGAGTAGGCGTTGGAGTTGGAATAATGAGCGTAGGACTGGGGGGAGTCTGGGGTCTGGGGCTTTCGGTTGAAATAGAGTCGGAAGTGGCGGGAAGTTCGTCCTTCGGCAAATCATCGCGTTTATCCATACTGCAGCCTCTTATTACAAGGGCAAGGGCGATGATGATAACAAGGATCACCGCTCCGGGGCCTATCCATTTGCGTCTTATGGAGGGCTTGCGAAACTCCTTGACATCCATATTCTCTTTCACCGTAGTGCTGCGCTTGGGAGGCTTGGGGTGTCTGAAAGGAGATACCTTTTCAAAAAGTTTGTCCACCCGGTAAGAGTGCCGGTTTTCAAGCTCACTGGGTTTAAGGCGAATTACCGGTGCCACCGCGGGAATGGCAGCCTCCTCGGGAAGCGCTTCCAATGCTGCGCGCAAGGCTGCGGGGCAGGGAAAGCGGTCTTCAGCCTCAAACTCCACCGCGCAGAGGATAACATCTCCAAGTTCACGGCAGGCATAGCGGGGATAAACCATATCGTTTCCGCGCATACGCTTCTGCAGCGCTGCGGCGCGATCCTGAGGTGTGAACTCCTTCTTTTCCTCGAAGAAAGGCAGCAGGCCTCCGTTGAGCGCCGTATAGAGTACCAAACCTATGGAATAGGTGTCGCAGGCGGGGGAGGTTTCGCCCTTCCAGAACTGCTCGGGAGCTATATATTCAATGGCATCGGGTCCCATTTCCTTAAGACCTTTTTCATTGTATGGACCCATCGCCGCGCAGCCATCTTCAAAAGTGATGTTGCCGGGCCAGATGCCGCCGCGAAATTCTCCGTCGGCAGCTTTCTCTGCCGCTTCGCAGAGCGCAATGCCCAGAGCGATGGCATCACCGGGACTGAGAGAGTCCATTTTCCCGGCAAGAGTCCTTTCCTTATTATAAATGATGTCGCCCATTTTCCGATTCCTTTCGTATATGAAAAGCAATAATTTACTATCAAATAATTTTAGCACAGCACTCAAACACAAGTCAACATAATATCCCAAGATTTGGTAAGATGCTTGTAATTTTCTGTTCACTGGATTAAAATATTTATAACAGCAAATTGCAACAAAACAGCAACATTTAAAGGGGAAAGGCAGAACTATTTATGGCAGAAGTGGTAATTATTGGCGCAGGCGCCTCCGGAATGGCGGCAGCCATCGCCGCAGCGGAAAGCGGCGAGCATCACGTTACTCTTATAGAGCGTCAATCTCGCGTGGGCCGCAAGCTTCTCAGCACCGGCAACGGCAGATGCAACCTCAGCAATATGAATCCCTCCCCCGGACATTACCACGGGGGCAATCCAGCTTTTTCCCACTACGCCCTGACCTCCTGGACCCCGGAACGGGTGCTGGAGTTTTTTGCCGGCCTGGGTCTTATGACCGTTACGGAATACGGCGGCAGAGTTTACCCCCTCAGCAATCAGGCCTCCAGCGTGCTGGATGTGCTTCGCTTTGCTCTTGAAAAGCCCAATATTCAGCTCCTCACCGGCACCACCGTTGAGAGCGTCAGCCGCAAGGGCAAAGGTTTCTCCCTGAGCTGGGAGGGCGGCGGCATAGATTGCGACAGGCTTATCATCGCCTGCGGAGGCTGCGCGGGAAGCAAGCTTGGGGGAGTTATGGACGGCTATAAGCTCCTCAAGAGCCTCGGCCACAGCCGCACCGCTCTCCACCCCAGCCTTACCCAAATTCGCACCCGTCCCGACATACCCCGCAGTATGAAGGGCGTGAAGGCGCAGGCGGGAGTGAAGGCTCTCAAGGGCAAAAATGTTATTGCCGAGAGCAGCGGAGACCTGCTTTTTGCCGATAACGGAGTATCCGGCACAGTTATTTTTGATATATCCAGAGCCGTTGCCACAGGCGGGGAGGGAATAAAGCTCCAGATTGATTTTTTCGAGACGCTGGATAAATCTGCCGTGGAAAAATATCTCTATTCCCGCAGGGATGCCCGTCCCGCCGCTCCTGCAAAGGAGATTTTTTCCGGAGCCCTCCATTCCCGCGTGGGTCTCGCTCTTTGCAAATATGTTGGCATAAACCCGGAAACACCTTGCGGCGAGCTGAGTGGTGACCAGCTTGACTCTCTTGCCTTTGCTTCCAAAACTCTGCACCTTGAGGTCACCGGTGTTTCCGGTTTTGAAAGCGCTCAGGTTACTGCGGGAGGAATTTCCACAGCCGAATTTTACCCCGCCACCATGGAAAGCAAATTTGTTCCCGGACTTTTTGCCTGCGGCGAGGTGCTGGATGTTGACGGCGACTGCGGCGGCTATAACCTTCAGTGGGCATGGTCCAGCGGTCTTTTGGCGGGAGGCAGCGTATGATAGAGCTTCGCAATCTCCGCCTTGCCATAGACGAGAGCGAAAAGCTTCTGAAGAAAAAAGCGGCCAAGGCTCTCCGTGTGCAGCCCGCTGACATCAAGAATTTCAAAATCATAAAAAAATCTCTGGATGCCAGAAGAAAAAACGACATTCATTGGCTTTATACCCTCGCTCTTGAGCTTGATTGCGACGAGGGCAGGATCCTGCAGCGGGTGAAAAACACCGCCCCTTATAAAAAACGCAGCTACACCGTTCCCCACATCGAAATCGAAAAGCGTCCTCTCGTTGTGGGCTTCGGCCCCGCCGGCATGTTTGCCGCCCTTATTCTTGCCGAGGCGGGTCTTCGTCCCATAGTCATCGAGCGGGGCGGAGATGTGGACTCCCGCCACAAGGCTATTGAGCGCTTTTGGGAAAATGGCGAGCTTGACAGGGAAAATAATGTTCAGTTCGGCGAAGGCGGCGCGGGAACTTTTTCCGACGGCAAGCTGAATACCGGCATAAATGACCCCAGAGTTGCCTTCGTGCTGGAAACTTTCCACCGCTTCGGCGCTCCCGAAAAAATTTGCTATGACGCCAAGCCCCATATGGGCACAGATGTTCTCCGCAAGGTGGTCAAGGCCATGCGCGAGCATATAATCTCCCTTGGCGGAGAGATCCGCTTTAATAGCCGCCTCGTTGAAATTGAAACGGAAAACGGCGCTGTTTCTTACCCGGTTATAGAAAATGAGGGACACAGCTATGTTGTTGCCTGCAAAGATATCGTTCTTGCAATAGGTCACAGCGCCAGAGACACTTTTGAATATCTCCACCAAAAGGGCATAGCTATGGAGCGCAAGAGCTTTTCCATGGGCGTGCGCATTGAGCACCTTCAGAGCGATGTAGGCTTTGCCCAGTACGGAGAAGCCTATAAAGAGCTTCCCCCTGCCGACTATAAGCTCAACTGCCGCTTCGGCGAGGGCGAGAGCGCATACAGCTTCTGCATGTGCCCCGGCGGCTATGTGGTTGCTGCCTCCAGCGAGGAGGGCGGCGTTGTAACCAACGGAATGAGCTATTCCGGACGGGCGGGAGAAAACGCCAATGCCGCCCTGCTTGTTGGGCTTGAACCCTCGGACTTCCCCGGAGAGGGCGTTCTTGCGGGTATGTACTGGCAGCGGGAAATTGAGCGCCGCGCTTTCGCCCTGGGCGGCGGAGGCTACAAAGCTCCTGCCCAGACGGTTGGTGATTTCCTCGCTGGCAAGGCAAGCGAGGGCTGCGGCAAAGTTAAGCCCACTTACCGTCCCGGAGTTTTCTGGTGCGACCTTCATGAGCTTTTCCCCGAAAAGATAAGCTCCACCCTTGAAAAAGCCATACCCGAACTGAACAAAAAACTTGGCTGCTTTGCCCACAGCGAGGCAGTGCTTACAGCTCCGGAAACCCGCTCCTCCTCCCCCGTCCGCATTCTCCGCGGCGGCGATATGTGCTCTATCAGCCTTGCAGGGCTTTACCCCTGCGGCGAGGGCGCAGGCTACGCAGGCGGCATCACCTCCGCCGCCGTTGACGGCATACGGGTTGCCGAAGCGGTGATTGAGAAATATAAATAAAGAAGCGGGGCGCTCATCTTTGCCCCGCTTTTTCTTCCCCCGACAGGCTAACTCAACCAGCGGTATGTGTTCTCTCCCCCTCCATGCCGCTATAATTAACATTGAAAGGCGGTGTTTTTATGGATCAGTTGAAAATCGGAAAGTTTATTGCCCGGCGCAGAAAGACGGTAAATCTTACTCAGGCGCAGCTGGCAGAAAAGCTGAACATTACCGACAGAGCCGTCTCCAAATGGGAAAGAGGCATCGCAATGCCCGATTCTTCCATTATGCTGAGCCTTTGCGGTATTTTAGGCATCACCGTTAATGATCTTTTGAGTGGGGAGCTTGTTGAAATGGATGATTACAGCCGGAAATTAGAAAGCAATTTGCTTGATATGATAAAGCAGAAAGAAAAAGCGGATAAAAGATTATTGTCCGCGGAAGTATTTATAGGTCTTACTGCGGCGCTTGTTCTTTTTGCCCTTGTATTTGTTGCTGCTTTTGCACAGATGGAGCTCTGGCTGAAGGCTTTTCTCATTGTCCTCGGCTTTATCCTGTTTTTGGCGGGCTGTTTCTATGCGCTGCGCCTTGAGCAGGTGTCCGGCTATTATGAGTGCGGAGAGTGCGGACACAAATATGTTCCCAGCTATAAAGCGGTTTCGATGGCTCCACATATGGGCCGAACCAGAAAAATGCGCTGCCCCCAATGCGGCAAAAAATCTTGGCAGAAAAAGGTTATCAGCAAGGAATAAAAAGCTTTGATGGGCGGACACATCGGTCCGCCCCTACGGCAAATTTTGTATAAGCCCCGTGCAATCGTAGGCTGCGGTGGATAACAAAAAAACAGCAGGACTCTCGTCCTGCTGTTTTTTTCTCTTTATTTACTCAACGGAGATCATATAGTAGTAAACGGGCTGTCCGCCGTTTATGATGCTGTGTTCGGCATCGGGGAAGGCCTTTGCAAGATATGCATAAGTCTTCTCGCCGCCTTCTTCGTCCACATCCTCACCGTAGTAAACGGAGATGAACTCGGGGTCATACTGCTCCAGAGCGGAGTTGAGAGTTTCCATTGTGGCAAGCATGGTATCGAAGGAGCCCAGAAGAGCGCCATCCATAAGAGCCAGATACTCACCGGCCTTGATGGAGTGGCCGTCAAACTCACTGTCACGAGCCGCGTAGGTTACAAGGGCGGTATGTACGCCGCCAATAACCTCGTTGAAGGTTTCGGTGAGGGTGGCCTCATCTGCACTGGGATCCATATTCAGCATAGCGGTGATGCCCTGAGGAACGGTGCGGGTGGGGATAACAACAACCTTCTTATCGGTGAGAGCCTCGCACTGCTGAGCGGCCATCCAGATATTCTTGTTGTTGGGGAATACGAAAACGGTTTCAGCGGGGGTGCGGTTGATTTCGCGGAGGATATCCTCGGTGGAGGGGTTCATGGTCTGGCCTCCGGTTACAACACGGTCAACACCCAGCTCGCGGAAGAGCTGTGCAAGACCTTCGCCAGCACAGACGGAAACAAAGCCGAATTCCTTCTCAGCAGGAGCATATTCGGGCTCGGTGGGCTCGGCTGCCTTTTCCTTGGAAGCAACGAGCTCGTCGTGCTGAGTGCGCATGTTCTCGATCTTGGCAATCTCCAGAACGCCGTACTTTGCAGCTTCGTTGAGAGCATCACCGGGAACATTGGTATGGACATGAACCTTGAAGACCTCGTCATCCTCGGAGATAACAAGGCTGTCGCCAATGCTCTCAAGGAATGCACGGTAGGGGTCAAGGTCGATCTCTTCCTGAAGCTTTCTTACGATATAGACGGTGTCATAAGCGAACTCGATCTCAGCGGTGTCAAACTCGCCGAAGGGAGCGCTGCCGTGATCCTCTTCCTCTTCATCAGCGGAAGCTATCTCAACGCTGCCGGAAACCATACGACCCTGCAAAGAAGCCAGCATTGCATCCAGGATGGTGACATAGCCCTTGCCGCCTGCGTCAACAACGCCTGCGCGCTTGAGAACGGGGTTCTGCTCGGTGGTCTCCTCAAGAGCATCCTTGGCTGCTGCCAGAGCGCAGGCAAGAATAAGCTCAATGCTCTCCTCATTCTTGGCAAGATCCACAGCTGCAGTAGTACCCACACGGGAAACAGTGAGGATAGTGCCTTCTGCAGGCTTCATAACTGCTTTGTATGCAGCGTCAACACCGGCGCGCATAGCCTGAGCAAACTCCTGAGCGTTGGCGCTCTCAAAACCCTTCACGCTCTTTGCAAGACCGCGGAAGAGCAGGGAGAGAATAACGCCGGAGTTTCCGCGTGCGCCGCGGAGCAGGGCGGATGCAGCCTTATTGGTTGCCTCGGAAAGGCTTTCGTATTTTGCTTTTTTGAACTCGTTTGCCGCGGCGGACATAGTAAGGCTCATATTGGTGCCGGTATCGCCGTCGGGAACGGGGAATACGTTCAGATCATTAATAAGCTGCTTATTTGCTTCCAAAGCCTCGTAGGCGCAAAGAATCATCTCGCCGAACTGAAGGCCGTTTATCATTTCTTTCAAAGTGGTTTACCTCCGCTTTACCGCTTCTGCTTTTCGAGCAGGCGGAATATTATCTCTTTTGGCCGTTTCTCAGCCGACTATCATATTGTCAATAAATACGTTGACCTCTCTGACTGCAACGCCGGTTGCCTCAGAGACCTTGTAGCTGACTTCGCTCACGATGCTCTCGCCAACAGTTGCCAGATTTACGCCGTGCTCCACAACAATGTGGAGGTCGATAGATGCGGTATTGTCATCATTAAAGGTGACAAACACACCCTTGCTCATGGATTCGCGGCGGAGAAGCTGGTAAATTCCGCTCTCTTTTGTCTTTCCTGCCATACCTTTTACGCCGAAGCAACGGGTTGCTGCGTCGCCTGCTATATTGGTGAACACTTCGGGGGAAATGCTTATAACGCCCTTGGCGGTTTCAATTTTAACCATAATGTAACTCCTTTTCGGATGATCGCATGAAAAATTACGCATACTGACATGGTATTATACATTAAACATATCCAAATCTCAAGTAAAATTTGCACCAAAAGGGCTTTTTCCTTCTTATTTGTGCAGTACATACAAGCGTTGGCATATATTTTTTATTTATCCGTTGCTTTTACAGAAGGAATGAAATATAATAGGCAGATAGGCAAGTCACCTGTCAAGACAGTTATATGCGGAGGCATAAGCTATGAACAACAACGCCAAACTCAATCTCACCATGCTCTGTGACTTTTATGAGCTGACTATGGGCAACGGTTATTTCAACTGTGGGCTCAAGGATCGCATAAGTTATTTCGATGTATTCTTCCGCCGCGTCCCCGACGGAGGCGGTTTTGCCATTGCCGCCGGCCTTGAACAGGTTGTGGAATACGTGAAGGATCTTCACTATGATGAGGAGGACATCGAGTATCTCCGCTCCCACAATCTTTTCAGCGAAGAGTTTCTGGACTATCTCCGCAGCTTCCGCTTCACCGGCGATATCTGGGCGGTACCCGAGGGCACTCCCGTTTTTCCCAATGAGCCTCTTATGGTGGTTCGCGCCAACGCCATCGAAGCCCAGATACTTGAAACCTATGTCCTGATGACTTTCAATCATCAGAGCCTTATCGCCACCAAGGCCAGCCGAATCTGCCGCGCCGCAGACGGAAGGGCCGTGCTGGAGTTTGGCTCCCGCCGCAGCCACGGCATTGACGCCGCTGTAAGCGGAGCAAGAGCCGCATATATAGGCGGCTGCGCAGGCACCGCCTGCACCGTAGCCGACCAGCTTTACGGAGTTAAGGCCGGCGGCACCATGGCTCACGCCTGGGTGCAGATGTTCGAAAGCGAATATGAGGCTTTCAAGACCTACTGCGAGATTTATCCCACCAACGCAACACTTTTGGTGGATACCTATAACTCCCTCCATTCCGGTGTGCCCAATGCAATCAGAGTTTTCGACGAGGTTCTCAAACCCCTCGGCATCAAAAAATGCGGCATACGCTTCGACTCCGGCGACCTTGCCTATTTGACCCGCACCGCAAGAAAAATGCTGGATGACGCAGGTTGGACGGAGTGCTCCATCACCTGCTCCAACTCTCTTGACGAATTCGTTATCGCAGATCTTTTGCATCAGGGCGCGGAGATAGATGTTTTCGGTGTTGGCGAGCGTCTTATCACTGCCCGGAGCGAACCCGTTTTCGGCGGCGTTTACAAGCTTGTTGCCATTGAGGATGAGGAAGGCCACATCAAACCCAGAATTAAAATCAGCGAAAACATTGCCAAAATCACAAATCCCCATTTCAAGAAGCTTTACCGCTTCTATGCCAACGACACCGGCAAGGCTCTTGCCGACTATCTCTGCCTCCACGACGAAACCGTGGACGACAGCGACACCATAGAGATTTTCGACCCCGAAGCCACATGGAAGAGAAAGGAAGTTTATAACTTCACTGCCAAGGAGCTGCTTGTGCCCATTTTCCAAAAGGGCGAGCTTGTCTACGATCTGCCCGCGCTGGAGGATATCCGCAGCTATTGCGCAGCACAGCTTGACACTCTCTGGGACGAGGTTAAGCGCTTTGATAACCCCCACAGTTACTATGTGGACCTCTCCCAGAAGCTCTGGGATATCAAAAACGACCTGCTGATGCGCTTCGGCAAGGCCAGAAGGAGCGGTGGAAAAAATGAAGGCAGATGAACGCAGAGAGGCCATTCTTTCTCAGCTCAAGGACTCTGCCGCCCCCATTTCCGCTGAAAGTCTGGCGAAAAAACTGGGCGTCAGCCGTCAGGTCATAGTCGGCGATGTGGCTCTGCTCCGAGCCTTCGGAAACAGCATTTCCGCCACCCCCAGAGGCTATGTACTGGAGCGGGACACAGGAATGATAGTGCGCACTTTGGCCTGCTGCCACAGCGGAGAGGATATGGAGCGGGAACTGAATATTATGGTGGATAACGGCTGCATTGTCAGAGATGTTATTGTGGAGCACCCCATTTATGGACAGCTCACCGGCTCACTGGAGCTGAAAAGCCGCTATGATGTGAAACAATTTATTACCAGAAATCTTGAATGCGAGGCCCAGCCCCTTTCCGCTCTGACCGACGGAATACATCTCCACACCCTTCTTTGCCCCGACGGTGAGGCTCTTGAACGGGTTATCGCGGAGCTTAAACAGGCAGGCATTTTGCTGAGAAAAGAAGACGCTTGACAATTTTATATATCCGAATATAATAGCTATACAGGTGTCAAGACACCTGTATAGCTATTATCTGTTTCTGCATATCGGAGGAAGGGTTTTATGAGCAAATTCAAGGCTTTTCTCAAAAGGAAGAATATAGTATTCTCTGCCAAGCGCTACGGCATCGACGCCCTCAGCGCCATGGCTCAGGGTCTTTTCTGCACTCTTTTGGTGGGCACTATTCTCAACACTTTAGGAACTCAGCTGAATATCGGCTTTCTTAAAGCCACCGTTGCAACTATCGGCAGCGGTGATGCTGCCGTCAGCTACACCATAGGCGGTCTTGCCAGCGCCATGGTTGGCCCCGCTATGGCGGTTGCTATAGGCTTTGCCCTTCAGGCCCCGGCGTTGGTGCTCTTTTCTCTTGTGCCCGTGGGCTTCGCCACCAATGCCATCGGCGGTGCCGGCGGCCCTCTCGCCGTACTCGTTGTGGCAATTGTTGCCAGCGAGTTCGGCAAAGCGGTGAGCAAGGAGACGAAAATAGACATTCTCGTCACCCCCATAGTCACCATTTTGGTGGGCGTGGGACTTGCCTATTTTATTGCCGCTCCCATCGGCAAGGCGGCCAACTTCGTGGGTTCTTTCATTGTCTGGGCAACGGAGCTGCACCCCTTCCTTATGGGTATGATAGTCTCCGCCGTTGTTGGCATAGCCCTTACCCTTCCCATATCCTCCGCCGCCATCTGCGCAGCCTTCGGTCTGACGGGTCTGGCGGGCGGAGCCGCCGTTGCGGGCTGCTGCGCCCAGATGGTAGGCTTTGCGGTTATGAGCTTTAAGGAAAACCGCTGGGGCGGAATCGTAAGTCAGGGTTTGGGCACCAGCATGCTCCAGATGGGCAACATCGTCCGCAACCCCAAAATTTGGATCGCTCCCATACTCACCAGCATCATAACAGGTCCCATCGCCACCTGTGTTTTCCGCCTTGAAATGAACGGTGCCGCCGTCAACTCCGGCATGGGCACCTGCGGTCTCTGCGGCCCCATCGGCATTTGGACCGGATGGGTGGAGCCCTCCGCCAAGGCCATCGAAAACGGAGCTTCCGCCATCGTTCCCGGAGCTATTGATTGGATCGGTCTTATCCTTGTATGCATAGTTCTCCCCGCCGTGATTTGCTGGGCTCTTGGACTTATTTGCCGCCGTCTGGGTTGGATAAAAGAGGGCGATTTGAAGCTTGATTAAAGCTTACAAAAGGCAAAAAATCATTGACAATACTATATATATGTGCTTTAATAACGCTATCGTTTTAATGCGTTAAATGCTGTGACGGAATTATGCCTCTGTGGGCAGTTTCAGAGAGTCGGCGTTATGGTGCGAGCCGATACCAAACACAGACGAGCAGTCTCTTTCCCGAGCTTGTCCTGCCAAAGCCTGAAGGGTCAGTAGTGGGACACGGTCAGCCCCGTTAAAGGCTATGGGCTTAGCTTTGAGCCCGAGAGGGATTATTCCCCGGGAGGGGATAATAATCAGGGTGGTACCGCGAAAAGAATTTTCGTCCCTGAAGCTGCCAATGCAGCTTCAGGGATTTTTCATTCAGGAGGTCAATTTTATGAGAAAGATTTATATCAGCGACATCAGCATGCTTCTCTCCAAAGGAGCAGCCCTCTCTTTCAGAGAGAAAATAGAGCTTGCCAAAATTCTCGACAAGCTTGGCGCAGACTGCATTGAATGCGCAGGCATTGAAAAGGTTAAAATTGACTCCCTTCTGATTAAGTCCATCGCCTCCGCTGTTCGCGACTCTGCCGTGGCAGTGCCGGTGGCTCTCAGCACCGAAGGCGTGGAAACCGTGTGGAACGCTCTCAAAGATGCCAAAAAGGCAAGAATGCAGGTTGCGGCTCCCACCTCCTCCGTTCAGATGGAGTATTTTTACCACAAAAAGCCCGCCGCTATGCTGGCAGCGGTTAAGGAAACTGTTGCCCTCTGCGCCGCAAAGGGCTGCGAAGTGGAATTTATTGCCGAGGATGCCTGCAGAGCGGAAAAGGAATTCCTTGCCGAAATTATCTCCGCCGCCATTGAGGCCGGTGCAGATATAGTTACCGTCTGCGACACCGAGGGCGCCCGCCTCCCCGGCGAAATCGCCCAGTTTGTCGGCGAGATTTTCGAATCCGTTCCCGCTCTCAAAAATGTCCGTCTCGGCGTTAAGTGCGCAAACGAGCTTTCCATGGCTGACACCGCTTCCGTCGCTGCTATAGGCTGCGGCGCCGGAGAGGTAAAGGTCTGCTCCTGCGGCGGCGACACCGCTGCCCTCGAAAACGTTGCCCGCATTCTCGCCGCAAGGGGAGATTCTCTGGGTGCGTTTTCCGCCATCCGCATCACCGAGCTCAGCCGCAGCATAGCCCAGATAAGCCGCATGTTCTCCGGAAAAAGCGGAGCTCCCTATGACAGCGGAGTTCGCGCCGAGGACAGCACGCTGGTGCTCTCCGTCCATGACGATGCTTCCGCCGTTGCAAGAGCCGTTGCTGCTCTGGGCTACGACCTGAGCGAGGAAGATATAGTCAAGGTTTGCGACGCACTCAAGCGCATAGGCAAAGAGCGCATCGGCGCCACCGAGCTTGATGCCATCGTTGCAACTGCCGCGCTTCAGGTTCCCCCCACCTACAAGGTGGAAAGCTATATGGTGAATTCAAGCAGCGGAATGAAATCCGTTGCCCAGATTAAGCTTCTTCAGGATGACAAGGTACTGCAGGGCGTTTATGCCGGCGACGGTCCCATCGACGCCGCCTTCATCGCCGTTGAGCAGATTGTAGGCCGCCATTTTGAGCTGGATGAGTTCCAGATTCAGGCCATCACCGAAGGCCGCGAGGCAATGGGCGAGACCATAGTCAAGCTCCGCAGCGGCGGCAAGCTCTATTCCGGAAGAGGAATTTCCACCGATATTATCGGCGCTTCCATCCGCGCCTATGTGAACGCACTGAACAAGATAGTCTATGAGGAGGGTGCTGAATGAAGCTCTCGTTTTCAACAAGAGGCTGGTGGCAGGAAGGCTGGGAAGAGCTTATCGCCACCGCCGAGGAAATGCGCTTTAACGGCATAGAGATATACAATGTTCTCCGCCAGAAGGAACTCATCGGCAAGGGCGGTCCCTTTCATAAATACAATGTGATTTCAACAGCCCGCGAACTGAAAAACAAGGGACTTTCCATCCCCGTTTTTGACACAGACTGCGACCTTTCCGCAGACGGCGCCGATGAGCTGCGCCGCTGCATAGATATCGCCGGCGATATGGACGTTGAATATGTTGCCGCTGACTGCAAGAGCCCCAATATGGAAGCCATATACTCCGCTTTGGAGGGGCTTATTGAGTTTGCCGAGGAAAAAGGCGTTACCATCCTTATCAAAACCCGCGGCATTTATTCCGACACCGCCCAGCTTCGCGACCTGATGAACCATTTTGCCAGCGACAGCCTTGCCGCCCTCTGGGATGTTCACCATCCCTACCGCGACGCGGGAGAAACTCCCTCCGCCACCATCACAAATCTTGGTGCCTATGTGAAGCACGTTCATCTTCGCGACAGCGACGATGCAGAGACCTATAACCTTATCGGCGAAGGCACTTATCCCGTTGCCGAGCTGATGCGTGCTCTCCAAAGCGTGGACTATGACGGCTATATCTCCCTTATGTGGAAAACCGAATGGATGGAGGATCTCCCCGAGCGGGAGGTCATCTTCCCCCATTTCGTCAACTATATGACCCGCTATGACCGCTCCAGCAGCAAGCGCCGCAAGCTTTATCCCAACCACGACGGCACAGGCGAATATGTTTGGCAGAAGGACGAGCTTATCAACCTCACCTTCCCTCAGGTTCTGGACAGAATAGTTGAAGAATTCCCCGACCAATACGCCTTTAAGTACACCACTTTGGACTACACCCGTACCTACGAGCAGTTCCGTGACGATGTTGACACCTTTGCCCGGGCGCTGGTGAGCCTTGGCGTTAAGGCAGGCAGCAAGGTTGCCGTATGGTGCACCAATGTTCCCGCCTGGTATATAAGCTTCTGGGCAACCACCAAGCTGGGCGCAGTCCTTGTCACCGTCAACACCGCCTATAAAATCCACGAGCTTGAGTATCTCCTCCGCCAGAGCGACACCCACACTCTTGTTATGATCGAGTCCGCACTGGACTCCAACTACGCAAAGATTATAAACGAGCTTTGCCCCGAGATCGCCTCCGCAAAGCCCGGAGAGAGCCTCCACTGCCGCCGTCTGCCCTTCCTCCGCAACGTCATCACCGTTGGCTTCCGCCAGAGCGGCTGCCTCACCTTTGATGAGGCTATGGAGAGAGCAAGCATGGTGCCTTATGAGGAGATAAAGCGCATGGCTGCCGCTGTGCGCCCCGGCGATGTCTGCAATATGCAGTATACCTCCGGCACTACCGGCTTCCCCAAGGGCGTTATGCTCACCCACTACAATGTTGTGAATAACGGCAAGTGCATTGGCGACAGAATGGGTCTTTCCACCGCCGACCGAATGATGATTCAGGTGCCTATGTTCCACTGCTTCGGCATGACTCTTTCCATGACCGCCAGTATGACCCACGGAACTACCATGTGTCCCATGCCCTATTTCTCCGCCAAAAACTCTCTGGCCTGCATCAATCAGGAGCGCATAACCTGCTTCAACGGCGTTCCCACAATGTTTATAGCCATGTTCAACCACCCGGACTACCGCAAAACGGACTTCAGCTATATGCGCACCGGCATTATGGCAGGCTCCGGCTGCCCTCCCGAGCTGATGCGCCGCGCCGCCCAGCCCGACGAGATGAACATGCGGGGTATTGTCAGCGTTTACGGTCAGACCGAATGCGCCCCCGGCAACACCATGAGCTCCTGGACGGATCCTCTTGATGTCCGCACAGAAACCGTGGGCTACGACTTCCCCCATGTGGAATGCAAGATTATCGACCCGGAAACCGGCGAGGAATGCCCCGTTGGCGTAAACGGCGAGTTTTGCGCCCGAGGCTACAACACTATGAAGGGCTATTACAAAATGCCCGATGCCACCCGGGACACCATTGATGAGGAAGGCTGGCTCCACAGCGGCGACCTTGCCTGCAAGGACGCCACCGGCAACTACCGCATCACGGGACGACTGAAGGATATGATAATCCGCGGCGGCGAGAACATCTATCCCAAGGAGATAGAGGAGTTTATCTATACCCATCCCGCTGTGCAGGATGTTCAGGTAATCGCCGTTCCCGATGAGCAGTACGGCGAAGAGGCCATGGCCTGCGTTATCCTCAAGGAGGGCGAAAGCCTCAGCGCCGATGAACTGCGCCGCTACTGTATGGCCAGTATGGCCCGCCACAAGGTGCCCAGGTACATCGACTTTATGGACTCCTTCCCCATGAACGCCGCAGGCAAAATCCTCAAATATAAAATGCGCGAGGCCGCAGCTGAAAAACTGGGACTCAAAAAATAAGCAACGATAATTTGCACTTTGCAAAATAAAGGTATATAATGGCGAAAAGCTATTCTCAGGAGGAAATAACTATGGATATCAAGATAACCCTCAACCCCAACCCCAATCCCAAGCCCGCGGACGAAAGCAAACTGGGCTTCGGCAAGGTGTTCACCGACCATATGTTCATTATGGACTGGGACAAGACCAAGGGCTGGCACGACGCACGCATTGTGCCCTTTGGCAAGCTCTCCATCCATCCCGCCTCCACCGTTCTCCACTACGGCAGCGAGATCTTTGAAGGTCTCAAGGCTTACCGCAATGCTGAGGGCGGCGTGCAGATGTTCCGTCCTATGGAAAATATACGCCGTATGAACCGCTCCGCGGAGCGTATGGGTCTGCCCGCACTCCCCGAGGAGGACACTCTTCAGGCTCTCCACGCTCTCATTAAGCTGGAAGCCGACTGGGTTCCCCACGGCGAAGGCACCAGCATGTATATCCGCCCCTTTATGATAGGCGATGACGAGCATCTGGGTGTTCACGGCATCGGCCGCGCCCACTTTATCATCATCCTCTCTCCCTCCGGCAGCTACTATGCCGGCGGCATGGCTCCCGTCAAGATTATGATCGAGGATGAGGATGTCCGCGCTGTCCGCGGAGGCACCGGCGAAGCCAAGTGCGGCGGCAACTACGCAGCTTCCGTCCGCGCAGGAGACAGAGCCGAGGAAAAGGGCTACACTCAGGTTCTTTGGTTGGACGGCGTTGAGCGCAAGTACATCGAAGAGGTCGGCGCTATGAACATTATGTTCAAGATCGGCGGCAAAATCGTAACTCCCGCTCTCAATGGCTCCATTCTCCCCGGCATCACCCGCAAGAGCATCCTTGAGATGTGCGCACATCTGGGTCTTGACGCGGAGGAGCGCCGCATCAGCGTAGACGAGCTGGTTGAAGCTATGGAAAAGGGCACTCTGGAGGAAGCCTGGGGCTGCGGCACCGCCGCCGTTGTTTCTCCCGTCGGCACTCTGGCCTACGCAGGTAAGGAATATACCATCAACAACAATGAAATTGGTGAAACCACCATGAAGCTCTATGAAGAGCTCACCGGCCTCCAGTGGGGCAAAAAGGCCGATCCCTTCGGCTGGGTATATCCCGTTAAATAATCAAGAAAGGGGCGGATAAACATCCGCCCCCGATTTTTAAGGAGTTTCCTTATGGATAAAAAAATGCTGACCATGGACGGCAATACCGCCGCCGCCCATGTTGCCTATGCCTTCACCGAGGTTGCGGCTATATATCCTATAACCCCCTCTTCGCCCATGGCGGGCAGCACCGACGAATGGAGCGCCCGGGGCAGAAAAAATATGTTCGGCCAGACAGTGAAGCTTGTTGAAATGCAGTCGGAAGCAGGCGCCGCAGCCGCTGTCCACGGCGCAGCCCAGACAGGCTGTCTCGCCACCAGCTACACCTCCAGCCAGGGTCTTATGCTGATGATTCCCGTCCTTTACCGTATGGCGGGCGAGAAGCTCCCCGTTGTGCTGCACGTTGCAGCCCGCACTGTGGGCACCCACGCAATGAGCATTTTCGGCGACCACAGCGACGTTATGGCCTGCCGCCAGACCGGCTTTGCCCAGCTTTCCTCCGGCTCCGTTCAGGAAGCTGCCGACATGGCAGGTATTGCCCATCTCAGCGCCGTAAAGGGCGGCATTCCCTTTATGCACTTCTTTGACGGCTTCCGCACCAGCCACGAGATAAGCAAAATAAGCCTTCCCGACGAAGAGAAGCTATGTGCAATGCTGGACACCGACGCTCTGCGCGCTTTTCGCGCCCACGCCCTCAATCCCGAGCATCCTATGCTCCGCAACACCGTTCAGAACGGAGATGTTTATTTCCAGCTCCGTGAAGCCGCAAACCGTTTTTATGATTCCCTTCCCCATATTGTTGAGGACTATATGCTCCGTTTCAAGGAGAATTTCGGACGTGAATACCACATTTTCGATTACTACGGCGATCCCAACGCCACCGAAGTTCTCGTGGCTATGGGCTCCGTTTCCGGCACCATCCGGGAGACCGTTGATTACCTAAACGCCCGTGGCAGAAAGACGGGCTTTTTGCAGGTGCGCCTCTACCGCCCCTTCGCTATTGATAAGTTCCTTGCCGCCATCCCCGAAAGCGCAAAGCGCATAGCCGTTTTGGACCGCTGCAAGGAGATGGGCGCCGCAGGCGAGCCTCTTTATCAGGATGTCTGCACCGCATTTTCCGGCAGCGGCAGGGAGGTTCTCATCGTTGGAGGACGCTACGGTCTTTCCAGTAAGGATACCGACCCCGCCCAGATTGCCGCCGCATTCGATAACCTCCTTGCAGAAAATCCCAAAAACAGCTTCACCATCGGCATTACCGACGATGTTACCAATCTCTCGCTGCCCGTGAAGAAGCTGGAGGGCTTCTCCGACGGCGCTGTCTGCTGCAAGTTCTGGGGTCTGGGCGGCGACGGCACTGTGGGCGCCAACCACAACACCGTGAATATAATCGCCTCCAACACCCCCCTCTACGCTCAGGCCTACTTTGAGTACGACGCAAAGAAGAGCTACGGCGTTACCAAGAGCCATCTGCGCTTTTCCGAAAAGCCCATCCGAGGCAGTTACTATGTTAAAAGCGCGGATTTCGTTGCGGTTCATGTTCCAACCTACATACAGCAGTATGACATTGTTGATGAGCTTCGCCCCGGCGGAAAGCTTTTGCTCAACTGCCCCTGGACGGAAGAGGAGCTGGAAAAGCAGATACCCGCAAAGGTGCTGAAGATGATTGCGGAAAAGGGCATCCGGCTTTTCACCGTTAATGCTTCCGCAATAGCCCACGAACTGGGTCTCGGCAGCCGCACCAACACAGTGCTTCAGGCCGCATTCTTCTCTCTCACGGATATGCTGCCTGCCGCCGAGGCAATGGAGCTTATGAAGCAGGCCGCCCGCAAGGCCTATGCCGCCAAGGGCGATGATATTGTTTCCAAAAACTGCGCCGCTATAGATGCCGGCGGGGAAAAGGTCAGAGAAATCGCTGTTAAAAGTCAGTGGCTGAGTCTTGAGGAAGCTCCGGAGGAGGATCTTAGCGCCCTTCCCGAGGCTGTCCGCAACATTCTTATCCCCATCAACCGCCAGAAGGGCGACGATTTGCCCGTAAGTGCCTTTATTGGCAGAGAAGACGGCTCCATAGAAATGGGTCTGACCGCCTATGAAAAGCGGGGCATAGCCACCTGGCTGCCCAAGTGGGACGAAAGCAAGTGCATCCAATGCAATATGTGCTCCCTTGTCTGCCCCCACGCCGCTATCCGTCCCTATCTCCTCAACGCCGAGGAGAGCGCTTCCGCTCCCGAAGATTTTGTAAGCATTCCCGCTATGGGCAAACCCGGCAACGTTCTTCGTTACTCCCTCCAGCTTTCCAACTTCGACTGCACCGGCTGCGGCAGCTGCGTAAACAGCTGTCCCAGAGAGGCTCTCCAGCTTGTTCCTGCCAAAATGGAAGAAAAGGACAAGGAGCGATGGGCTTTCGGTCTCACCATCTCCGACAAGGGGGATGTTTATTCTCCCGCCACCATAAAGGGCAGCCAGTTCCGCCAGCCCCTTGTTGAATTTTCCGCCGCCTGCGCAGGCTGCGGCGAGACTCCCTACGCAAAACTCCTAACCCAGCTTTTCGGCGACAGAGTTTACTGGGCCAACGGCACCGGCTGCTCCCAGGCCTGGGGCTCTCCCATGCCCGGCATACCCTACACCGTCAACAAGCGTGGTCACGGCGTTGCCTGGACAAACAGCCTCTTTGAGAACAATGCGGAGCTTGCCCTTGGTATGTTCCTTTCCGTACGTCAGCAGCGGGAGGCTCAGAAGGAAAAGGTTGAGGCTCTTATGACTTCCTCCATCCCCGAGACTCTTCGCAGCGCCTGCCAAAATTGGCTGGATACCTACGATGATTTTGACGCCTCCAGAGAGAGCAGCGATATCCTTATCGAAGAGCTCAGCTCCTTCGGCGGCGATGCCGCGGAGGAAATTCTCCTTGCGAAGGATCAGCTGGCGAAGAAAACCTTCTGGATGTTCGGCGGCGACGGCTGGGCCTATGATATAGGCTTCGGCGGTCTTGACCACGTCATCGCAGGCGGGGAGGATATTAATGTCTTCGTCATCGATACTGAGGTTTATTCCAACACCGGCGGTCAGAGCTCCAAGGCAACACCCATTGGCGCTGTTGCCCAGTTTGCCTCCTCCGGCAAGCGCAGCCGCAAAAAGGATCTGGGCGCTATGATGATGACCTACGGCAACGTCTATGTGGCTCAGGTTGCCATGGGAGCCGACCCTGCCCAGCTTCTCAAGGCTCTCCGGGAAGCGGAAAGCTATCCCGGTCCCTCCCTCATTGTTGCCTATACCCCCTGCGCCGCCCACGGTATCCGTCTCGGCATGGGCAAAACTCAGGAGGAAATGAAGCGCGCTGTCCACAGCGGTTATTGGAACCTCTACCGCTATGACCCCCGCAAGGCCGAGCCTCTCACGCTGGACAGCAAGGCCCCCGATATGGACTTTATGGACTTCCTCAAAGGCGAAACCAGATACGCCTCCCTCTACCGCAGCTTCCCCGAAAATGCCGAAGTGCTTTTCGAGGCAGGCAGGGAGGATGCTGTCGCCCGTTATGAGAAATATAGAAAAATGGAAGAAAACCAGAAAAAATAATAAAAAATGACAACGCCCCGATGGAAAATCCGTCGGGGTTTTTCGTTATATGCTGCAGCGCAGTAGTGGCTAAAGAGCTAAGCGGGCGGACACATTGGTCCGCCCCTACAAAGGGTACGAGGAAGTATCCCGGTGGCGCCGAGCAGGCGCCTCGACGCAGCAGCGTCCTGAGCGGAAAACGAGGGGAGCACGCTAAGGTTTAGGCGCTTATTTTGTGGCACGATGCCGTTTCTCACTCCGCAGCGAGGGAGTTTCCAAAGAGGGGCGCGCAATGCCCCTCTTTGGTGGACTTTTCTTTCCATATTCTTTTCGGACATACGAAAAGAATATGGCCGTCGGAGACAAAAAAACACCCCCTCCGTTAACTTCGCTGCTATCCGCCTTTGCAGGGTACATCGGGGCAGAAAAACCTCCCTATGAGATTTCATAGGGAGAATTTTTATTGGATTTATCATCCCAGCATTTCCGCAAAGGTGAGAACCGCGTTTCTTGCCTGCTCGAAGTTAACCATCTGCTGGTCAACCTCAATGGCGAGAAGGGGAATGCCTGCGGCATCTACCATACGCTTTACGGGCACATAGTCGAATTCCTCGGGATCGCAGAACTTGGTCATTACCCAAATAATGCCGTCTGCACCGTTGGCCTTGGCTATATCAACCAGCTGGTGGCCGCGTTCCTTGACGGGGTCATAGAGCACGCTGCAGCCTTCGATGCGGCCGTAGCGCTGAGCCATGCCAAGAACGGGATCCTCGGTAACGGGTGTGGGATAGCGGGCATCAACGCTCTCCTGAGCTATCTGGTCGGCAACAACGGCTATGCCGTTTTCGTCGAATATCTTGAGAAGCTCGGGGGAATCGGCAATAATGCCGGTTGTGACCACCTTAAGACCCTTCCACACAGGTGCGGGGGCAGCATTTATGCTCTCGGTGAGGGCAGTGAGAAGATCGGTATGCTCTTTTCTGTCCATAAAGTAGCCGGCTTTTATGGCGGCGGAACGGTCAGCGGCGCTGATAAGACCGGGCTTTGCACCAACAGCCTCGGTGAAGGCGCAGATTGCGGCGCGGTTTTCGTTATAAACGGCAACGGCAGCGGCAATATCCTCATTGGTGATGGCGTGTCCGCAGATCTCCTCCAGCTCGCCCTTGACCTTCATCATCTGGCTGCGGGAGAATTCGTCACCGGCGGCTATTTTGCGGTTCTGTGCGTAGGCAACATTGATAACGGGAACGGTCTTTACGCCGTACTGCCAGTTTGCGCCCATGCCTTTCAGACTGTCGCAGGAGATGGGAATCATAATGCCGCTGAGAGCGTTGAGCTCACCGCGAAGACCCATTTCCAGAGTGGTGTGCAAAATGGAGCATATGAAAGCGGGGAAATAGCGCTTGCTTTCATTTGCCTGCATCTCAGCGCCCCAAAGTCCGAAGGGAGCCATACCTGCGGCATAAACAAGCTCCTCGGGGCAGAAATAGGGCATAACGCCGATAACTTTTTTACCCTCGGCCAGGGTCTTTTCAAGCTGTGCCTTGGGAGAGGCGGCAATAGTTTTCAGAAGTTCAAGTTCACGCATTGGTTTTGCCCTCCTTTGCGCGCTTATTTTCGTCCATAATCTCCATAAGAGCTTCAACTCTGGTGTCATACTGAGCCTCGGAGAATACACGGGGATCGGACTGGTCACCGTCGAAGCAGACGGTGGGAACGCCGGTCTGCTCCCGGAACTGACGCTCCATCTCATAGAGAGTGCCGCTCCAGTGCTTGCAGCTGCGGTTCATATGGAAAACGGCGCCGTCAACTTTGTTATTGATGGCATCATCAACGCGCAGCTTCAGCTCACGCTCGAAGCAGTTGGAGTTGGGAACATAGGAATAGGCAGCCATCAGCTCATCCAGATTGCTGTAAATGAAGCTGAAGGCAGGACCGTAAACAGATGCGGTCAGGTTCATGCCACGACTCTGGAGAGCCTTATAGGTATACTTGAGGTTTGCCCAGCAGGCAATACCCTCGAAGAGGATGCGGTATTTTTCCTCGCCCTTGAAGGAGCTCTTGCCTTCCTTGGCCAGAGCCTCATAATCCTCAGCCAGAGCCTCAAAGGCCTCGGCTGCGGCAACGGTGCCGCGTCCGACGCAGGCAACGGCCATATTGTTGAAAATATCAAAACCGCTGAAGGGAGAGGGCTCGCAGGCCATATAGCCAACGGCCTTCAGCCATGCCTGAGAAGAGCGCTGGGAAACTTCCATAACGCTGCGCAGCTTATCATAATCCATCTTCTTGCCGGTTATCTCCTCCAGCTGTGCGATGGCATCGTCAAACTGGGCACGGATATACTTAACCCGGTCGGCGGAGCATTCCATTGCGTCCAGATGGGGGATATCGATGAGGATCAGGGGAACATTCAGCTCGAGAGAGAGGTTCTCATACCATTTTATCATACAGTTGCAGATGTTATTGCAGCAAAGAAGGAAGTCGGGGAAGGGAATTTCCAGCTCCTCGCACTTCTTGATGTCCGCATAGGCAAAGTTGATGCGGGCATAAGAGCACAGGTCGGAGGAATAACCCATATCCTCGGCATGCTGGCACATACGAAGTCCGCCGCCCTTGGCACCGACGGCAGCGCCCATATTTTCGGGGTAAACCACATGGATGCCCATAGCGGTGGTAATCTCCTGGGGGAAGTTGGAGGCGCACCAGCCAACCTTCTCGCCGCGGAGTTTTGCATCCCATGCATCCTGGGCAATTTTATCCTGAAGCTCGCGGAGAATTATCTTGGCGGGCTTTCTTTCCGGAATTTCGCTCATTTTTCCACTCCTTTATTTTTTTGTGGGGAAAAACCCGCAGCAGCAATGCTGTGCGGGTTTTGCTTAACTGATTTTCTTCCAGCCGTAAATGGCTGCGCCAAAGGCGCCGCCCAGCTGGTTGAGGGGTGAAACGCTTATAGAAACGCCAAGCTCTTTTTCAAGAGCGCGGACAACGCCGCCGTTTCTGGCAACGCCGCCGCTCATAACAACAGGCTCAATAAGACCCAGTCTTCTTACAAGGCTGGCAGTTCTCACCGCAACGCTGTCATGAATGCCGGCAACAAGAGCGTTTATATCAACATTCTGCGCCAGCTGGCTTATAACTTCGCTTTCCGCGAAAACGGTGCAGGTGGAGCTTATACGAACGGTGCTCTCCGCTAAAGCGTCACGCTTTTCAAGCTCGCTCACGTCAAGCTCCAGAACTCTGGCCATAACATCCAGAAATCTTCCGGTGCCTGCAGCGCACTTATCGTTCATTATAAAGTTTTCCATTCTGCCCTGCTCATTCACCCGAATGGCCTTGGCGTCCTGACCGCCAATGTCGATAACGGTTCTCACTCCCGGGAAAAGGGCGTAAGCGCCGATGGCATGGGCGGAAAGCTCGCTCACTATGTAGTCGGCTCCGGAGAAGGTATTTCGTCCGTAGCCGGTGGCGGTTACGCAGGATATATCCTCCATTGTAAGACCCGCCATACCGAGGGCTTCAGCCACCGCCCTTCCGGGACCGGAAGTTCCGGTACCGGAGGCGATGATGCTCTGACCCACGGTTTCCTCGCCGTTTTTTAGAATCAGGCATTTTGAGGCAGTGGAACCTATGTCCACGCCCATGCTGTATTTATCAGCCGCCATGCTTGGACTTCAGATCCTCCCAGGTGTTGTAGATGCCCTGCTCGTGGAGCTCCTGGAGCTGCTCATCAGTGTAACCCAGACCCTTGAGGATCTCTTCGCTGTGCTCGCCAAGCAGGGGAGCCATCTTGTAGTCGGGCAGGTCGTTGCCGATGAAGATGGGCTGGCGAACAAGAATGCGCTGGTTGCCGGTGGGGTAATCCATCTTGTAGTAAACATCGTTTGCCCATGCCTGCTCATCCTCGAGAGCCTCTTCCCAGCTCTTGAGCATGGAGTGGGGGATGTCAGCCTTGGTGAGGATTTCGTCCCACTCGGTAACGGTCTTCTTCTCGAAGGCCTCGGTGAGGATATCAACAAACTCGCTGTGGAGCTTGTTCTTGGTGATGTTATCCATGGTGTAGCGGGGGTTGCCTACCAGATCCTCGCGGCCGATGAGAGGCATGAAGCGGGGATAGAACATATCGAAGGGAGGCATAGAGATCTGCATGAAGCGTCCGTCGGAGCAGCGATAAGCGCAGTTGAAGGGGTTATCGGCAGTGCGGCGGGAGATGGGGTACTTCTGGCCGTACTCGGTGTACTGAGCGGCCTGGAGCATGATGGCCTGATCCCAGATGGAGGTGTGGAGCAGGTTGATGCAGACGCGCTCGCCTACGCCGGTGCGCTGTGCGTTAAAGAGAGCAGCCATAACGCCTGCGGAGAGGAGCAGACCGGAGATGTGGTCGCCCATGCCGGGGATCAGGTTGCCGGGCCATTCGTCCTTCTGACGGAGGGAGTCCATGATACCGCCGCGAGCCCAGAATGCAGTGAAGTCATAGCCGGGGAGGTCCTTGTCGGGGCCCTTGTCGCCGTAGCCGGTGAGAGTGCCGTAAACCATCTTGGGGAACTTTTCGTGGAGCTCTTCATAGGTCAGGCCGGCCTTTGCCAGAGCCTGAGGACGCCAGTTGGTGAGGAAAATGTCTGCATCTTCAAGGAGCTTGAAGAGAATTTCCTTACCGGTCTCGCTCTTGAGGTTGAGAACGATGCCGCGCTTATTTGCGTTTTCAAGGTCGAAAGTGGTGTTTTCATAGGGGCTGCCGCTGCGTCCTTCGCTTACGCCGTTCCAACGTACAGCGTCGCCGCCCTTAGCCTCGACTTTGATAACGTCGGCGCCGTGGTCAGCAAAAAATCTTGCGCAGGCGGGAACTGCGATGAAAGTGGAAAGCTCAACAACTTTCAGTCCGGCAAGTGTTTTGTTCATGTTTTTTCCTCCATATATATTGTTTTTTTGTTTTGAAAAATTAAGAACATATTCCTATTTAATTATAATTATTTTATCGGCTTTGTCAACGCAAATCGTATTGTGAAGTATTTGACACCGCGGAGGAATTTCTCTATACTGTATACCATAAAAATCCGGAAAAGGAGTTTAGTTGATGAGCGACAGAAAGGATCTGACCAGTGGCAGCGTTTGGAAAAAGCTCGCGCTTTTTGCTCTCCCTATAGTGGCAATGAATCTGCTGCAGGCTGTATACAGCATTGTGGATATGATAATCGTGGGTCAGTTTGTAGGCTCTGTGGGTATGTCCGCCGTCAGCATCGGCGGCCAGATAACCACGCTGGTGCTTGTCACCTGCTCCGGCATTGCCAATGGATGCTCCGTATATATCGGCAACCTCTCCGGCTTGAAACGCTACAGAGAAATGAATGGCTATGTGGGCAGTATGCTCAGCTTTCTGCTTATTCTGGCGCTTTTCTTCACCCTTGCCATAATCGCTTTCTGCACACCCCTTCTTAAAGCTCTCAACACCCCCGCCGAAAGCTTCGACGATACCCGCATTTATCTCATCATTTCTATGCTGGGTACGGTTTTTGTCTATGGCTACGGCCTTCTCAGCGCCGCTTTGAGAGGCACCGGAGAATCCGTAAAACCCCTTGTATATGTAATAATCACCACTGTTGAAAACATTGTGCTGGACCTGCTTTTCGTTGCTGTGCTGGATATGGGCGCTGTTGGCGCCGCTGTTGCAACGGTCATAAGCCAGGCAACAAGCTGCGCACTGGTGGCATTTTACGTGGCTCGCCACACGCCCCTTTTCGATTTCAGGCTCTCCTCCTTCAAAATCGACAAAACCAAGCTCTCCGCCCAGCTTGCCGTGGGAATGCCCCAGGCAGTTCAGTATGTCTGCACCAATATATCCTTCCTTTTCATCTCCTCCCTTGTCAACAGCTTCGGCATTGCCGCCTCCGCCGCCGCAGGAGCTGCCAACAAGCTCAGTTCCTTCGGCACTATGCCCGGTATTGCCTGCATGACCGCCATAGTCACCATGACAGCTCAAAACCATCCGAGGAAGGATTTCAGGAGAATAATCCGGGGTATGGTCTGCGGACTTGTGCTCTCCCTTTCCGTATCCGTTATATTCGTGCTCCTCTGCCAGATTGCTCCCGAAACTATGTACAGACTTTTCACCTCGGACACCAGTGTTCTGGATGTGGGCATAAGCTATCTGAAATACTTCTCCCTCTGCTTCATCGGAGAAACCACTATGTTCTGCCTCTTTGGCGTGATAACCGGCTCGGGCTACACAAAAGCAACCATGTTCTCGGGAATTTTCTCCTCCTTTGCGGTGCGCTATCTTCTCTCCTATGTGCTTTGCCATTACACCGCTCTCGGCTTCGACGGCATCGCCCTCGGCTTTGTCTTCTCCCCCTTCGTCGGTATAGCCGTAAGCATTTTCTTCTTCATCACGGGCAAATGGAAGAAAAACAAGCTCTACGGGGCTGATGAATATTGATAAACTGATAAAAACCCGTTCCATTTATGAAATGGAACGGGTTTTCTCTTTTATTTTTCAAAAAAAGCTTCTATCTCAGCTCTGGTACACTGCACAGAGCCTTGGGCAAAGAAGGGTTTTCCGCCGCCTCTTCCCCGAAGAGCCATATTCATTTCCTTTATAAAGCTGCGCAGGTCGCCGTCTTTTTTGCAGAGAGCATACTTATATCCGCCTGCATCATCACCGGAGAATACGGCGCAAAGTCCGCTGCAGCGGCTCATAAGCGCGTCGGCAAGACGGCGGACGGCATCGGAGGAAAGTCCCTCCTCAAATATGAGCACCTCATCCTCAGCTCCATACTTTTCGGCAATGGCCGCGAATACACGGTTTTCCATTCCCGTAAGACGGTAGGCCGTTGCCACAAGCTCCTCCTGCATACGCTTGGCGGCAGCATAGGTGGCGTCATATTTGGCGGAGAGGAGAGCGCCCACAGCGGCGTTTTGCTCAACTGCACCGCAGACATAGTCATAGGCTCTTTTTCCCGAAAGCATCTCTATGCGCACCCCCTCACGGAAGGGATGGACGCTAAGGAGCTTGATAAGACCAAGCTCTCCCGCGCTTTTAACGTGGGTACCGCAGCAGGCACACATATCCGCGCCCACACATTCAACAATGCGCACCTCTCCGCTGAGAGCTTTTTTGCTTCTATACGGCAGAGCGGCAAGCTCTTCGCTGTCCGGCCAGCTGGCATTTATGGGAATATTTTTCCAGATGAGTTCGTTTGCCTGACGCTCAATTTCCTTAAGCTCACCGGCGCTTATTGCGCAGTTGAAGTCTATTGTAACGGTGTCCCGTCCCATATGAAAGCCCACATTGTCGCAGCCAAAGCGACTATGGATAAGACCGCTGACTATATGCTCTCCGCTATGCTGCTGCATAAAGTCGAAGCGGCGGGAAAAATCTATCTCACCTTCAACAAGGCTGCCCACTTCAAGAGGAGCCTCGCAGTAATGGATGACTTCTCCTCCTTTTTCATGTGTATCCACAACCTTAACACCGCCGAGAATACCAGTATCTCCGGGCTGTCCTCCTCCTTCCGGATAAAAGACACTGCGGTCAAGGATTATCTCATAGCCCTTTTTCCCCTGGGTGCACGAAACAACACAGGCGCTGAATTTTTCCAAATACGCATCTTGGTAATAAAGTTTTTCAGTCATAGTCAAAACCCCTTCAAATAATAAAGCGGAAAACGAATTTCGTTTCCCGCTTTATCGTGCTGTATGTTTAATCAGATTAAAACCGGAGTGTACTTTGTCTCGTTTCCGTCTTTGTCTGCGAGAATAAAGTCGCCGCAATCAGAGCAAAGAGCAAATGCATAAAGCTCGTCACCGCTTTCAAATATAAATCGAAGCATTGCACTGCCGTCGCTCTGCTGGAGGAGGGTATAAGTTCCGCTCTGTACAAATCCCACGCCTCTGGTGAGTTTCACATAGCCATTTCCGTCTAAACTGAGGTGGGTGCCGTCGTCCCCGGTGAACTCACCGATAAGGAAGCTGGAGATATCCTTGCTTCCGGAAATGGAGCTGGGAATGGAGAATGCAGCTTCATTGAAGTTCATATTCTTATTTTCAACGTCATCAAAACCGCCGTTAAGGCTGATGACCAGCAGTACCACCATGCATATGGCAAGTACGCCTATCGCAAATTTTTTCATCTGCCATGCTCCAAACTATCAAAAACCACGAAATCTTGTTGAGGATTAAGGACAATCCCCCAATATGTGTAGTATTATAATACAGACTTCGACACGATGCAAGCATATTTTGTGTTTTTCTCAAAAAATTTCTACAAAATATAGCAGAGAATTTGGGATTTTTTATGGCAAACAGGTAAAATTTTGAATATTTGGCATATATTGTATTTTACACAATATATCCGCCTCCGAGGACTCTTTCACCACAATAGATAACGGCGGCCTGACCGCGGGCAGGTGCTCTCACAGCTTCCTCCGTCAAGACCTTCACTATGCCGTCTTCCTGAGGAAACACCGTACATTCGGGACATTCCCACTTGGTGTGGCGGACTTTTATGCTGCCGCGAATGGCCTCTTCCGGCTCGGGAATAAGCCAATTAAAATCTCTTATCAGCACCTCGGTTTTGAAAAGATCCTCCCACAAAGCGAGCACTATCTCATTGCTTTCAGGGCGTATCTCGGAAACATAAAGCTTGCGCTCATTATAAAGCCCCGGTATGCGCTGACCCACGGTCCAGCGGTGGATGCCCTCATGGCGGCCTATGACCTGAGCATTAAACACAAAGTCCCCTTCTCCCGGAACGGCGGCGCGGCGCCCAATCCAGCCTATATAGTCTTTATCGGGAATGAAGCATATCTCCATGCTGTCGGGCTTGGAGGCAACGGGAATGCCGAAGCTCTCCGCCATGGCGCGCACTTCGCTTTTTTCGAATTCCCCCAAAGGCAGCAAAAGCCGTTCAACCTGTTCTTTTTTCAATCGGCAAAGCATATAGCTTTGGTCATTTCCCGAGTGGGCTTTATAAAGACCTCCATTCTCGGTTCGGGCATAATGACCTGTGGCAATGAATTTTGCGCCAACTTCATCGGCGCGACGGATCAAGGCCGCAAACTTTACCGCAGGATTGCACATAATGCAGGGGTTGGGGGTTTCACCCCTAAGATAGCTATCAACAAATGGGGCGCACACCTTTTCCTCCAGCTCGGCTGAAATATTCATTATATCCAGCTCCACACCCAAAAAACGGGCAGTTTCCACCGCATCCGCTCTTGCTTCGGGAGATCCTATATCCAGATAAAGACCCCGAACTTCGTAACCTGCATTCTGCAGAAGTCTTGCGGCAACGGCGCTGTCCACACCGCCGCTGAGACCCAAAAGCACTCTCATTTTTTCCTCACTTTCTGTTTTCCAGCCACACCATCAGAGCGGCAATATCCGCGGGAGAAACTCCGGATATGCGGCTTGCCTGACCAAAATTGCGGGGGCGGATGCGTCCAAGCTTTTCTCTCGCCTCAATGCGAAGTCCCGTTATTTCGGAATAATTCAGCCCGTCAGGCAAAAGCTTTTTCTCAAGGCGGGTGAACTCCTCCACCTGCTTCATCTGGCGGCGTATATAGCCTTCGTACTTGATGCGTATTTCCGCCTGCTCCCAAACAGCCTTGGGAAGGACCGGTCTATCCTTATCAAAGGGGGCAAGGCCTGCGTAGCTTATCTGGGGTCTGCGGATAAGGTCAGCAAGAGATGAACCGTTTATTACGGCAGCTGTGCCGCAGCTTTCCAGATAGTCGTTAAGCTCCTTTGAAGGCGCAAGACCCGTATGCTCAAGACGTCTTATCTCTCTATCCACAGCGGCATATTTTTCCTTTACCGCTGCAAGGCGCTCTTCGCTGACAAGACCCACCCGATTGCCTATATGGCAAAGGCGGAAGTCCGCATTATCCTGCCTGAGCAGCAGCCGGTATTCCGTGCGGGAGGTCATCATTCTGTAGGGCTCATCAGTGCCTTTGGTGACAAGGTCATCAATAAGCGTTCCTATATATCCGTCGCTGCGCCGGAGCACCATACTCTCTCTGCCGAGAATTTTCATAGCAGCGTTAACACCGGCAACAAGACCCTGAGCGGCAGCCTCCTCATAGCCGGAAGAGCCGTTGAACTGTCCCGCTCCGTAAAGCCCGCTGACAGCCTTTGTTTCCAGAGTGGGGTAAAGCTCGGTGGGGTCGATGCAGTCATACTCTATGGCGTAGGCACAGCGCATCATCTCCGCATTTTCAAGCCCGGGAATAGACCGCATCATACGAAGCTGAACTTCCTCCGGCATTGAAGAGGAGAAGCCCTGAATATAAAGCTCCATTGTTTCCTGCCCCATAGGCTCAACAAAAAGCTGATGGCGGGGCTTATCGGGGAAGGTCATAACCTTTGTTTCAATACTGGGGCAATAGCGGGGGCCTACGCCCTCTATTACGCCGGAATAAATGGGGCTTCTGTCCAGGTTTTCTTTTATGGTGTTGTGGGTATTCTCGTTTGTATAAGTCAGGTAACAAACCTTGCTGTTGCAAAGAGCCGAGCTGTCACTTTCAAAGGAGAAGGGCTCTATCACCTCATCACCCGGCTGAAGCTCCATTTTGGAAAAATCCACACTGCGCTCATTCACCCTTGGGGGAGTGCCTGTTTTAAATCGGCGCAGGGACAGACCCATGGACTCCAGAGATTCGCTGAGCCTTCCGGCGGCAGCAAGTCCGTCCGGTCCCGAAGACTGGATGACCTCGCCCACTATGGTCTGGGCACGGAGGTAAGTGCCGCTGGCTATGATGGCGGCCTTGCAGCGAAAGCGCGCTCCCGTTGCGGTGATGACGCTGCTCACCTTGCCCTCTGCCGTTTCAATCTCAACTATCTCCGCCTGCTTCACCCGGAGATTTTCCTGGCGCTCAAGAGTATGCTTCATTATTTCCTGATACTTTCTTCTGTCGCACTGAGCGCGAAGAGAGTGTACGGCAGGTCCCTTGCCCCGGTTGAGCATTCTATACTGAATTGCGGCCTTATCCGCAGCTTTTGCCATCTCGCCGCCAAGAGCGTCTATCTCCCGGACAAGATGTCCCTTGCCTGTGCCGCCTATGGCAGGATTGCAGGGCATATTGCCTATGGCATCCAGATTGATGGTGAATATGAGAGTATCAAGCCCCAGCCTTGCGCAGGCGAGAGCAGCCTCTATGCCTGCATGACCGGCACCAATCACAGCCACAGCGCACTCTCCTGCCTCATAGACAGGCACACCGCCGGAAAGATGGGTTTTTTCCGCGGCTTCCGCAGTTCTTCTTCCGTCCGCCGGTTTTTCGGTGCCTTCGGGAATGGCGAAGCTCCTTCCGAAGCGAATAACACCCTTAATATACCCATTTGCGCAGTAATACTGTACTCTGCGGGTGGTAACACCCCAATTTTGCGCAGCTTCTTTTACGCTTATATATCCTTTAATCATGGTTTTGCCCCTTTGGTAACAACAATATTTCGTTTATGCGAAGTATTTTACGGCAAAAAGGGAAAAAAGTCAACGGATAGGGCTATGGATTTACCTTGACTATCTTCCGCATTAAATGTAAAATATATAGATAGATTTTAATGGGGAGGTATGACTATATGGACTTTGGCAAAAACCTCTCCCATGCTTATATCATCTCCGCGAAACCCGAAGAAGGCTACAAAAAGGCCACCGAGCTTGCTGCCGCAATTCTCTGTGAAAGCCATGGTAAGCGGCCCTGCGGCGAATGCCGCCACTGCAAAAAAAGTCTCAGGGGCATTCACCCCGATGTGATAGTGCTGAGCCGTCCTCTGGACGACAAGGGCAGGATGAAGAAAGAAATTCCCATTGATCTTGTCCGCGCCATGCTCTCCACCGCTTTCATTATGCCTAACGAGGCGGAGAAAAAAGTCTATATTATCAAGGATGCAGGTGCCATAGCCCCCAATTCTCAGGGAACCCTCCTGAAAATCCTTGAAGAACCTCCCTATTTTGATGCTTTTATCCTGATAACAGATAACCCCAATCTTTTGCTGGAAACTATCCGTTCCCGCTGCGTCAGCATAAACCTGAACGGAGAAGAGGACAGCATCAGCCCCGAGGCAAGGGAAAAAGCAGAAAAATACCTGGCTATAATCGCCAGGGGCGATGCTCTCGCCCTCCTTCGCTTTACCACCGAGCAGGGAGAAATGAGTGTTGCCGACTCCATGGAATTTGTAAAAGCCGCCTCTATGCTTTTGACAGATATGCTCTGCGGCAGACTGAGCGAGGCGGGACTTAGCCGCAAATCCCTTATGCGCCTTGTGGCGCTTATGAGAAAATCGCAGGAATATCTGCGCTTCAATGTGAGCAGCAAGCAGCTTTTCGGTATGCTCAGCGTCTGCTCAATCGAATCGAAATGAGGAAAATACTTTGACTGATGTTGTTAGTGTAAAATTCAAAGGTCGCGGCAAGACCTATTTCTTTGACCCCAACGGTGTTGACTGCCAGAGCGGCCAGCAGGTTGTTGTGGAGACCAGCAAGGGTCTGGAACTTGCGGAATGCGTTCAGGGCCCTCACACCGTCAACGATGACCGCATCGTGCCTCCCCTGCGCCCCGTTATAAGGGTCGCCACCGCCGATGATCTCCGCATCGCCGAACTCTGTAAGGAGAGGGAAAAGGAGGCCTTCGGCATATGCGAGGAAAAGATCGCTGCCCACGGTCTCGATATGAAGCTTGTTGATGTTGAGTGCAACTTTGAAGGCAATAAAATACTGTTCTTTTTTATCAGCGACGGACGCGTTGACTTCCGCGAGCTGGTTAAGGACCTTGCAAGCATTTTCCGTGCCCGCATAGAGCTGCGCCAGATAGGCGTTCGCGATGAAGCAAAGATGCTGGGCGGCCTTGGTATCTGCGGCAGACCTTTCTGCTGCCACAGCTTCCTTGAAGATTTTGAGCCTGTTTCCACCAAAATGGCAAAAACCCAGTCCCTCTCTCTCAACCCCGCAAAAATATCGGGTTCCTGCGGCAGACTTATGTGCTGCCTTCGCTATGAGCAGGATGCCTATGAGGAGCTTGTTAAAACCGTTCCCAAAAACGGTGCCTTTGTTCAGACCCCCTGCGGCTACGGCAATGTATGCCAGGTCAACCTCCTTCGCCAGAAGGTGAAGGTTAAGCTGGACGGAGATGATGACGCTCCAAAGAGCTTTGATGCAGACGAGGTTGCCACCATTCCCGGAGGCAGACCCAAGCCCGGCGAGCCTCTTCCCGATATTCTTGTTATAAAGCCTAAGGAGGAGGAAGAGTTTTTTCCCCAGTGGACTGCACCCCTTGCTCCCCCCGAGGAAGCTCCTGCCGAAATTCCCGCTGCAGAAAAAGCACCCGATCAGAAAAAGCGTTCCAAAAACCGCAGCCGGGGCAAAAAGCCCTCTCAGAGCAAGAGCATTGCCGAAGCTCCCAAGGCGGAAAAAAGCGAAGAGTCTGCCCAGCAGAACAAAAAAGCGGATGGAGAAACTCCCAAGCAAAAGAAAAAGCCCGCCCGCAAGCGCAATTCCTCCAAGCCCAAAACCCCTCAGCAGAGCGGCGAGGTGAAAAAAGCTCAGCCCAAGCAGGGTGAACAAAAAAAAGCCCCTCAGGCAAAGGCTTCCGGTGCCGCGCCTCAGAGCAAGACTCCTCAAAACAGCGAAAAAGCGGCAGCTACCGCTCCCAAAAAGAAAAACAATTACCATCGCTACCGCGGAAAGCCCAAAAACAAAGCTCCCGGCGGCGCAGCCCCCAAGGGTGAATAAAAAAAGCAGCGTACCAAAAGGTACGCTGCTTTTTATTGTACTTAGATAAGCTTTTCGATGAATTCGCTTATTTCGCGCACGGTGTAGAGCTCTCTTGCGGCTTCGTCGGTGACAATAAGGTTGAATTCGTCCTCAAGAGCCATAATAAGTTCTACGAGGTCCAAAGAATCGGCTCCCAAATCATTGATGATGTGGGTATCCATATTGATATCATCGATTGCTATGCCGAGCTGGTCGGCAAGGATGGCGCGCAGTCTCTCATATACCATAACTATATCCTCCGTGTTTCTGATCAGGCCCACTCGCGGCTCACAGGCTTGGAGCTGTGGGTTTCGGGCTTTTCGTAGGAAACCACCACGCGGCGGTTGGGTTCGGTGCCGGTGGAAGAGGTGGAAACGCCCTCATAATCCTGCAGAGCAGTATGGATAACGTGGCGCTCATAGGAATTCATGGGCTCAAGAGCCATGCTTCGCTTATACTTGACAGCTTTTGCAGCCATCTTTTCAGCGAGATGAACGAGGGACTCTTCTCTCTTGCTGCGATAGTTTTCGGCGTCAACACTGATGTGCATGCGCTTATCGTTTCCGCGGTTAACGCTGTAGTTCACAAGGTGCTGGATTGCATCCAGAGTTTCGCCTCTGCGACCGATGACGGCACCCATGCCGCCGCCGCTGAGGTTGGCAGTGAGACCGCCGTTTTCACGCTCAGTGATCTCAATCCGGGCCTCAACACCCATGTAGTCCAGAAGTCCGCGGAGGTAGCGCTCCACCTTGTCGCGCTGAGTGTCAGCCACTTCGTAGCTTACACGGACAAGAGCGGGGCTTGCACCGATGCCAAGAAAACCGGACTTGGCGCGCTCGAGAATCTCAACGGAAACATCGTCGCGGCTCATATCCAGCTGTGCCAGAGCAGAAGCAATTGCCTCTTCTTCGGTCTTGCCGGTTACTTCTATGAATTTTGTCATTTGGTTAATCCTCTTCAATTAATTGCTGGTCTCGTCGGAAGACTCTTCCTCGAAGAAAACCTCTTCCTCGGCTTCAGCCTCAAGCTCGGTCTCTGCGCACTCGGCAGCTTCAACGGCGGTCTCGGTCTCTGCGGGGATTTCAGTTTCCACAGTGGTCTCTTCCTCAGGTGCCACATAGCCTTCGGACTCTGCTGCTGCCTTTTCGGTAGCCTCAGCTGCACCCTCGGGGTTGGTGAAGCGGTCTGCCACATAGGCTCTGCCGCGTGCATAGCGGCGGGTACCTACCTGAGAAGCGGGAGCTTCCTCTTCTTCGATGCCGAGTCTGGCACGGCGGGCAGCCTTTTCCTCGCGGACGGCGGCAGCCTTCAGCTCGTCCATTTCGGCCTTTTGACGGGCCTGGATCTTTTTCTTGCTGGTGTTGGTGTTGGCAACAGTTGCGCCCTCGGCCTTGAGACGCTCGGTCTCCTGACGCTTGCGCTCGATCTCGGCTGCGCGGATACGGTCGGCGGCTTCGCGCTCGGCCTTTTCCTTGGCCATAATCTTGCCAAAGTGCTTGTTGAAAATCAGTTCCTGCACAATGCCCAGAACAGACTGGTAAATCCAGTAGATACCCAGAGCTGCGGGCATGATGAAGCAGATATAAAGGCTCATCAAAGGCATCATAAGATTCATTGCCTTCATGTTGCCTGCTGCCTGATTGCCGCCTGCTGCGGGGGTGGGGCTCAGCTTCTGGCTCAGCTTCATGCTCAGCCAGCTCATAAGTGCGGAAATGATAGGGATGAGGAACAGACCCAGAGCGGGCAGCCAGCTGGAAACATCGGACCAATCACACTTGGAGAAGAAGTTCCACTGGGGCATATCGCCCAGGTTGATTCCCAGGAAGTTGTAGTTTATGTTTGCCAGCTTGTCGGAAAGACCGGCAAACTGATCAAAGTTGGCGGAGATGAAGCGGGACTGATCCAGCTGAATGTATGCATCATTCATCTTGGAGCTGAAGCCCATCTCGTTCAGCTTTGCAAGGATGCTGCCGCCTTCGGCAAGCATTTCCTTGGGCACGCCCATCATAATGGTAAGAGGCTCGCGGATAGCTCTGTAGAGAGCAATAAGGATGGGGAAGGGAATCAAAGTCCAGATGCAGCCGGACATAGGATTGACCTTGTTCTCCTTATAGAGCTTATTGATCTCCATATTGAGTCTCTGCTGATTGCCCTCGTGCTTCTTCTGAAGCTCCTTAACCTTGTCGTTAAGGCCGGACATGCGCATCATGCTCTTCTTGCTCTTGAGCTGGAAGGGAAGCATAATGAGCTTGACCAGAAGGGCAAACAGGAAAATAGCTATACCGTAGTTTCCAACCAGGTCGTTAAGCCAAAGCAGCAGCCAGCCGAATGGCTTTGCTATAATTTCCATCATAATATTATGACTCCTAAATCTCCTCGGTTACCCGTTTCAGGGCACCGGGTCATAAAAATCGTGCTCTCCCCTATGAAAGGGGTGGCAGCGTGAAAGACGCTTGATGGTAAGCCATGTTCCCTTCAAAGCTCCGTATTTTTCCAGAGCCTCAAGCGCATATTGGGAACAGGTTGGGATGAAGCGGCAGCTGGGGGGCGTGAGGGGAGAAATGAAATTGCGGTAAAACTTTACAAGCGCCATGAGAATTTTCTTCATTTGTTCTCACTTCTTTCCCTGAGTATACCCAGTTTTTCGCAGGAGCCCAGAAAGGCATCCTGAAGCTGGGCATATGTGGCTCGGACAGCTTTGACCCTTGCCACCACCACAAGTTCCGTACCCGGCGCAAAACGCTCCTCGCTGAGACGGTAAATCTCCCGGAGACGGCGGCGGACACGGTTGCGCACAACGGCTTTACCCAGCTTTGTGCTGACGGTGAAACCGATTCGCATATCCCTTTTTTTCGTTTTTCGGGCATAGACCACCAAATAAGGATTTACGGCGCTTTTGCCCTTGGAGTAAAGACGCTGAAATTCATAGTTCTTTTTCAGGGTGTCTGTGAACTTCATTTTCCTTCCTCCTTTTTCCGATTTCCCTTTGCAGCGCAAAGAGGGCGGTCATTGGCCGCCCTTGTCGAAACCGGTGTTCAGTTACCTCTCGGTGATGTCACACTAACAAATTAGTAGGAGAGGCGTGCTCTGCCCTTTGCTCTGCGGCGTGCGAGGACCTTGCGGCCGTTAGCGGTGGACATTCTCTTGCGGAAGCCGTGCTCTTTCTTGCGCTGGCGCTTCTTGGGCTGATAGGTACGAAGCATCTCGGGTTGACTCCTTTCAATAATAATACTCAACAGGTACATATGTACCAGTAGTTGATAAATTTATGGGGGGTAGACACAGACCCACGGACGTACATTATATTACAACGCTGCCGTATGTGTCAAGCATTTTTATTTTACAGAAGCTCGCTCACGCGGCTTTCCCCATAGACGGGAATTCCGTTTTTCTTAAAAAGCTCCGCGGTCACGCCGTCGCCCTCTCTCAGCGCACCACTGAAAGAGCCGTCATATATGCTGCCGCATCCGCAGGAGGGACTGCGTTCCTTCAAAATTGCCGCCTGGCAGCCGAAAAGCCGGGCAAGATGCAGCGCCTGCTCCGCGCCGCGGCGATACTGCTCGGTGACATCCTCTCCCGAATCCATCATCACCTTTTCCCCAATGCGCTCGGAGGGATTTCTGGGGGTGGGCAGCCCGCCAAGCTGCTCCGGGCAGGCGGGGATGAGAGTATGCTTTTCCATCAGCTTTTCAAGAAGTTCCTTCTCAAGACCCTTGCTCTCGCCGTCATAGCGGCAGCTCAGTGCCAGAAGGCAGCCGGATATAAGAATATTCATTTCACTTCACCTTTCTTTTTTATCGGCCAGGGCAGCTGAGCCAGCACCACGGCGGCAAACATCAGCACGCAGCCTATATATTCCCTTCCGCTGAGTCTGTCTCCCAAAATCACAGCGCCCGCCAGAACGGAAAACACGGATTCGAGGCTGAGCAGTATGCTCACCACGGTGGGATCGGCATCTTTCTGCGCCAGTATCTGCAGGGTATATGCCACACCCGAGGAAAACACACCCACATACAAAATGGGGAGTATGCAGTGCCAGATCCCGGCAAGGGACTGGTTTTCAAAGATAAGGGAGAGCACCGCGCTGACAAGCCCCGCTGTGAGGAACTGGACGCAGCTGAGACGAACGCCGTCCACCTTCTGCACAAAATGGTCTATGCACATGATATGCAGGGCAAAGATGAAGGCGCAGGCCAGCACCAGCAGGTCGCTTTTTTCAACGGAGAAATTTTCCTTTATGCAGAGGAGATAAAGTCCCCCAACTGCCAGCACCGCGCCCAGCCACACCGGAAGGGAGGCTCTGCGGCGGAGGAAAATGCCCATAATGGGAACAAGCACTACATAGAGGGCGGTTATGAAACCCGCTTTTCCGGGGGCGGTATCCGCAAGCCCCGCCTGCTGGAAGTTGGCAGCTGCTGCCAGCACCACGCCGCAGCAAATGCCGCCTATAACAAGGTCCTTTCTGGAGCCTCCGTTCACCGGTGTCCCATTCTTTTCGCCTGTTTTTTTGAATATTGCCGCAACAGCCCAGAGTACGAAAAAGGCTATTATGCTTCTGGCGGCATTAAATGCAAAGGGACCCACATAATCTGTGGAGACACTTTGAGCCACGAAGGCGGTTCCCCATATAAAGGCCGCCAGCGTGGGGAATACAATGCCCTTGATTTTGCTGTTTTTCATTTTCTGCTCCATTGGTGAAATTTTCCCAAAATTATATCACGGCAAAATAAAGTTTTCAAATCCTATGTTAAAAAAGCCACGGGTATGTTAGAATAGTGTCCGAGGTGAATAATGATGGAAAAAATTGCACTTGTGACCGGCTCATCCCGGGGAATTGGACGTGCTATCGCCGCACGCCTTGCCAAAGAGGGATACGCCGTTTGTATAAATTATATTGAAAGAGAAGATAAGGCTCTGGAGCTGAAGGCGCTTCTGGAGGCAGAAGGCTGCCGCGCCATGACTTACCGCGCCGATGTTTCAAAGCGCAGTGAGGTTGAGGCTATGGTGGCCGCCGTCAAATCCACCTTCGGACCGGTCAGCCTGCTTGTCAGCAACGCAGGCGTTGCGGGACAGTGCCTTTTTCAGGATGTGAGCGACGGGATGTGGGACCGCTATTTTGACGTGAATGTTCGCGGCGCTTTCAACTGCGCTCAGGCTGTTCTCCCCGATATGCTCCACGAAAAAAGCGGCTGCATAATAACGATCTCCTCTATGTGGGGACTTCGCGGCGCTTCCTGTGAGGTTGTTTACTCCGCCACCAAGGCCGCCCTCATAGGTCTCAGCAAATCTCTGGCTATGGAGCTGGCCCCCTCGGGTATTCGAGTTAACTGCGTGGCTCCCGGAGTTGTGGATACGGATATGCTCTCCGCCCTCCCCGCAGATGTTATGAACTCCCTTGCGGATATGACTCCCATGGGCAGGCTGGGCAAGCCGGAGGATATCGCCGGAGCCGTTGCCTTTTTCGCAAGCGAGGAGGCCTCCTTCATCACCGGTCAGGTTCTCACCGCCGACGGCGGATTTATACTGTAAATAAAAAATAGAAAAATATATGGAGGAAGATTATGGCAAAGTTTATCAGCGCAAAAGAAGCCGCCGCTCTTATTCACGACGGCGCATCCATAGGCGTGGCAGGTATGGGTCTTTCCGGTTTTCCCGAGGAGGTTGTCTGCGCCATAAGAGACCGTTTCAAAGAGACAGGTCATCCCAAAAATCTTGAGCTCCATCAGGGCAGCGCCATGGGCGACTGGGGCGTTGGCAACAGCTTCGACGGCTGGGACAAAAACCCCCGTGCTGTGCCTCTGGGTCCGGAAGCCGGCGTCCGCGGACTCTCCCGTCTGGGCGAAGCAGGTCCCGGCCTTGTTGCAAAATGGACAGGTGCCCACGTTGGCAGCGCCTACGCCCTCCGCGACCTTGCAGTTTCCAACCAGCTTGAGAGCTGGTGCCTGCCTCAGGGCGTTGCCGTCAGCCTCTGGCGCGAAATAGCGGCAGGACGTCCCGGCATGCTCACCAAGGTTGGTCTCGGCACCTTTGTTGACCCCAGACTTGAGGGCGGCCGCATGAACGAATGCACCAAGGAACCCGTTGCCGAGCTTGTCAGCTTCGGCGGCGAGGAATACCTTTTCTATAAATCCTTCCCTCTTGATGTTGCTCTGCTCCGCGGCACCGTTTCCGACGAAAACGGCAACATCTCCTTTATGAACGAGGGCATTCTCAATGAAGGTCTTTCCGTTGCCAGCGCCGCTCATAACAGCGGCGGCATTGTCATCGTTCAGGTTGAATACATAACCAAAAACGATACTATCCCTCCCAAGGATGTAAAAATCCCCGGCATTCTGGTGGACTATGTTGTTGAGGCCACCGATCCCATGGCCTGCTGGCAGACCGAAGGCCGCTACTTTGAGCCCGCCTTTTCCGGCCAGATCCGCAGACCCCTCAAGGCCATTCCCGCTCTGCCCCTCAGCGAGCGCAAGGTTATTGCCCGCCGCTGCGCCGCAGAGGTCAAGGCCGGCTGCGTATTGAACCTTGGCGTTGGCATGAGCGCTGATGTTGGCAACATCCTTGCCGAGGAAGGCTGCATAGACAAGGTCACCATGTGCTGCGAATCCGGTATGATAGGCGGCGTTCCCTGCGCCCTCCCCAATTTCGGCAGCAGCTATAACCCCGAAGCCGTTCTGGAACATAACAGCATCTTCGATATTATCTCCGGCGGCGGTCTTGATATGACCTGCCTCGGTATGGGCGAATGCGACGAGGAAGGCAACGTAAACGTCAGCAAATTCGGCCCCCGCCTTACCGGCCCCGGCGGCTTCATCGACATCACCAACGCCACCCCCAAAGTTGTTTTCTGCGGCACCTTTATGGGCAAGGCCAAGCTCTCCGTTGGCGACGGCAAGCTGACAATAGTGCAGGAGGGCAAGGTCAGAAAGATGGTAAAGGCCGTTGAACAGGTCACCTTTGCCGGCAAGTATATCAAGCCCGGTCAGGATGTTCTCTATGTCACCGAGCGCTGCGTTATGCGCCTTATCGACGGCAAGATGACCGTCACCGAAATCGCCCCCGGAATTGACCTTGAAAAGGACATTCTCGCCAATGTGGACTTCCCCCTTGCCGTTTCCCCCGACCTTAAGCTTATGGACGAGGGTATGTTCCGGGAAAAATGGGGCGGACTTGACAAAGTTTTCGGCTAAGCCTTGAAATATTCCCCAATTTGCGTTAATATTGGCTGAATAATCTTGAATTGAGGTTTTAGATATGACTAAAAAACAATCCCCCATCATCCCCGTTGTGGCTCTGCTTATAGCACAGCTCTGCGTGGGTATCCTATATGTATGGAGCGTGCTTAAGCCTGCAGCCATGTCCTTCTACGGCTGGGAGGACGGCGCTGTTAACCTGGTCGCCAGCTTTATGCTCTTCGCCTTCTGCGTGGGCAACCTTTTCGGCGGCGCTCTTAACGACAAGATAGGCCCCAAGAAGGTCTGCATGCTTGGCATGATTCTCTTCGGCGGCGGCATTCTTGCCAGCTCCTTCATCCCCCAGAACGCCGGCATCATCGGCTTCTACATCTGCTACTGCATTATCGCCGGCATCGGCTGCGGCTTCACCTACGGCGCAGTTATCTCCGGCATCCAGAAGTGGTTCCCCCATCGCCGCGGCTTCGCCTCCGGCCTTGGCACCTCCACCTTCGGTCTTGCCACCGTTGTGTTCAGCCCCATCATCGGCAGAATGCTGGGTGCAATGACCATCAACACCACCCTCCGTATCCTCTCCATCGTCTTCCTCGTTGTGGGCCTCATTGCCAGCCTTTTCGTAAAGCTCCCCTCTCAGGAATATCTGGCAACCCTGCCCATCCCCGCTCCCAAGAAGACCTCCATCGCCACCAAGGATATGGCTCTGGGTCAGGCAATCAAGACCCTGCCCTTCTGGTGCCTCTTCCTGGGTATCTTCTTCTATAACGGAACCTGGAATCTGGTCACTCCCCTTATCAAGGGTCTGGGCGTAAGCCGCGGTCTGGGCGAGGCTCTGGCTATCACCTGCGTTTCCCTCACCGGTCTTTTCAACGCAGCCGGCCGCCTCATCATGGCCTCCCTCTCCGATAAGCTGGGCCGCATCAACACCATGCACATTCTCTCCGTGCTTACCGCCATCTGCGCTCTGCTTCTCATCTTCGTCGGCGGCTATGCCTACTTCGCAGTTATCCTCATTACCGCCTTTGCTTACGGCGGTCCCGCAGCTGTCAACCCCGCAACCAGCACCGACTTCTTCGGACCCAAGAACTCCGGCGCCAACTACGGCGTTATCATGCTGGCTCTCGGTCTCAGCTCCATCTTCTTCAACGCTATCTCCAACGCAATGTATGCCGCCACCGGCGCCTACACCCTCACCTTCATAATGGCTGCCCTCTCCGCCGTTGTTACCATCGTGATATTCATCATCATCAACGGCTGCATCAAAAAGCAGAAGGCCGCCCAGTAAATTCTTTGAACATAAAAAAAAGCAGTGCTTTCCTTGAAAGCACTGCTTTTTTTATTTATGCAGCGGGGTTTTTCTCGCGGCGGGAATGACTATCATGGCACCAAGGGCGGAGACAGCCGCGGACACCAGCATAGTTGTGGATATCCCGAAATTATCCAGCATCACTCCGCTAAGGAAGCTGGAGGCAATTGCACTGAGGGTGGTTGTGGTTGTGATGAGAGCCTGTCCCTTTATTCTGTCGGCAGGAGCAACCACCTCATTTACATACTGAACGGAAGCGGGGATATAAAGACCGAAGCCAATCACCTGTATAAACTGCGCCGCATACATCATCGGCACATTGGGAGCAAGATAGCAGGCAAGCATTTTAACGGAGAACATGGCGCAGCTTATTTTCAGCAATGTGGAGCAGCGCACTTTTCTAAGCAGGCGCATAAACAGGAACATGGGCGGCAGCTCAACAATCGCCGCTATAAAGGAGCATACTCCCATCTCCGCGCTGCCTCCGCCCACATTCTCAACCACGTTTATCTGGAAATTCGTAAATGAGGTATGGGAGAAATAGGTAAGCATTATGCCCAGAAGCAAAAGAGCAAAGCGGGGATCGGTTTTCAAAAAAGCAGCAAGGGAAAGGCTGTCATTTTTCTGCTGGGACACCGCAGCCACCGCTTCGCCGGAATATTGGCGGGAGAAAATTATCATCATTACAAGCAGCAGCAAGGTGAAGATAATTCCCACAGCGGGAAGGACATTTGGACTCAGCTTATCTATAAGCACTCCAAGGATAAGGCTCAAAATCGCGTAGGAAAGGCTTCCCACACCTCTGGCGACGCCGAAATTTATTTTAAGCCCCCAGCTGTTGAGAAATCCCGCAAAGGCATTGGCAAAGGGAAGCATAAGATATACGCTGCTGAAATAGAGGGTATAGCACACAAAAACCGCTATGCTTCTGCCCGGCACAAGCAGGTTGACCGCCATCGTACAGATCATAAGGGCACAGATTGCAGAAATAATCCCCATAAGAGTAACTTTTTTGCTGCGGTCTGCCAAAGAGGCGATCATTGGCTGAAGTATAAAGGCAAGGATGCTTCCCGAAGCCATCACGATTCCCGTTTCCGCGCCCGAATAACCCCTGCGCTGCAAAAATAATGCAGCATAGCCCACAACGCTGCAGAAGGCCATCCAGAAAAAGCTTTGACTGATACAATATTCTATATTAAAAAGTCTGTTTCTTTTCATAAACCAAAATTGTCCTTTTGGAATTGTGCCATAATTATATCACATAATAAAAAATGCACAATGAGACAATATGAACATTTATAAAACATTGTCTCATCCCGCCGGGGCTCTATTGCAATTTAATGTGATATAGAGTAAAATTAGTATTAAAGCAGGAAAGGAGAAAACATAATGAAAATAACATTTCTCGGCGCTGCCCACGAGGTTACAGGCAGCTGCACACTAATTGAGATAAACGGCAAATACGGAATTGTGGACTGCGGCATGGAGCAGGGTCAGGATATTTTTGAAAATCAGGCTTTGCCCGTTCAGGCTTCCGCTCTGGATTTCGTGCTTTTGACCCACGCCCATATTGACCACAGCGGCAATCTTCCTCTCCTTTATAAAAACGGCTACAAGGGGCTCATTTATGCCACCGTTGCCACCTCCCATCTCTGCGAAATTATGCTTCGGGACTGCGCCCATATTCAGGAGAGCGAAGCGGAATGGAAAAGCCGCAAGAGCCTCCGCGCCGGCGGAGCCGCCGTTGAGCCCATATACACCATGGCCGATGCCCAGACCGCCATATCCAAGCTGCGTCCTGTGGATTACGGCAAGGAGGTTCAAATTGCCGAGGGTGTTGTTGTCCGCTTCACCGATGCCGGTCACCTTATGGGCTCAAGCAGCATAGAGATTTGGCTCACCGAGGGAGACGTTAGCAAAAAAATAGTTTTCTCCGGCGATATAGGAAATCTTGAGCAGCCCCTCCTTAAAGACCCCGTTTATGTTGAAGAGGCTGACTATGTTGTCACCGAGAGCACCTACGGCAACCGCTATCACGAAAAGGGCGATGTGAACAACATAGAATATCTGGCGGACTGCATCCAGCGCACTCTGGACCGGGGCGGCAATGTTGTCATCCCCTCCTTCGCCGTTGGCAGAACTCAGGAAATGCTCTATTTCATCCGCGAGATAAAGGTTCGCGGCCTTGTCAGCGGCCACGGCGACTTCCCCGTTTATGTGGATTCTCCCCTTGCCAACGAGGCAACGGGCATTTTCCTCCAGACCGACGATCACTACTTTGATGACGAGACCCGAGCTCTTATAAATCAGGGCATCAATCCCCTTATGAGCCCCGGCGTTCAGCTTTCCGTCAGCAGTGAAGAGTCTAAAGCTATAAATTTGGACAAAAAGCCCAAGGTTATCATCTCTGCCAGCGGAATGTGCGAGGCGGGAAGAATTCGCCACCACCTCAAGCACAATCTTTGGAGAAGAGAAAGCCTCATCCTCTTCGTGGGCTATCAGGCTGTCGGCACCACCGGCCGCGCCATTCGCGACGGAGCAAAGAAAATTAAACTCTTCGGCGAGGACATCAGCGTAAACGCGGAGATAAGCTATCTCCCCGGCAAGAGCGGACACGCCGACAAGGACGGTCTTCTCAAGTGGATTCAGGCTTTTAAGGAAAAGCCCGCCACTGTTTTCGTCAATCACGGCGACCCCGACGCCGTCGAAGACTACGCAGCCTGCCTCAGAGATGAGTATGGCTACAATGTGCTTGCCCCCTACTCGGGTACAAGCTTCGACCTTATGAGCAATCAGGTTATCGAGCTCACCACCGGCGTTCCCGTTGCCAAGAAGGCTCCAAAGGATGCACGCTCCAAATCCGCCATGGACAATCTCCTCACCGCAGCGTATGCCCTTGTTGATGTGGCAAAGGCCTGCAGAGGTATTCCCAATAAGGAGCTTGCCAAGTTCGCGGGCGAAATACGTTCTCTTGCCGCCAAGTGGGAAAGCTGGGTAAAAAAGAAATAAAAACTTTGGAGGATATAATGAAATTTTCTGAGATGAAATATATCCGCCCCGATGCCGAGGCTGTTAAGACCCGTATGACGGAGCTGGCTCAGCGCCTGAGTCAGGCCAAAAGCTATGAGGAGGCAAGAGCCGCTTTTCTGGACATGGACGAGGAAAAGCGCCACTTTATGACCGCCGGCGAGCTTGTCACCATCCGTCATATGATAGACACCAGAGATAAGTTCTATGACGAAGAATCCACCCATTTCAACAATATAGGCCCCGAAATTCAGGAGCCCATGCAGCTTTTCAATTTGGAGCTTATAAAAAGCCCCTTCCGCCCCCAGTTTGAAGAGGAGTTCGGCTCTCTCATGTTCCTGAACACCGAGATTGCCCTTAAAACCTTCTCCCCGGAGATAATCCCCCTTATGCAGGAGGAGGCTCAGCTTCAGCAGGACTATGACAAGCTCATAGCCTCCGCCAAGGTTGAGTTTGAAGGCAATGTATACACCCTCAGCCAGATGACCCCCTTTAAAACCGACCCCGATGACGAGCGCCGTCTGGCAGCGTGGAAAGCGGACGGCAAATGGTTTAAGGAAAATCAGGCTCAGCTTGACGAGATATACGATAAGCTTGTCCACCTCCGCGACAAGATGGGCAAGGCTCTGGGTTACAAGGACTTTACCGAGCTTGGCTACTACCGCATGAACCGCAACTGCTACGGCAAGGAGGAAATAGAAGCCTTCCGTCACGCAGTTCAGAAATACCTCGTCCCCGTTGCCGAGGATATTTACAAGCATCAGGCTCAGCGTCTGGGCAAGGACTATCCTATCAGCTTCGCCGATGCCGCCCTCGAATTCCGCAGCGGCAACCCCAAGCCCGTTGGCAGCGCTCAGGACATTCTGGCGCAGGGCAAGAAGTTCTATGAGGAGCTCTCTCCCGAAACCGCGGAATTTTTCAACCATATGCTGGATAACGAGCTTCTGGACGTCCTCTCCACCGAGGGCAAGGCAGCCGGCGGCTTCTGCACCGCCATCCCCGACTATGAAGCTCCCTTCATTTTCGCAAACTTCAACGGAACTCAGGGGGATGTTGAGGTTGTCACCCACGAGGCAGGCCACGCCTTCTCCGTTTGGATGAACAAGGACGTTGTTCCTATGGACCTTGTGTTCCCCACCACCGAGGCCTGCGAGGTCCACTCCATGAGCATGGAATTCATGTCCTGGCCCTGGGCAGAGGGCTTCTTCGGTGAAGATACCCGCAAGTTCCTCTTCAGCCATCTCTCCGGCTCCATAGCCTTCATCCCCTACGGCACCATGGTTGACCACTTCCAGCACATTGTTTATGAAAAGCCCGAGATGACCCCCGCGGAGCGCCACGGAGTATGGAAAGAGCTGCTTGGCATCTATATGCCCTGGCTGAAGCTGGATGGCGACATTCCCTTCTATTCCGACGGCGAGGCATGGCAGAAGCAGCTGCATATCTACGATGTTCCCTTCTATTACATCGATTACTGCTTGGCTCAGACTATGGCTTTGCAGTTCTGGGCAATGATTCAGCACGACCGCCAGAAGGCTTGGGACACCTATATGGAATACACCCGCTACGGCGGTACCAAGACCTTCACCGACCTTATCAAGGCCGCAGGTCTGCGCAGCCCCTTCGGCGATGCCTGCCTCCGCGAAGTATGCGCCGAGGCAAAGCAGTGGCTTGAAAACTTCTCCCTCGAAGGCATTGTATAATTAAAAAGCTAAAACAAAAAAACAGGAAGCTAAGCTTCCTGTTTTTTTGTTTATCGTCATTTTTTCTGTCAGTCGGCGTAAATCAGTCCGTCAAACACCTCATTGCCCATAGTTTCGCCTGTGGGGGTCTCAACGGAACAAGCGTTTATCCCGCATAGATGCAGGTAGTATTCTCTGCCGGCTCTGTCGGCCACCAGAAGCCACTCCCTGTTATCGGTGCCCAGAATGCTGAGCTCCGTGCCCTTTTCCAGCACAAGGGGCTGGGCGGAAATATCTCGTTCTCCGTAGGCGTAAACCTGGCAAAGCAGGGGACTGTATTTGCTGGGAGGAGGGCATACTCCCTCAACGGGATAGAATACGAACTCAAAATCATCCACGTAATAAAAGTCCCGCTCCACCTCGCTTGCTTTGCTGCCGTCATCCGGCAAAAGCCACGTGTGCTCAGCGTACCATGTCTGGAACACAGATAGCCGGGCAGGCCCGGTCAGGTGATGATTTCCGTCAAGACTCAGACGACTCATATGGCAGGGGATGCTGCCGTTATACTGCAGCGATCCGTTAAAGGTGAAAAAGTGAGTATTGGGGTCTCCGCTGGGGCCGTCATCATATACGCATATCTTGGGACTATAGTCACCCTCATATGTTCTTACAACGTAGTAATCGGGTAATTGGTCGGGACAGGGATTCAAATTGTCACTGTCTCCGATATACATTTCAAGACTTTCCAGATATTCAATTCCGTTTACGGTGAGGGACCAAATGCCGTATATGTTGCTTGCTTTCATACACAGCACCTCATCGGTGCCGTCTCCGTCAAGGTCTATGACTACGCTCTCGCCGTAGGGCACTGTGATAACATCGCTGCCATCATCATATACCGAGTTTTCGGTGATGAATGCTTCAGGGTTTTCCATCCCGTCAGCTCTGCTGCTTTCGAGTTCATCCATAATGGCCTCATAAGCCTTGTCTATTGCCTCGCGGCACTCCTCGGCGCTCACCTCGGGAAAGCGATAAACAACAGTCTGGCTTACAAACTGCGGCTCTCCGTCCATAACCGCTTCCACAGTTTCCGACTCAAAATGAGCCTCGGTGAGGCGGCCTGATTTATCAAAAATGTAGCTTTCGAGATTATCAGTTCCTGCTCCGTCGGCCAAAACGGTGAAGCTATAAATCTTGCCGTCATCTGTATCGCTTTCGGACACAAACTCCAAATCATAGTTTATAAAGTCCTCGATGGGCTTTTTGCCGTAAGCATCATATTCCCCGGCATAGAAGCAGCTTGGGCTTGTCTGCTCATCCCCCAAACCGCTGACTGCATATTGCACTCCGTCAAGCTCCGCAATGGTCAGGCTCTGTATGGCGTCGGGCATATTTGCGGTGCTGACAAACAGCCAATCCTCGCCGAAGAACCAGCCTTCGTTACGGGGCAGGTCGCCTCTTGGCTCATCATTGATATAAATCTCGAATGTATAGTGCAGAATATCGGCCTCAACAAGCCCCCGGAAAGCAGCCTTGCAATAATCCTCTGCATCAACGACAGGCTCGGTATCTTTTTCGCAACCTACAAACAAGGAGAGGCAGAGCAAAAGCGCAAGACAAAAACACAACATTTTTCTCATCACAGCAATACACGCTCCTTTATCAAAGAAAGCTCTTAACATTTGCGGCGCGATGAGGGCATCGCGCCCTACAGAGGGTACGGGATACAATCCTCGTGGCGTCGGGCAGGCGCAATGAGAGCATCGCGCCCTACAGAGGGCTTTGTAACGGCGGCGGGAGTAACCCCCCGCCCTACGAATTGCGGGGAATATTACGAGGTACCGCCTCCGTGCTGCCGAACAGGCAGCCAAAGGCAGCAGCGTCCTGAGCGGCAAACGAGGTTAGTACTCTAAGGTTTGGTTTCCAATTATGTGGCACGATGTATTTCCATCTTCCGCACTTGGGGAGTTTTCAAAGAGGGGGGCACCCCCCTCTTTGGCCTGTTTTTCTTTCCATATTCTTTTTGCGGGTACAAAAAGAATATGGCCGTCGGAGACAAAATAAACATTGCGGTAGTTTTTTCATTTATTTCTCGTCCATATCGGCGGTGGCAACGAGGTCAACGCCTGTGCCAACAATGTCGGCTATGATGACCTGTCCTGCCTTTATGGGGGCGAACACCGTTACGCTGCGGAGAGACTCCATAGCCTGAAACAAAAGATGCTTGGGAATTGCCCCTGCGGTTTTCACCGGGCAGCGGGGAAGCTCCGCGCCCAGAATATTGACAGTGCTGGTGAGAACACGGGTGGGGGAGGTGAGCTCGGTATGAGCATACTCCGCGCCGTTTGCGCAGGCGTTGCCGCTTATATTTCCCTCATCATCCACACGAAGGCGGCAGCCTTGAGGGCAGACTATGCAAACAAGTTCTTTCATATTTTTCAGCCCTCCTCTTCAACGGCACTTACGCGGATTTCTCCGGCGGCAGCGCTGAGATTATCAAGAATTTTCTTGGGCAGGATTATTTTCTCCATCTCGCTGGGGAGCATATAGCTTCTTTTATAGCGGGCTATCTGCTTATCTCCCTGAGTTACCACGATGGCAGACTTGCCGAAAACCTTTTTCACGCGGAAGAAAACTTCCACATTGCCCTTCACATTGGCTTTTCTTATCTTCATGGGCACGGTGTAACCCACCTTGTCGCCATTGGCAAGGGAGAGAACCTCACCCTCCTCCACGGCAGCACCGAGGACATATTCCGCGGCGGCCTTGCCCGCCCGGATGCTCTCGCCGGTGACATAGTCCACAAGGTCATGCACCTGCACAACATTGCCGCAGGCAAACACACCGGGGATGGAGGTTTCCATATTCTCATAAACAACGGCGCCATTGGTGCGGCGGTCCATATCTATTCCCGCCTGACGGCTCAGCTCGTTTTCGGGGATGAGACCGATGGAGAGAAGCAGTGTATCGCAATCGAAAACCTTTTCCGTGCCGGGAATGGTGTTGCGCTTTTCGTCAACCTCCATTACCACCACCTGCTCAAGGCGCTCCTTGCCCCGCACCTCCGTTACGGTATGGCGGAGCAGAAGGGGAATATCATAATCCTCCAGACACTGAACAACATTTCTGGTAAGACCGTCGGCATGGTCGCTTGCGCCTATGCAGGCCAGCACCTGACCGCCCTCAAGGGTGATGCGGCGAGCCATAATAAGGCCTATATCGCCGGTGCCGCGAATGACCACCTTTTTGCCCACGCTTTTGCCCATAAGGTTCATATACTGCTGGGCGGTGCCGGCTGTGAAAACTCCGGAAGGTCTGTCACCGGGGATGCCCACGGCGCCTCTTGCGCGCTCCCGGCAGCCCATGGCGAGGACTATGCTTTCCGCCTCGATGCACTGATAGCCCGTCTCCATTCCGGAAACATATATCTTCTTGTCCTTATCAAGATCCAGCACCATTGTGTCGGTCATGACCTCAACTCCGGTATCTTCCAGCATCTTTATAAAACGGAGGGCATATTCGGGGCCTGTCAGCTCCTCCTTGAAATAGTGGAGACCGAAGCCGTTATGGATGCACTGGTTGAGTATGCCACCGAGACGGCTGCCTCGCTCTATTATAAGTACCCTTCTCAGACCCGCGTTCCACGCGGTGACAGCGGCTGCAAGACCCGCAGGACCGCCGCCGATTACAACAAGCTGATACTTCTTCATTTACTTATCCCCCTTTAACCTGAGCGGTATAAGGATATAGCTGCCTTCATCCTCCTTAGGGATATCCTCCATTGGAATTCCCAGTTCTCTGGAGATGAGCTGATGGACTATGGCGGAGCAGAAACCGCCCTGGCATCTGCCCATACCGGCGCCCACGCGGCGCTTTACGGCATTGACGGACACGGGAGGAATGGGACTGTGGAGAGCAGAGACAATTTCACCCTCGGTGACGGTTTCGCAGCGGCAGACAATACGTCCGTAGGCGGGATTTTCACCGACGATTTTTGCCTTCTCCTCGTGGCTCAGCTCAGCGAAGCGGATTCTCCTGCGGCTATCGATAAAGCCCTCCTTTTTCTCAAAGGGGAGCTTTCCCCCTGCCCTTATCATATCGGCAACATATTCGCCAATGGCCGGGGCGGCGCTGAGGCCGGGGCTTTTTATGCCCGCAAGGTCGATAAATCCGGGGAAAGCGGCGGATTCTTCTATTATAAACTCATCCCTGTCGGAATTGGCGCGGACACCCGCGAAGTTTCGGATATTCTGACGCACGTTCAAAGAGGGAACACTGCGGCGGGCGGTGGCGGCAATTTTATCCAGACCCACAGTAGAGGTCGCCCTGTCCCCCGCGGCGGTTTTTTCAGCATCGGGGCCAACTATAAGGTTGCCGTGAACGGTGGGAGAGACCAAAACGCCCTTGCCCTTTTCATCGGGGCATTGGAAGATAACATGATTTACTATGCCGCCCTCGCTCTTATCCAGCAGGAAATACTGGCCGCGGGTGGGGACTATTTTATAGTCGGGCTCCTCCAGCATGGAACGGAGACTCTCTGCATCAACGCCTACGGCGGAGATGATATAACGGGTCTCAAAATCGCCCTTATTTGTCTTGACTTTATAACCGCCCTCAATGCTCTCAATGGCTTCGGCACGGGTGGAAAGATATATTTCCGCTCCGTTTTTCACCGCGGTTTCCGCCATTGCAAGAGTATATTCCCAAGGGCTGATAACGCCTGCGGAGGGTGCATAGAGCGCGCCCACAACATTATCGGCAATATTTGGCTCCATAGCTTTCACTTCTTCGGCAGAGAGAAGGGCAATTCCGGGAACGGCGTTGTTCACGCCCCGCTCATAGAGCTTTTGAAGATGAGCCCTGTCAGCCTCATTGAAGCCCAGAACAAGGCTGCCTATGCGCTTGAAGGGCACATCAAGCTTTTCGCAGATATCGCCTGCCATTGCGTTGCCCTCAACATTCAGCTTTGCCATAAGGCTGCCGGGCTTGGGGTCATAGCCCGCGTGGATAATTGCGGAATTGGCCTTGCTGGTGCCATTTGAAACATCGTTGGATGCGTCAATTATGCACAGCGAAAGCTCATATTTGGAGAGGGAATAGGCGCAGGCCGCTCCGCTCACACCGCAGCCGATTATAAGTACATCATACATAGCGTTTTTCCTCCAAGCGGTGAATATTGCTGTTTTACCCAATTATTTTATCATGGAACAGATATAAATAGCAACGATTAATAAGCGTTCTCCCTCAAAGGTTCCATAAAGCATGGCATATGGCCCCATTATACCGTAGGGGCGGACCGATGTGTCCGCCCGTCTTTATTTCTGCTGCATAAAGCCTTGCTTTCAAAGAGCGCAATATGTTTGACCGAATCTACAATCCCTCAGTCAAAAATCTTTGATTTTTGACAGCTCCCTTTGCACAAGGGAGCCATTGTAACCGCGTCGGGGTCATTGTGCCCTACGGGCATTTTTCAAATATCTGAAAGACGGCGGAAGAAAACTTGAATTTGAATACCGGACTATAGTATAATCAGTGCATGTTTTGGAGGGAATGCTATGAACAAAGCTCTTGCCAACAAAAAATGTATCGGAATTGTTTGGGCAATGGGTATTGCTTGCTGCTTTGTGGCAATATCCCTGATCATGGGGCGCTTTTTCAAGGGTACAGCATGGTTTTTGTTCAGCAGCTTTCTAAGGTTTATCTTCGGTTTTGTCATACTGCTTGTTATGAAAAAAATATATCGCAGATCGGCGGCAGATGTGCTGAGCATCAAGGGCAGTAAACGGGCATTGATCGCAGGATGTGGCTTTATATTATATTTTCTGTATTTTGTGCTTCTTATGTGTCTGGGCGTGAAAGCCATTTCCGGTTTAAGCGCAGGCCTTTTGATTTCCCAGATAATTCTGCAGCAGGTGGCAACCGCCTTTTATGAGGAACTTAATTTCCGCACTCTGATTTTGGAGGGGTATTTCCACGGAGAAAGCAGCACCGGAAGGAAGCTGGCCTATGCCTTTTTGAGTTTTCTTGTTTTCGGTGCCCTGCATATTGTCACCGGTTGGAGTCTGAGCCTGTTCTGGCGAACAGGGGTAATAGGCTTTGCCTTTGCGGTTATATATCTCAAATCCCGAAATATTTTCATTCCGATGATTTTACATTTTATATATGACGTAGCCGCAAATTTGTCATATTACGCCCAGATAAATGAGTCGCCCTTGTTTATGCGGCTTAATTCTATGCCGATAATCCTTATAATGTTCCTTATATCCCTCATAATGCTTTTAAGAAAAGAAAAGTCAAAATCCGAATAAATATAAAAAGCACACTGTATGAAATCATCATGCAGTGTGCTTTTATTTTTTATTCGTCCCAGTCGGGGTTTTCTTCCCGCTTGATGCGCACGCGCTCAACGCGGAAGCCGTCCATTTTCAAAACGGTAACAGTGAGCTTTTCATACTCGAAGCTATCGCCCTCATTGGGGAAGGCGCCGAACATTTCCAAGGTCCAGCCGCCAACGGTTGAGCTTTCGGTTTCAAAGCTCTCCTCGGAATAATCCATAAGCTCAATGAAATCGCCGATGGCCATATCGCCGTCCAGCTCATAGATACCGTCGGGAAGCTCTATCACTTCCTCGGCCTCAATTTCATCGGTATCATCCCAGATATCGCCCACTATGCACTCAAGGACATCCTCCATAGTTACAATGCCGGTGCAGCCGCCGTATTCATCGGTGACAACAGCAAGATGGAGCTTGGCCTTTTTCAGCTGCTCGAGAACATTGGGGAGCTTGGTGGTTTTATAAATATAGCAGGGCTTGATAAGCAGCTTGCGGATATCGGGGCGAGGCTCGTCCAGAAGCGCCTTCAGATAGCGGTTGAGGCGGAGCACGCCGATAATGTTATCCACGCTGCCCTCATACACGGGAATGCGGGAATAATCGGTTTCCGACAGATAGGCATATATCTCATCGGGGTCATCCTCAATGTCTATAGCCTCCATATCAACGCGGGCGGTCATAACCTCGCTGACGGAAATATCGTTGAAGTCCAAAGCTGCCTGAACAAGCTCGCTCTGGTCTTCGTCCAAAACAGCCTCTTCCTCAGCGGTTTCGATCATACTCTGGAGCTCCTCAACTGCCGCATCGGCATCATCCTCTTCCTCCTCGCCCTTGAGGGGCAGGGTGATAAGGCGGATTATTCCGACAACAATGAAGATAAGAGGTGTCAGGATAATGCTGAGAAAACGGATAGGTCCTGCAACAATGGTGGAAAGGCGATTTGCGTTTTTCTTGGCCACTATTTTGGGCATAGTCTCGCCAAAGATGATGACCACAACAGTGCAAATCACCGTTGCCACCCAAGTGTACTCCTCGGCTCTGAACACCATAATGGCGATAAGGGAGGAAATGCTGGAAAGGGCTATATTTACAAAATTGTTGCCTATCAGAATTGCGGAAAGGGTGTTATCATAGCGGTCAATGACTTTTACCGCAAGAGCCGCGCTGCGATTGCCGTCCTCGGCAAGGTTTTCAAGGCGCATGCGGTTTGCGGAGGAAAGGCTCATCTCGCTTCCGGAGAAAAAGGCGGAAAGCACTATGCATACCACGCAGGCAATGATATAAAAGGTCATATCAGTCCTCGCCTCCTTCCTCGGTCTCAACGGCGGGGAGAACTATGCGCAGCTTGAGTATGCGGCGGTTTTCAATCTCCTCCACAGTGACATTAAGTCCGTTATACTCAAAGCTGTCGCCCTGAGCGGGAATAAGGTCAAACTGCTCGTAAGCCCATTCACCCAGAAGCTTATGCTCGAAATCGAAATCATCGGGATCTTCATAATCCATAAAGGAGAAGGCGTCCTCAATGTCAACATCGGCAAGGAAGGAAAAGCTTCCGTCAGAATTTTCTATCATAGTTTCGATGACCTCGTCATCCTCATCCCAGATCTCGCCAACAAGCTCTTCGATGATGTCCTCAACGGTGACGATGCCCAGAGTGCCGCCGTAAGAATCGGTTACAACGGCAATGGAGCGGCGCTGGGCGCTCATAATCTGCAAAAGCTCGTCAATATTGGTGGAGCTATGGATAAAATAGGGCTCGTCCAAAATGGAGCGAAGGTCCATATTCTCTCCCTCGGCAAGCCATGTGCGGATGAACTTTCTCACCTGCATTATGCCGATTATGTTGTCCACGCTCTCTTCGTATACGGGAAGGCGGCTGTGGACGGCAGACTTGACCTTAGCAAGAACATCTGCGGGGGAGGAGGCCACATTGATGGCGTCCAGATCCACACGGGCAGTGAGAATGCTGTCAACTGTGGTCTCGCCGAAATCCAAAGCGGATTGGACAAGCTCGCCCTGCTCCTCTTCCAGCTCGCCCTCATCTGTCATAGCTTCAATTATGTCGTGAAGCTCATCCTCAGTTACGGTTATCTCCTTGTCACCCTTGGTGAGAGCGGCAAAGAAGCGTCCGATAGCAGTGAGAACATAGCTTATGGGAGTGAAGATAGTCATGAAAAAGCGCAGAGAACCTGCGGTGGAAAGAGAGAAACGCTGGGAATATTTTTTCCCTATGCTTTTGGGCAGCATCTCTCCGAACATAAAGACAGCAATGGTGGTTATAACAGTGCTGATGCTCACAGCCACATTCACAGCATCAGGCTTATCCGCAAAGGCGCGGGTCACCATAAGTGTAACATAGCTTGCTGCCGCAAGATGTGTAATGTTTGTGCCTATAAGTATAGTGGTAATGGCCTTGTCAAAATTATCAAGGACATAAAGAGCCTTTTTCGCCCGACGGTCGCCACGGTCAAAGGCAACCTTGACCTTTACGCGGCTTGCAGACGCAAAAGCGGTTTCGCACACGGCAAAATATGCTGCAAAGAGAAGCAGCACGAGAATTATTATAATGGCCTGTATTATACTGCCATCATCCATAGTGGATTTTCACGCTCCGTTTTTTATATTTCGTATAGTTGGTATACGACAAGATATCTTATCACGGCAAACACACCGCGTCAATCATAAAAACGGTGCAATCGGAAATGATTGCACCGTTTTAGGCTTTGTTTACACCTGAGCAGGAAGCTCTTCCAGCTCCTCTTTTTTGAAAATGCGCTTATGGAGCAGGGCAACGGAAGCCATTGCCAGCACACCTGCGATGACCTTTGCGATAAGCATGGGAGTAACTACATTGGGGTCAATGGAAGATGTAAAGCCCAGATGGCAGGCCAGCATGCAGCCGGCACTGGCGGAAAAGGCTGCGTAATAGAGTTTTCCTTTTGGATTCATCTCGTGGAACTTGGAGTAGCCGGGAACAAGACTTGTGAACGCAAGCACGATGGAGAACACCGCAACATCGTTGATTCCCGCCTTGGAGGAGAGCTTGTTTATGGGCTTGGAGAAGGCCCATCTCAGAGCATGCATCAACGGCAGACTGCCGCCGAGGCTGAGAACTATGGTGCCTATGGTCTTCCAGCCCTGAGTTATGGGAGTCATACCCTTTATCACAACAAAGCCCGTCATAGCCTCCACAGCCGCGGCGCAGAGACCCACGGTTATAACCGCCAGAAGCAGCTTTGCGAACCATTTGAAAACCTTCATGGTAAACTCGGGGGCGAAAAGCAGACCCACGATGACAAGCAGAGCCACAACGATAACGGGGATGAGATTTATAAGCACCACAATGGGTTTTATACCCATACAGATACCGCCAACGAAGCAGGCGATGGGGTCAAATATATAGCCCATAAGAACGCCGCCGGAGAAATAGCGGTAATCCTCCTTGCGGATAAGTCCGCAGGCGACGGGGATGGTGAAGGAGATAACAAAACCCATAACAGAGCCCACAACCAGTCCTCCGTAGAGGGCAATCTGAGGATCTGCGCTCATTTCCGCGCCTATATGATAACCCACATCGCAGCTTAAAAGCACACCGGGGAGCATTGCGTTATCCGCTCCGATCAGGCGGAAAACGGGAGAAATCACCGTCTGCAGCGCGGGAGCCAGCACGGGGGCAAGGCAGATAAGACCCACAACGGTCAAGGTGGTGGGACCCATCAGACCGAAAGCGCGTTCAAACTCTCCGCCCATTCCCAGCTTGTTGCCGAAAAGACGGTCCAGCGCGCCGAGGACGAAAAACGCGGCCATTATTATCATGATTATTTTACTTATTCCCATTTGGACACCTCAGATTTCTTCTGATTTACTTAGGAATAATATCATAATTTTCCTCACTTTGCAAAGGGGAATATTAGTTTTCGGGGTGTTTACACATAGATATAATAAGTGGTATAATACTATGAATAAATATATCAAGGAGCCCATTATGAAGAGATTCAAGCTTCTCGCCATCGACGGAAACAGCATAGTTAACCGCGCATTTTACGGCATCCGTATGCTCAACGCCCCCGACGGCACTCCCACCAACGGAATATACGGCTTCATTACCATTCTCCAGCGCCTTCTGGACGAGGAAAAGCCCGACGGCATATGCGTGGCCTTTGACCTGCGCGCTCCCACCTTCCGCCATCTCCGCTACGATGGCTATAAGGCTCAGCGCAAGGGTATGCCCGAGGATCTGGCAGTGCAGATGCCCATACTCAAGGAAGTTCTTGATGAGATGGGTATTATGCGCATTGAGAAGGAAGGCTTTGAGGCCGATGACCTTCTTGGAACTCTCAGCCGCATATGCGAAAGAGACGGGGATGAGTGCGTCATCGTCACCGGCGACAAGGACTCCTTCCAGCTTATCACCGATGAAACAAGGGTTTTGCACGTCAAGTCCCGCATGGGTCAGACGGAGACCATTAACTACACCAGAGAGCGCTTTGAAGAAGAATACGGCTTTGAGCCTATAAAAATGATAGACCTGAAAGCCCTTATGGGTGACAGCAGCGACAACATTCCCGGTGTTGCCGGCGTGGGCGAAAAAACCGCCCTTGACCTTCTCCACCGCTTCGGCAGTCTGGACGGGGTTTACGCCAATGTGAACTCTTCCGACATAAAAGAGGGCGTGCGCAAAAAGCTCATCGCGGGAGAGGATTCCGCCAGAATGAGCTATGAGCTGGCCACCATTATAACGGAAGCTCCTCTTGAGCTTGAGCCCAAATCCGCCGCATGGAACGAAAGCTGGAAAAGCGGGCTTTACTCCCTTTTCCTCCGCCTTGGCTTTACCAAGTTCATAGAAAAATATAAGCTCACTCCCTCCGCGGAGGAAGCTCCTCAGGCAGAGATTTTTCAGGGAGAATGCAGCTCGGAAAAGATTTTGCGTTTTTCCCAAATTGCTCCCGCCCTTGAAAAGGCAGGGGAAGAAACGCTGTATTTCGCCTTCGACGAGGGTCTTGATACCGTGGTTTTCGAATATTCTCTCGGGAATAACGGCTATGCCTTTGTGCTTGAAAAAACCGCCTATGAGGATGACTACACCGCTGCTCTCCGCGCCATCTTCACCTCCGGCGCGAAAAAGGCGGGACACAATATAAAAGACAGCCTCCGCGCCCTGCTCACTCTCGGCATTGAAAGCGAAAACTGGGTTTTCGACAGCGCCCTTGCCGCCTACCTTCTGGATTCCACCGCAGGCAGCTACGAGATAAACCGCCTCTGCGTCCGTTACTGCGGCTTTGAGCCCTGCAGCGGCAGCGATGAAGAAACGCTCCAGATGAGCCTTCTGGATACCCCCGATGATGCCCAGCGCATTGCCTTCTTGACCTCTCAGGCAGCGGCCATTGCCTGCCTTGAAGAGAAAATGCTGCCCCTCCTTCGGGAAAAGGGCATGGAAAAGCTCTATTTCGATGTGGAGCTGCCTCTTTGCGCCGTTTTGGCAGATATGGAAAACGAGGGCTTTTTGGTGGATAAGGCAGCTCTCCACGAATTCGGCGAGAGTCTGGAGGGCAGCATAAGCGCCCTGCAGCGCAGCATCTGGACTCTGGCAGGGGAGGAATTCAACATAAACTCCCCCAAGCAGCTGGGAACGGTGCTTTTCGAAAAGCTGATGCTGCCCCACGGCAAAAAAACCAAAACCGGCTGGTCCACAAACGCGGATATTCTTGAAAAGCTTCAGGGCAAGCACCCCATTATAAATGAAATTCTGGAATACCGCACCCTAAGCAAGCTCAAGAGCACCTATGCGGAGGGTCTTTTGAAGGTTATCGCCCCCGATGGGCGCATCCACACCTCATTCCAGATGACCGTTACCGCCACAGGAAGACTCTCCTCCACCGAGCCCAACCTGCAGAACATCCCTATCCGCAAGAGCTTCGGCGCCCAGATTCGCCGCATGTTTGTGGCGGACGAGGGCAAAATGCTTGTTGACGCCGACTACAGCCAGATAGAGCTTCGCCTTCTTGCCCATATTTCCGGGGACGAGAATATGATAAATGCCTTCCGCAGCGGCGAGGATATCCACGCCGTCACCGCCTCTCAGGTTTTTGGCATTCCTCTTGCCCAGGTGCAAAGCTCCCAGCGCTCTGCTGCCAAGGCCGTCAATTTCGGCATAGTTTACGGCATCAGCGCCTGGTCTCTTGCTCAGGATATCGGCGTTTTCCCCGCCGAGGCAAAGGCCTATATGGATGCATATCTTGAAAAATACAGCGGCGTTCACGCCTATCAGAAGCATATTGTTGAAAAGGCAAAAGAGGACGGCTATGTCTCCACCCTTTTCGGCAGACAGAGAGCTCTCCCCGAGCTTAAGTCCAGCAACTTCGCTATGCGCTCTTTCGGCGAGCGTGTGGCCCTCAATATGCCTATTCAGGGAACAGCGGCAGATGTTATCAAAATGGCTATGGTAAATGTCCATCGCCGACTGAAAAAGGAAGGCCTTGAAGCAAAGATTATTTTGCAGGTGCACGACGAGCTTATAGTTGAAGCTCCCGAGCACGAAACAGAAATAGTGCGGCAGCTGCTCCGTGAGGAGATGGAAAATGCCGCTGCATTCGATGTTGCCCTCACGGCAGACGCCGGAGTTGGCAAAACATGGGCGGAGGCACACTGATATGGTAAGCTACAAAGAAGCAGGCAAAATGCTTGATAAGGCTATGGAAGCTCTTCCCTCGGGTATCTTTGACGGTCTCAACGGCGGAGTGAATCTTATAGAGGATGCCAAACAAGACGACCGAGGCGGCTATATCCTCGGCCTTTACCACAACAATATGATGGGGCGCTATGTGGAGATTTTCTACGGCTCCTTCACCGCCCTTTACGGAGACATCCCTCCTATGCAGTTTGAGCGCAGACTGAAAAGCACCCTCCACCACGAGCTGACCCACCACATTGAGTCTCTGGCAGGGGACAAAAGTCTGGAGCAATGGGATGAGCTTCAGGACATCATCTGGGAAGAGATGGACGCGGAGGAGGGCATCTTCATCGGAAGCATCCTCTTCGTTGACGATGACGACACCGCCCTTGCCCCTGCCGCCAAGGCATTTTTTGAGATGTATGCCTCCCAGCGCTGCCCCGGCATCCCCGCCGAGAGCGCAGGTCTTTTCCTTGCGGGAGATAAATTGCAGTCGGATTGCCGAGCTGCCGCCGAGGTTTTGGGCGCGGATTTCTCCGCCCATCGCTGCAAGGAGCTCAGTGAAGAGCTTTTCGAGAAGTTCGACGCTGTTATGTGCATGACCCTCGCCCAGATGGACGAGCTTCTGGAGCGCTTCCCCGGCAGCGAGAGAAAAGTTTTCTGCGCCGACGAGACGGATATACTCCGTCCCAAGCTTCGCTTCGGCTGGAAAAAGGCCGTGGAGCGCATCCACGCCGTTGTGAACGAGGAAACTCTCGAGCTTCAGCTTGAAGACGGCAGCGCCTCACCCAACCGGGTCTCGCCGGAGGATATAGAAATTACACGCCTTGATGCCTCTGCTCCCAAGGGCATCATTGAAAGCATACTGGAGATAGAAAACTGCTGCTTCTCCCTTCCCATCAGCCGCGAGCAGCTTTTAAGGCAGCTTGAAAACGAAAACTGCTTTATCTATGCCGCAGTCTGCGGCAAGCTGGCTCTGGGCTACATAAGCGCCCAAAAGGTGCTGGATGAGCTGGATATCTTCAATGTGGCAGTGTCAAACACATTCCGCCGCCAGCACATCGGTCAGGCTCTTCTTGAAAAGCTTCTGGAAACAGCCAGGGCTCTTCGCCAAGACGGGAAGCTTGAGCGCATCACCCTTGAGGTGAGATTCAGTAACGATCCCGCCATCGCCCTTTATCAGAAATACGGCTTTGAAGAGGTGGGCAGACGGAAAAACTACTATGAAAAGCCCCGCGAGGACGCGGTGCTTATGGATTTGAATTTGTAATGTATAGATTGAAAAAACTTAACTCCCTTGAACTGGGAGAGGCATATGAGAGGGTTTTCCGGGAGGCCTTTCCTCCCGAGGAACTCAAGCCTCTTTTTGTAATGGAAAAAATGAGCCGGGAAGGGCAGTATGACATTCTCGGGCTCTATGATGAGGACAAAAGCCTTGGCTATATATGCTGCTGGCTGGATATGCCCTTTGTCCTAATTGACTATCTCTGTGTGGACCGCAGCTATCGCAACGGCGGTCTTGGGGCGGAGATGCTTCGGCTCATCCGTGATTTTTATCCCAAAAACACCGTTTTTATCGGCGAAGCGGAAGCTCCCGTAGGCGACGAGAAGGCCGATGCCCTCATCCGCCGCCGTCTGGGTTTTTATGAGCGCTGCGGCGCGGAGACCCTCGGCTATGACTGCGCCCTTTTCGGTGTTCACTATAAGTGCATAGTCTGGAACAAAGGCAGCTTTGACGAGGAGGAGATCTGCCGCCGCCACGACGGTTTTTACCGCCGCAATTTCACCCCGAAAATGTATGCCTCCGCCATACAGCTGCCCCTCAAGGAGGGCGAAATGCCCTTCGACAGGCGAGACTGGGACGAGCGTCCCGATTTTGAAGACGAGGAAGATGAACTATGATTATTATGAGCGTTGAATCCACCTGCGACGAAACCGCCGTTGCTCTTGTTCGGGACGGACGGGAAATCCTTGCAGACAAGATTTATTCCCAGGCCGACCTCCACGCCATCTATGGCGGTGTTGTGCCCGAAATAGCCTCCCGCCACCATGTTGAGGCCATTTATCAGCTTGCCGACAGCGCCATTGCCGAAGCGGGCATCAAGAAATGCGACATTGATGCGGTTGCCGTCAGCTATGCCCCAGGTCTTATAGGCGCGGTACTGGTGGGTGTGAATTTTGCGAAAAGCGTTGCAAGCGCTCTGGGTGTGCCTCTCATCCCCGTCCACCATATTCGCGGACACATGGCCGCCAATTATCTGGCATATCCCGAGCTTGAGCCCCCCTTTGTCTGTCTTGCCATATCCGGCGGCAACACCATTATCGTGGATGTTCGCTCCTACACTGATATGCACATTGTAGGCGCAACCCGGGACGACGCGGCAGGAGAATGCTTCGACAAAACCGCCCGGGTGCTCGGCCTCGGCTACCCCGGTGGCAAACCGGTTGATGAACTCAGCCGCGGCGGAGACGACAGCAAATATTCTCTCCCCATCGCCCACATTGACGGCAGCCCCTATGATATGAGCTTCTCCGGACTTAAAACCGCTGTTATCAACCTCGTTCATAACGCCCAGCAAAAAGGGGAGGAGTTGGATAAACCCTCCCTTTGCGCCAGCTTCTCCAAGGCCGTCAGCGACAGCCTTGTCCCCCGCACCATTGCCGCGGCAAAAGAGCTTGGCTATAATAAGCTCGTTGTGGCAGGGGGCGTTGCCGCCAACAGCCGCATACGCAGCGACTTTGAGTGCGCCGCCAGAAAAAACGGTCTTCAGCTTTTTGTGCCTCCCCTTCGCCTTTGCGGAGACAACGGAGCTATGGTTGGAGCGCAGGCATATTATGAATATCTGGCGGGCAACACGGCAAACAGCGATCTTAACGCCTATGCCAGTATGGATCTTGACCGGGTAGGGGGAAGATGATGGGAGAAAACATCCACAAGGGTCACCGAGAAAGACTCAAGGAGCGCTTCCGCGAAAACGGTTTGAAGGCCTTCAGCGATATTGAAGCCATCGAGCTGCTGCTCTTTTACGCCCTTCCCCGCTGCAACACCAACGAAATTGCCCATAGGCTTCTGGATCGCTTTGGCAGTTATAAAGCCGTTATGGAGGCAGATATAAGCGAGCTCAAGCTTGTTGAGGGTGTGGGCGAAAATGCAGCCACGCTTATACGCCTCGTCAGCGAAACCAACGCCCGATACCTAAACGCGCCAAGAGCCGGCAGCAAAAATGTTCTCCGAAGCACAGAGGCCGCGGGAGATTATCTCAAGCCCCTTTTTGCATACGCTAAGGACGAACTGGCATTTGCCCTAAGCATAAACAGCGCCGGAGGCATTATACATTGCCATCAGCTGGCAAACGGTATGATCAACCGGGTTGAATTTTCTGCGCGGCAGATAGTTGAAATAGCAATCAGGGATAACGCCGCATATATAATACTTGCCCATAACCATATGAGCGATATCGCCCTGCCCTCCCGTGCAGATGCTGCAGCCACAAAGCTCATTGACGACACATTGAACAGTATTGGCGTATGCCTTGTTGACCATATCATCGTCAGCGGGGATGAATATGTGTCTATGCGCGAAAGCGGCTACTTCACCCGAGCACAAAACTGAAATCCACCGCGAGGCAGAGGGAAACTCCTCTGCCTTTTTTTGCAAGGTGCATCTTGCAAGAGAAAGCCAAAGCTTCAGTTATGCAAACTCGAATACTCTTTTGCAACAAGTGGAAAATGCGATTACAAAGATTGTAAAATAATGGGAAAATATCCGCAAAGCATTGATATTTCAGGATTTTTTCAATGTTGATAACCTTGTTGAAAGTGTTGATAACTCACTGGCAATCCCCTTATTTTATGCTCTTATGTAAAGCATAAATTTTGTTATTTTTCTGTTTTTGGATGAAAAAATCTACAAAGACCGTGTTTTTTCAGATTTTTTCCTCAAATCTTTGTGCAAATAAACATATTGACAAAGATTGTCGTATTTTGGCGAATATGGAGAAAAAACACTTATTACAGTTAGTAATCACCACTCTTACAGCCGGGCCGGAGTTGACTTCGGCGGACGCCTGTGATATAATTCCCACTCGTGAATATGCTGGTGTAGCTCAGTCGGTAGAGCATCTCACTCGTAATGAGAAGGTCACGTGTTCGAGTCACGCCACCAGCTCCAAAAAGCTCCGTCAAGATAGTTTGGCGGAGCTTTTTTATTTTGATATCTGCCTTGTATATATCTCCGCTGTCACACTTAAGCGATGGCAGGCAAGTCTGTGCCCATAGCACCCTTGAAATGGGCTCTCATATATGATATAATCCACGCATTATCAGGCGAAAGCCGGGAGGTACTTAAATGCACCTGCACGAATCCGGAGAAATGTATATTGAAACCATCTATGTTCTCACAAAGGAAAATCCTCATGTGAGGGCTATAGACGTGGGCGAGCGAATGGGTTTTTCCAAGCCCAGTGTAAGCCGTGCTCTCAGCATTCTCAAACAGGGAAACTATGTTACCGTCAGTCCCGAAGGCTATCTTTCCCTTACCGACGCGGGTATTGATGTTGCGGAGAAGATTTATGCCCGCCACGAGCTGCTTAAAAACTTCCTTGTATCCATAGGCGTTGACGAAAAGACCGCCGCTGAAGACGCATGCAAGATGGAGCACGTCATTTCCGACGCCTCCTTTGAAGCTATAAAGCACCGCTTTGCCTGAACAATATTAAAATAACAGGAGAAATTTTATGGAACTTACAGCCATAGCCGCCTGGCTTAACACGAGCTGCGCAGGGCTTGATGCCGCTGTCACCTCTGCGGTCGCACAGCTTTATGACATTGCAGGAGGCTTCTTCACCCCCTTCGCCCACTTTATGGATCTCATGGGTAAGGGCGGCGCAATTCTCATAGCCCTCAGCCTCGCTCTTATGCTTTTCCCCCGCACCCGCCGTGTAGGCACAGTTATGCTGCTGGCTCTCGGCATAGGCGCTTTGCTCACCAATGTTGTGTTCAAGCCCATGGTATACCGTCCCCGTCCCTATACCCACGAAGGCAGCATTTATTATCAGCTCTGGTCTCTGGTTGGTCAGCACACCGAAAGCGACTTTTCCTTCCCCTCCGGCCACACCACCGCAGCAACAGCCGCTATGCTGGGTCTTTTCTTCTCCACCAAAAAACGCAAGAGCTGGCCTGCCATCATCTTTGCTCTGGCTATGGGTCTCAGCCGCATCTATCTGGGCGTTCATTATTTCACCGATGTTCTCGGAGGCTTCGTTGCAGGCACTATCGGCGCTGTTGCCGCCTTCTATCTGGCAACGCTCATCCCTCAGGTATATTACGAATATCACTGGAAGTTTCTTCCGCAGAAATAAGAAAAATCCGAAAGCTTTTTAAGGCTTTCGGATTTTTATTTTTATTCTTTGCCGGGTACTCCCGTGCCTCCGGGCATATAGTGCATAGCCAGGGCATCACGCATTTGATAGTAGCTCTCGTGCTCTCTCCAGCCGCCTCCCGTGCTGCCGTCTCCGTCCCAAATGGGATAATAGAGCTCTGTGTCGGGAAGAGCAGCTTCAAGCGCTGAGCCCTGCTCATCACTGAGAACGCCTCCGGGGCACCACAGCCGCTCCAGCCAATTCATTTCTGCGAGAGGGGTCGTGTCATAGCCGCGGGTATAGCCAATATTCAGGTGGCGCAGGTTCCTGCACTGGGCAAGGGGCGAAATATCGTCTATCTTATTATTGAAAAGTTCAAGGTAGTAAAGCTCCTGCAGCGAAGCTATGGGGCTTATATCTCTGTAATTGGCCTCCACAAGAATCAGATAGCGCAGATGGGGCATATTCTCCAGAAAGCTTAGGTCTGTATACTGTATATGTCCCAGATCGAGAGCTTCCAGATCCCGCAGGTAGCGTATGGGATATAGCTGGCTATCCCCAAGCCGCGGCGCAACAAAGCCCGCCACATTGGAGGCGCAGAAAGCCCTTGTGTCACTGCGCACCGCATATACGCTGAATCTTACCGTCCATACAAAGCTGATATTCTCGTGGCGCAGATTGAGAGCGTCCATCTCCTCGTCAGATATGCCGCAATCGCACATTATAACCTTTTTCAGATTATGGAAAAGAGGCAGAACTTTTTCAAGGGTCTCCGTGCTGTCTATAGCAATGCCGCTGAAGTCTATTTCTTCATCATCGCTTGAGCAGCTTTTTCCGTGGAGCTCTATATTTGCCAATATTTTCGTGTCAGGAGAGGCCTCCTTCACAGCGAGAAGCTCTTCAGCGGAAAAAGCACAGCTGCGAAGGTCAAGCTCTCTCAAACCCATGAAAAATGGCAGCAGAGAGATTAGTTCATCCGCGTCTGTTGAGGATGGCAGGGAAAGGCTGTCGGTGCGGCAGTCATACTCCGCACCGCCAAGAGGAACAGACCAGCTAAGCTCGCAGTTGGGGAGCATGCGGGAAAGCTCCATATATTGCTCGAAACTGCTGCCGGTGCAGCTTAAGGTTTCAAGATTTTCAAAAAGACGGAAAAGCTCCAGTTCATCTTCTTGGATATCCCCAACTGTGAATGCCGCCAAAGTGGAGTCCAGTCTGTTTTCTCCGATGGGTATGCACCATATTATACGGCAGTCGGGTAAGCGGGAACGAAGAATCCGGTAATCCTCAGCACTGAGCTGCGCTTCCCTCAGGTCGATTTCTTTGAGGCAGGGCATAAGGACATAGTTTTCCGCGCTATTCGCGCTGAAGGAAGAAACAACAAGCCTTTCGCTGAAGTTGTAAAAACGCTCTCCCTCTGCCCCGAGAGGCACATCCCAGTGAATTTCACAGTCCGGAAAAGATGCGGCCAGAACGCGGTAATCTTCGGGGCTTATGGGGCAGCCGCGAAGATCTATGTATTCCGGATTTTTTAGTTTAAGAAGGGGCGAGACATCACCGATGCCGCTTTGGGAAAGCTCAATGCGCAGGCTGTTTTTATCGAGAGTCTGTCCACCTGCCGAAACCTTTCCGCTGCGAAGGAAAAGCACAAGCGCAAGAGCTATTACGATGAACAAAACTATGCCTGTTACCGCTTTTGCCACCTTGGATTTTCTGTTTTTACCGCTGCGGGTCTCCGCCATATGCCGTCCTCCAAAAATTTCTTTTACCTATTATAATTAAAATCTTCCTCCTTTTCAAGCTTTCCTCTGTACACGCTCAACAGCTTATGATAAGCTTTATACAATATATTTGCCGGAGGTTCTGGAGATATGATAGACAATGCATCAAAAAAGGCATTTGCCGATTTGGGCTGCACTTATCAGCCCGTTGCCTTGAAATTCTGTTTTGCCCGTCCCGAGGACATCCCTCAGGCCGGGGAGATTCTCTCCTTCTGCCAGTTTTTAAAGCTTTGTCAGGATAAAGGCGAGAGCTTTTACATTGATGTTGATAACGATAACTGCCACGGCAGACTTGCTCTCGGAATGCTTCCCAAGCAGCCCTTTGCCGCCAGCGGTCAGGCAGGTATGGATTTCGGCATTTACCGCACTCAGGCTCCCAATGCCCGCATCCACAACGAAATGCCCACGCTTGTTCATGGCAGTGTAAATTTCGTGATTTTCTGCCCCCTTGCCAAATGCAATTTTGACCCCGACCTTCTCATTGTTGTGGCCGACACGGAGCAGGCGGACATTGTTATGCGCGCTACAAGCTATATCTCCGGCGACTTCTGGGAAAGCAAAACCAGCGCCGTTTTGAGCTGCAGCTGGACCTATGTTTATCCCTATCTCAGCGGCAAGGTTAACCACACCGTCACAGGTCTCCACCACGGAATGGCCCGACGCAAGGTTTACCCCAAGGGACTGCATATCATATCCATTCCCTATCAAAAGCTTGACGAGGTATGCATCGCAATAAAAGAAATGCCTTGGAAGCTCCCCGCATTGCAGGATGATGAGGAGAGCAAGACACTTATGGCTGAGCGTATGGCCCGATGGCTTGAAATGGAAAAAGCCAACGGCGGCAAGATACCTCCCATAAATGTATAACAAAACCCTCGGAGTTTTCTAAAACTCCGAGGGTTTTATTTTTATTCAATGGGCTCGGTGAGATATCCGGGGGGCTCAGCGGAGCCATCATAGCCTATCTGTCTGCGGAGAAGGCTGTAACGCTCGGTGGGATTGCCGTTGGCGTCAAAATTCCAGCCGGTTCCCTTGGGATTTTCAAACCACACATAGTTGAATATGGCGTCGGGGTGCAGCTCCTTGAATTCGTCTATTTGCTCCTGAGGAATGCTCTGGCACATATTGCAGTTGACCACCTTCAGCTTGTTGAGACCGAATATGGGGCTGATGTCCGTTATGGGCATATTGCCGATGTTGAGATATTCAAGATTTTCAAGCTCTGCCAGGGGACTCAGGTCTGTTATTTCATTTGTGAATATCTCGAGGAATTCCAGCTTCTTGCACTCTGCAAGAGGACTTATATCTGTTATGGAAGTCATTGCAACAATGCAGACCTCCAGGTCGGGCATATATCTTGCCCATTCAACATCAATAACCGCCATCTGATGACCGAAGTCTATGTATCTGACATCGGTGCAGTACTTCAGCTTCCAAAGTTCCTTCTTCAGGAAACCGTCATTGACCCAAAGACGAAGGGTGTCGGTGTATATGCTTACATAACCTACGGTCAGCAGCCAAACAATCTTCACCTCGGGGAACTCATCTCTCAGCTGAGCGACAGCCTCATCGCTGGTTGCGCAGCCGTCAAAGCGGAGATACTCAAGACCATGCATTATAGGAAGCACCTTTCGGAAGGTATCCAGACCTGCATCGCCGATTTCAGTGTCATAATATTCCAGACGTTCTGTTGTGGAGGTGTTGACACTCTGTCCGAAAAGCTCGAAGCTGTAATTGAGCTTCTTATCGGGACAGAGCTCCTGAATGGCTATGACCTCATCAAGGGTGAAGGAACTGTTGCCATCTTTATCCATAAGCTCTATCTCGCTGACAGCGGGGAGCATTTCAAGCATTTCCGCAGCCGCTATCGCTTCCTCATAGCTGCAGGCAGAAAAGTCCAGCTTCTCCGTGTCGGGAGAAACTTCCTCTCCGTTCATAACAATGCTGTATTCTATTTCCGCATCGGGGAATGCGGCGGCAAGGGCATCATAGCAGCTCTTGCTGATGTTGGGATAATCGACCTTTATATCCTTCACGGCACTGAGGTTTGCAGCCGCGGCAACAAGAGCTTCAATCTGCGCGCCATCAGAAATAACTACAGCGTCGGCCTCGTTTTCAAGCTCCAGCCCTTCACATACCTTAACTGTCCAGAGAATATGGCAATCGGGATAAGCACTCTGCAGAGCGGCTATGCTCTCAGCGCTCATATCAGCCTGTCTCAGGTCCAGTTCCTTGAGGGCAGGGAAATACTTAAGAGCTTCCATATCCGAGGAGCTGAAAGAAGTCAGCACAAAGCTCTCAGTTTCAGGGGCATATCGCTCTCCCGCAAGGGGAACTTCCCACAAAATCTCGCAGTTGGGGAATGCGGCCTTTATGGTTTCATAGTCTTCAACACCGAGGGCGCTGTTTCTGATATCAACAGTCTCGGGGTTTTCAAATTCCGTAAGAGCGGCAATATCCAGCTGCTGGGCGCCGCGAAGGTCTATGTAGGTCTCATCCCGGGAAACAGGACGGTCGTTCAAAAACGTGTAGTGGCGCTGCAAAATAAAAAATCCTGCAACAAAAATCAAGATGATAAGGACGATAATAAAAAGAACTATTACACCCTTATTTTTCTTTTTCGTTTTTTCCATTCCAGAACCTCCAGAATTTTGCTTTGATTGATGCCAATTATTATATACAAAAACTGCTTTTATTTCAAGGGCTATAAAATCAAGAGACACGCCTTCCGGCGTGCCTCTTGATTCTATAGTTTATCAGTCTTTTTTCTCGGCTGCTTTCTGGGGAACACGCACGGTTTCCACAATTCCTTCTGCAAGACCGGCTATTCCCTGAATCTCGCTGGGAATAATAATCTTGGTGGCGCGGCCGTTGGCTGCGGCGCCGAATGCTTCCAGCGCTCTGATTTTCAGGAAAGCCTCACCGGGCTCAGCGGCATTGATGCGGCGGATACCTTCTGCGGTTGCCTCCTGAACCTTGAGGATAGCTTCTGCCTCTGCCTCGGCAGCAAGGATGCGGGCCTCGCGGGCACCCTCTGCTTCAAGAATCTGTGCCTGCTTGGCTGCGTCTGCACGCAAAATGGCAGACTCTCTTTCGCCTTCGGCGGTGAGGATAGCGCTCTTCTTTTCGCCTTCTGCACGGAGAATTGCTTCGCGGCGTTCGCGTTCTGCCTTCATCTGTTTCTCCATTGCGTTCTGAATCTCCTTGGGAGGCAGAATGTTCTTAAGCTCAACGCGGTTGACCTTAATGCCCCAGGGGTCGGTAGCTTCGTCAAGGATGGAGCGCATTTTGCTGTTGATAATATCGCGGCTTGTAAGGCACTGATCAAGCTCCAGATCGCCGATGATGTTACGGAGGGTGGTGGCTGCCAGATTTTCAATGGCAACAATGGGGTGCTCAATGCCATAGGTATAAAGCTTGGGGTCAGTAATCTGGAAATAGACAACGGTGTCTATCTGCATGGTGACATTATCCTTGGTGATAACAGGCTGAGGGGGGAAGTCTGCAACCTGCTCTTTGAGGGAAACCACTTTGGCAATTCTCTCAAAGAAAGGAATCTTAAAGTGGAGACCCACGGTCCATGTTGCGGAATATGCGCCCAGACGCTCAACGACGTAAGCTCTTGCTTGTTGTACCACTCGTATATTCTTGATAAGAATAATGATGATAATTACAACAATTACTGCAGGAACAATAATTTTACCCATAAGATTTCCTCCTTTATAAGTTTAATATATCTTGCTTTTTTTCTTTTATTCTACAAAGGGCTCAACGATCAGCTTAACGCCCTCAATGGACAAAACGGTGACAACGCTGCCGCTGGCTATTGGCTCTCCGTTGGCGCTTCTGGCAGTCCACTCCTTGCCGTCTGTCATTACGCTGCCCTTAGCTGCCAGATTATCAATGCTCTCCCGTACAGTGGCTTTCATTCCGATCACACGGTCGGCATTTGTGGCTTGTCTTTTGCCGTGGACATATTTCTTCACTATCGGTCTTGTAAATATAAGGGTGACAACGCTGATTACCACAAACCATGCAATCTGCAGCCATTCCGGAGCGCCCAACAGAGCGGCAATAAGAGCGCAGATACTTCCCAGCGCAAACCAGATGGAAGCAACGCCGACAGTAATAGCCTCAATCACAAAAAACACCACTATGGCGGCTGCCCAAATAGTTATCATCACAAGAGATCAACCTCCTTCATTGATTTTTCAACTATAGCTTACACCTTACATATTGTGGAATGTCAAGAAAATTCACACAAACAACTTGCTATATCGCACACTTTGCGAGCTCTTTCATTATACACTATTCCGAATTATTTGTAAATTGGAAAATGGGTATTTACTTTTACACTTTAATGCTATAAAATGACAGTGTAATAAACGGCGGATGTTTCCGCCAAAGGAGATTATCAAATGAACAAACGTAACAGAAAACCCCGCAACGAAGATATGTATAAGGCTATTCTTGCGCTGCAGGATGTGGACGAGTGCATTAAGTTCTTTGACGACCTTTGCACTGTGTCCGAGCTTCAGGCTATGGAGCAGCGTTTTCAGGTTGCCGTGCTGCTGGAGCAAGGACTTATATATAACGATATTCTTGAGCAGACCGGTGCGTCCAGCGCCACCATCAGCCGCGTGAACCGTTCCCTTCAGTACGGAAATGACGGTTACACCGTGGTGTTTGAGCGCCTGGGTCTCATCCCCGGAAAGGACGGGAAGTGATGGAGTCCTACGGACCCCTTGCTGCCAGCTATGATGCGCTTACAGGGGACGTGCCTTACGGGGCATTTGCCGAATATTATGAAAAGCTTCTGATTCGGGAGGGTAAGCAAAGCCTTACCCTCCTGGATTTGTGCTGCGGTACAGGCACCCTCACCTATCTCATGGCCGAAAGAGGACACGAGATGATAGGAGTTGATCTCTCAGAGGAGATGCTCAGCGTTGCAGCCGCCAAGCTTGAGGATTTCCGCGGCGGCACCAAGCCTATATTCCTCTGTCAGGAAGCATCCGAGCTTGATCTTTTCGGCACAGTGGAGGGCGCATATTGTTCTCTGGACGGTATGAACTATCTCACCCCCGAGGAGCTGCCGGAGCTTTTCCGACGCCTTCATCTTTTCATCGAGCCGGGTGGAAAGCTGGCTTTTGATTTCCACTCTCCTGAAAGGCTCAGAAGTCTGGACGGAGGCACCTTTGTAGACGAGGACGAGGATATGCTCTGTCTCTGGCGGGCAGAATTTGATGAAGACGAGCAGGCGCTTTTTTACGGTTTGGACATTTTCCGCCGCAAAGGCAGACTTTGGGAGCGGGAGAGCGAGGAGCATGTGGAATATGTCCATAATCCCAAGGCCCTTGTTTCCCTTCTTGAAGAGTGCGGCTTTGCCGATGTGCAGCTCATTTGCGACGGCCCCCAGCACGAAATGGGCAGACTTTATATAGTCGCCACCAATCTTGAACACTGAGGAAGGATATTCACAATGGGAAGAATAATTCGCGCCGTTGCAGGCGATGATTTTATAAAAATTGCTGTTATTGAGGCCCGGGATATAGTGGAAAGAGCCCGACAGATTCACGGACTCAGCCCCACTGCTTCCGCGGCTTTGGGACGCACTCTCTGCGCCGCAAGCCTTATGGGCAATATGATGAAGGAAGCTGATGCCGCTGTAACCGTACGCATAAACGGCGGGGGCCCTCTCGGCAGCATTCTGGCCGTTGCAGACTGCGAAGGCAATGTCCGTGGCTATGTGGACGAGCCGGGCGTGGAGCTTCCCCTCCGCAGCGACGGCAAGATTGATGTTGGCGGCGCTGTTGGCCGGGACGGAACTCTCACCGTCAGCAAGGATATAGGTCTCAAAGAGCCTTATGTGGGCAGCGTTAATCTTATCTCCGGCGAAATCGCCGAAGACTTCTCCGCCTACTATGTGGAAAGCGAGCAGATCCCCGCAGCCTGCGGTCTGGGCGTTCTGGTGGACACCGACTGCTCCATTCGCGCGGCGGGCGGCTTTATCGTTCAGCTTATGCCCGGTGCCCCTGACGGACTTATTGAAAAGCTGGAGGATAACATCTTCTTTATGGACCAGCTTACCACTATACTGGACGAGGACGGTATGGAGGAGATAATTGCGCAGGTGCTTAAGGGTCTTGAGCCCCGTATTTTGGAGGAAAGCGAAGTTGAGTACCGCTGCTACTGCTCCAGAGAGCGTGTTTCAGAAGCCCTCAGAAGCGTGGGCAGCACCGCTTTGGAGGAAATAGCTCAGCAGGGCGGTGACACCGAGGTTGGCTGCCAGTTTTGCGACAGAACATATATTTTCACCCCCGAGGATATCAGAAGCCTTATCTAAAACTAAAATTAAAATACACAGAAAGCAGGGTTGATATGAGCAGAAAGAGTAAACTTAGCATTTCTTTGCTGCTCCTTGTCATCCTGCTTTCTGCCAATATGAGAGCCTGCTACACGGGAGTTGGCACCATCGTTGATATGATTCAGGCGGAGCTTGGGCTCAACGGCGCCGCAGCGGGTATGATAACCACCATACCTCTTATCGTGTTCGCCATCGTATGTCCTATCGCCTCCGTGCTGAGCCAGCGTTTTTCCATTGGAAAAATGCTTGAAGCCGCACTCGTGTTCATCTTCATCGGCGTAGGTCTGCGTGCTTTGTTCGGTGCCTTCGGTCTTTTCGCGGGAACTGGCATTATGGCTGTGGGCGTTGGTATAATGAACAGCCTTATGATTGGTCTTATAAAGCTCCGCTTCCCCAACAACGTGGGGCTTGTCAGCGCTCTTTACACAACTACCATGAGCCTTACCACAGCCATGTGCATGGGAATAAATGTTCCCCTCACCCGCTTCATCGGCTGGCGGGGTGTTCTTGCCATGTGGGCTGTTGCCGCCCTCGCCGCCATAATACTCTGGGCTCCACAATCCCGTCTGGAAGTAAATCGCGGAGCTCCAAAGGCAGGAGAAAAGGGTCTTTTCCTGAAAATGATGGGCTCCTGGAAGGCATGGATGCTGCTGGGTTATATGGGCACCCAGTCTATGCTCTTTTACTGCATTTCCGCGTGGATGCCCTCCATTTTGCAGTGGTGGGGTATGAGCGCCGGCGATGCTGCCGGAGCAAGCACCGTTATGCAGATAATAAGCCTGAGCACCACCCTGCTTGTCCCGATTTTCATGGAAAAAATGTCATGGAGAGGGCTTATCTGCGCCTGCAATCTCTGCTATGTGTCCGGTGCTGTGGTCTTCTTTATCTCCCGTGGTGCCTCTGCGCTGTTCTGGCTTGGCATCGTTCTGCTGGCTCTGGGTGTGGGAACCGGTTTCAGCGCCTGCATCTTCCTTTTCTCCGCCCGCAGCGCCTCCCCCTCGGAGGCATCCGCCATATCCGGCTTCACCCAGTGCGGCGGTTATGTTTTTGCAGCTGTAGGCCCTGTACTTATGGGCAGGATCTTTGATATAAGCGGAAGCTGGAACGGGGCAATGGTTTTCTGGTTCGCCGTTTTGATATCAATGTGCGTTTTCTCTGTTTTTTCCACGGAAAAAGCTCTTATTTTGAAAAAGAAAGATTTTACAGAAAAATAAAATTTCACTCTTGACAAAGCGCTTTGCCTTTAGTATAATGACAAAGCGCTGTTTAAGACGGCGTGTTTTGGGGGCATAGCTCAGCTGGTTAGAGCACCTGCCTTACAAGCAGGGGGTCATTGGTTCGAGTCCAATTGTCCCCACCATAAATTTGCCTCGGTAGCTCAGTTGGTAGAGCAGCGGACTGAAAATCCGCGTGTCGCCAGTTCGACTCTGGCCTGAGGCACCATTTTGCGGCTGTAGCTCATCCGGTAGAGCGCCACCTTGCCAAGGTGGAGGTAGCGAGTTCGAGCCTCGTCAGCCGCTCCATAAAAAGCCGATTTGCTCCAAATTCTTGGAGCAAATCGCGTATATGGCGCCATAGCCAAGCGGTAAGGCAGCGGACTGCAAATCCGCGATTCCCCGGTCCGATTCCGGGTGGCGCCTCCAAAAAAGGACACACCATAAGGTGTGTCCTTTTTTGGTCGTGGCGTTAAGAAAACATGCCGGGGGCATGTTTTTAGCCTACGACCGCAGCGGCTATGCCGCGAGGAGGGAAGTTGTTTGGGGCAAAGCTGTGGGGAGCTTGCTCACCGACAGCGGGGCGGGAATCTTCGCCCTTGGGCGAAATTCCGGGTTTGCCGCACACCATAAGGTGTGTCCTTTTTTGGCGTCATCAACGAATTGGGACGGCCTTGTGAGCGCAGCAGATGTAGGGAACGGTCTTGACCGTTCCGTAAAAACACCTCATCCGTCATTTGCTTCGCAAACACCACCTTCCCCTCAAGGTGAAAGCCTTGCGGCAACATTAATTTTACAACAAAATCGGCGCCCCGCAAAAGCGAGGCGCCGATTTTTCAAAGCTTTATTTTTTCCAGAGGCTTTTTCAGGAGGGCGCAGATTGCCACAGCAAGGATAGTGTTAGGCAGCATATAAGTTCCGTTATAGAGGAGAGAATACACAGCGGGGGAAACCATAGTCAGGTTCATAAATTCCTCGGGCATATACTGAGCATAAATTGTCACACCGCTTATATAGTGGATGATAAATCTTGCCACGCAGCCCACAAGAGCTGCAAGGGGAAGGCGCAGACGCATCTCCGGTATAAGCCCCGCAAAGCCAACAAACATATAGGCAAGGGAATAATCCAGCAGCATACTCTGCCAGTTCACCGCAACGCCTCCCGCAAGGAAGAACTTCAGTGTGCCGAAAACAAGACCTGCGGCCAGACCCGGCAGGCAGCCCCGGCGGACGGCATAAACTATAAGGGGTATCATAACAAGGTCCACACTGCCGCCGAAACCGCCAAAGCCCAGACCGATGGGTATTTTTATGTAGCTGAGCACCAGTGCAAGGGCGGTGAGGACTGCGCCCTCAGCAAGAATTTTGAGTTTTTGTTTTTTCATTTTTTGTTTTCTCCTTTCTTTTTGCGGAGAAAACGAAATGCCCGCAGGCACGGATAGAAAGCCTACGGACATCATCGTTTTCCTACGCCGGCATTACCCGTATCAGGTTCAAGGGTCTTCAGGCTCAATTACCTTCATCTCAGCCGGAAAAATCCAGCTCCCCATCTATCAAGTTGTGCCTTAATATTACGCCCCGCTATATGTTTTGTCAACACCGTTTACCGAAAACGAAAAACATTCTCCGGTCCAGCAAAGTTCAAAATCCGCGCTTTCCAGCAGAAATATCCGGCTCATTGTCCGTGCGCTTATTTCACGCCCGCCAACAAACAGGTATTCTCCGGCTTTTGCCTGCCCCAGCCAGCTGGACGGCTCTCCCTCCAAAAGAGCGTCGGGACAAATGCGCAGAACGCTTTTCCTGAAATCCCCGGCGCTCACCTCAAGCACCGCAGCCTCCTCTTTGGCAATTTCCAGTTTTGCCGCCATTAAAACCTCACCGGTTTCGGTTCCTTCCCTCATAAACCCCGGAAGCAGCCCTATAATAAGCAGCAGAACCCCGGCCACAAGCATACGCCTCAAGGTCAAACCTCCAAATCACTTGACGGAAAGGGTCAAGGGGTATAAAATATTTTGTACTTTTATTTGATATTATATTGTTAAAGGTTTTGAAATTATGCGAAAAAATGCCTTCACTTTAACTATTGTCTCTTTTGTGGCAGGTATATTCGGCTTCTTCCTCCGCTGGCTCCAGAACTTGAACGGTTTTGACGATGCGGGTCTTTCAATCCCCGGAGCTGCCATATCTGTCACCGTTGTGGTATACACCATTGCTGTGCTTCTGCTTTTCTTTTTGCTGGAGCGCTTTTATCTCCGCAAGCTTTCCCGAAGCACCGCTCCTTCCGAAGCCTTCGCCCTGCCCAGCTTTCTCATAAAGCTCATTCTCTGGGCAGCAGCGGCCTTTATGCTTGTCGGCAGCCTCATCTATATGTTCTCCTCCGATTTTTCCCGCTTCCCCACTATGCAGCGCATCACCGGCGCGCTGGGAATTTTCGCCGGACTTTGCTTCCCCTTCATCTGCCAGCGCAAGAATGCATTTCAGGAGGGCGGCTCCGCGATGGCAACAGCTCTTATCCCCCTTGCCTTCGCCTGCTTCTGGCTGGTCACCGCCTACCGCATTGAGGCCGAAAACCCCATTCTCTGGTCCTACGCTCCCCACATTCTGGCAATAATAGCCGTGCTGCTGGCTTTCTACTATGTTGCCGCATATTTCTTCGGCAAGGCCAAGCCCGCACGCTGCGTCTTTTTCCTTCAGAGCGCATCATACTTCGGTATCTTTACATTGATGGATCAGCTTCCCGCTGCCGAAACCCTTATGTTTATTGCCTGCAGCGCCGCTTCTCTGGTCTTCCAGTATGTTATTATCAATAACGCGGAAAAGGCGGCAAACGCTGCCGAGGGTTAAATAATGCAAAAGCTAAACTACCAGCTGAAAACCGACGCGATAACCTCCGCTCTCGGAGATGAGAAACCGAGCCTGCTGCTTCATAGCTGCTGCGGTCCCTGCAGCAGCTATGTATTGGAATATCTCAGCAAATTCTTTGACATAACAGTGCTTTTTTACGGCCCCAATATTCAGCCCCGGGAGGAATATGAGCTTCGAAAAGAGCATCAGCTCCGGGTGCTGGAACATATAAACGCAAAGATTATGGAATGCGAATACGATGGCGAAGCTTTTGATTCCATTGCCCTTGGCTATGAAAAGGAAAAAGAGGGCGGGAACCGCTGCACACGCTGCTTTGCCCTTCGTATTGAGGAAACTGCCAAAATCGCCGCGAAGCACGGTTTTGAATATTTTTGCACCACTCTTTCCGTCTCTCCCCATAAGGACGCGGACAGAATAAATGCCCTTGGGGAGACTTTTGCCTCCCGCTACGGCATAAAATGGCTGCCCTCGGATTTCAAGAAAAGAGGCGGCTATCAGCGCAGCATAGCTCTTTCAAAGGAGTGGGGACTTTACCGTCAGGATTACTGCGGCTGTCTTTTCAGCAAAAATTATGATTAATTAAAATTTCTTGCATAATCGCTCCGATTTTGTACATCATAAGGATGTATTCAAAAACCAAAGGAGCGGATTAATCATGCTTATGGATCGCATCGCCCTTATTCTCGGCATTATCGGCGGCCTCAACTGGGGTCTCGTGGGTCTTTTCAGGTTTGACCTGGTTGCCTACATTTTCGGTGGCCAGACTGCCACTGTCAGCCGCGTTATTTACACCCTTGTGGGTCTTGCAGCCCTCTGGTGCATTACCCTTCTGTTCCGCGGCAGACTGGTAGGAGACGGAGAATAAGAACAAAAGCACCTGCGCCTTTCTTATAAAGGCCGCAGGTGCTTTCTCTATTGACAGCCCTCCGCTTTTTTATTACTATATTTGTAACAAAAAGACGGAGGGTTTAAGCCATGGACAGAACCAGCAAGGAAAATTACTATCTCGGAATTGCCGACGCCGTTCAGGAGCGCAGCACCTGCATGCGCAGAAAATACGGCGCTATAATTGTACGCAACGATGAAATCATCTCCACCGGCTATAACGGCGCACCCCGCGGCCGCAAAAACTGCAACGATCTGGGCTATTGCGCACGCGAGGCTCTCAAAATTCCCTCCGGCGAGCGCTATGAGCTCTGCCGCAGCGTCCACGCCGAGGCAAACGCCATCATCTCCGCCTCCCGCAGAGATATGATCGGGGCAACTCTGTATCTCGTTGGCAGAGATGCCAAGACCGGTGAGCTTCTCCACGACACCACAAGCTGCTCCATGTGCCGCCGCCAGATCATCAACGCAGGCATTGTGAAGGTGGTTGCCCGCATTGGGGATAACGATTTCACCATTACCAATGTTGACGAATGGATACTGAAGGACGATTCCGTTCCTATGAAGTGAATACATAAAAAACACCCCGCCTGTATGTGAACTGTACCAGGAATAACGGACAGCAAATAAAAACCCCAATCGTAGAATAGCGTATTATTTCGAAGCCGGACGAG
>SVKK01000006.1 GCA_015068425.1 Oscillospiraceae bacterium | reverse complement strand
AACCTTAACGCGCTTGACGTTGGGCTTCCAAGTACGGTTGGAGCGTCTGTGAGAGTGGCTCACCTGGATGCCGAAAGAAACACCCTTATCGCAAAATTCGCACTTTGCCATCTTATGCTGCACCTCCTCGCTTAGATAAATCTGATTAAACAGCTTATTTATAATAACAGAAGGAATATGCAAAAGCAAGAAAAATTTTTAATTTTATGCAAAAATTTTTTCTTTTATGTGCTTTGCACACTATTATTAATAAAAACATTGCCAAAATGCGCTTAAGTGTATAAAATATAATGATGAGAAACTATGCTTTTTTACGGGAGGAGCAGTATGAAAAACAGGTATAAGGTAAAGCTCAAGCTTATTGCCGAAGAGCATGAGCTGAATGTTCTGCACGCAACTGCCGACTTTGAAAGCTGCACCATAAGCAATTATAATGTATCCCGTCCCGCCCTTCAGCTTGCGGGTTTTTACGATTATTTCGACCCGAGCATGATACAGATTATCGGCAAGGCGGAGCTGGCTTATCTCCGAACCCTCAGCGAGGAGGAGATGGAAAAGAGTCTGGACATCTTTTTCGCCAAGCGTGTTGCCGCTGTTATAATCTGCAGCCGCATACCACCCAACAGCTTCATTGTGGATTGCGCCCGCAAATATGACACAAACCTTCTCTCCACAGATATGCCCACCAACGAATTTATTGCCCAGATAATCAACACCCTCCGCACCCACCTTGCCCCCAGAGAGACAATGCACGGCGTTCTGGTTCAGGTTCACGGCGAGGGTCTGCTTATCACCGGAGACAGCGGCATAGGCAAAAGCGAGACCGCGCTGGAGCTTGTGAAGCGCGGACACCGTCTGGTGGCTGATGACGCGGTGGAGGTGCGCCGCATGAACCGCAATGTGGTTTCCGGTTCCGCCCCCGAAATGATTCGCTATCTTATGGAGCTTCGCGGACTGGGTCTCATAGATGTCCGCAAAATATACGGAATAGGCGCGGTTTTGCCTAATTGCAACATAGACCTTGTGGTACATTTTGAGCACTGGGACGGCGATAATTATTATGACCGTCTGGGCGTTGAAACGGAGACCACCTCTATTCTGGGTGTTGAGATACCCAAGGTGACCGTCCCCGTTGCTCCCGCGCGAAATTTGGCCATCATTCTTGAAGTTGCCGCTATGAATAACCGCCAGAAGCGCCTTGGCCATAACACGGCCCTTGAATTTATGCACAGGCACGATGACGCGGTGGACAGGAAGCAGGAAAAATATGAATTTTGATTTTATATACCGGAGTATTTCCGAGGCTTTGCCCAGCTTGAAAATACTGCGCAATGAACCAATGAAAAACCATAGCTCCTTTAAAGTTGGAGGAGCTGCGGAAATCTTCATAGAAATTGAGAGCGAGGAGCAGCTCGCCGGGGCATATGCCCTTCTCCGTGAAATGGAGATCTGCCCCATTATCATAGGCAAGGGCAGCAACATCCTTGTCCGCGACGAGGGCATAAAGGGCGTTGTTGTCCATATCGGCGAAGGTCTTTCCGGCATCAAGGTGGAGGGAGAGAGCATTTACGCCCAGGCGGGGGCAACTATGGCTTCTGTGGCTTCGGCCGCCCTTCGGGAGAGTCTTGCCGGAATGGAATTTGCTCACGGCATTCCCGGCAGCATCGGCGGCGGCGTTATGATGAACGCAGGCGCTTACGGCGGAGAACTGAAGGACATTGTTTATATGGTGCGCTATATGGACGAAGCGGGAAATATTCTCGAAACGGAGGATTGCCGCTTTGCCTATCGCCACAGCCGTTTTGAGGAAGAGCAGAGCATTATTCTCGGCGCTTATATCAAGCTTGAAAAAGGGGAGAAGGAGGCTATTGCCGCTCAGATGAAGCTTCTCAGCGAAAAGCGAATGAGCAGTCAGCCTTTGGATAAACCCTCCGCGGGCAGCACCTTCAAGCGCCCCGCCACCGGCTATGCCGCCGCTATGATAGATGAGTGCGGCCTCAAAGGGCTCCGCGTTGGCGACGCGCAGGTCAGCGAAAAGCACGCGGGTTTTGTTGTGAACATGGGAAATGCCTCCTTTGCCGATGTTAAGGCAGTTATGGAAAAGGTTCAGGAAGAGGTTTTCCGACGCTTCGGCACTATGCTGGAGCCGGAAGTGAGAATAATCGGTTGAAAGATAATTAGCCTATGGAAATTTTAATTGTATCCGGTATGTCCGGAGCGGGAAAAAGCCGCGCCGCCGACATACTTGAGGATTTGAATTTTTACTGCGTTGACAACCTGCCCGCGGCGCTTTTGCCCAAATTCGCGGAGTTTTGTCTGGGAATGGGCGGACGCTATGAGCGGGTAGCTCTGGTGACGGACATAAGGGACAGAGGCGGGCTGCAGGATATGCTCTCCGCCATGGATGAGCTTGATAGGATCGAGTGCAGCCACCATATCCTTTTTATCGAAGCGGATATCGCCACCGTTGTAAAGCGCTATAAGGAAAGCCGCCGCCCCCACCCTCTCCAGCAGGAGGTTATGGGTGTGGAGGCCGCCGTGCGTCTGGAAGCTGTCCGACTGGGACCGCTGAGAGACAGAGCGGATTATATTATCAACACAAGCCATCTCACCCTTGGTATGCTCCAGAAGGAGATTTACCGCCTTTTTGTGGGAGACAGCTCCAAGAGAGTGCTGCAGGTGAATGTTATGAGCTTCGGCTTCAAATACGGCCTGCCCATTGAAGCTGATATGGTTTTCGATGTGCGATTTTTGCCAAATCCCTTCTATGACAGCGACCTCAAGGGGAAAACCGGTATGGACGCCGAGGTGCGGGATTATATATTCCGCCACGAAAGCTCGAAGGAATTTCTCCAAAAGCTCAGCGAGCTTATAACATTTTTGGTACCCCGCTATGTGGAGGAGGGAAAGCATACCCTCACTATTGCCGTTGGCTGCACCGGCGGACGCCACCGCTCCGTGGCTGTGGCCGAGGCTTTGACGGAGCTTATCCGCTCTCTGGGTCAGAGCGCGGAGATTATCCACCGCGATATAGACAAATAATGGAGGATTAAAATATGTCCTTTTCCGGCAACGCAAAAGCGGAGCTCTGCCGCGCTGGCACCGGCCGAAACTGCTGCGCCGCAGCGGAGGCCTACGGCGTGCTCTTGTATGCCAACACCTTTTCCGCAGCGGAAATAAAGATAATAACAGGCAGCGAGGAGTTCGCCCAGCATTTGCCCAAGCTCTGGAAAAAAGCCTTTAACCTGAGCTTTGATGTGCTGCCCCCTGCGGAGAATAAGGGAAAATTTATCTTCATAATGAATGACCGCGCCAAAATTGAGAAGATTTTTGAGCGCTACGGCTATGACGCAAGGAGCACCCTTGTCCACCATATCAACCTCGGTGTGCTGGAGAATGAGTGCTGCTGCATCTCCTTCATAAAGGGAGCGTTTCTTGCCGGCGGCAGTATAACCGACCCGGAAAAACGCTATCATCTCGAGCTGGTTACCGATCATATGAATGTGAGCCGCGAAACTTACTCGCTGCTTCTGGAGATGGGCTTCAGACCCCACGACACAACCCGCGCGGGACACTATATCATATATTTCAAACAGAGCGAGGCAATAGAGGACTTTTTCACCACCATCGGAGCCGTCAGCTCCGCTATGGAGATAATGCAGACCAAGGTGGAAAAGGATATGCGCAACACCATCAACCGCAAGGTCAACTGCGACAGCGCGAATGCGGATAAGATTGTTTCCGCGGCTGCGGCTCAACTGGATAAAATCCGCTTTCTGGACAGGGAAGTGGGACTTGATAATCTCCCCGCCGACCTGCAGGAGCTGGCATATCTGCGCATAGCCAACCCTGAGGCCAGCCTTGCGGATCTGGCAATGCTGTCCGACCCCCCTGTAAGCAAAAGCGGAATTAACCACCGCATGCGCAAACTGATGGCATATAATCCGGAGCAGTAAATATTCTTTCTCAATAAACACAGGAAAGGACAAACCCATGGCTTTTGTTCATCTTCATGTTCATAGTGAATACAGCCTTCTTGACGGTGCGTGCCGAATTTCCCAGCTGCCCCAGCGGGCAAAGGAACTGGGGCAAAGCGCCGTTGCTATAACAGACCACGGCGTTATGTACGGCGCTGTGGCCTTCTATAAGGCTGCCCAAAAAGCAGGGGTGAAGCCAATTATCGGATGCGAGGTTTATGTTGCTCCCGCCAGCCGCTTCGGAAGAGAACACGGCACGGACGGAAACTATAGCCATCTTGTGCTGCTTTGCAAAAATGATACCGGTTACCGCAATCTCTGTTATCTGGTTTCTGCAGGCTTTACGGAAGGATTTTATATTAAACCCAGAATTGACTGGGATCTTTTGCGCCACCATGCAGAAGGCATCGTTTGCCTCAGCGGCTGCGTTGCAGGCGAAATTCCCCAAAAGCTTCTCCGGGGCGACTATGAGGCCGCCAAGGCCAAGGCTATGGAGCTTGATGAGCTTTTCGGACGGGGCAATTTTTATCTTGAACTGCAGGATCACGGAGACATAGATGAAAAGCGGGCTATGAACGGATTGCTTCGCATAAGCGAAGAAACCGGAATTCCAATTGTTCTTACAAACGACGCCCACTATATCAAAAAGAGCGACGCCGTAAGTCAGGATGTGCTTCTCTGCATACAGACGGGTAAAAATCTGGATGAGCCCGGAAGAATGAAATTCCAGGGCGAGGAATTTTACCTTAAGAGCGAGGATGAAATGGCGGCCATACTGCCCGAACATCCCGATGCTATTGAAAACACCGCCAAAATTGCGGAAATGTGCTCCTTTGACTTTGAGTTTGGTCATTATCATCTGCCCGAATTCAAGCTTCCCGAGGGAGAAACGGACTCCGCTTCCTATCTTCGCAAGCTCTGCGAGGAGGGCTTTGCCCGCCGCTACGGGGCAAATGCCGAAGTCCACGCTCAGCTGGATTATGAGCTGAATATGATAGAGCGTATGGGCTTTGTGGATTATTTCCTCATAGTTTCCGACTTCGTTGGCTATGCCAAGAGCAATGCCATTCCCGTGGGACCCGGACGCGGCAGCGCCGCAGGCAGCGTTGTTTCCTACTGTCTGGGTATCACAGATGTTGACCCCATCAAATACAGCCTGTATTTCGAGCGCTTTCTCAACCCCGAGCGTGTGAGTATGCCCGATATTGATATGGACTTCTGCATTCGCCGCAGAGGCGAGGTTATAGACTACGTAAACCGCAAGTATGGCTCTGACCACGTGGCGCAGATTGTCACCTTCGGAACTATGGCCGCCAAGAACGCTATCCGCGATGTTGGCAGGGTTATGGGCGTAAGCTACGCGGAGACGGATGCCGTTGCCAAGGCTGTCCCCAACGCTCTCCACATCACTATAAATGAGTCTTTGCAGGTCTCCAAGGCGCTCAAGGAGCTCTATGAGGGCGAGGACAAGATAAAAAAGCTTGTGGATACCGCCAGAGATCTGGAGGGTATGCCCCGCCACGCCTCCACCCACGCGGCAGGCGTTGTTATCACCAAACGTCCGGTTTATGAATATGTGCCTCTGGCGAAAAATGATGAAGCCGTTGTCACCCAGTATCAGATGACAACCCTTGAGGAGCTGGGACTTCTTAAGATGGACTTCCTGGGACTGCGCAACCTTACCGTGCTGGACGATGCGGTGAGACTGGTGCGGAGAAAAGAGCCGGATTTTGACATTGAAAAAGTTCCCGAGGACGATAAAAAGGTATTTGAAATGCTCCAGGCGGGGCGCACCAGCGGCGTTTTCCAGCTGGAATCCAGCGGTATAACCGCGGTTTGCACCGGCCTTAAGCCGAAAAGCATTGAAGATATCACGGCTATCATCGCCCTTTACCGCCCCGGTCCTATGGACTCCATCCCCCGCTTTATCGAGTGCAGCGCAAATCCCGAAAAGATAAGCTACAAGCATCCGATGCTGGAGGATATTCTGGGCGTTACCTATGGCTGCATAGTTTATCAGGAGCAGGTTATTGAAATCTGCCGCCGCCTTGCGGGCTTCTCTCTCGGTCAGGCGGATATGATACGCCGAGCTATGAGCAAAAAGAAGGAAGCGGAGATAGTCCGCGAGCGCAAAACCTTCATTTACGGCGATCCGGAAAGAAACATCCCCGGCGCTGTTGCCAAGGGCATACCCGAGGCTGTGGCGGGCAGCATCTATGACGAAATTCTGGACTTCGCCAACTATGCCTTCAACAAAGCTCACGCGGTCAGCTATGCCATTGTAGCCTACCGCACCGCCTATATGAAGGCTCACTATCCAAGGGAGTATATGGCCGCTCTCATCACCAGTGTTCTGGATAACAGCAGCAAGGTTGCCGAGTATATAAATGAGTGCCGCGACCTTGGCATCAAGCTTCTGCCCCCCGATGTGAACGAATCCTTTGCCGACTTCTCCGTTGTGGGCAGTGACCTGCGCTTCGGTATGGCCGCTGTCAAGAATGTCGGTCGCGGATTTGTCCGCGCCCTTGTGGGCGAAAGAGAGAGAAACGGCCGCTTCGCCGCTTTTGACGAGTTTTGCCGCCGTATGTACGGTCAGGATATGAACCGCCGCGCAATTGAAAGCCTTATTCGGGCAGGCGCTTTTGATAGCCTCGGCTATAAGCGCCGCGCCCTTCTGCAGGTGCTGGACAGCGTTATTGACGGCATTGCCAGTGCCGGCAGAAAGAATATAGAAGGCCAGTTTGACCTCTTCGGTATGAGCGAGGAGGAAGGCGGCGTAGGCGGCGAGACCCTGCGCCTGCCGGAGGTGGATGAATTCTCCCTTCGGGAAAAGATGAGTATGGAGCGGGAGATGACGGGTCTTTACCTGAGCGGTCATCCCATGGATGAATACAGAGAGTTGGCAAAGAAAATGGGCGCTGTTAAAATAGGCGCCATTCTGGAGGCTCACGAAAGCGGCTCAGGGGACGGCAGATATGCCGACGGCCAGTATGCCACGGTGTGCGGAGTTGTCAGCTCCTACAAAACCCGCGCCACCAAAAACAACTCAATGATGGCTTACGTTACGCTGGAGGATGACAGCGGCTTTATGGAGCTTATCTGCTTCCAGAAGGCTTTGGATAATGGCGGAAGCTATATCAAGGATAATGCCGCCCTCACCGTGCGCGGACGCATATCCGTCCGCGAGGATAAGGAGCCCCAGCTGATGGTGGATACAATCCGTCCTCTTGCCGAAGGGATTGGCCAGCTGACTTCCGAGGTAAAGGGCAGGAAAGAGAAAAAGCTCTATCTCAAGCTCAACAGCGGTGACGAGAAGATGCTCCGGCGCATAGAGATAATACTCCGGATGTTCGAGGGTAAGGATATGATGATCCAGTATTTCGCGGACATCAAGAAGCAGCGCAGCTGCTCCTGCCTTGTTCATCCGGCACTTGTAAGTGAGCTCAAGGAGCTGCTTGGCGAGGAAAATGTAGTGGTTAAATAAATGGAAAGCACACGGCGAAGGCCGTGTGCTTTTTTGCGGCGTGCGGGCAATGCCCGCCCCTACGATGAGTGCCGCGTAAGCGGGCCGGCAGGGTGTCCAGCCCTGCAATGGCTGCGGTGGGGCGCCGCTGTTCTATAAATGCGACTGAAAAAATACAAAATATTGGGATTTACCCCTTGCGTTAGCACATAATATAGTGTATAATCAAAATCCGGCACGACATATTCAACCACTATATATAGATATCTTTTGAGATAAGGGGTACAAGATGAAGATAATAAAGAGAAACGGAAGCGAAGAAACTTTCGTATGGCAGAAAATAAGCGCTGCGATTGCCAAGGCCAATGCAGCCGCAGGCGGCACCGAGATGACCGATGAGCAGATAGACGCCATCGCTCTGCGCATCGAGCGCTATTGCGAGGAACTGGGACGCGCTCTCAGCGTTGAAGAAATTCAGGAGCTTGTTGAGACCGAGATTATAGCCACCGGCGCATCCGAAACCGCCAAGCGCTATATCCGCTATCGCTTCACCCGAAATCTTGCTCGCCGCGCAAACACCACCGACAACCAGATTCTCAGCCTCATAGAGTGCAACAACGAAGAGGCAAAGCAGGAGAATGCCAACAAAAATCCTATTATCAACTCCACCCAGCGCGACTATATGGCAGGCGAAGTCAGCAAGGACCTTACCCGCCGCATACTGTTGCCCGAGGAGATAGTCAAGGCTCACGATGAGGGCATCATCCACTTCCACGACGCCGACTATTTTGCCCAGCATATGCATAACTGCGACCTTGTCAACCTTGAGGATATGCTGCAAAACGGCACCGTTATTACCGGCACCCTCATTGAGAAGCCCCACAGCTTCTCCACCGCCTGCAATATCGCAACCCAGATTATTGCTCAGGTTGCATCCAACCAGTACGGAGGACAGAGCATCTCTCTGACCCATCTTGCTCCTTTTGTAGATGTAAGCCGCAAGAAAATCCGCAAGGCAGTCGAGGAGGAGATGAAGGAAGTTGGTCTCGACTGCAGTGAGGAGCAGCTTTCCGCTCTCACCGAGAAGCGCCTGCGTGAGGAAATCAAGAAGGGCGTTCAGACCATTCAGTATCAGGTGGTCACCCTCCTTACCACTAATGGACAGGCTCCGTTCATCACCGTGTTCATGTATCTGGGCGAAGCCAAGAACGAGCAGGAGAAGAAGGATCTTGCCCTCATTATCGAGGAGACCCTGCTCCAGCGCTATCAGGGCGTCAAGAACGAGACCGGCGTTTGGGTAACTCCCGCCTTCCCCAAGCTCATCTACGTCCTCGAGGAGCAGAACATTACTCCCGATTCCCCCTATTGGTATCTCACCGAGCTTTCCGCCAAGTGCACCGCAAAGCGGATGGTTCCCGACTATATCAGCGAGAAGATGATGCTCAAGCTGAAGGTTGACAAAAACGGCGAGGGTCACTGCTACACCTGCATGGGCTGCCGCAGCTTCCTCACCCCCTATGTGGACGAAAACGGAAAGCCCAAGTATTACGGCCGCTTCAATCAGGGCGTTGTCACCATCAACCTTGTTGATGTTGCCCTCTCTTCCGGCGGAGATATGAATAGCTTCTGGAGCATCTTCGACGAGCGTCTTGACCTTTGCTACAGAGCACTGCTCTGCCGCCACGAAAGACTCAAGGGAACTCTCTCCGATGCCGCCCCCATACTTTGGCAGCACGGCGCCCTTGCCCGCCTTGAAAAGGGCGAGCCTATCGATAAGCTCCTCTTCGGCGGCTATTCCACCATTTCTCTTGGCTACGCAGGTCTCTATGAGTGCGTTAAGTATATGACCGGCAAGAGCCATACCGATCCCGATGCCACTCCCTTCGCTCTCGATGTTATGCAGCATATGAACGATAAGTGCAAGGAGTGGAAGGCAAAGCACAACATTGACTTCTCCCTTTACGGAACTCCTCTGGAGTCCACCACCTATAAATTCTCCAAGTGTCTCCAGAAGCGCTTTGGCATTATCCCCGGCGTTACCGACAAGGCATATATCACCAACTCCTACCATGTCCACGTCACCGAGGAGATTGACGCTTTCACCAAGCTCAGCTTCGAAAGCAAGTTCCAGGCCCTTTCTCCCGGCGGCGCTATCAGCTATGTGGAAGTTCCCAATATGCAGCAGAACATCAAGGCTGTTCTCCAGATCATCCGCTACATTTATGACAACATTATGTATGCTGAGCTGAACACCAAGTCCGACTTCTGCCAGGTCTGCGGCTTCGACGGCGAGATAAGCATTGTTGAGGATGACGGCAAGCTTGTTTGGGAATGCCCCAACTGCCATAACCGCAATCAGGACAAGATGAATGTTGCCCGCCGCACCTGCGGTTATATCGGCACTCAGTTCTGGAATCAGGGCAGAACCCAGGAAATCAAGGAGCGCGTACTGCATCTGTAAATCCATCGAAGTAAAGAGCGTTCTATGCTCTTTACTTCGATTTTTCTAAGAGGTTATCTATGAATTACGGCAACATCAAGTATTTCGATATAGCCGATGGTCCCGGTGTGCGTACCACCCTTTTTGTTTCCGGCTGCAGCCACCATTGCCCCGGCTGCTTCCAGCCGGAAACCTGGGACTTCGGTTTTGGCAGGTCTTACACCGCAGAGACCGAGGAGGAGATAATCGCCTCCCTTGCTCCCGACTATGTGGACGGACTCACCCTCCTTGGGGGCGAGCCTATGGAAAAGACAAATCAGCGCTCTCTGCTGCCTCTGGTGAAAAGGGTGCGGGAGACCTATCCTCAAAAGGACATATGGTGCTACACCGGCTACACCCTGGAAACCGACCTGCTCAGCCCCTCCCGGGCCCACTGCGAGGTCACCGATGAGCTTTTGAGCTATATAGATGTGCTTGTAGACGGCGAGTTTGTGGAAGCGCAGAGGGATCTGACCCTGCTTTTCCGTGGCAGCCGCAACCAGCGGCTCATCGACCTGCCCGCTACTCTGAAAAAAGGCGAGGTAGTGCTCTGGGAGCAGAAATAATCCCTTTGCATCCCCTACGGCAAATCTGAAATCAACATTGTAGGGGCCGGACACTGGCCGTGGGCGCCAAAGCCTCCCCTGACAGGGGAGGTGGCTGCCCGCAGGGCAGACGGAGAAGTGTTGTTTCCTCCGACGTCGGGGCGTTAAGAAAACATGCCGGTGGCATGTTTTTAGCCATCGACCGCAGCAGCTATGCTGCGAGGAGGGAAGTTACGGGACGTCGGGGATGCCGTCCCCTACGCACCCGAAAAGAATATGGAAAGAAAAGTCCACCAAAGAGGGGATGCAAGACCCCTCTTTGGAAACTCCCCAAACTGCGGAAATGAGAAAAACATTGTGCCACATAATCAAAACCTAAGACTTAGTGTGTTTCCCTCGTTTTCCGCTCGGGACGCTGCTGCCTCTAGCTGCCTGTTCGGCAGCACCGGGGTTGTACCTCGTAATGTTTTCGCTGTGGGCGGACACATCGGCCCGCCCCTACGGCGTATCCGCAACAAACTATGTAGGGGCCGGACACCCGGCCGGCCCACCAAAGCCTCCCCTGACAGGGGAGGTGGCTGCCCGCAGGGCAGACGGAGAGGTTGTTTTTGCGGAACGGTCAAGACCGTTCCCTACAAGCACGGCGCTAAAAGGTTTCTCACAGGGGAAGCCCACACATCCAGGAAAGGACAAAGCTTATGCCCGCTTTTGACGAACTTTGGCCGGGAGGCCCCCGCTTTATGCAGCAGGAGGACTCTTTCCGCCTTTCAACCGACTCGGTGATGCTGGCTCACTTCGTCTCCGGCATCCGCGCCAACAAGGTCATTGATATTGGCTGCGGCGCAGGCGTTCTCACCGTTTTGCTCAGCCACGCAAGGCCGGGAGTGAAGGTGGAGGGCGTTGAAATTCAGGCCGACTCCGCCGCCCTCAGCCGGGAGAATATGGCAGAAAACGGCTTTGAGCCTTCCTCGATAATCCACGGAGACATTAGAGAATACAGAGACTTCCTGAAAGCCGGAGACTACGCTCTTGTGGTTTCCAACCCGCCCTATTTTCCCGTGGACAGCGGCTATAATGCCCCCGCGGACAGCCGCGCCATAGCCCGGGACGAGCGCTGCCTTACCCTCGACCAGCTTTGCGAAGCGGCAAAATTCCTCTGCCGCTGGGGCGGAGCCTTTGCTCTTGTCCACAGACCCGAAAGACTTTCGGAGATTTTCTGCACTCTTACAAAGCACGGTCTTGAGCCAAAGCGTCTTCGTATGGTACAATACAAGGCAGGACACGCGCCCAACCTTGTGCTTATCGAAGCGCGCCGTGGCGGCAAAAGCGGACTGAATATTGAAAAACCCCTCATTCTCTGCAATGCCGACGGCAGCGACAGCGAAGAGGCGAAAATGATCTATCACAGATAGGAGATACCAATGGCAGGAATTTTGTATCTTGTGGGCACACCCATAGGAAATCTGGGAGATATATCCTCCCGCGCGCTGGAAACATTAAGCAGCGTAGACTTCATAGCCGCCGAAGATACCCGGGTTACATTGAAGCTTCTCAACCGCTTCGAAATTAAAAAACCTCTTATCTGCTATTTTGAGCATAACCGGGCGGAGATGGGCGAAAAGCTTCTCAGCCGCCTTATGGCGGGGGAAAGCTGCGCCCTCGTAACGGATGCGGGCATGCCTGCTATATCCGACCCCGGCGAGGATATTGTCCGTCAGTGCGCCCTCCACGGCATCACCGTCTGCGCCATTCCCGGCCCCAGCGCCTGCGTAACCGCCCTTGCAATGAGCGGCTTGCCCACCCAGCGCTTTTGCTTCGAGGGCTTTCTCTCCACCACCAATAAAAGCCGCAGGGAGCATCTTGAGCAGCTTGTGGGTGAAAAACGCACCATGATTTTCTATGAAGCTCCCCATAAGCTTATGCGCACCCTCAGCGATTTTCTTGAGTATTTCGGCGATAGACAGATTGCCCTCTGCCGGGAGATGACCAAAATTCACGAGGAGGTTCTCCGCCTTTCTCTCAGTGCCGCCATTGAGCATTTCAGCGCCACTCCTCCCAAAGGCGAGTTTGTGCTGGTTGTACAGGGCGCTCCCGATGAAGAGCCTCAGCAGCTTAGTGAAGAGGACGCCCTTGCCCTTGTGGAGCGCTATCGCGGGGAAGGACTCAGCCTGAAGGAAGCCTGCAAAAAGGCCGCCGGCGAAACCGGCTTTTCCAAAAACGAGCTTTACTCCATGGCTCTTGAAAAGTAAATAAAAACACTCCCCGATGCATTTGCGTCGGGGAGTGTTTTTGTTCTGGGTCAGGTGGACTTAACTTTTTTCAATATCAACTCGGCAAGAGAGGCTATACCCTCGCCGGTTTTGGCGGAGATGGGAATAATCTCTATATTTGGGTTGCGCATCAGGGCGTATTCCCGGAGCTTATCCATGTCGAAATCGAAGTAAGGAAGAACGTCGGTCTTGTTCACGACAAGAAGGCCGCAGCTTTCATACATAAGGGGATACTTGAGAGGTTTATCGTGGCCTTCGGGAACGGAGAGAATGGTCATATTCAGATGGGCACCGGTATCAAACTCGGCGGGACAGACAAGATTGCCCACATTTTCGAGAATTACAAGGTCAAATTCCTCATAAGCCAGCGCGCGGAGACCCTGACGGCACATATCCGCGTCCAGATGGCACATTCCTCCCGTATGAAGCTGAATGGCTTTCACTCCGCATCGGGCAATAGCCTCGGCATCCACGGAGGAATCTATGTCTGCCTCCATAACCGCCACGGAAAGCTCCTTGCTGAGCAAAGGCAAAAGGGCGCGGAGGGTGCTTGTCTTGCCTGAGCCGGGGGCGGACATAAGGTTAATGAGAAAACAGCCTTTATCGGAAAGCTCCTGACGCAGCAGCTTGGCATCGGCGTTATTATCCTCAAAAACGCTCTCCCGCAGAGCGATTATTTTCACATTTTCCATTATTTATCCTCCCAGATTTTCAAATCCAGATTAAAGTCCTTCAGGAAATATTCGTGCAGGTCTGCCCTCATAGGCATGGTCTGCTTTATTTTTATAACACCCGGCTTACAGTGAGCCTTGCATATTCCGCAGCCTACGCATTTTTCCTGGTCGATGACGATTTTGCCGTCTTCTCCGAAGCTTATTGCCTCCACGGGGCAACCATCGGGGGTTGAAACGCAGGCGCGGCAGCCTATGCAGGCGTTGCGGTCGGGCACAGCTGTCCAGCCTGCGGGGTGGAAGCGATGGCGCTCGGCGGCGGTGGCGTTGCGGGCAAGACGCACCGCTATGCAGCAGCAGGGGCAGCAAAAGCAGATTTCGAGGAATTTGTCCATCTGGTCGTTGCGTATGCCCCAAAGAAGCTGTTCAACCTCCACCCAGACGGCCTGACCCATAAGGCCCGCATTGGCAGCCGTGTTTACCCGCTCTATAGCCTCTTCATAGGTGAACTCTCTGCCCAGATTATGCTTCACTATGACCTTGCCTGCTTCGCCGAGGAAGAGACAGCCTATGTTGTGGGAATAATCCTTGCAGTTGTTGGCCTCGCGGCAAAGGCAGGAATCCATACCTCCGATGAAATCGGCATTTTTGAGGCTTTCCTTTATAATGTCCAAAGGCAGCACCACTTTTTCCCCTTCACGGGAGATGTCCAGATTCAGGGGGAGGATTTGTTCTTCGCCTTCTTCAAGGTCCACATTGAGGGGCATTACCACCGTGGAGGTATGGGTTTCCATATCGGGATAGAGCATAATGCCTTTTTTATATATTTTGCCCTTCAGCCCGCCTTCTTTCATCCATACGGAAAAACGTATGAACATTTTATAGAGCTTCAGCGCCAAAGGCCAGCGTTTATCGGACATATATATCACATGCTCCTTGAGCCAGTTATATATACCGAGACCGTTGGGCTTGTTTTTATAGGGAGGGAAGCCAACTTCCTTGCGTTTGAGGCGCTCTTCGTCCAGATAGAGAACCTTTCCCGATTCGCTGATATTACTTGCCTGTCTTTTTTCTTCCATATCCTTAAGCCTTTCAGTATGCTATCTCTTTTATGAATAGTCCGCTTCCGTCTACTATGTCTATTTTTAGTTCCGAAAGTCTTGTTGTGGGGAAAAGCTCCCTTGCGGCAGGGAAGAGCTTTTCAAAATAGGCAGGCACATAGCTGCTGTCGCGTCCCACTTCCAGAGTGACGGACTTCACCAAAGCTATTCTGTTTTCTTCTGCCGCCCGCTGCACTCTTCCGAGGGCGCGGGTCAAAACACCAAGCTCATGCATTCCTGCGATACCTTCCCAAGTATTTTTACGATTTTATTATAGTACCCGGCAACCATAAAGACTTGAAACAAATTGCATGTTTTGTATCATTGTGATACAATTAAGCAAAATTGTATTGTGCTACACCGAAAAGGAGAGGGATATAGATGGTAACACGCACCCTTCACTCAATAATTGAGGGATTTAACAGACTCATAGATAAGGTGGATTTCAACAAAATATCCGTTGAAATGATAATGCAGGAGGCGAGGGTGAGCCGCTCCACGTTCTATCGTTACTTCAAGGATAAATATGAAGTTATGAATGCAAACTATAAGATGGCGCTTGACTACTATATGGATCCCCAACGAAGCCGCAACTATCGGGATCTTTGTTACCATCTTTTTGACTTTGGACAACGGCATCTGAAGATTTTCCGGAGAGCTCTGGAAAGCACAGGTTTCAATTCCCTCAGCAATTTCATATATGAGTATTCCTATGAAACCGCCCTAAAGATAACACGGCTTAACCGGGCGGGAGCGGGTTTCACCCCGGTGGAGGAGCTGCAGGTTGATGTTTTCTGCAACGGCATTTGCGCGGTTTATCGGAATATGATTTGTCAACGCTATAAAATAGACCCTTCTGCTGCCGCGGATGCCCTCTATGAAATGATGCCCGAATCCCTGAAACACTATTGGTGGAAGTAAATAAAAATACTCCCCGATGCATTTGCATCGGGGAGTATTTGTTTTTGTAAAACGGCAACCACGGGTTATACTGGCCTTGACTTAAAGTCTTATTTGATCTTCACATCCCATGCGCTGATAAGCTCACCCTCGCCTTCTGCGGCGGAGAGAGTTATAGCGTCGCCAAGGTTCAGTATGGCGGCGATGGGCGCATCGGCCACGCTTACAACATAGTAAACACTCTGGCCTTCAAGGCGTATATAAATGTGGGTGTTGCCGTCTATAACCGCGGAGCGGAGCTCACCGACCCGGCCGCTTACGGTGCTGGTGGTGGGAAGCTGCTCTTCAACAAGGTCTGCGTTGCCGAGCAGGCGGATATAATTGGCTTCGCACTCGGCAACGGTGGTGCCGGTGGCAACAATCTGATACTGCTGAACATTGACCATTGCATACATCTTGACCAGCTGGGCATCGTCCTTGAGAGCCATGAAATAGGTGGGCTGACCGGAAATATTCAGAAGCAGGGGGAAGGTGGAGCGATATTCATACTGCTGAACAACACCTTCGGCAGATGCGCGGGCGGAATATTCCTCGGCGCCTGCAACAGGATAGAACTTAGTCTCCTTAGTGCGCTGGTTTGTGAGGATAAAGCCGATGTTGCTCTCGTCGCTCATAACGGAGGTGATGCCGGTATACATATAAACATCGTCGCCGTTGACAATATAGTTGTAGCCCGCGGTGGTCTGGGTGACGTTTTTCTGTCCAAAAATGGAGTTGAGCCAGCCGCTTTGGTATTTTCCGTGGAAGTCATACTGCTGGATGATGATATCGGCGGTGTAAACGCGGTCAACCCACTCGGGAACATCCTCATAGTAAGTGCTCTCGCCGGTGAGGGCATTGGTAAGGACTGCGCCCTTTATATCGGTGCCGGAGAAGAGACCTATGCGCTTGATTATGCGGGGACTGACCCAGTAGGGAACGCCTTCCTCGTCGATTTCAAAGTTGGCATCATCGAACATAAAGGTGGGGAACTGGAAGCGGATGTGGCGGGCAAGATTGCGGCCAAAATGCTCGGCGGTGGTATACTTGATGCCAACGCCCTGCGCGTCAAGGCGGACGACTTCAACATTCTGAGTTACCATATCGATGACAAGATAGGCGGGGAGACCTTCGCTGCGGTTTGTTGCCCACTTGATAATATCGCCGTAAACAAGGGGAGTTACACGGACGGGGCGGCCTTTATAGTTTATCTGGGTATAGTCCTCGGCCACCTCGAACTGGCTTACATACTCGCTGAGCTCGCCCAGCTTGCGGTTGCCCAGACGCTTGGCGCTGTCTTCATCCAGCATGGGAATCTGGTTATAGCTTATTTCGTCAACGTCTTCAACAAAGTCGCCGTCGGAAAGCTCCAGAAGGTTTGCATATGAATTGGCGCGGAATATGGGCAGACCGATGATGCTGCCGCCGATGAGAATGAGAACAAAAAATGCGCAGATTATAACGGGGACGATGCAATGCGCCTTCAGACCGCGCCAAAGCTCGCCGCCGCTGGTGACCTTGTGGAGACCCACACTGACAGCGCTGAGCACGCAGTATATAAGCGCCAGCAGGAAGAAAAAGCTATAAAAGCTCTGGTTGTGAAGATTGATTGCGGGGAGCTTGAAGTAGAAGTAAACAGCTCCGATAACAAGGGTTATTATCAGGTTGATAATAATGCTTTTTGCAGTTCTGGATTTCATTGCGTTCCTCCTTCAACTTCCGAAATTTTCGGACGTATGTGTATTATACCATTTTTGTTTATATATTCAATAATTTTTGCTTGACATTCATAATAAATTCAATTATAATGGCAAAGCTGACAAAAAAATATGTTTTTGTTCGACGCAAATACGTGGAGAAGTCGCGTAGCCCGGTCGAGCGCGCACGATTGGAAATCGTGTAATGGCCAAAAACCATTCGAGGGTTCGAATCCCTCCTTCTCCGCCAAAACTCCAAGTCAAAGACTTGGAGTTTTTCTTTTCCTGTGACATAATCACCGAGTTTATCCCGAAACCCGGATATAATATAACTGCAATAATTACTAAGGGAAGGAGGAATACCCGTGCAGTATGTAATCGCCTTTCTTGAGGGCATTATCACCTTTATTTCCCCCTGTCTGCTGCCAATGCTGCCTATCTATGTTTCCTACTTTGCCGGGGGAGGAGAGCGCAGCACGAAAAAGACTCTTAGCGGCGCTTTGGGCTTCGTTTTGGGCTTCACAATAGTATTTATGGCTCTTGGCGCTCTGGCGGGCACGGTGGGGAGCTTTCTCAGAACTTATCAGACCGCTGTGAACATTGTTTCCGGCGCTATTGTTATCTTCTTCGGCCTCAACTATATTGGGCTTTTCAAGCTGAATATTTTCCGGGGCGGCATGAGAAAAGCAGAGGGAGATCTGGGCTTTTTCTCCGCTGTTTTGTTCGGCCTCATTTTCTCTGTGGGCTGGACTCCCTGCGTGGGCGCGTTTTTGGGCTCTGCCCTTGTTATGGCATCTCAGCAGGGGCACATACTTGAGGGCGTAGTGATGCTTTTGGTATATTCTCTTGGCCTGGGTATTCCCTTTATTATAAGCGCGGTGCTCATTGATTACCTCAAATCCGCCTTCAACTGGATAAAAAGGCATTACCGCATTATCAACATCCTTTGCGGCTGTCTGCTTATAGTCATCGGCATTATGATGGCTACGGGAACTTTGGGCTATCTTATCAATCTTCTGGCGAGGTGAAAAATATGGACAAAAAGAAAGCTTTGCTTATAGTCGTTGTGGTTCTTGCTGTTATTCTGGTGGGCGCTTCGGTGCTGTATAAGAACCTTGGTGACGATATCGCTACAGAACAGCTGGCGGTCACCGAAACCCCCGCCCCCGAAAACGGCAGCGGAGAGACGGATGATGTTGCCGCCCCGGATTTCACAGTGTATGACGCCGATGGCAAGGCCGTCAGCCTCAGCGATTATCTGGGAACACCGGTGGTGCTGAACTTCTGGGCAAGCTGGTGCTCACCCTGCAAGTCGGAGATGCCGGACTTCAACGAAAAGTATCTGGAGATAGGAGATAGGGTGCAGTTTATGATGGTGAATATGACCGACGGCGCTCAGGAAACCCTTGCTTCCGCCCTGAAGTTTGTTGAGGAAAGCGGCTATGACTTCCCCGTGTTTTATGATACGGAGCTCAGCGCCATAATGGCCTACGGAGTTTACTCCATCCCAACCACATTCTTCATAGATGTCGAGGGTAATGTGGCCGGTTGGATGCCCGGCGCAATGGATGCGGAAACTCTCCAAATGGGCATTGATCTGATTATTGAATAAAAAAGGTGCGGGAAGCATTCCCGCGCCTTTTTTATATATGCAAAATTGCCTTTGCTTCCTCCAGATATTTACGGGGTACACATATGGTATAGGTATAGCCATACTGCTGGGGATTATCCGCATAGGCTTGATTAAGCCGCATATATGCGCTCACATCTATTCTCATTCCGAGGGTGCTGCGCAGGCGCTTGGTGTGCATTTCGCAGGGGATATCCGCCCTCTTCAGTCTTTCAAAGGACTGAGCAACGGACGAAGCGTCGGTATCCACAAAAAGCTTTTTTCTGTTGAAGATATTAACGGAGAAAAAACCCATGTCCCCACTCCTTTGTTGTTTCTTCGGTTTTAATATAGACCTTCCATAAAGGGGAAAGTCAAGTTTTTTATAAATTCGGGCATACTATTTGGAAAAGGAGGAAGAACGATGTCCGAAATTTTGAAAGAAGCCCTTGCGCTGAGTGATTATCTGAAAACCTGCCGCCGAACGCTGCATAGCTCGGCGGAGACGGGATTTGAGCTTTCGGAAACTTTGGCATTTGTAGAAGACCAGCTGAGAGCAATGGGAATAGAGAGCAAACGCTGCGGGAGGGCGGGCATAAGCGCACTTATAGGCAAGAAGGAGGGAAAGTGCTTTCTTCTTCGCGCTGATATGGATGCCCTCCCCATTCGGGAGGAAACGGCTTTGCCCTTCGCCGCCAAGGACGGCTTCTTCCACGGCTGCGGCCACGATATGCATACGGCTATGCTGCTGGCTGCGGCAAAGCTGCTCAAAGCTCACGAGAAGGAGCTGGGCGGTCAGGTGAAGCTGATGTTTCAGCCGGCGGAGGAGATTTTGGAAGGGGCGAAGGATATGATAGAAGCAGGTGTGCTTTGCAATCCTGTGCCGGAAGGCGCAATTATGCTCCATGTTATGAGCGCCTCTGAGCTGCCAACAGGCAGTATCGTTGTTCCGCCTGCCGGGATATGCGCTCCCGGGGCGGACTTTTTCTCCCTTGAGTTTATGGGAAAAGGCAGCCACGGCGCCGCACCGGATCAGGGGGTTGACCCGATAGGGGCGGCGGTGTCCTTTGCAGGACTTTTCTGGAGGATAAGAGCTTCGGAGCTTGGAATGATGGAGCAGGCGGCACTGAGCATAGGCAGTATAAACTGCGGCAGCGCCGCCAATGTTATTCCCGAAAAAGTTGTCCTGAAGGGCAGCATAAGGGCTATGGAGGATTCAGTGGGGGAGAAAATCAGATCTCGCGTGAGGGAGATAGCGGAGGGAGTAGCCGCTGCCACGGGCACAGCGGCTTCCCTGGAATTTGAAAGGAGCTGCCCCGCCTTTTTGGAGGACGGGGAGCTTGTTTCCGCCCTTGAAAGATACGCCCGAGAGCTTTTGGGCGATGGTGCGGTGTTTAATGCCGACGATTTTCCCGGCGGGGGGAAAAGCGCGGGGAGCGAGGATTTCGCATATGTGAGCCGCGCAGTGCCATCGGCAATGCTTGTGCTTTCGGCGGGTGAAAAGAAAAAGGGCTTCAGCTATCCACTCCACAACCCAAAGGCGGATTTTGACGAGGAGGTATTGCCCGTGGGAGCTGCGGTGCTTGCCCACTGCGCACTGAGCTGGCTGGGAGAGCGGTTGTAGCTCCGCGGCGTATTTGCGGCGGGATGTGGGCATCCCGCCCTACGGTAGGTGCGTGCGGTTTAAGCGCCCACGGCCGGGTGTCCGGCCCCTACAGGGGGCCTTTGATGCCGTGCTTGTAGGGAACGGTCTTGACCGTTCCGAAATAACGCCTCATCCGCCCCTTCTGGGCACCTTCCCCTCAAAGGGAAGGCTTTAAAGGCGGAGCGCGGCTTAAGCGGGTCGGCCAGTGTCCGACCCCTACAACAGGTGCAGCGTCTTTATATTACGAGGTGAAATCCCTGTGGCGCCGAACAGGCGTCAAGACGCAGCAGCGTCCCGAGCGAAAAACGAGGGAAGCACACTAAAGTTTGGATTTTGATTATGTGGCAGGAAGGGTTTTCTACCACCGCACTTGGAGAGTTTCCAAAGAGGGGTCTCCCTCTTTGGCCTGTTTTTCTTTCCATATTCTTTTTGGCTGCGTAGGGGACGGCGTCCCCGACGTCCCGTAACTTCCCTCCTCGCAGCATAGCTGCTGCGGTCGATGGCTAAAAACATGCCACCGGCATGTTTTCTTAACGCCCCGACGTCGGAGACAATCAACACCTCGTTCGTTAACACATCTCCGTCATTTGCTTCGCAAATGCCACCTTCCCCTCAAGGGGAAGGCTTTAAAAGTGCCCACGGCCGGGTGTCCGGCCCCTACATAGTTGTTTTCAGATGCGAAGAATATTCTTGTTTATAGTGGAAAATTACAATATAATATAGAAAATATAATTAGTAAAAAGGGGATTTTTTGTTATGGCTATACTTGAACTGCGGGATGTGCGTTATACATACCAGACCCAATATCAGAAGGTTGAAGCCTTGAAGGGCGTAAGCCACAGCTTTGAGGCAGGGAAGGTTTACGCTATAGTGGGACGCAGCGGCAGCGGCAAAACAACCCTCCTTTCTCTTATGGCAGGACTTGACCTGCCCACAAGCGGCCAGGTTATTTGCGGCGGAAAAAGCACCGCAGAGATGAAGCTTGAACGCTATCGCCGTGAACAGGTGGCGGTTATTTACCAGTCTTTCCGTCTTTTCCCCCTGCTCACCGTGGCGGAAAACGTGATGTATCCCATGGAGCTTCGCGGAATCAGCCCCCGAAAGGCAAAAAAGCGCGCCGCCGAGCTTATAGCCAAGGTAGGCTTGCCCGAAAGCGCGCTGGACCGTTATCCCACCATGCTCTCCGGCGGCGAACAGCAGCGCGTTGCCATTGCCCGCGCTCTTGGAATGGAAACGGGCATTTTGCTGGCGGACGAGCCCACCGGAAATCTGGACACCGCCAACAGCGAAATCATAAGCTCTCTCCTCTGCGAGCTTGCCCATAAGGACGGTTACTGCGTGGTTATCGTGACCCACGATATGGGTCTTGCCGCAAAGGCGGACTGCGTTATCGAGCTTCGCGACGGAGAAGTGAAGGAGTGAGGAAGCTATGACATTCAAGTATGGAATACGCTCCACCCTCCGAGCCAAAGGACGGAGCATCCTTTTCGCGCTGTTGATTGCAGTCATCTGTCTCGCACTGACTCTCGGCGCCGGGATGTGGTTTTACTGCAGCCAACAGCTTGAGATTCTGGACGAAAGCTATACCTCCGTGGCTCTTCTGGAATATATGGGCGCAGACTATCCCAACGCTGACGCTGCGGACTCTTATGCCCGCGCTGCAGCCGCGGAGCTTGACACCCAGGCTCTTGAAGAGCTTGAGGGCGTTGATTTCTGGGAGGAGAACAAGCGGAAAATAGGCTATATAGACGGCTATGTTCCCGGCGGTGACGCGCCTTACGAGGATTATGCCCTTGTTGAGTTCACCCAGTTCTCTGAAAATACCACTCTCGGCACTGTATATTTCACGGAAGAGGAAATGGCGGCGCCCTATATCGCCATAAACGCTACCAACAACACGGCGAAGCTCTGCACCGAAACGGTCAGCAGCGACTGGGTGCCCTATTTTATTGAAAGCGAGGGCAAGTATCTTCAGCAGGATTTTGAAACGGGAGTATACACCGAGTTTACGGAAGAAGAGCTTCCCACCTATAATATCTGTTCCAAGCACCATTATTACAAAGGCACAGACACATGGGGAGGTACCGTCGCCTACTACTACGAAATCGTTGATTACTTTGTTTATTCCGACGGAGAATACGGACACGTGATAACCAGCCGCCAGGAATCTTTCTACGGCAGATATATCCCCAACCAGCTCATCTGCAAAACCTATACGTATGATCCCGCCACGGGACTCTACGGAGGCGAAGGAAAAGTGGTTGCAGGTTATTCTGCCATTTCCAACAATGTTCTTTATTCCCGCAACAGCGCGGAAAAAACCAACAAATACACAGCTATAGAAATTGGAGACAGCGGCTTTGTTGCCGAAAGGGGACGCCGCTATACTCTTCACGGAAAGTATGTACTCAGTGACACCGGAAACGATTTCAAATTCCTTATAACAGACTTTTATGAGGGATGCCCCATTGTGCCCTATCAGGACACTACCACCGAGGAGCCTGCTCCTATCTTCGAAGAATACGCCGCTCTTTATGCCAACGCCAATAACAATGTTGCCATTGAAGCCAGCGACGATATTGCCTCCCTTGAGCTTTTCCACCAGAATGTTTTCAGACTTGAGCAGGGTCGCTTTCCCAATGCGGGAGAGCGCTCCGTATGCGTTGTGAGCGGGGATATAGCAAGACAGCTCGAGCTTCAGCTTGGGGACATCGTTTCCCTTGAACTGTTTGACTCCGCGGCGGACAGCCGCTTTCTCCTTTCCGCCACCGGCGATATCCGCGCTCTGGAGATTGTGGGTATCACTAACCGGGTGGACGGCTATTACGGAAATGTTTGGATTTCCGCCGCAGAGGGTGATTTTGAAGAGGAGCTTTTCGGGTATCAGCTTGGCCGTGTGGGTCTGGATAATGCCTCCGCGGCGGAAACCGTTGAAGCTATACAGGCTCTCTGCCCCGATGGCGTTCGGGTAACACTCTTTGACCAGGGCTATGCAGCGGCGGCGCGCCCCATAGAGACTATGCTCAATGTTGCCTCCGCGGTGAGCGTGGTATCCGCCCTCGGCGCGCTTGTGGTTATTTTCCTCTTCGCTTATCTTTTCGTTGGCAGACAGCGGGAAAGCGTCAATGTTCTTGTTTCTCTGGGAACACCCGGAGGAAAAATAAACCTCTGGCTTCTCAGCGGCGCGGTGCTTATTTCCGGCATTTCCTCCGCCCTTGGCGCACTTGCGGGTAATTTTGCCCTCGGACGTTTGATTGAGCTTGCTATAAACGCTGCAAGCTCAATGTATGTTGTGGACAGCCGCTTTAGCGAATCCGCGGTTGGTATTGTTCGGGAGGCGGTGAGTCAGGGAAGTGCCTCTTCTCTTCCCGCCTTGGTGGCATTTATATTTGTTTTTATCCTCAGTCTTATATTCTGCTGGATATTCCTTGCCATTGCCCGGAAAACCACAGCTCCCAAGCGGGGTAAGCTTTCCGTGCGCCTGCCCCGTGGGAAATCCTCCTGCGGAGGCCGCGGTGCTCTGCGTTTTGCCTTTCTTTCCGCCCGCCGCGGCGGTTGGCGCAGCACTGTTGTTCCGATTGTGGCTTTGGTGCTTAGTCTGTTTCTTGGAATTCTTGCCTCTGCCTCCTCCGCTTGGGAAGAGCAGATGGATTCCCTTTATCGGGATGCGGAAATTACCGGACGGGTTGTCAGTCTGAACGGACGCAGCAGCTCAAACCTCACCGTTTCCGCCGATGCCGCCCGAAGCATCTGGAAAAGCGGAGATATTGAAAGTGTCGGTATGGCTCTGGGATTCAATTATTGGCTGAGCGAGGAAATCCCCGATTTCAAGGGGTTGTTCGCGGAAGAAAACAGATCCAACTGGATAAGTGTTCAGCCTGATATTGTCGCCCTTAACACTCTTTCGGCTGCGCCGGAGTTTATCCACAGCCGAAAGCCGGATGTGGAATGGCTGAAGGGTTGGGACGAGAGTTTCCTTGCCGATCCCGATGCCTGCAGCTCTCTCGCTGAAACAATGTCTTTCCGGGAAGAGGGCACAATCCTCAACGCCGAAAAGAGCGCCGACACGGTTGCGTGCATCGCTCCCAAGGCCTTCCTCGAAAGCCATGGCTTGAGTCTCGGCGATGAGTTTGAAGCAAATCTTACTATGAGCTTCAATTCCGAGATGATTGAGCATAGCCGCGTTTTCAAGATTGTAGGCTTTTTCACCCAACTGGGCGAGGACGCCAACCTATATGTACCCCTCTCTCTTTGGTGCGACGAGAGCTGGATCACAGGGGAAGAGGACATCGCAGGCAAGGAGCAGCAGGACTCTTCCATCAGCAGCGTTGAGTCCCGAAATCAGCATTTCTACAGAGCAACTCGCTTTTCAACCCTTATATTCAGCCTGAGCAGCGCCTCCCGACTTGAATCTATGCGGGATTTCCTGACGGATTCCGGTTTTAGTCAGGTTGGAAAGACGGGAAGTGACCGCACCACCGTCCTGCTCTATGACCGCAGCTTTGTGGAGACTGTAAGCGGACTGAACCGCTACATATCCTTCTCCCAGCTTCTGTTCCCCGCTTTGTTTGTTCTTGTTGCCCTGCTTGGCTTTATTATAAGCTGGCTTATGGTTTCCTCCCGCCGCATGGAGTTTGCCATTTTGCGTGGCTTGGGCGCTTCCAAATCCAGAGTCTTCTTCTCCTTCTTCCTGGAGCAGGCTCTCCTTTGCCTGACAGGCAGCGTTTTGGGAAGTGTCCTCCTTCTCTTTGCTGCATCCCCCGTGACATGGCTTCCCAGTGTCGCGATATTCATTTTGTGCTACTTCCTTGGCGCGGCGCTCTCCGTCGCCGTTGTGGGCAGAACCCATCTTATGAGCCTTCTCAGCGAAAGAGAGTAAAAATTTCAAAAAAATAAAAATCCTCCCCGTGATTTCCACGGGGAGGATTGATTTTTATTTGGTTTGGGATTAATACATGCCGCCCATGCCGCCCATGGGAGCGCCGCCTGCGGCTGCGCCATCATTGGCTTCGGGGAGGTCGGCAACGAGGCTCTCGGTGGTGAGAACAACGCCGGCGATGGATGCGGCATTTTCAAGAGCGCTGCGGCAGACCTTGGTGGGGTCAACAATGCCGGCGGCGATCATATCGCAATATTCCTCGCTTGCGGCGTTGAAGCCGAAGTGGGCGCAATCGGAGGAGCTGACTCTGTCATAAACAACAGCGCCTTCAACGCCTGCGTTGGCTGCGATCTGGCGGATGGGAGCCTGAAGAGCCAGAGCCACGATCTCGGCGCCGGTGCGCTCGTCGCCGCTGAGGGTCTTTGCGGTTTCGGCTGCTGCCTTGCCTGCGGTGACATATGCGGTGCCGCCGCCGGCTACGATGCCTTCCTCAACTGCTGCGCGGGTGGCGTTGAGAGCGTCCTCGATGCGGAGCTTCTTCTCCTTCATCTCAACCTCGGTGGCTGCGCCGACCTTGATAACGGCAACGCCGCCGGCCAGCTTTGCAAGACGCTCCTGAAGCTTCTCGCGGTCATAGTCGCTCTTGGTGGTGGAAATGAGGTGCTTGATGGAGCTTACGCGGTCTGCGATCTCCTGCTTGTCGCCTGCGCCGTCAACGATGGTGGTGTCGTCGCGGGTGACCTTTACCTGATGGGCAAAGCCGCACAGCTCGATGGAAGCGTCGGAAAGCTGAAGACCCTTTTCCTCGCTGATAACGGTACCGCCGGTGAGGATGGCGATATCCTGCATCATATCCACGCGGCGGTCGCCGAAGCCGGGAGCCTTGACGCAGACGCAGGTGAAAGTGCCGCGGAGCTTGTTGAGAACCAGAGTTGCAAGAGCGTCGCCCTCAACATCCTCAGCGATGATGAGGAGCTTTGCGCCCTGCTTAACGATGCTCTCCAGAAGGGGAAGCATATCCTGAATGGAGGTGATCTTCTTTTCATAGAGGAGGATGTAGCAATCTTCCATAATTGCTTCCATCTTGTCGGGATCGGTGACCATATAGGGGCTGAGATAGCCGCGGTCAAACTGCATACCCTCAACAACCTCGGTGTAGGTTTCGGCGGTCTTGGCTTCCTCGATGGTGATAACACCGGCCTGACCAACCTTCTCCATAGCCTCGGCGATAAGCTGACCGATGACCTCGTCGCCGGAGGAAACGGTGCCAACGCGGGCAATGTCACTGGTGCCGGAAACGGGCTGGCTTGCTGCGCGGATAGCCTCAACGGCAGCGGTGGTGGCCTTCTGGATGCCGCGGCGCATAACCATGGGGTTTGCACCGGCTGCAAGGTTCTTGACGCCTTCGCCGATCATGGCCTGAGCCAGAACGGTTGCGGTGGTGGTGCCGTCACCGGCAACATCATTGGTCTTGGTGGAAACCTCGCGGATGAGCTGTGCGCCCATGTTCTCGAAAGCGTCCTCAAGCTCGATCTCCTTGGCGATGGTAACGCCGTCATTGGTGATCAGGGGAGCGCCGAACTTCTTGCCCAGAACTACGTTGCGGCCCTTGGGTCCGAGGGTTATTTTAACGGTATCGGCCAGCTTGTCGACACCGGTCTGAAGGCTTTTGCGGGCTTCTTCGCCGAAAATAATCTGCTTTGCCATACTTGAAAATTCTCCTTTAATTACTCAACTATTGCCAGAATGTCGTTCTGACGGATGATGATATATTCCTCGCCGTCCAGCTTCACATTGGTGCCGGAATACTTGCCCATGATGACTTTGTCGCCGGCCTTAACTTCCATCTTGACTTCCTTGCCGTCAACCATTCCGCCGGGGCCAACTACCAGAACCTCGTAAATTTCGGGCTTCTCCTGTGCGGCGCTGGTGAGAATGATGCCGCCCTTGGTCTTTTCTTCGGCCTTGCTCTGCTTGACAACAACTCTGTCAGCCAAAGGTTTAAGATTCATGTTTCTTCCTCCTATATGCGTAAATTTAATTTCTTTACAGTTTTCAGCGTGTTAGCACTCGAAAACGGAGAGTGCTAACACGCTTATTATAATAGTCCAGATATTGGATTTTTGCAAGTATTATTTTGAAAACAATCTGTGAATTTCCCGGGTTAAACCGCCAAAATTTTAATTTTCCGCCGTTTTTTATGGGAAAATCTCCTCCGCGCTTCAATTTACGGCTGTTTTCTCCTTTTCGGAGGCGAAAAATTCCATTCCGGCGGGGAAAATGAAGTTAACGCCGCCGGGGATGACCTTCATACTGACTTTTTTGCTGCGGATAATCTCGCCGTCCACGTTTATAACCAGTTCATCCTGACTATCTATATCTATGGAGGTGGAGCGAACATGGTTTATGTACTTGGGGAAGTCGGCATACTTGCCCTTGGCATAGCCGCCTACCAGCTTCAGGAAGGTGAGGCGGGAGACGCCCTTGATGATAAGGAAGTCCAGAAGACCGTCATCAAGCCGCGCTTCGGGGACGGGGTTGAAGCCGCCGCCGTAGAAACGTCCGTTGCAGGCGCAGATAAGGGTCATCTCTCCGTAATAAAGCTTGCCGTCGCAGATAACCCGCAGCGGTCCGGTGATACCCTTGAGAAGATTGGCCGCAAGACTGGTGACATAGCCGGTGGCACCGCCGATCAGGGGGATTTTGCTGTATTTATGGACATCGGCAGCTATGCGGGCGTCAATGCCCACGGAGCAGATGTTGACGCTGTATCTTCCGTTGCAGTCGATAAGGTCGATGGGTCGCACTTCGCCGTTGATGAGCGCTTCCAGCTCGAAGAAGAGTTTGCCCTCGTCGCCGAAGGTTTTGATAAAGTCGTTGCCGGTGCCGGTGGGGAAGTGGGTGACGGCCACGTGATCCCATCCCGCCGCGCCGCATATGCACTCGTTAAGAGTGCCGTCGCCTCCGCAGGCATAAACACGCAGCTCGTCGCAGAGATCGGCCTCATATTTTATTTTCTTCACCGCGTCCATAGGAGCCTTGGTGGTGTATATTTCAAAGTCGCCCTCCTTGCCGGAGAAGAACTGAGCAACTTTTGCGGACACAAAATCGGTGCTGTCCTTGCCGCCTGCGGCGGGATTGACAATAAACAGGTGCTTCATAAGTTTACCTCACTAATTTGTTTCTTATTCCTCTTTATACCAGATATATGGAAATTTCTGTGCTTGGGTTTCCCCTGCACACAAACCCTCTTGCGGGATTTTACAGGTACATGAACAAATCACATTTAATCATACCGTTGTAGAGCTTTCTCTTTTTGTCGGCGGTTTTGCCGAAGGTGCGCTCAAACTCCGTATGGGATGAGAGAAGATAGAGCTTCCAGTTCTCCAGGGCAAAATATGCCTTTCCAAAGCCGGCGTAAAGTCCCTCCGCCTCCCGGCGCTCCATAATTCGCTCGCCGTAAGGGGGATTTGTGACAATGATGCCTCGCTCGGTCTTGCGGCTGAAGCTCATTGCATCCGCCACTTCAAACTTCACAATGTCCGCAACTCCCGCCCGAAGGGCGTTTTCCTTTGCTATCTCAATGGCGTGGGGGTCTATATCGGAAGCAAAGATGCGGTAATCGCCGCTGAACTCCTTTGCTCTGGCTTCGTCCCGGACTCTTGCCCACATCAGCTTATCGAAGCCGGGCCAACTCATTGCGGTGAAGTCTCTTTTAAGGCCGGGAGCCCGGTTTTTGGCGATGAGTGCCGCCTCAATGGCGATGGTGCCGCTGCCGCAGAAGGGATCGGCAAAGTCTTCCCGTCCTCTGTAGCGGGAGAGATTTACCATAGCGGCGGCCATAGTCTCCTTTAGGGGAGCGGCGTTGTGGGCGGGACGGTAGCCGCGCTTATGCAAGCCGAAACCGGAGGTATCGATGCAGAGGCTGGCTCTGTCCTTCATAATGGAAAACTGAATCTGATACAGCGGCCCGCTTTCGTCAAACCATTCTATGCCGTATACCTTTTTCAGCCGCTCAACAACGGCTTTCTTGATTATCTTCTGGCAGTCGGAAACAGAGAAAAGCTTAGAGTTGAGGCTGTAACCCTTTACGGGGAAAGCACCGTTTTTAGGTATGAGCATCTCCCAGGGGAGAGCCTTGGTACCCTCGAAAAGCTGGTCAAAGGTGAAGGCGTCAAAGCTGCCCACTTCAATGAGCACGCGCTCGCCTATGCGCAGGTTTATATTGGCTCTGGCTATGTCCTCTTCATTACCTGTGAAGAACACGCGGCCGTTTTCCGCGGCAACGTCTCTCATCTTCATACGGCGAAGCTCGTCGGCAATGGGACCCTCAAGACCCAGAAGACAGGGCACGCAAAGTTTGTAATCCATAATAATTCTCCGAAACTTCAGTTGTTCCAATTATTATACACCTAAAAAATTGCCGATGTAAATAAATAAACTGTAAATAAAATGGCGCCGAAGGAAGATTTCGGCGCGATTTTTTATGCAGAAAACCACCCGTAGCGGGCACTTCGCAAAAAGCTCCTTGCTTCGTTACAGCGTTCAGCCTCCCTCTGACGAGGGAGGTGGCAAAACCGAAGGTTTTGTCGGAGGGAGAGATGCCGGAAGATAACCGATCTCTCCCCCAGTCTTTTTTGCTGCGCAAAAAATCCAGCCCCCTCGTCAGAGGGGGCCTTTGTCATAGGCGCATCCGCGGTGGCAGCGCCGGGAACGCAATCGAAGGATAAGCCGATAAGCCCACAGGCTGGGCAGTGCTTATATTTATTCTCTATTCCGCTGTCATTTCACCGACAATGCGTTGGCATTCCTCATAAACCCTTTCGGGGCTGTCGGGCAGGAAGAACTTTCCGTCCTCATAGAGAACCTTGCCCGCTATCATAGTGAGCTTAACGCAGTCGCGACTTCCGGAATAAACTATGTTTTTTGCAATGTTGTTTATAGGCTGCATAGCGGGACGGCTCAGGTCGATTACTATCATATCCGCCTGCTTGCCTTCGGCGATGCAGTCGCAGTCGGAAAGTCCCATCGCAAGGGCGGAGCCGCTGCAGGCCATCTCCAGCACCTTGAGGGCGTCCATAGCCGCGGCGTCACCCAGAGAGAGCTTCTGGAGCACGCAGGCTAAGTACATTTCCCGGAACATATCCAGACTGTTGTTGCTGCTGGGACCGTCGGTGCCTATTGCAAGATTCACTCCTGCCTCGGCGAATTTCACCAAAGGCGCAATGCCGCTGGCCAGCTTGGCGTTGCTGGCGGGACAGGTGACTGCCCAAAGTCCCCGCTTTTTGAAAATCTCAATGTCCTTGTCGCTGAGGTATACGCAGTGGTAGCCGCCTCCGCCGTAGTCGAATAAACCGAGGGAGTCGAAAAGCTGGGTGGGGGTCATGCCGTGGCGTGCGATGCACTCGTGATGTTCGGCGGCGGTTTCGGAAATATGAGTGAAGAAGGGGAGCTTCCTCTCGTGGCAGACGCGGGCAACCTCCTTCATGGTGTCCAAAGAGGTGGTGTACTCAGCGTGAATGGAGGGGAGCATGCTCACGAGAGGGTGCATATTGTTGACGGTGTCGCACTCCTCGATAATGCTCTCGTAGGTTTCGTTCATGGAGCAGAAAACGTTGCGGAAGCCGTATTCGGAGCAGGTTTGAGCGGCCTTGGGACGGTAGAAATACATATCAAAGCCGGCGGTTATGCCGCTTGTGAGGTATTCCATAATTGCCAGCTTATAAAGCCAGCTGACTCTCTCGGGGCTAAGCTTTGCCTCGAGGGGGAAGATGCGGTCAAAAAGCCATGGCTGGAGGGGCATATCGTCGGCGATGGAGCGGCCGAAGGTCATTGCGGAATGGGTGTGGGCATTTTTGAAGCCGGGCATCAGCAGATTGCCGCCAAGGTCGATTTCCCGTTCAAAGACGGGGGCATCGGTTTTTTTGGGACCTACATATGCTATTTTGTCGCCATCCACCCAAACCTCGTGGTTGGTGACTTCGAAATTTCCGTTCAGGGCAAGGGTTTTGCCGTTATAAAAGCGTATCATAAGGTTCTTCCTTTCATTCAAAAAGCTTTTTCAGGCTCTCGGTGTAGGGGGGACGGCAGATGCCCTTTTCTGTGATTATGCCGCTTATCAGCTCGTGGTCGGTAACGTCAAAGGCGGGGTTATAACACTTAACGCCCTCGGGAGCCATAGGCTCGCTATACCATTTTTCTCTTATCTCGCTGCCTTCACGCAGCTCAATTTCGATATGCTCCCCGTCGGGGCAGTTCATATCCACGGTGCTGGTGGGGCCAAGAACATAGAAAGGTATGCCGTAATGCTTAGCCAGAATGGCAACTCCGGAGGTGCCGATTTTATTGGCGGCATCGCCGTTGGCTGCCACACGGTCGCAGCCAACGAAGCAATACTGCACCCAGCCGTTTTTCATAACTATGGACGCCATGTTGTCGCAGATGAGGGTGACATCAACTCCCGCTTTCTGCAGCTCATAGCTGGTGAGGCGGGCACCCTGAAGAAGGGGGCGGGTCTCGTCGGCAAAGGCACGGAAACTGATTCCCTTTTCTGCTCCGAGAATGAGGGGACCGATGGCGGTGCCGTAGCGGCTGGTGGCAATGGGTCCCGCGTTGCAGTGGGTCAGCACACCGTCCCCCTCCTTGAGGAGACTGAGGCCGTACTCGCTTATAGCCTTGCACATAGCGATATCCTCGTCCAGTATGGCCTGCGCCTCGGCTTTCAGCAGAGGCAGAAGCTCCCCGGGCGAAAGCTCGCCGTGGGCGGAGAGCACGCCTTCCATTCGCTTCAGTGCCCAGCTGAGATTAACGGCAGTGGGGCGGGAGGAGTTGAGATAGGCGCTTTTTTCAAAAAACTCCTTGTCGAAGGCGGCGCGGGAATTCATATCCATTCTCCGGGCAAGGACATACATGGCAAAGCCTGCGAATATGCCGATGGCGGGGGCGCCACGGACGCGGAGGGACTTGATGGCCTCATACATTGCCTCGGCGGAGGCCAGAACTATGTATTCGCTGTGGTTGGGCAGACGGCTCTGGTCAAGAATGACGAGCGCCCTGCCGTCGCGGCTGAGCCGAACATGGTCAACGGTCTGGGGCATATCCTTCACCTCAATATTTTTCCCAATGTATTTTTTCGGGGTCGAAGCGGTCGTCAAAGCGCTTTTCATACTGCTTGTAGCCTATGGATATAACGGCGTAGGGGATAACATGGTCGGGAATATCCAGCGCGTTTTTAACGTGAGCCATTCTCTCGGGATAGGGCCAGTTGGCTATCCAGCAGGCGCCAAGACCTTCCTCCTCAACCTGCAGGAGTATAGTCTGGCAAACAGCGCCCATATTGCTGGGCCATGTGCCGCCGTGCCAGGCTTTTTCCTGATTGGCGCAGACAACGATCTGCAAAGGTGCTTCCGCGGCAAAGCCGGAATAAGGACCCAGCTCGCTTATATTTTTCAGCATCTCCTTTTCCGTAACCACGATGAATTCCCAATCCTGAGCGTTGTGGCCGGTGGGAGACTGCATAGCGGCCCGGAGTATGCGCTCTATCTTGTCCGCTTCAACGGCCTTATCCAGATATTTTCTTATGCTGCGGCGTTTCATTATGCTGTTCATGGCTCAGTCTCCTTTGTTTTAATGGTCTTTGTCAGAATAATTTCCAATGCTTTCGCCATATCCTCAATACTCATTGAAGGTGGCGGAGGAGATTTTTTCTCCGCCTGAGCGGGGCAGAGGGGGACATGGACAAAGCCGGCGGCGATGCCTGTGCCCTCGGTGCTGCGAAGAAGGGTATATAAAATATCGTTGCAGACGAAGCTGCCCGCGCTGAGACTAAGCTCCGCGGGTATGCCTGCCTCCTTCAGCGCGGCAAGCGCGGCTTTCACCGGCAAGGTGACGAAATATGCCGCCTCGCCTTCGGGGGAAACAGCCTCATCCACGGGAGTGAAAAGGGCGTTATCCGCAATGGAGGCATCCCGAAGATTTATTGCCACGCGCTCAATGCTCACGGCGGATCTTCCCGCCGCCTGCCCTGCGCAGATAACTATGGAGGGTTCGGCGCTTTTCAGAGCGGAAAGCAGCTCTCTTTCTCCCGCTATAAACTCTGTGGGCAGTTGTTTTTTTATAATTTCTGCTCCGAGAATTTCGTCGGGCAGCCTCTTCACCGCTTCCCATGAGGGGTTGATGCTCTCGCCGCCGAAACTGTCGAAGCCTGTAACAAGAACTCTCATATCAAAGCTCCATTTTGTTGTATCTCTTGAAACCGTCGCCCAAAACCTGATGGGCATCGCTGAGAATGATAAATGCATCCGGGTCAATTTCGCTTACAAGAGCCTTAAGCTCCGCAGCCTGACGCTTTTTCATAGCGGAAAGGAGCACGTTTTTCTCCTGACCCGTGTAGAAGCCGCGACCCTCCAGAACTGTTACGCCCCGGTCAAGGCGGCTGTTTATTGCCCTGCCAATTTCCTCGTAGCGCTCGGAGACAATGATGGCCATAGAGGAGTAGTCCAGTCCGTAGATAATGGAGTCAATGACCAGTGAGCTGACATAAAGACAGACCGCGGAATAGAGGGCGCGGCTGATGTCTCCGAAGACAATGCCGGTGAAAGCCACTATGACGATGTCAATTATCAGCATAAGCCTTCCGATGGGAAGCTCGGGGAGCACGGGGCGGAGAAGCCTTGCGGCAATATCGCTGCCGCCGGTGCTGGCTCCGCCGATAAACACAAGCCCCAGACCCGCGCCAATACCCGCGCCGCCGAAGACGGCACGCATCAAAGGCTCCAGATCGGGAGCGGGGATATTTTCGGAAAGGCTCAGGAAAAGGCTGCTGAGAAGCATTCCCGCCAGAGAGCCGATAAAGAAGTTTTTGCCTATACTTTTAAGTCCCAAAAGAAAGAGGGGGACATTCAGGATGAAGGACCAGAGCGCCACGCTGCCGAAGCCGCTGAGATGGCTTATGAGCTGGCCGATGCCGCTGACTCCGCCTGCGTTTATATGAGCCGGCTGGAGAAAAATATTAAAGCTGAAAGCAAAAAGGGCGCTGCCGATGATTATCAAAGCGGCGGAGCGCAAAAGTGTTTTAAGGCATATCTTTTTAATGGCTCTCCACCTCCGCAAACAGAAATCTTACCTTTAACAGAATATCATTTAAATACGCGCTTATCAAGAATCACTGCCTTTTTCGGCGATAAATAGAGAAACAAAGGGTAAGACTCAGAAAAAGACCTCCCAGAACATCCAGAAAGCTGTGCTGCTTTATGAACATTGTTGAAAGGCAGATGGCAAAAGAAAGGGCGAGCCAGACAAGGCGCAGCCTGCGCATACTGGGACTTATCAAGGCGGCCCCTGCCGCCGCAACGGAGCCCAAAACGTGCATACTGGGAAAAACATTGGTGGGGGTGTCGGCACGGTAGAGGGCGCCCACCAGTCGGGTGAGGAGGTTTTCCCGGGGAAAAAGGGCGGGGCGGAGAGCCTGCCCGTTGGGAATTATGAGGCATATAAGCAGCGCCGCCCCGAAGCCGAGGGAGAGAAAGAGCATATATTTTTTGAAAGCAGAGGCATCACGGAAAAGGAGAATAAGCCCCGTGGCAAGAAGCAGGGGATACCAGAGGCAGTAGGGGATAACGAAAATTTCCGCAAAGGGTATGGCGCTGTCTATGGGACTTGAAACCCACCAGCGCACATTTTCGGGAGGAATGAGTTTTTCAAGGGCGAAAAAGCATATTAGAAAAGCGGGGAGGAAGAGAAGGTAGAAAATATGGGGATTTTCCCGCAAAAAGGATTTGATTTTTGCCATAGCGCACCTCCAAAGTGTACTAATGATTTTATCCATCGGAGGGGAAAATATTTCATATAAAAGCCCCGACGTAGGAGACAAAACCTCTCCGTCTTTTGCCTGCGGCAAAATCCACCTCCCCTAGTAGGGGAGGCTTTGGCGGCGGGAGCAAGCTTCGCGAAGCGAGGCAGGAATGGAAGGTTTTCGCGAAGCGAAAAGCCCAACCGCCCTACGGGGATGTGATATAAAAGGCGGGCCGGCCGGGTGTCCTGCCCCTACAATCGATGTTTTGGTGCAGCGCTTGTAGGGAACGGTCTTGACCGTTCCGAATAATACACCTCTCCGTCTTTTGCCTGCGGCAAAATCCACCTCCCCTAGTAGGGGAGGCTTTAAAGGCGAGCAATGCCCGCCCCTACGATGGCAGCGGTGTGCTTGCGGCGGAGGTGCGGAAATTTTTTCTTCCCTCTTGACAAGGAAAACACGACGTGATATCTTAACTGTACTAATACAGCTAATACAGTTAGCGCAGAGAGGTGAAGTCTGTGATAACAATAAATTACAGAGACCCCCGTCCCATATATGTGCAGGTTATGAATTCTCTACAGAAGCTTATCGTTTCGGGCGTGATAGCTCCCGACGAGAAAATGCCCTCTGTGAGAGAGCTTGCCCAGTCGCTGGCCATCAATCCCAACACCATTCAGCGTGCCTACAGGGAGCTTGAAGGCCGGGGCTACATCTACTCCATAGCCGGCAAGGGCAGCTTTGCCGCCCACAAAATGGATGTGGACGAGGGAAGAAAAAAACAGCTCCTCAAAACCCTTGGAGAGACAGTTAAGGAGCTTCGCTATCTTGGCGTAAGCGAGGAGGACATTGAGCAATATCTGAAGGGAGGCAGCGAAGAATGATTCAGATAAAAAATGTCAGCAAGAGTTTCGATGGCTTTATGGCTCTGGACGGCATCAGCATCCATGTTCCCAAAGGCGGAATATACGGTCTTGTTGGGCCTAACGGAAGCGGAAAAAGCACTCTTATCCGCAACATTATGGGCATTTACCGCCCCGACAGCGGAGAGATAGAGATAGACGGGCAGGCGGTTTACGAAAATCCCGCCGTTAAAGAGACCGTAGCCTATATCCCCGACGATATTTTCTATTTCCTCCAGTCCACAGTGAAGGATCTGATGAAATATTATAGGGGCATTTATCCCCGCTTCGACATTGAGCGCTACGAAAAGCTCAAGGATATTTTTAAGCTTGACGAGAATATGCCCATCCGCCGTATGAGCAAGGGCATGCAGAAGCAGGCCGCCTTCTGGCTTTGCATGTGCATGCGCCCCAAGGTTATGGTGCTGGACGAGCCTGTTGACGGACTTGACCCCGTTATGCGCCGTCAGGTCTGGAGCATAATTATGTCCGATGTGGCGGAGCACGGCACAACGGTGCTGGTGAGCAGCCATAACCTCCGTGAGCTTGAGGATGTCTGCGACCACGTGGGCATTATCGACCACGGCAGACTTCTGCTGGAGCGCAGCCTCAGCGAGCTGCAGGAAAATATAAGCAAAATTCAGATTGCCCTGCCCGAGGGGAGGGAGCTTCCTGAGGGATTGGACATTCTTCATACCGCCGCAACGGGACGCCTGCGCACCGTAATTGTTCGCGGCGAGCCCACCAAGGTGCAGATGGCTTTGCAGGAGTGCGAGCCTCTCTTTATGGACGCCTTGCCCCTGAGTCTGGAGGAAATTTTCATTTATGAGCTGGGAGGTGCCGACTATGCTGTCAAAGAGATCGTGCTTTAATAGGGCAATTTTTCTGAACACCCTCAAGCGCTTCTGGCCCTTGTGGTTTGTATATCTGGGAATCTGGCTTCTGGCAGGTCCCGCGGCAATGGCCACAACTTATGTTTCAAGGCTGACGAGCCTTCAGCGTGATATTCTCGACCTTGCCAATATAGGCGGAGTTTTGAGCGGCGCTCTGGCGGGAGTTTTCTCCGCGATGAGTGTATGGAGCTTTATGTATAACTCCAAGACTATGTCCGGCATCGCAAGTCTGCCTGTGAAGAGAGAGGGAATTTTCTTCTCCGCAACTTTGGCAGGACTGCTCCCCGCCATCGTTATCAATGCCATCACCTTTGCTCTTTGCGCCCTTATCCATTATCTCAGGGGCTATGCGGGAGCGGTGGTTTTCGATTTGCAGGCCTTTGCCATCGTAACCATGATGTTTATCTTCTTCTACGGTTTTGCAAATCTATGCGCGCAGCTTACGGGCAATATTGTTATCCTGCCCATCGTTTTTGCGGTGCTGAACTTTGTTGCGGCTGCGGTTGAGGCTGTTGCGGGAAGCCTGATAGAGGTTATAGTTTTTGGCAAAAACTACTCCGTCGGCCCTGTTTCCAAATATCTCAGCCCCATTGTGGGCATGTGGCAGAATGGACCCAGATCCATCACGGAGTATAACCCTGCCACTGGAGGCAACGAAGTTCTCGGCATCTTTTATCGGGGATGGGGTCTGCTTGCCGCCTGCTGCGTGGTGGGCATGATAATGTATTTCGGCGCTCTGCTGCTCTACCGCCGCAGACGGATGGAAAGCGTGGGCGATGTTGTTGCCGTTCCCGCCCTTAAGCCCGTTTTCAAATACTGCATGTGCTTTGGCGGAGCGCTTTTCTCCGGTGCCCTTTTCTACAGTATCCTTATAAACAGCTTCTGGATGACTCCCCTTGCCGAAGTGCTTTGGATACTTCTCTTTATGCTTCTGGGTGCCTTTGTGGGCTATTTTGCCGCCGAAATGCTTATCCATAAGTCCTTCCGTGTCTTCAAGGGCAGATGGAAAGGTCTTATCGTAAGCTGCATCATAGTCTGCGTATGTGTTCTGGCTCTGGAAACAGACCTTTTGGGCATCGAGCGGAGAGTTCCCGATGCTGAGGATGTGGAGAGTGTCTGCGTGGTGGGCAGCGACGCCATTATCTATAATGAGCCGGAAAATATTGCAGCGGCAGTTGCCCTTCACCAAAGCGTTGTGGAAAATAAGGCTATCCACGAGAGAGACACCGGTCTTGGCAGCTCCTTCCATATCACCTATACTTTGAAAAACGGCAATACTCTCAGCAGAATTTATTATATCCGCTACGGTATAAGCCTTGAGGATGTTGAAGCTCTGGAAAATCTCCAGAACAGCGCCGAAGCTATTGAAAAGCGCAAGAGCTTGCCCTTTGTTCCCAACGAGGAGAACTTTATCAGCGGTCAGCTTCAGGGAACTGTTACTGCGGAAGAACTGGCGCAGCTCAATCCCGGCTACAGCGAAGAGGACCTCATCATAATGAACTATTACGGCTATAATGAAGAATACGTGCTCAAGCAGATGAGTCCTGCCGAAAAACAGCAGCTTTTAGAAGAATACGAGCTATACGGAAAAGGAAACTACGTAAAGGCCTTCCGCCATAACTGGGACTTCTCCGCTGAGGAAATGTGGGAGCTTTACAGTCAGTGCATTGTTCCCGATCTTGCCGAGGGTAAAGTGGGCAAGCTCTGGATAGTTGAGGACGAGGAATATCTCAATAATGTTTATTCCGCCCGCTTCAGCATTGATCTTGCCTATAAAGACAGTGAGGTTATCAATCATGCCCTTTCCGAAGAACTGGCCTCCGTCACAAGTCCGAGACCAATTGTCATTGAAAATGTAAGCGGACGCCAATATACCACCTTCTATACGGTGCCCACCGTGGGCAGCCGCACAGAGGCATGGCTTCTGGAGCACGGCGTGATTTTGCACACCGTAGGTGAGGAGAGAGCCATGAGCGGAACTAACTCCGAGGATTGGGCAAAATATGAATATTGATTAAAATTAAAACAGACCTGCTCAGGCAGGTCTGTTTTTTGCTTTTCGGCGCGCTGAGGTCATCGCGCCCTACGGGTGGGTGCTGCATTTAAAGGCTTCCCCTTGAGGGGAAGCTGTCGAGCGTATGTGAGACTGATGAGGTGTTTGTGCTTACGGAACGGTCAAGACCGTTCCCTACACAGCACTGAAATAACACTCGTAGGGGCCGGACACCCGGCCGGCCCTCATTTTCACGCGCCCTACGGGTGCTGAAATAGAACGAGGTGAAATCCCGGTGGCGCCGAACAGGCGCCTACACGCAGCAGCGTCCTGAGCGGAAAACGGGGGATGCACACTAAGGTTTAGGCGCTTATTATGTGGCACAACGCCATTTCTACCTTTGCACCGAGGGGAGTTTCCAAAGAGGGTCGAGGCGTTAAGAAAATGTGCCGGTGGCACATTTTTAGCCTCCGACCGCAGCGGCTATGCCGCGAGGAGGGAAGCTGGTTGGTGCGCATATTCTTTTCGGCCACACGAAAAGAATATGGCCGTCGGAGACAAAACAAAAAGGCAATCCCTCAGTTAACACCTCATCCGTCTGCCCTTCGGGCAGCCACCTTCCCCTCAAGGGGAAGACTTTTTTATGGCGCCGAGTCGTCGCGCCCTACGGTGGGTGCGGTGTGTAATGCGGGCCGGCCGGGTGTCCGGCCCCTACATTGTTGATTTCGGATTCGCCGGCGGGAGCAAGCCCCGCCCTACCTGTCCACCGCGCGCTTTTTCTTCCCCCTGCAATTGACCTTTGAAATGTGGCGTGATATAATACAGTGTTCTATTATACATTATTGCATCAAACTGGAGAAAATGTTTATGTGGATAGCTGATAAATGGCAGGATTTTGAACTTATAGACTGTTCCCGCGGGGAAAAACTGGAGCGTTGGGGAAATCAGATTCTCATTCGCCCCGACCCTCAGGCAATATGGCAGACCCCCAGAAATAACCCCCTCTGGCGCAAGCCCTCCGCCCGCTACAGCCGCTCCAGCACCGGCGGCGGACACTGGGATAAGTCCTCTGTGCCTGAGTCCTGGAAAATCAATTACGGCGAGCTGACCTTCAATGTTAAGCCCATGAATTTCAAGCACACGGGTCTTTTCCCCGAGCAGGCCAGCAACTGGGACTATATTATGGAGAAGATCCGCGGCGCGGGCAGACCCATAAGCGTGCTTAACCTCTTCGGCTACACGGGAGCCGCCACCGTTGCCGCCGCAAAGGCGGGAGCCAGCGTTTGCCATGTGGACGCCGCAAAGGGAATGGTTGCCTGGGGCAAGGAAAATGCCGAGGCCAGCGGAGTGCGGGAAGCTCCCATCCGCTGGATAGTTGATGACTGCGCCAAGTTCGTTGAGCGGGAGATCCGCCGCGGCAGACGCTATGACGCAATTATCATGGATCCTCCCTCCTACGGCAGAGGTCCCGGCGGAGAGGTATGGAGACTTGAGGACAATATCTGGGACTTTGTTGAGCTCACCAGCCGCGTCCTCAGCGACGATCCCCTTTTCGTTATAATCAACTCCTACACCACCGGACTCAGCGCATCCACCATAGGCTATATAGCCGACAGCATCTTCACCAAAAAATTCGGCGGTCACAGCGAGAGTCAGGAACTGGGTCTGAGAGTTACGGACACCGGTCTTGCTCTGCCCTGCGGGGCCAGCTGCCGCTGGGAAAGATAAAGCAAATGGATTCCATTATCAGGATTGAAAATTTAACATTTGCCTACGGCGAGGATTTTTCCCCTGCCATAAAGAATCTTTCGCTGGAAATAGAACGGGGTTCCTTTGTGGCAATTTTGGGCCATAACGGCAGCGGAAAGAGCACCCTTGCCAAGCATCTCAACGCCATTTTGATCCCCACAGAGGGAAAGGTTTATGTGAATGGAATGGATACCTCCCTTGAGGAGCATACCATAGACATACGCCGCAGTGTGGGTATGGTTTTCCAGAATCCGGATAACCAGATAGTGGCCAGCGTTGTTGAAGACGATGTGGCCTTCGCCCCCGAAAATCTGGGAGTGCCCTCCGAAGAGATAAGGCAGCGCGTTGATGAGGCGCTGAAAAGCGTTGGAATGTATGATTACCGCCTTCACGCCCCCCACCGTCTCAGCGGCGGGCAGAAGCAGCGTGTCGCCATCGCGGGAGTTTTGGCCATGGAGCCTGAGTGCATAGTGCTGGATGAGCCCACTGCTATGCTGGACCCCATAGGACGCAGAGAGGTTCTTGCCGCCATAGAGCGCCTTCGCAGCAAAAAGGGAATGACGGTTATACTCATAACCCACCATATGGACGAATGTATAGATGCCGACAGACTTATTGTTATGAGCGGCGGGAAAATAGTTGCCGACGGAAAACCAAAGGATGTTTTCACTCAGGTGGAAACTATGTGCGCAGAAGGACTTGCGGTGCCCGAGACCACGGAGCTTATATACGGACTGCGCGCCGCAGGCTGGGATGTTCCCCTTGAGGCTCTCAGAGTCGAGGAATGCGCAGACGCAATAGCAGAATTTTTCAAGAAGGACAAGTAATATGCCTGTTATCCGTACGGAGGGATTGTCCCATATTTATAGCCGGGGCACTCCATTCGAAAAACTTGCCATTGACAATATAAATATCGATATTGAAGCCGGCGAATTCATCGGCATCATAGGCCATACAGGCAGCGGAAAAAGCACCTTTATCCAGCATCTCAACGGCCTTCTTCCTCCCAACAGGGGCAAGGTTATAGTTGACGATGTGGATATCGCCTCCTCCAAGGCGGCCACCAGAGATGTCCGCTTTAAGGTGGGACTTGTTTTCCAGTATCCCGAGTATCAGCTTTTTGAAGAGACGGTTTACAAGGATATAGCCTTCGGACCTAAGAATATGGGTCTGAGCAGCGAGGAAATCGACAGAAGAGTGAGAGCTGCCGCAGGCTTTGTTGGCGTCAGCGAGGAGCTTTTTGAGCTTTCCCCCCTTGAGCTCAGCGGCGGACAGAAGCGCCGCGTTGCCATAGCGGGCGTTATAGCCATGGAGCCCAAGGTGCTCATTCTCGATGAGCCCACCGCAGGGCTTGATCCCGCGGGCAGAGAGAGCATTCTGGGCAATATAGGCTACTATCAGCGGACAACGGGGGCAACGGTTTTGCTCATCAGCCACAGCATGGATGATGTTGCCCGTATAGCAAGCCGCCTTGTGGTGTTCAACGAAGGGCGCATAGCTATGGACGGCACTCCCGCCGAGGTTTTTGAAAGAGCGGAGGAGCTCACCGCAATGGGTCTCGCCGTTCCAAAGGCCACGGAGATAGCTCTTGCCCTCCGCCGCAGAGGTATTGACATTCCTCAGAGCGTTTATACCACGAATTATCTTCGCAAACTGCTCATAAACCTGAGAGAGGGGGATGAGCAATGCTGAAGGATGTAACTCTCGGCCAGTATTTCCCCGGCAAAAGCATAATTCACCGCCTGGACCCCAGAGCCAAGATAATCTGGCTGGTGGGATATATAGTGGCGCTCTTTCTCGTGAAGGGCTGGGGAGGCTATCTGCTTATGACCGCCACCCTTGTTTCTTTCACCGCCATTGCCCGCATTGGGGCAAGAGCAATGCTGAAGGGTCTTAAACCCCTTGTTTTCATTGTTGCCTTCACAGGCATCATAAATCTGTTTTACGGCAGCGGAGAACCTCTTGTTCAGTTTTGGATCTTCACCATAACTCTCGACGGAATAAAGACTGCCATATATATGGTTCTGCGCATAATGCTTCTGGTCTGCGGAACATTCCTTTTGACCTATACCACCTCACCCCTGCAGCTTACCGACGGTCTTGAACGGCTTTTAAGTCCCCTCAACAAAATAAAAATTCCCGTCCACGAGCTGAGCATGATGATGAGCATTGCCCTGCGCTTCATCCCCACCCTCATTGAGGAGACGGACAAGATAATGTCCGCTCAGAAGGCAAGGGGAGCGGGCTTTGATACAGGAAAGCTCACGGAGAGGGCAAAGGCTCTCATCCCCATGCTTGTACCCCTTTTTGTAAGCGCCTTCCGCCGGGCAGACGAGCTGGCAACGGCTATGGAATGCCGCTGCTATCAGGGCGGAACGGGCAGAACAAGAATGAAACAGCTGCATTTTGCCGCCCGTGATGCAATTGCGTTGCTTTGCTGCGCAATAATAATCGCAGCGGTGTGTGTTCTCAGACATTTCGGGCTGTAAAGAAAGGTTGAATTACTATGTTTAAGAGAAAAAAAGAAGGCCCCGTTATGGAGTGGATATACATCATAGTGGGTCTCTTCGCCATAGGCATCAGCTTCTACCACTGGATTTTCTGATGGAGAGACTGCCCGGAGAGCGCAATATTGCGCTGAGACTTAGCTATGACGGCTCTGCCTACCACGGCTGGCAGGTTCAGAAAACCGAAATAAGCGTTGCGGAGACTCTGGAGACCGCACTGAGCAAGGTCTGCGGACACAGGGTAAAGGTGGTTGGCTGCGGACGCACGGACGCGGGAGTTCACGCTCTGCGCTACTGCGCCAATTTCCGCACAACTTCCCGCATACCTATAGACAGACTGCCCCTTGCGGTGAACTCCCGTCTGCCGGCGGATATCTCCGTATCGGATGCCGTTGAGGCGCCTTGGGATTTCAACGCCATAGGCTCCTGCATAAAAAAAGAGTATATTTATAAAATCCACGCAAGCCGCATCCGTGACCCCTTCCTTGAAAAGCGTGCCTGCTTTTATCCCTCCGCTCTGGATATAGAGAAAATGGAGAGGGCGGGCAGAGCCTTTGAGGGAACTCACGATTTCGCGGCGGTTAGAAGCGTGGGAACACCCACGAAAACCACGGTGCGCACCGTCCATTGGTGCCGCACAGAGAAAGAGGGCGATGTTATAACCATCGCCGTCTGCGCCGACGGTTTTCTCTACAATATGGTGCGTGCCATTGTGGGAACTATGGTGTACGCATCCTACGGAAAAATTGAGCCCGAAGATATTCCTGCGCTCCTTGAAAAGGGAGACAGAAGACTCACGGGACCCACTATGCCCCCTCAGGGACTTTATCTCAACCGCATATGGTATGAGGGCGAAGTGGGAAAAATGATGGAATAGACCTTAATTTGTTCATAATTGCTTGATATACTAAGAAAAAGAGGGATTGGCATGAAAACTGCAATTGACATTCTGCTTTTGGTAATACTGGTATACGGAACCTGGACCGGATATAAGAGAGGCCTCATTATGGGTCTCGCCGGCGTGCTTGTGCTCACCGTGTCCGTTTACGGCGCAAACCTTCTCAGCAACGCCTTCTCTTACGATGTGGTGCCGGCTCTCAGACCCTTTGCCGGCGGCTATATTGAGAAGATGGTGGATGGTGAGGACGGCGTTCTTGAGTCCATGGATTGGGATAATGAGCATAACTATTCCCTCAATGACCTGCTCTCTCAGTACACCGAAGAGCACGATGAGTTCGCTGCCGAGTGCTTCCGCCGTCTGGGCATTACCACCGCTGCTGCCGATGTTATGGCGGAGTCTGCCGTGGATTATTCCAAGGAGCATAACGAAAATCTTGTAGATGCCATTGTTCACGAGCTGTGCGCCCGCATAAGCTATATGGGCTGTTTTGTGATATCCTTCCTGATAATTGTCATTATCCTCACGGTGGTGATAAACCTGCCGAATCTCAGCTACAAGATTCCTCATCTGGATCTTGTGAATGATATTGCAGGAACAGTTATAGGATTTTTTACCGCGGCTGCATACTGCGCAGTTTTCGTATGGGCATTGAAGTTCATGGGAATAATCATCGGCGGCGAAACTCTCAGCGATACTGTTCTTGGCGGATGGTTCCTTAAACACGACTTCCTTGCAAAAATTCTTGGTGTATAATATAGCTTAGGTTTGGAGATTTTTAATGGATAGACCCACTCTTTGTTCCCGCTGCAAAAAGAATGTGGCGGTGATATTCATAACAAAAATTGAAAATGGCGAAAGCAAAAATGAAGGGCTTTGCCTTAAATGTGCCCGCGAGCTGCACATAAAGCCTATAGACGATATGATAGGCAAGATGGGGCTCAGTGACGAGGATCTGGATGCGCTCACCAACGATATGTCCTCCCTTATGAACGGTGAGGGTCTTGCTGCTCTGCAGGAGGCTGCAGAGAGCGATGAGAGCGACGGCGACGACGAGGGCAAAACCGCAACCTTTCCCTTTCTCAGCCGTCTTATGGGCGGACAGAATCCTCCCGCGCCCGCAGCAGGCGGCAACAGCGGCAGCGAGAGCGGAAGGGCAGGCGCCAAAGAGGGCAGAGGCAAGAAAAAGTTTCTGGATAACTACTGCATAAACCTCACCGACAGAGCCAGAGCCGGCAAGCTGGATTCCATGATAGGCAGAGCGGAGGAGCTGGAGCGGGTTATTCAAATTCTCAACCGCCGCCAGAAAAATAATCCCTGCCTTATCGGTGAACCCGGCGTGGGCAAAACCGCTATTGCGGAGGGTCTTGCCCAGCGCATAGCCGCAGGCAGCGTGCCCTATAAGCTCAAGGATAAGGAGGTTTATCTTCTGGACCTCACTGCCCTTGTGGCAGGCACCCAGTTCCGCGGTCAGTTCGAGAGCCGAATGAAGGGACTCATTCAGGAGATAAGCCGTGAAGGCAATGTTATCCTTGTTATTGACGAGGTTCATAACATTGTGGGCGCAGGGGACGCGGAAGGCAGCATGAATGCCGCCAACATCCTCAAGCCCGCCCTCAGCCGCGGAGAAATTCAGGTTATCGGCGCAACAACCTTCGCAGAGTACCGCAAGCACATTGAAAAGGATGCCGCTCTGGAGAGAAGATTCCAGCCCGTCACCGTGGCGGAGCCCAGCATCTCCGACAGCATTAAAATACTGAAGGGTATAGCCCACTATTATGAGCAGTATCACGGGGTGATAATTCCCGAGGATATGTGCCGCCTGGCGGTCACCCTCAGCGAGAGGTATATAACCGACCGCTTCCTCCCCGACAAGGCTATTGACCTTATCGATGAGGCCTGCTCCGATGTGAATTTGAAAAACACCGATCTTGCCCGTATGGATGCTATAGGCAAGGATATTGCCGACCTTGACAAGGAGCGGGAGCTTCTTATGGCCGACACGGAAAACGAGCATTATGAGCGACTTGCGCAGCTTCGTGCCGAGCATCTGCGCCTTGAAAACGAGCTTCTGGAGCTTCGCACTAAGGGACGCCCTGTGCTCAGCGAGGAAAATCTTGCAAGAATTATTGAGCTTTGGACAAAAATCCCCGCATCCTCCATCCGCGCCGATGAGTTTGAGCGCCTCAGCTCCCTTTCCGCACGGCTCAAGAGCCATGTGGTGGGACAGGATGAGGCAGTGGACGCTGTGTGTGCCGCAATAAAGCGCAGCCGCGTTGGTCTTCAGGCCAAGCGCAAGCCCGTAAGCTTCATCTTCGTGGGCAGCACCGGCATAGGTAAGACGGAGCTTGTCAAGCGTCTTGCGGATGAGCTTTTCGATTCTCCCGAGTCTCTTATCCGCCTTGATATGTCCGAATTTATGGAAAAGCACACGGTTTCCCGCCTTATCGGTTCTCCTCCCGGATATGTGGGTTATGATGAGGCCGGCCAGCTTACCGAAAAGATCCGCCGCAGACCCTATTCCGTAGTGCTCTTCGATGAGCTTGAGAAGGCTCATCCAGATGTGCTGAATATTCTGCTCCAGATTTTGGACGACGGACGCATTACCGATGCCCAGGGACGCACCGTAAACTTTGAAAACACCGTTATCATAATGACCACCAATGCAGGCAGCAATAACCGGGGCGGCGGTCTGGGCTTCGGCCAGAGCATCAATGAGCTCAGCCGCGACAAGGCGCTGAAGGCTCTCAATGAGTTCCTGCGTCCCGAGTTTATCAACCGCGTGGACGAGATAGTCTATTTCAACCACCTCACCGAGGAAAACTTCCGCGCAATCGCGGTGCTGATGCTCTCCGAGCTTGAAGCTGTTATGAGCGCCAAGGGTATTGCTCTTCGCTATGATGAAGCGTTGGTGGATTATCTGGTGAAGCGCAGCTTCAGCCAGACTTACGGCGCCCGCAATCTACGCCGCACCATTCAGAAGGAAATCGAAGATGTTGTTGCCGCAAAAATTGTTGACGAGCTTCGCGGGAATGCCAGAACCATTATTCTTGGCAGTGACGGCGAAAAGGTAATTGTGACTGCCGAATAAAGATGAAGGGGTAAAAAGATATGATGGATAAGCAAAGCAGAAGAGAGCGCGCAGGAAAAGAGCTTAAGCGCCAGGTGAAGGGACTCATCAAATGTGAAGATAATCTGGCAAACGCCATAGGCCTTTTTGTGCTGGGCGGTCTGCTCATTGCCGCGGGCGCTATCACTAAAATGGCGTTCCTCGGCCTTATAGGCGGCGGCTGCATCATCCTCGGTCTGGAGCGTCTTGTTCGCCGCTCCGCTGAAAAAGCGGGAGGCACCATGTCCAACCTGAAGGCGGACGAGGATAAAAACCGCAGCAAAAAATAAATAATAAAAGCGGGGAGACCGACAAAGGTCTCTCCGCTTTTTTATCCGTATCCGCCAAACACCTCATCCGTCTGCCTTCGGCAGCCACCTTCCCCAAGGGGAAGACTTTTTTATGGCGCCGAGTCGTCGCGCCCTACGGGTGGGTGCTGCATTTAAAGGCTTCCCCTTGAGGGGAAGCTGTCGAGCGTATGTGAGACTGATGAGGTGTTTGTGCTTACGGAACGGTCAAGACCGTTCCCTACACAGCACTGAAATAACGCTCGTAGGGGCCGGACACCCGGCCGGCCCTCATTTTCACGCACCCTTCGTAGGATGGGGCCTTGCGTCCCGCCATGAACAATCCCTCCGTCTTTTGCCTGCGGCAAAATCCACCTCCCTTTGCAAGGGAGGCTTTGGCGGCGCGATGAGGTCATCGCGCCCTACGAAAGGTGCGTGAAATCGGATTCGCACTTGTATGGACGGCGTCGGCGCACAAAAAACTCCCTGCGCGGTAAGGCGCAGGGAGTTTTGCTGTTTATTTCAGAAATGCGTTTTCGGTGATGGCATCAAACTGCTCGTCGCTGAGAGTGCAGTGGAAGAAAAGGGAGTAAAACTCCTTGACCTCCTCCTCTATGTCATAATCGCAGTAGTCGGGATAGAGCACGCCGGTGAGCCAGATGAGACCGAGAATACGCTGAGCTCCCGGAGGGCTTCCCAGCCAGTTCTGGGGACGGCAGGGGACAAGGAGGCACTTTCCTTCCTTGGCGGCGCGCATCTCCGCCCAGGCGGGATCGGTTTCCAGACCGGCGTAGCTTTCTGCAGTTCCGAAGATCACATACTCGCTGTCCCAAAGTGCCAGCTGCTCCATACTTACGGGGTTTCCGGTGCCCCGGCTTGTGGGCTCCTCCACAACCGCGGCATTATCGCAGATAAGGTCTATTATCTCGGCGTGATAGCTGCCCTTGGCAAGAACGCTCAGCTCCTCGTAGCCGGGGATATATACAACCTGAGCTCTGTTGTCGCCCACCTGCTCCATAATGGAGAGGGTGCGGTCATAGGTCTCCTCACAGAAGGAGGCGAGGGTCTCGGCTCTTTCCTCAAGACCAAGAAGAGCTCCAAGCTTGCGATAGGTTTCGGGGAGAGATTCAAGGGTGGATTCGATGAATACACAGGGGATACCCAGCTGAGTCTGAAGAGCCTCGATATCCTCGGCGGTGCTCTTTTTCACTTCTCCGATGTCGATTATGATCTGGGGAGCGGCAAGGGCGAGGGATTCAACATTCAGATCGGCAGAGCCGTAAAGCTGACCGAAATAGGGCAGGGCGAGAAACTCCTCGGGGATAATACCTTCGCTGTCGCTGCCCCACTTGCTGGCAAGACCCACGAACATCTCCGGGCAGAGGGCGAAAAGCACGATCTGGGAGAGAGGTCCGGTGGGAACAATGCGGCTTATATCTTCGGGAACGGCCACGCTGCGCCCGCAGTCATCGATGAATTCCACGGTCTTGGCGCTCTCCTGAGCAGGAGCGGAGCTGCCGCAGCCTGCGAAAAGGCTGAGAGCCATAGCCAGAACCAAAAGTATGCACACAGTTTTTTTCATAGCAATTCTCCTTTTCCGTTTTATAAATCGGCAGGTACGCAAACGCGCACTTTGTCGTCCTTGAGGGAACAAATTTCCACATCCACACCGTAGAGACGGCTGATAAGGGTGCTGTTTATAGTGTCCTCGGGCTTGCCCCAGGCAAGCACCTTGCCGCCCTGAATGGCCAGCACCTTGTCCGAATAAAGGAAGGCCTGATCCGGGTCGTGGGTGGATTGGATTATAGCATAACCCTCGGCGGCAAGATTTTTAACGGTGCGCATAACGAGGGTGCGGTTGCCGTAATCCAGATTTGCGCTGGGCTCATCCATGATGAGGATCTTTGCCTGTTGGGCTATGGCACGGGCAATAAGCACCAGCTGTCTTTCACCGCCGGAGATATTGGTATAGCCGCGGCTTGCGAGATGGGCAATGCCCAGCCTTTCAAGAGCTTCCCTTGCCAGAGCCACCTGACGCTTGCCGGGAACGGACATTGCGTTCACCTGAGCGGTGGTACCCATAAGCACCATATCCATAACGGAATAGTTGAAGGTGGGATAGTGGGACTGGGGGATATAGGCGATATAGCCAGCAAGCTCCTTGGCGCTGAAGCCAGCGGTGGATTTTCCGTCTATAAGACATTCTCCCTTTTGGGGCTTGAGAAGACTCAGTATGCAGCGGAAAAGGGTGCTTTTTCCAACGCCGTTGGGACCGAGAACGCTGAGAAGCTCCCCGTATTCAACGGAAAAGCTGAGTCCCTTCAAAACCTCGTGCTCGCCATAGGAAAAGCACAGGTCGCAGATTTCCAGACTCATATTCTCTCACCGTCCCTTGTTATAAGATAAATGAAGAAAGGCGCACCGATGAAGCTGGTGAGTATGCCTATAGGGATTTCCGTTGTCATGGCATTGCGGGCAATGTCGTCCACAAGCAGAAGGAACAAAGCGCCGAAGAGCATGCTTGCGGGCATCAGGTGGCGGTAGTTATTGCCCACGAGGCGGCGGGCAAGATGGGGGATAACAAGACCCACCCAGCCGATAACACCGCTTACGGATACGGCGGCGGCGGTGACCAGCGTAGCGCAGAGAATCACCAGAATGCGCAGTCGGGGGGCGTTCACGCCCATTGTGCGGGCTTCCTCATCACCCAGAGTGAGGATGTTGATGCGCCAGCGCAGAACGAAAAGGGGCACAAGACCGATGAGCATGGGAATGAGAGCGAAGAGGACATCTCTTCCGCTTGCCCCGTTGAGAGAGCCCATAAGCCAGTAGGTTATGGCGGGAAGCTGCTGAGCGGGGTCGGCAACAAGTTTGATAAAGCTTGTGCCGGAGGAGAAGAGGGAACCTATCATAATGCCTGCCAGAATGAGCCCGATGACCCGCTTGCCCTTGGCTCTTCCGCCCACGAAGATTACAAGACCCACGCAGAGAAGTCCGGAGGCGAAGGCGAAAAGAGTGATCATAGCCTTGCCCAGACCCAGAACTATGGCGAGAGCTGCGCCGAAGGAGGCACCGGCGGAAGCGCCCAGAATGTCGGGAGCGGCCATGGGATTTTGGAAGGTGCCCTGATAGCTGGCACCTGCGGCGCTGAGGGCGCAGCCTACGAGGCAGGCGAGAGCAATTCTGGGGAGGCGGTGGCTGAGCAAAAGAGCCTCCTGAGTGGGAGTCCAAAAGCTCTCAATGGGGAAAAGCTTGCTCCCAATAATGCCGCAGAGCTCCTTAAAGCCGATGGGATAGCGGCCGAGGACAACACTGCCTATTATTGCCGCCAAAAGAGCGGCGCATAGCAGCGCGATAACCGCAGAATATGATAAACGCTTTTTTTCCTTTTTCATAACTGACTCCTGCAACAAATAAAAGCCGGGTGCTTTCTTTTGAGAGAAAGCACCCGGCATAGATGGTTTATTTATTCCCCACGGGGGGAAAACCGCTTCCTTCTCAAAACGTGAAAGCCATACTGTTTCCGGTATGACTCCGGTCGTCCGCCATAGACCCGAAAGCCCTTAGGTGAAACGACTCGAAAGCATCAATATTTCATTGGATAAAATGTAAACCCAAAAATCAAAAAAGTCAAGAAATTTCTTGAGGCAGCTTTTTATACACCGTGAAATACATGGTTATAAAGCAGGCGGCGCCGCCGATAAGGTCGCTTATTGGCTCCGCCCAGAAAACACCCTCAACTCCCAGGGCAGGGATATAGGGCAGGAGGATAACCAGAGGGGTGACAATAATCGCCTTGCGGAGCAATGAGAAGAAAACGGCCTGCCTGCTCTTGCCGAGACCCACGAAAACGCACTGACCGGCAAGCTGCAGTGCCATAAGGAAGAAGCCGCAGAAATATATGCGCATGGAGCGCTCTGTTGCTGCCAGCAAAACCGGGTCGGAGTTGAAGATGGAGGCCAGAGTTCTGGGGAGAATCATAACCAGAAGCCAGATGGAAAGACCGTAGACGAAGCTGGCGGAGGAAACAAAGCGTATGCCCTTTTTCACACGGGAGTAAGCGGCGGCACCGAAGTTATAGCCCAGCACCGGCTGAGCCCCGGCGGTGAGACCGTGAGCCGCCATAAAGGTCAGCTCCCGGATGGAGTTTATTATTGTCATTGCGCCAACATAGTTATCCCCGCCGAAACGCTGAAGCTGGCTGTTGCAGGCGGTTTGGACAAGGGCATTGGTGATGCTCATAACGAAACCCGTAGTGCCGAGAGCCAGAATGCGCCCAACAAGGGCGGCTTTCAGCCCCATATTCTTCAGCTTGAAATCCAGTATGGCTCTCTTGCCCAGAAGAAAACCCAGCGCCCAGGCGGCGGAAACCGCCTGTGCGATAACTGTGGCGAGGGCGGCTCCGGAAATACCCATATCGAAAACAAAAATAAATATAGGGTCAAGGACGATGTTGGTAACGGCGCCGATAGCCACGGTGAGCATGCCAACGGAGGAAAAGCCTTGAGCATTTATGAAATGGTTCATGCCCAGACTTATCATAACGAACACGGTGCCCAAAAGATAGATGCGGACATATTCACCGGCGTAGGGGAAGGTGGCATCGCTTGCCCCGAAGGCATAGAGAATGGGTTTTGCGAAAATTTCCAATATCAGCGTCAGACAAACAGCAAAGATGAGAAGCAATGTGAAGCAGTTGCCCATTATCTCTTCCGCGTGCTGCTTTTTGCCCTCGCCTCTTGCTATGGAGCAAAGGGGACCGCCGCCCGTGCCGCAAAGGCCGGCAAAGGCGGTAACGATGCTGACAATGGGCATAGTCAGGCCCAAGCCGGTGAGAGCGAGGGAGCCTACGCCGGGGATATGGCCTATATACATTCTGTCCACAACAGAATAGAGCACATTCACAAGCTGCGCCAGCATCAGCGGCAGCGCCATTCGCATTATAACCCGCCAGACTTCGCCTTTTGTGAAGTCGTTTTTTATTTCTTTCATTTTTCGCCCTTCAGAGTGATTATGCGGTCGCGAAGCTGGGCGGCAATTTCAAACTCCAGCATCTTTGCCGCTTCCTTCATCTTCTTTTCAAGCCGCTCTATCTCAGCCTTGCGCTCTTTTTCCGTCATCTTCACGCCGCTTTTGCCCTTGACAGAGGTGGGGGCGGAGATATCCATAAGCTCGCGGACACCCTTGATGACCGTCTTTGGAATGATGCCGTTGATACGGTTATACTCCTGCTGCTTTTTCCGGCGGCGCTCCGTCTCGCCGATGGCGCGGCGCATACTGCCCGTGACGGTGTCGGCATACATAATGACAAGACCTTCAGCATTTCTGGCGGCGCGTCCGATAGTCTGGATAAGGCTGGTCTCGCTGCGGAGGAAGCCCTCCTTGTCCGCGTCCAGAATGGCAACAAGGCTTACCTCAGGCAGGTCGAGACCCTCGCGGAGGAGGTTTATGCCGATAAGCACATCAAATTCGCCCAGACGCAGGTCCCGGATTATCTCCATACGCTGCATCGCGTCGATATCGTGGTGCATATAGCGGCAGCGTATGCCCGCGTTGGTGAGATAGCTGGTGAGATCTTCGGCCATACGCTTGGTGAGAGTGGTGACCAGTGTGCGCTGTGAGCGGGAAGTGCGCTTATGAATTTCCTCGATAAGATCGTCAATCTGGTTTGCTGTGGGACGGACGGAGATTTCCGGGTCGGTGAGTCCGGTGGGACGGATGATCTGCTCGGCAATGCGCTCGGAGCGCTCCTTTTCAAAATCGCCGGGGGTGGCGGAAACATAGGTCACCTGATTGAGCCGCTGCTGAAATTCGGGGAATTTCAGCGGGCGGTTATCAAAGGCGGAGGGGAGGCGGAAGCCGAAGTTTATAAGAGCTTCCTTTCTGGCTCTGTCGCCGTTATACATGGCGCGAACCTGAGGAAGGGTAACGTGGCTCTCATCGATGAACATTATAAAGTCATCGGGGAAATAGTCCAGCAGGGTCATGGGGGGAGAGCCGGGGGCACGGCCGGAGATGATGCGGCTGTAGTTTTCGATGCCGGAGCAGTAGCCCAGCTCCGTCATCATCTCAAGGTCATAGTTGGTGCGCTCGGCAATGCGCTGAGCCTCTATGAGCTTGCCCTGACTTTTGAAGTATTCCACCCGTTCCTCGCATTCTTTGCGAATCTCACGGGCAGCCCGCTCCATCTTCTCGTGGGTGGTTACATAGTGGCTGGCGGGCCAGACGGGGATAGTCTGGAGATAGCGGATGGCCTTGCCCGTGACGGGGTTTATCTCGCTGATGCGCTCAATCTCATCCCCGAAATATTCAACCCGGAGGGCGCTTTCCGCCCAATAGGCGGGCCAAAGCTCCACAGTGTCCCCCCGGACGCGGAACATATTGCGCTCAAAGGCAATGTCGTTGCGCTCGTAGCGTATGTCTATGAGCCGGTGGAAAAGCTCCTCCATAGGAAGCTCTGTCCCAACGCGGAGGGTCACCATCATCTTTTCAAAATCGTCGGGCTCGCCCAGGCCGTAAATGCAGCTTACGGAGGCCACGACTATAACATCCCGCCGCTCCAGCAGCGAGGCGGTGGCGGCAAGGCGGAGGCGGTCAATCTCCTCGTTTATGCTGGCGTCCTTCTCTATGAAAGTGTCCGTACTGGGGATATAGGCCTCCGGCTGATAGTAGTCATAGTAGGAGACGAAGTATTCCACGGCGTTATCCGGGAAAAACTCCCGAAACTCGCTGCAAAGCTGGGCGGCGAGAGTCTTGTTGTGGGCAAGCACCAAGGTGGGGCGCTGAACCGCCTCTATGACCTTTGCCATAGTGTAGGTCTTGCCGGAGCCGGTTACGCCCAGAAGCACCTGCTCTTTAAGACCGCTTTTTATGCCCTCGGCAAGGGCGGCAATGGCCTCGGGCTGGTCGCCGGAGGGAGAGTATTCACTTTTAAGCTTGAATTCGGGCATAGCAGCCTCCCGGAGGATAATTTCTTTGATTTTATTATAACCTCTTCGCCGCTCTTTTCAAGAGCAATAAACTTAACGGTTCGTTAACGGTTTTAAGGGAATGCTTAACTTGCGCGGGAGAATAAAATGTAGTCTAATCTTTCTGTAATAAATTTTGGAGGGAAATTATGCTGTTTGCAATAGCGCTTTTCGCGCTCACCTATATCCTGATGCTGAGCTTCCAGAAGTGGAGACCCCTTGTCGCCCTTGTTTCCGCCGCAATTTTTGTTGTAAGCGGCATGATGCCTTTCGGCAAGCTGATGGACTACATCGATTTCAATGTGCTTCTTATGATAGCGGGCACTATGGGCACGGTTGCCCTTGTGATCGAGTCCAAAATGCCCTTCCTGCTTTCGGATATTATCGTGGAGCGGGTGAGCAATGTTAAGTGGGCGATTGTTGTTCTCTCCCTTTTTGCGGGAATAGTGTCCGCATTCATTGATAATGTGGCAACTGTGCTGATGATTGCGCCTATCGCTCTGGCAATGGCAAAGAGGCTGAAGCTCAACCCCGTACCCATGATAATATCCATTGCCGTGTCCTCCAACCTGCAGGGCGCCGCAACTCTGGTGGGCGACACCACGAGCATACTTTTGGGCGGCTACGCAGGTATGAGCTTCAACGATTTCTTCGTGTATCTGGGCAAACCCAGCATTTTCTTCGCCGTTGAGCTGGGCGCCGTTATCTCCGCCATAATCCTGCTTATCATCTTCCGCAAGGAGACTGCCCCTGTTGAGGCGGGCAAGAGAACGGTTGTGGAGGACTATGTTCCCTCCGTGCTTTTGCTGGCAACCGTTGTGCTGCTTATTGTGGCCTCCCTTTTCCCCAATCGCCCCGACCTTACCAACGGCATTATATGCACCGCGCTGATGCTGATGGGTGCTGTGTATAACGCAATACGAAAAAAGAGCATAAAGGGTTTTTGGTCTCCAATAAAGGAAATTGACTACCAGACCGTGCTGTTGCTCTTCGGGCTTTTCATCGTGGTGGGCGGAATTACGGAAATGGGAGTTGTGGACGCTGTTGCCGGGCTTTTCACCAAGGTAGGCGGAGGAAATCTCTTCCTTATCTACACCATCATTGTCTGGGCAAGCGTCATCATCTCCGCGTTTATTGATAATATCCCCTATGTTGCAACAATGTTGCCTGTGGTTCAGGGCATAGCCGCCGCTTTGGGGGTTGACCCCACTGTTTTGTATTTCGGACTTCTCTCCGGAGCAACTCTGGGCGGCAACCTCACTCCCGTGGGAGCCAGCGCCAATATCACCGGCATCGGCATACTCCGCAAGGAAGGCTGGCTCGTGAGCAACGGCGACTTTATGCGCATCGGCATACCCTTCACCCTGGCTGCAATAATCCCCGCCTATATCTACATCTGGATTTCCTACGGAATATAAATTAAATCTAAAACCCCGGTCAGGTTTTCGTGCCTGACCGGGGTTTTGTGTTATTTTATTGCCCCTTCCAGCTTCAAAAGTGCTGTTTTGCGGTGGAGTCCTCCGTCGTAGCCCACCATTTTGCCGCCGGAGCCTATCACTCTGTGGCAGGGGACAATGATGCTGATGGGATTTTTGCCCACAGCGCCGCCCACAGCCTGGGCGGACATTTTCCCTGAGGGGCTTTTGGGGGCGAGGCGCCGGGCTATCTCACCGTAGCTTACGGTCTCACCGTAGGGGATGGTTTTCAGCTCTTCCCAGACAGCCAGAGCAAAGGGACTGCCTGAGAGGGAAATGGGAATTTCCTGTGGATCGGGAGCCTTGCCCGCCCAGTATTTCTCCAGCCACGTACGGGTGAGGGAGAATATGGGGAGAGAGTCATCCCGCACAAGTCCATTCGCGCTGTAGCAGTCGGAAAACCAGAGACCGGTGATGGCCTCGCCGTCGCTTGCCAGCAAAATTTCACCCAAAGGGGAGGGGGCAAAGCAGCAGTATTCCATATCAGTACCCCAAATGGCGGATTAGTCCGCTGCAGCCTTCGGAAACATCATCCCATGTCTCCTGAAAATCTCCGGTGTACCAAGGGTCGGCAACATCGCCGGGGCGGGAGGTGAAATCCATAAGCAGATGCATTTTGCCAAGGCTGTCACCGCCGCAGATGCGCTGCATACGGCGGAGGTTGCTGCCGTCCATGCAGATGAGAAGGTCATAATAGCGGTAGTCGGCGGCGCTCATCTGTCTTGCGGTTTTGCCGGAGCAGCTTATGCCATGCTCAGCCAGTTTCCGCCGTGCGGGAGGATAAACGCTGTTGCCAATCTCCTCGGTGCTTACGGCGGCGGAGGCAATCTCAAACTTCTCGGCAATCCCCGCCTTTTTCACCATATCCTTCATTATAAACTCAGCCATGGGACTTCTGCATATATTCCCGTGGCAGACAAACAGTATCTTGTACATACAAATTCCTCACTTTCGTTAAAACTATCCTAACATAGAAGAGAGGGGATTTCAACGGGAGAGAGGCTGCTGCAGGAGCAAAGAAACAGCTGTTTCGGTGTCTGATAAATTATATGCAGAAAGCAGCAGGAGGGGCGTCGCTGCCGCTTCGTATTGCATCTGCGATGCAGAAATCATGCTCCTGAGTTTCCGGAGCGGCCCAACGCATAAGCCAGGTTTTTGCCAGCTCCACCCACGCGCTGCAGGCCTGGTGCTTATCGGCGCGATAGGGGCCAACGCCGTTGGGAACACCGGTGGCGAAGCCGTGTTCGCCGTTCTGGAACACGTGCAGCTCATAGGGGATACCTTTCTCTGCCAGTGCCAGCGCCATTTTGAGGGAATGAACCGCGGGAACAAGGCTGTCATTGGCAGCGTGGAACAGAAAGATAGGTGGTGTTTTCTCCGAAACATGGAGGCAGGGACTCATCTCGTCCAGCTGCTCCTTATCGGGAGTGGGGGTGCCGAAAACGGCCTTGTTGCCGGCAAGCAGCATGGGATTGGGAGGAAGGGTTGCGTTATATTCCTCCTGATAGCTATAATCCGTCAGCGGATATCCCAGCATCACAGCCATAGGCTTGAAGTATTCTGAGGGAACATCAAAGCGGCCGGAGAGCAGGGGAGTATGCCAGTATACTGCCATGTTGGCGCAGAGGTTTGCGCCGGCGGAAAAACCGATAAGAGCAATGCGCTGAGGATCCACATGCCAAGCCTCCGCGTTTTCCCGGATGATCAGCAGAGCTTTTGCCAGATCCAGAAGCTGAGCAGGATGTCTTGAATCATTCTCTCCGCAGGTGGTGCCTACGGTATACTGGAGAATGAAGGTCTGGTAGCCTGCGTCAGCAAAGCTGAAGGCTACTGTGTCACCCTCATTTTCCATAGAGCAAAACATATAGGCGCCGCCGGGGCAAACCACCACGGCGGGGAGAGCCTCGGGCTTCGTGGGAACCATGGGATTGGGGGTGCATTCTTTCAGTACGGTATAGAGGGCCACATCCTCGCGGCCTTCCCAAAGGGGGATTCTCTTTGTGATCATAATATTCTCCTTCCGATTTCCGGATTAATAGCGAAGCTGAGCAAGGCGGGCGACCAAAGCCTCTATTTTTGGGGGATTCATTCCGAGGAAGAACGCGTTGCTCAATTCACGGAATGTCTGAGTGGTGAATTCCCAGTTGTTTTCCTTCAGAACACCGAAAAGCGCCGGCGCTTCTTCAAGCAAAATCATCTGCGCCGCCTCATCCTCCGCAAGGGCGGAAAGCCGGCTATCCATAGAATATACAGCCCGGTAATCACGGTCGGGGGAATAGCGGTAATCATAGCTTCCGGCAGTGAGAAGGAAGCTCTCTTTGCCGCTGCGGGGCAGGGTGACCTGAGCGGTGCAGCCAAAGGGGATCTCCAGATGGACGGAAAGTTCTCCGTTTTCGCAGATGCGCCAGTTGGATACGAATTTGCCGGAGACGGTTTCCAGAGAGCACTCCATGTGACCAAGACGGATATCTGGCTTGGGGGCGATGAGGGCGTTGCGGAAGCCCTGCTTGCCCGGACGCAGACCGGCAAGATGAGCGTATACATACTCCATAACAGAGCCGTAAGCATAGTGGTTAAAGCTGTTCATGCCGGTACCGGAGCAGCTTCCGTCGGGGAGCAGGCTGTTCCAGCGCTCCCAAATCGTGGTGGCGCCCAGTTCGATGCAGTACATCCAACCGGGAAAGCCCTTGTGGAGCAGCAGGTCGCAGGCCAGATCCTCCATACCGTGCTCGGCAAGAACACCGCACATCAGCGGCGCGCCGGCAAAGCCGCAGCGGATCTCAAAGCCATCGAAGCGCATACGGCGCAGGAACTGGCTGATAAGCACATCCTTATCCCGCCAGATACCGAATTTCAGGGCGGTGATATATGCTGCCTGAGTATCCACGCTGAGCCGCCCGCCGGGGGTGAAATAGGTGTTAAGCACCGCATTGCGTATATCTTCCGCAAGAGAAGCGTATTTCGCGGCGTCTTCATCATAGCCAAGCTTTGCCGCCATTTCCGCTACTATTCGGGCGCTGTTCATATAATAAACGCTGCCGAGATAGACGTCGTCGGTGCCGCCCTTGAAGCTCTGGGAGGTGACGCCGTCCAATGCGAGCCAGTCGCCCAGTTGGTCGTCATCATAGAGATGGCCGTGGGAGCGGGTGGTAACAAAGTCCACCCAATCCTTCATCAGAGGGTAATATGCCTTCACTTCCTCAATGCTGCCGGAGAAGCGGAGGAGGGTTTCGGGAATGATGGTGGCTGCATCGCCCCAGATGGCGCAGGAAATGAAGCCTTGGGAACGGGGCAGACAGGTGGCGATACCGCCGCCGTTTTCCTGCTGATCACGACGGAGCAGATGGAGAAAACTCCGGTAAAATGCACGGCAATCCATATTATAGCAGGCGGTGGGGGAGAATACCTGAGCGTCGCCGGTCCATGCCAGACGCTCATCTCTCTGGGGGCAGTCCGTGGGGATGGAGAGGAAATTGCTCCGCTGACCCCACAGAACATTTTCATAAAGACGGTTCAGAAGCTGATTTCCGGTACTAAACTGAACGCTTTGATCCAGCTTGGTGTGGAGCACCGGACTTTCAAAATCCGCCGCGTTGATTTCGCCGGGCCAGCCGCTGACGCGGACATAACGGAAGCCGTAGAAAGTGAAGCTCTGGCAGACTGTTTCAGCTTTGCCGCCGCTGCGGTAGCTGAAACCGCCAAGGGCGCTGCGGTAATTTTCATTATAGAAATTGCCCTGCTGCAGCACCTCGCCAAAGTCGAAGTGAACTTCGCAGCCCTTGGGCAGATCCGCTTTGAAACGGAGCAAGCCGGTGTGGTTTTGACCGAAATCCAGAACCGTTTCACCGGCGGGGGTATGGAGGACTTCCGCCACCTTCAGGCACATAGTCTCTGCCACCGGAGGATTGAAGCGCGCAACAGCTTTCAGAGGCGCGGCAATGAGAGAAACCTTTTTGGGGGCGTTTTCCCCGTTTTCGTGGGAAAGGCGGTCCAGAATTTCTCCGTCATAAATGCCGTTGCTGCCGGAAATGTCGCTCTCCTTCCAAGTCCAGCTCTCGTCTGTAACGAAAAGCTGCTCGCTGCCGTCGGCAAAAAGCAGATGCAGCTGCGCAAGAAGGGCATAGCTGTCACTGTAGGGCTCGCGTTCAAGGCCGAAGCGTCCCTTGTACCAGCCGTTGCCGAGAGTAACCTCCAGCGTATTGGTCTCCCTGATAAGGTCGGTCACATCGTAGCTCTGGTAGGGCGCTTCCTTCTCGAAGTACCAAAATCCGGGAGCGAGACACTCACCGGAGATATCTTCGCCGTTGAGCCTGGCGGTGTAGACACCGAGACCAACCATATAAAGTCTTGCCCGAAGAAGCTCTTTCGCAGCATCAAAATGGCCGCTGAACACAGGCGCCCACGGAGTTTCCTCGTCGCAGCCTATCCATTTTGCCTGCCAAGGCTCTGACTCCAGACCGGTTTCAAACATAGTCTGACCGCTATGGACAGCGCCTGCGTCGTCGGTGACTTCCACGACAACCTGATAAACGGTTCTGGGCAGCAGCTCGCCCAGCTCCAGCGCAGTACCTTCCCAGTTTAAGTCTCCGCGGCATTCCCAAATAAGGATACCATCGCGGAACACGCTGACGGCGGCTTCGGTTTGACGCTTTGCGCCGCCCTCCACCTGCCAGGAAAGAAGGGGGGTGCCATAATCATAACCAACTGGTCTTTCAAGACCATTGATTTTCATATTCACAAGGGACATATTATAAAACCTCCAGAAGCTGTGCGAAGCAGCTCATGTTGTGGTCACCGGCTTTGGCCTCACTTGCGTCTCCAACGCAGGCAACCTCAAATCCCCCTGCGTGACCGGCTTCGGCGCCGGCAATGGCATCCTCCACCACAAGGCACTCAGCGGGGGCGAGACCCAGAAATTCAGCCGCTTTCAGGAAAACCTCGGGGTCAGGCTTGGAACGGCTGATGTTGTTTCCGTCGGAGATGGCGTCGAAATAGCCGGCAAGACCAATGCGCTCCAGAATAAAGGGGGCATTTTTGCTGGAAGAGCCAATAGCCAGCTTAAGTCCTTTTGCGCGAAGAGCGTCCAGAGTGAGCTTCACCTCATCGGAAAGATCTGCAGGGCTCATGCGGCTGAGCAGGCTTCGGTAGATATCGTTCTTTTTGGCGGCAAGGGACTCTTTTTCGGCATCAGTCAGAGCAGGGCCGGAATAGCGCTCCAGAATGATGTCCAGACTTGCCATGCGGGAAACACCGCGCAGACGGTTATTGATCTCACGGTCAAAATAGACACCCATACCGTCGGCCATTTCCTTCCATGCCAGATAGTGGTATTCGTCGGTGAAACAGATAACTCCATCCAGATCAAAAATTACTCCCTTTACATTCATATCTATAATCCTCCATACAGAAATTTTCCAAGGAATGTGTTGACTATATTATATAATAGCACCTTTCGTGTTGATAGTGCCAATTTTTAAGATTTCACATATAATTGCTAAAAAATCCGGGTTTTTCACGGTCAAAAGCCTGAAATACGGCGATAAATACAGATTATTTGCGGTTTTCAAGAGGGAAAATAGGCGATTTTTTAAGCGCGGGGGGTTCCGCTTTCTCTGTTTTATGGGAAAAGGGAAAGCTGCGGCATGAAATAATGTAGCCTGCGGATTGAATTGCGCTTATATCAATGTTATAATATTAACACCACCGAAAAGAAACGGAGGCAGCTTTATGGAAGCGCGTCATGAGATAATCCCCTTTGACCAGAATAACCCCGTCCGGCTTTATATGCATAAGCTGGGAGATGTCACCCGCCATTGGCACGAAAGCCTTGAATTGCTGTTCGTACTGGCCGGTGAGGTAAGCGTTTTGGCCGGAGACAGCCAGACAACTCTGCAGCAGGACGATATGCTTCTTATCAACAGCAACGTTATCCACGAGCTGCATTCCGACGATTGCGTTATGATCGCCGTGCAGGTCAAGCTTTCCAAATTCGACCTGCCCCAGGATCTGCTGCAGACACTTTACTTCAACTGCAACTCCACAGACTGCGATAATCGGGAGAAGTTCCGCGGCATCAAGCAGATCATCGCCTCTATGCTCCAATCCAATGCCGGCGGCGTTTCGCTGTTTCACAGCCGCTCCCTGGCCTATCGCCTGCTCAGCGAGCTGGTGGAGAACTTCAAGGTGGAAAAACCTGCGGGCGAAGCCAATACCCGAAAGCATCTGGAGCGGCTCAACGGAATTCTTCGCTACATAAGCGAGCATTATAAAGAGCAGCTGACTTTGAACCAACTGGCCGACCAGACCCATCTTTCCGCACCCTACCTTTCCAGCTTCTTTGAGCGGTATATGGGCATCAACTTCTCCACTTATTACACCAATTTCAGACTGGACCACGCGGTTCAGGATCTGCTGCATACCGATATTCCCGTGGAGCAAATCGCCGCCAACAACGGTTTTTCCGACCCCAGAGCCTTTGTGCGTGCCTTCAAAAAGCGCTATAACGAAGTTCCCAGTTCCTATAGAAAAAACGCTGCTGCACCTATGCCCTTTGCCAAAGATAAGCTTCTTTCCATCAATTATCTGGATTTCAAGTCGGAAAATTACCTTCATCTCTTATCCCAGTATCTGCCGGAAGTCGGTTCCCACACTGTTTTACCCGTCTCCGCGGAGGAAAAGGGCAAGCTGAGCCTTGAGCCGGTGGATTGCACCGCAAGGGGCAAAGCTCTTGCCCATAAATGGCGCAGCTTTATAGGCGTTGGACGCGCCAAGGATTTGCTGCAGGCCGAGATTCAGGATATGCTGCGTCAGCTGCAGCGGGATGTGGGTTTCCGTTATCTGCGCTTCCACGGCATTTTCTCCGACGATATGCTTGTCTGCCGCAGAAACTCAGACGGCAGCCTGCAGTTCAGCTTCACCCTTATTGACAAACTGCTGGACTTTGTTCTTTCTATCGGCCTCAAGCCACTGATTCAGTTTTCATTTATGCCTGCCGACATTGCGGCAGCGCCTGAAAAAACCATATTCGCCAGCCCCTTTACCGTCAGCCCTCCCAAGCGTATGGAGGATTGGAACACCCTGATTGCCCTGTTCCTTTCCCATATCCGCTCAAGATACGGCACAGAGGAGATACGCTCATGGCTATACAGCGTATGGAACGAGCCCGATACCTCCATACAGATGTTCGGCTTTGAAGATGCAGCTCAGTTTTACAGCTTGTATCAAAACACCTTCCGCACACTCAAGAGCTTCGACGGTGAGCTTATCTTCGGCTCTCCCTCTCTCTATCCAACCACGGCTTATGAGCTGGAGTGGCTGCGCAGCTTTGTGGCCTTTTCCAAGGAAAACGGCTGCACACCTCAGTTTATGGATATTCATTATTACTCAGATGATTTTGAGAACTTTGACAGTCTCAAAGCAAGCTTTACCACACCCTCCGGCTTCAGTGCCGACCCGGAGCACTTCCACAAATATATTTCCAAAATGCAAAATGTTATGGAAGAAGTCGGTATGAGCCATGTTCCTCTCTACATTACTGAATGGAATTTGTGCGTATCCCACCGCAATCTGATCAACGACACCTGCTTCAAGGGTTGCTATGTGGCCAAGAATTTTCTTGATAACTATGACCGCACAGATGCCTTGGGTTACTGGAGTCTTACAGACCTTATGGAGGAAAATCAGCCCCCTCATGAGAGCTTCCACGGAGGCCTGGGACTTTTCACGCAGGACGCAGTCAAGAAGCCTCCTTACCATGCCATGGTTTTGATGCGGCAGTTGGGGGACACCCTGCTGGGCTCCGGCGAGGGCTGGTTTGTCACACGCAGGAAAAACGGCAGCATTGCTGCCATCTTGTATAACTATCAGCATTTCGACCCTCTCTTCCTGAAGGAGGGCTTCGGTCTTAGCCAGACCGCGAGAGACGGAGTTTTTCCCCGCCGCAGCACTTTGGAGCTCACGCTTCCTCTCTCCGGTCTTCCTGCCGGTATGTACCGCATTCGGGAAACTATAGTCAATCAAGCTCACGGAAGCGCCTTTGACCGCTGGGTGGAAATGGGCGCTCAGGAGCTGGGCAGCCGGGATGTGCAGTGGCTTCGGGATAATTCCCAGCCCGATCTTCATATCTATCAGGCAGCTATCACCCAGGATAATTGGCAATATCGGGCGCAGATGGCGCCTCATGAGCTGCGCCTTGTGGAAATAAGCAAAGCAGACACCGGGCTTTGAAATGTATGATTAATAATGCGCTCACAGCAAAAACTGTGGGTGCATTTTTTATATTCCTCAGCGCATACGCTGGGGATTATATATGATATTGCCCTCTCCGCCGTCGGCACGGCAAAAGCGGGAAAAATCCATAGCCTTGGCAATCAACCCGCTTCCCATGGGGTTTTGGAAGGGAAGATTATCCGCCTGCCCGGCAAAAATTTCGTCGCAGACGGCAATAACGCTGTCTATCATTCCCACTCCGCCTTCGCCCATTCCGTGGGATACAAGCACCCGGTCATATCTGCCTTCCGTTTTCTCCTTAAGACCAAGAAGCATCCGTCTGTAGCTTTCAAGAGGGGAAGCGAAGCTATCGAAAAGGAAGGTGAACTGGTTGCAGGCATCGCCCAGCAAAAGCACACGCCATTCGGGAATGAGCATAGTAAGAGAGCCGGGAGTGTGGCCCGTGCCCTCCAAAACCTCCACGCTGACTCCGCCCAGCTCGAAGCGGTCACCGGGAGATAGAGGGGCGAAGGAGGAAAAGGCTTTAGGCTGCAAATAGTCTCCGTCCTTTACGGCATGCACCGCGGCGGGGTCAGCGCCCTGCATGGCGGCGCCCATCACATAGCCTTTTCGAATTTCAAATGCGCTGTGCACTTCATAAATCTCTTTATCCAGAGGACTTAGGCGGACATCATCGAATGGGGCCGCGCCCATGGCGTGGTCAACATGCCCGTGGGTGAGCAGCACGGTCAGGGGCTTATCGGTGATACGGTCAACCACCGCTTTCAGCTGGCCTACGCCTACGCCGGTATCGATCAAAACAGCCTTTTCTTCCCCCTCCACAAGATACGTGGCAGTGTGAGCCACGTCCCAGATGCGGGTTAGACCGGGCATCAATTTTTCTGTCTGATAAAACATACGCGTTCCTCCTGATTCGGGATTTAGCAAAACACGCTCCGGCAAAAGGGCACCGGAGCGTGTTGGCTTTAGTTAGAGTCTGGTGTCCCAGCAGCCGCAGAAGGGATCAATGGGGCTTATGCCCTTAAACTCACTCCTGCCCAGCACCTTATCGATTGCCGCGTCGATGACGGCGGGGGCGTGGCAGTAGGCGTTTACATAGGTGGGCACCATAGGCACATCAAAGAGGTGGTAGGGATTGCCCACGCTGACAAAAACGGTGGGGACTTCCTTGGCAAACCAGGGCAGGTTGTTGCCTGCGCCGAACAGGGTGTGCCAGTTGATTCGGGCGGTGGTCTTGTTGGAGGCATTTTCGATGTTGCCGATATAGAACACAAGGTCATACTTGGCCTTGAATCTCTCCACGGCGCCGTCAAGGAAAATGGTCTCAAAGGTTTCGGGGATATACTTTGTCACCTCGAAGCCCGCCTCCTTCAGCCGAGCCTCGAAATGGGCATAGACTCTGTCGTTGGACTCAAAATCGCCCAGTATTTCAAGGAGGACTTTTTTGTGCTTTTCGGGGGAGAGGGGGAGGATGCCGCGCACATCCTTGACAAGGGTTACGCCCTTATCCGCGCACTCTTCCGCCCAGGCAAGATGCTCGGGATTGGAAAGAACGGAGAGAGCCTCCTCGCCTTTGAGGAGAGTGCCGTTTTCCTTCTTTTCGGGAAGTTTAAGTAGAGCCTTCAGGGCGAGAATACGCTCAAGAGCCTCGTTAAGGCGCTTCTCGGAGAGCAGACCCTTGGCCACGCCCTCCTTCATATACTTCAGGTCTTCTTCCAGATCCTTGGTGAAAAGGAACATATCGCAGCCATGCTCAATGGCGAGAGGCACGGCCTCTGCGCGATTGGTAACCGCCATCATTCCAACCATGGGACTGGCATCGGTGGATATAAGACCGTTGAAGCCCAGCTCCTCACGGAGATAGCGAAGGGCATTGGCGGAGAAAGAGCCGGGGATTACCTGTGTGCAGGGCTTTCCGTCATAGAACTCCTCCATTGCGGGCATGGCGATATGTCCGGCCATTACTATGGGAGCGCCGTCCTCTATGAGACCGCGGTAAATTTTGCCGTAGGTTGCCTCCCATTTATCCAGAGGAAGGCTGTTGACGCTGGTGAGCAAATGCTGGTCGCGGGAATCCACACCGTCGCCGGGATAATGCTTTATGGTGGGCAAAACTCCGGTGCCGGAGAGACCCTCGATATATGCCCGACCCATTTCCAGAACCTTTTCCGGGTCATTTCCGTAGGTGCGGGCATTGGTGATGGGGTTCATAAAGTTCATGTCTATATCCACGATGGGTGAATAAGTGACATTGGCACCCACGGCGGCGCCCTCCACACCGCATATACGGCCAAGACGGCGTGCCTGCTCAGCTTCGCCGGTGGCGGCCATGAGCATCTGGCGTCCCATATATGTACCTTCGGAGGCAAGGCCGATACCTCCGTCTTCAAGGTTTGCAGAGATAATCATAGGGATGGGGGAATTTGCCTGCAGAGTGTTGATGGCAGTCTGAACCTCTTTTGCGGGGTTGGAGCGGAACATAATTCCTCCCCAACGGTGCTCGCTGATGGCGTGGATCAGATAGCCGGGGTCGTTGCTGTAGAGCAGAGGGCAGAACAGCTGTTCCACCTTTTCATCCTCGCTCATGGAGGCGATGGTATCTTCAACCCACTTTATCTGCTGCTGGCTGAGATAAAAGGGTTTTTTGCTGAGAAATGTTTTCATGCGCCTTGTTCCTCCTTGGGCTTGCGGCGAAAAAGCTTGACAATATTGCCGCCCTGAGAGCCGATAACATTGATAACGAGAATGAATACACCCATACATATGGTGGAAATGGCAGCGCCGAGCTCATCGCTGAACACAGCTTTGAGACCATAGGACATCAGGCAGAGAGTCAGAGAACCGACTATGGTGCCTATGGTGTCGCCGCAGAATACACCCACAATGAGTCCGATGAACACGGGCAAAATGTTGCTGAAAAGCTCGCCTACAGTGGCCATGGAGGTGGTTGCGGCGCGGTGCATTCCGTTTGCCATATAAATAATGGTGGCGCAGCCGAAGATGAGGCCGCTGAAAACATAGCTGATGATAACATTCTGCTTTTCTCTTATGCCTATATTCACCGCTGCCTGCTGGTTGTTGGCAAGGAGCTGCGCCTGCTTGCCGCTGACGGTGCAGTAGCTGTAGAAAGCGTAGATGGCGATGGCCAGCGCCAGAGGGATCAGAGCGTAGGGGTAGGTGGAGAAAATGCGCAGAGTCATATTGGAGACTATGTTAATTCCGCGGCTGCCGTAAATGAGGCAAGTTACGGATTCGTAAAGCATAGCAAAGCCGATAGTTGTGATAACAACGGGAACTCTGCCGAAAACATAGAAAACAGCAACAAGCACAGAGAGAATAACACAACCCGCAATGCAGAGAACCACCATAGCGGCGACGCTGTTATCCATGCTGAGAGCTACGTTGCCGGCAACGATGGAGGTCAAAAGCATTATGGCGCCGCCGGAAAAGTCGAAGCGTCCGCATTTGAACTGAAGACCAATGCCCATGGCGCAGGTGATGGACAGGGCAATATCCACGATAAGGGTGCGCCACATATTCCAGGTGCCGAAGTACATTTTGCCGTTGGAGTAGCAAAGAACCATCATAATGAGATACATTGCCACGGGGAGAGCGAGAGTGCCGATAATACGGCCGAGAGTTGTTTTGCGTTTCATTTCTCTTCCCTCCTTATCTGGGCAGTGTGCCGCTTTTTTTGCGGCAGGTTATGAGAACAACCACAAGGAAAATAATCGCCTTGATTATGAACACCTGATTGGGTTTAACACCGATGAGGGGCAGACCCACAGCCAGCAGACCCAGAGTGAAGGAGCCTACCACAGCGCAGCTTACCTTGGAGCGCATACCGCCGTTGAGGGGCATGCCGCCCAGAATAAGGGCCACCATTACGTTCATTTCAAAACCGGTGCCGGTGGAGTCGGAGGCGGAGCCGGTGAAGCCCATCTGGAAAAGAGCTGCCAGCACCACGCAGAAGCCCATAATGATATAGGAAATAACCTTGTATTTCACAAGGTTGATGCCGCTTTGCTCCGCGGCAACAGGGTTAGCGCCTATGCTCTTGGCATATTTGCCGTATTTGGTGTAGTTAAAGAGGTAGGTAATGATAATTACCTCAACAACAAGAGCCGCCAGCATAAGCCAGGGAGACTTGAAAAGATGATAGTCTATACTGGTGAGACCAACATTTCGGGAGCCCAGTCCGTTATAGGTAACGGTGCTGATGCCTCCCAGCGCCATCATAAAGGCGACTGACGAGACAACGGGATGAATATGCAAAAGCTCGCCTATGGCGCCGTTCATAGCTCCGATAATAATAGCGATAACAAGGGACACAAGTATGCCGGGGATAAGGCTGCCGGTGGAGTTGCCCAAAGCCACGATAATGGTGGCATAAAGACCCACCTGCTTGCCTATACTCACGTCCATATTGCCCATGGCATAGACGAATACCGCGCCGACACTGAGCAGAGCCATAACTATGACGTTGCTCATAAGTGTTGCAAGCTTGTCAGGAGCCCAGATGCTCTTGCCCTTGAGAGGGGGCACTATGGAGAACAGGACTATGCACAGCAGAAGTCCGCAGTAAGCGCCTATCTCGGTTTTGTGGAGCTTGATCCAGCTGAGAACGGGGTTTAATTTCTTTTCTGTCACTTTTAATCCCCTCCTCAAATCATATACTCGATGATATCCGTCTGCTTCAGTTCGGGAGAGCGGGCGAACTCTTTTTTAACTTCAAAATCCTTCATGATGATCAGCCTGTCTGCCATGCCGATAAGCTCGCTGAGTTCCTCGGAAATCATCAAAATGGCCTTGCCCTGCTTTTTCATATCCTCGATCATGGTATACATAGCCTGCTTTACGCCTATGTCAACGCCACGGGTGGGGCAGTCCATAATTATTACCTGAGAGTCACGGGCGGTCCATTTGCCGAAGGAGACCTTCTGCTTGTTGCCGCCGGAGAGGGTGTTTACCCACTGCCTGCCGCTGCCGCACTTTATGCGGAAAGCGTCTATCTCCCTGTCGGACATTTTCTTCTCGGAGCGGGGGCTTATGTAGCTCAGCTTCACCAGACTGCGGAGAGAGGGGAGAACTATGTTGTTCTGTATGGGAGCCTCCAGAATAAGCGCCTCGCTGTCACGGTTTTTGGAGATATAGCCAATCTCCATGTCAATGGCTTTAAGGCAGCTTGTGACAGGCTTGCCCTTGCGGAGCACCTGACCGCTGCGGAGCTTTTCAAGTCCGTAAGCAGCGCGACCGATCTCGTGCATTCCGCAGCCGGAAAGACCGCCTATGCCTACTATCTCGCCCTCGCGGAGCTCCAGTGAGAAGTCCTTTATAGGTCCGAAGGAAAGGTTTTTAAGCTCAAGAGCCACATTATCGGAACAGGAGGAATCGTAATCCTCGCGATAATACTTCTCGCCGATCTCCCGGCCAACCATCATATAGCGGATGCGCTGAACGGCATCGGGAGCATCCATCTCCTCCCGGGAAAGAGTGCCGATTATTTCACCGTCACGCAGAACGGTGAGGCAGGAGCACTGCTCCAAAATTTCGTCCATATCGTGGGAGACGAAAACAACGCTCTTGCCTTCGTCGGCCATTTTATGTATGAGCCTATAGAGAATCTCGCGTCCCGTATGGGAGAGGGCGGTGGTAGTTTCGTCCACAACAAGAATGCGGGTGTTTTCATCCACACAGCGCACAAGCTCCACCAGCTTGCGATCCTCAAAGGTGTGAATGTCAATGGGGTCACGACCCCGTATATGGTCAATACCGAAGCTGCGGAGCAAGTCATCTGCGGCACGGTACATTTTTGGCATATTTATAAGTCCCAGCTTGGAAAACTCATTTTCTCTGCCGGAAAAAATATTCTGGGCAACGCTTACCCCGGGGATGGTGTTGGCTTCCTGCAGTATCATGGATATTCCGGCCTTCTGAGCTTCCACCATGGTGTGGGGATGCCAGAGCTCACCCATATACTCCATTTCGCCTGCAGTAGCGCCCTGCATACCGGCTGCTATGGACATAATGGTGGATTTTCCGGATCCGTTTTCTCCAACGAGACCTCTTATCTCTCCCGGTCTTAGCTCAAAATCCACGCCCTTGAGAGCAACCGTCGGTCCAAATTCCTTACGCAGAGCCTTGGCTCGGAACACAATGTTCTGTTCCATGGGCAGGTCCTTCCTCTCTTAGAAAATGTCAAAGGGGAAAAGGTCCGCCAGGGCAGACCTTTTCCCTTTCAGGTTTGCGCTTTGCGCAGTAATATTTATATTGCTTACTTCAGCTCGTCAACGCTGATTGCCTGGAAGGTATCAACGATCTCCTGCCAGGTGAGGGAGGGGTTGTTGCGGCCGCAAAGAGCCAGAACTTCTTCAACGGTGAGATGTGCGTTGGCAGCATCGCCGGTGCCCATCATGGACTTGGTCATAACATTGTTGATGTCCTCAACGCTGTCGATAACATACTCAGCGGAGTCAACGCAGGCGTTGGTGGTGCCCTCAGCGACGTTGCCTGTGATGGCGTTGTCGATGAGGATGAGGCCGTATGCGGGGTTCTCAGCTGCGGAAACAGTGAGGCCGGCGATGACGCCGTCGCCGCCGATGTCAGCGATGATGTCGGGGTCAGTCTCGAAGCCGGAAGTGATGAGCTTGGTATCAGCGGCGCAGGTGCCGTTGGCCATAGCGCCAACCATGGTGGGATATACGAACTGAACGCCGGCGCAGAGGCCAATGATGACATCCAGATCACCGCGGCCAGCCTCCAGGAACCAGGAGTCGGGCAGAGGCTCGAACATGAGGGTGGTGGTGTCGCCAACGATCTCGATGGGCTTATCGGCGGTGGCGTTGTACTCAGCGATAGCAGCGCGGAGACCGGCATCAGCCTCGGTGAGGTTGGGATATGCGAATACGGGGAAGTTGATGACAGCAACCTTCTCATAACCACCTTCGATTATAAGTCTGGCCATCTGGTTGCCAAGGAAGAAACCGTCGCCGTAACCGTCAGCGATGGTGCCAAGATAATGGTCATTGCTTGCGCAGGCAGCATTTGCGCCGTCAGCGGCATAAACAGAGCGCATGTCGCAGTTATAGCCTGCAACCCAGAGCTCGGGGTATGCTTCCATAATGTCCTTGAGACCGCCGTCCTGGCTGGTGATCATACCAACCACGTCATCGGTCATAGCGTTCTGAACGGCAAGAAGGTTGTTGGCTGCATCGTTGAAGGGATCGCCGAAGCAGACTTCGAATTCATAGCCAAGGGCTTCGCAGAGAGCGCCAAGGTAAGCGCAGGTAGCGTCATACTGTGCGCCGCCGGAAAGGTTGGACAGCCAAAGAATAGTGCCCATATCCTCATAGGTGGGAGCTGCGGGCTCGGCAGGAGCTGCAGGAGCTGCGGGATCTGCGGGAGCTGCAGGAGCTGCGGGATCAGCGGGAGCTGCAGGAGCTGCGCCACAGGCGACCAGGCCAAATACCATGACCATGGACAGAAGCAGAGCAAGAATCTTTTTCATTACTATTTCCTCCATTTTTTATGTCTGGTTTATATTTGGGGACAATATCCCCAAAGCATTACATTAATTATAACAGCTCCGTTTTTTCTCATCAACGCAGTTTCTTAACCGAAATATGTACATTTTTTATACTTTAGACTCTGTTAAAACGAATTTTTTGTGGGATATCCGCCGCAACAACTGCAATAATCTTAAATATTTGAGCCTTCGTCTTGTAAATGGCAAAAACCGACATATTTTAATGCGCTGCATTATTAGCTTCGGGGAAAAGCTTATAAATTCAGGAAATCCTTACGGTACTTCACGCCAAAGTATTCCGCAAGCTCCACCATTTCTTCATCCTTGATGGTGTTGATTCTGGGCAGGTGGGCGGTCAGCATATAGATCTGGGCGGCCTTTTCAACGGTTTCGATGAGACCGAAGGTTTCGTCCATAGTCTTGCCGGCGCCGTAGATGCCGTGCATTCCCCAGACCACCAGACGGAATTCCTTCATCTTTTCCGCGGTGGCTTCGCCTATGGTGTTGGTGCCGCAGAGCATCCAGGGCAGAACGCCTACGCCGTCGGGGAACACCACGATGCACTCGGTGCACATCTCCCACAGAGTGTGGGTGAACTTTTTCTCATCCAGCTCGTGAACATAATTCATTGCCAGAGTATAGGTGGGATGGCAATGGAGCACCACCCGGTTTTCCGGATCAACGGAAAGTCTTGCCATATGGCTCATCAGATGGGCGGGGAATTCGGAGGTGAACTTGCCGCCGTCGGAGAAGCCCCACAAAAGCTCCGCCGTTTTGCCGTCCTCCCCGATGCGGACAATGCCCAGATTGGTTTCGGGATCCTCATCTACATTTTTGAAATACTTTCCGGTGCCGGTGACGATAAAGACCTTGCCAACCAGGGAAGCGGCGTCAAATCCCATGGGAATGCTGCGGATAACCTCGTTTTTGTCCAGATACTGATAAACTTCCTCTTCATCCAGCAGGCAGCTGATATTGCCGCCGTTGCGCTCGTCCCAGCCCAGGCGGTACATATTCGCAGTGGTTTTACGCATTTCCTCCACAAAGGGGGCATTCAGAATATTCTTCATTTTCTTAACCTCTCTTACTCAGCACTTCGGCCTCATATTTTTTAACATCGGCAAACCATTCGCCGTCTGCAGGTGCGCCGCACCGGCGGCAATACTGCTCCCAAATCTCGCCGAAGGGCATAGTCTTCAGCTCTTCCTGAATAACCATAAGTTCGCTCCAGTTATCCCCGTTCTGCAGAGCGCTGAGATCGGGGGTGCAAAGCGCCATCAGCAGCGCCTTCTGGACATTGCGGAAGCCAACGGTCCAGGCGGAGATGCGGTTGATGGAAGCGTCAAAGTAGTCGAGAGCTATCTTGACGGAGCCCTCCAGACCGCCGCAGCGGACAATTTCCTTGCAAATTTCCTTGGTCTCATCGTCCAGCAGAACAACATGGTCGGAGTCCCAGCGGATGGGGCGGGTGATGTGCAGGGCAATTTCGGGGAAGAATGCCAGCAGGGCGGGGATTTTGTCGCTGACAACCTCAGTGGGGTGGTAATGGCCGTTATCCATAAGAGGAATGCACTTGCCGGGATTCATAGCGGCATAGCTGAGGCTGAATTCGGCGGAGCCGACAGTATAGGCCTCCACACCGATGCCGAAAACCTTGGATTCCACACAGGGCTTGACCTTGTCGAAATCGAAGGGCTCGGATAGAATGGCGTCTATGGCTTCCTTATAGCGGACGCGGGGACCCATGCGGTCGGCGGGGATATCTTTGAAGCCGTCTCCGGACCAGATATTCATAACGCAGGGCTGACCCAGCTCCTCCGCCAGATAGCCGGAGATGCGGATGCAGGCTTTGCCGTGGTCTATCCAGAAGCTGCGGATCTCGGGGTCGGGGGAGGAGAGTGTGAGACCCTTGGCCTTGGGGTGGGAGAAGAAGGTGGGGTTGAAGTCGCAGCCCAGGCCGCGCTCTTTGCAGAAGTCCACCCATTTTTTGAAATGTCTGGGTTCCAGAGCGTCACGGTCGGCCCAGTCGCCCTCTTCAAAAATGGCATAAGAGGCATGGAGATTCATCTTTGCCTTTCCGGGGCAGAGCTTCAGCACCATGTCCAAATCGGCCATCAGCTCCTCGGGAGTCCGGGCGCGTCCGGGATAGTTGCCGGTGGTCTGGATGCCGCCGGTAAGGGGCTTAGAGGGGTCGGTGTCGAAACCGCGGACATCGTCACCCTGCCAGCAGTGCAGGGAAACGGGAATGTTCTTCAGTTTCGCGATAGCTGCATCGGTATCGATGCCTATGGCCGCGTATTTGGCCTTTGCTTCAGCGTAGGACATACTATTTGACCTCCATTTGTATTTTAAGATTGCCCAGAGCGCTTGCTTCAATGGGCAGCGCAATTACTTTCTTGCCGCTTGCCTCTTCCGTAAGGCGGTTGAGGGAGCTGTTTTTGGCTCCGCCGCCTACTATGTAGAGCTTTTCATAGCTGCAGGTAGTGTTGGCTTCCAGATCGTCGATGGCCCGCTTATAGCTGAGAGCCAGACTGCGGTAGGCGCAGCGGAAATAGTCGCCTATAGTCAGCATACCTCCGGCAGCTGCGTCGAAAGCTTCTTTCATACTTCGGGGGGCGAGAAATTCGGGAGCATTCGCGTCCACAAGAGCGTCGCAAGAGCTTGCTTCCGCCAGCTTTACGATCTCCGGGAACTTCATATCAGGGCATAGCTCCCTTTGCAGCTCGTTTACAAGCCACATGCCCATAATATTTTTCTGATAGCGGTTATAACCCACGCCGCCCTCGTTGGAGTAGTTGGCTTTTTCGCTGCTTGCGTCCGTGATGGGTTCAGGCGTTTTCACACCCAGCAAGGACCATGTGCCGGAGGAGATATAGGGATGCTTACCCTCCATGGGGATACCCTCCACAGCGGAAGCCGTATCGTGGGTGGCGCAGAGAACCACCTTGATTCCCTCATATTCGCCGATGACCGCGCCGGGATGGCTCAGCTTCGGGAATAGATGTTCGGGATAGCCGAGAGCTTCCACAATCTCCATATCAAACTCACCGGTCTGAGCGTTTACCATACCCGTGGTGGTGGCATTTGTGAATTCTCTTGCCTTGACGCCGCAAAGCTTCCACATAAGGTATTCGGGCATCATCAGCATATCGGTGACACCCTCCAGCCGCCCGCTCAGCTTATCGGCATAAAGCTGATAAACGGTGTTAAAGGGTTGAAACTGGCAGCCGGTGCGGCGGTAAAGCCCGGAGAAGGATATTTTTCCGTGAACGGACGCAATCACCTCTTCGGTGCGGCTGTCTCTGTAGGCATAAACGGGGTAAAGCTCGTCTTCGCCTTTTATCAGAACATAATCCACGCCCCAGGTATCAATGGACAGACTCTCAATATGGGGGAATTCAGCTTTTGCAGCGGCGATTCCCTGCTTAACCGAGCTCACCAGAGCCTCGGTGTCCCAGACCAAATGTCCGTTTTCCTCCCGGACGCCGTTGGGGAAACGGTAAACTTCCTTGCTCAGGATGGCGCCGTTTTCCTGCCAGCCTACGATGTGGCGACCTGAAGACGCGCCAATATCAATTGCCAGATAATAAGCCAAAGAAAGCCCTCCTTTCGCATTATGAAATTATTTTACCACTATAAAAATCAAAAAAAGAGGTCTTTTGTTTTCTTAAAAAGTGTCCTCTCTTGCACTAACGCTCATCCCGGTAATGTTTGGGGGATTTTCCGAAAGATTCTGCAAAAATCCGATGGAAATAACTTATGTTTTCATAGCCTACTGCAAGAGCGATATCGGAAACATTCCGCTTTGTGTTGCGCAGGAGGAATGCCGCCTGGGCAAGGCGTTTCTCCTGAATGAGCTGGGTATAGGTTTTTCCGGTTTTACGCTTTATTTCCCGGGAGAGCCAGGAGGCGTCATAATGAAGCTGCTCCGCCAATTCCGCGAAGCTGCAGCTGACATAGTTGCTCTCAACATAACGCAGAACCTGCCAGACCACCTTGTCTTCCCGGTCATCGGTGCTTAGAGTTTCCGTGTGGCCAAGAAGCTGCATAAACAGTAAGGCCATAGTCATTTGGCTCATTTTCCGTCTGGCGGGGGTTTCCTGAATGAGTATCCAAAGGAGATTTTCCAGCAGGTTTTGTATGGGTTTTACCTCAGAAACATCGAAATAAAGGTATCCCGCCCCGGAATTGCGCCCACAAAGGCAGTCCACAAGAAATTTTCGCAGAGGTGTTTCTTCCTCGCCTATTATGGAGAGGGGGGCGGAAAAGAATTCCGGCAGCACGATGAAATTAACGGCAATGTCCTTTTCTCCGGCTCTGCATACCTCGTGGGTGGCGCTTTGATTGAGAAACAGCAGGGCTCCCTGCTCCAAACGGATCTTCCTGCCATTGACAATGTGGGTAGTTTCGCCGCTGCACATATATATCACTTCCACATAGTCGTGGGTATGCTCCGGGAAGTGGATAAAGCGGGTATGAGGACGGAAGGTTATAAGCTTGCCGGAGGCCAAAAGCTTCCGACTGTTGACGGTGCTGCTTTGATCCTGCATATAAAGGCTGCGGTCAATATGGCGGCGTCCGTCCAAAATCTCTTGTTCTTCCGCTGTGACCACAGACAGCTTTTCCAGTAATCTTGCATCCACGCGCCCACCTCCAACGACCTTTCTTGCAACAAGAATATCATAGCTCAGCTCAAGGGGCAAGAAAAAATAAAAGGCCGCCTCCCAATGGGAGACGGCCTTTTGGCTTATTTGGTAAAAAGCTTGCGGAGGTCGAATTTTTTTACGCGGAAATCCAGAACGAACAAAAATGCCACCACCAGGAGCATCCCGTGAAGTATGCCCACGAAAACGGAGTATTTAAATAGACCGTGGAAAAGATAAATCGCGGGGAAAATAATGGAGATTGCGGTTACGGGGAGACCGCGGTAAAACTTGTTGGTGCCTTCCTCAACCTGCTGGCGTTTGGTTTCCAGAACATTGAAAAATGCCAGACGGATAACGGCGCAGAGGGCGAAAAGGCAGATGCAGATATAGCCGAAAACTCCGTTTGCACCCATGCAGTAGCACAAAAAGGCGGGGAAAGCGCCGAAACTGACCACGTCGCAGAGGGAGTCCAGCTGGATGCCGAAGCTCTTTTCGTCCTCACTGCGGTTTTTCTTGGTGCGGGCGACCATACCGTCAAAGGCATCGCATACGCCGGAGGCAAACAGACAGATGATTGCGCCGGTGAAGCAGCCCTTGGAGGCGAGGGTCATTCCAACAACAGCGGAAATGATGCTCAGGTAGGTAATGATGACTGTGTAGTCATAAAAACCGATGAATTTTTTCATTAATTTTCTCTCTTCTTCCCTAAAATATAAGACACAAAAAAGCCTGCTATAAGCAGAATGATGGAGATTGCCGACGCCAAATTGAAGCCCAAAACGCAGCTTTTGTTAAGCATATTGGGTATCATTGAAATGAAAATGCCGAAAATTACGGAGTAGGTTGCGGTGTAAAAGCGCTTGAAAAGAAATGTCATGAAGCGGGAGATTGCCACAAGACTCAAGGCGAGACCGATGAGCATAGGCGCCAGTATGGAAACATCGAAATCTGCCAGCGCGGAGACATACATGCGGTAAATGCCGAGGGTGGTGAGAACAACTGTGGGGTCAAAGCCGGGGACTACTGCGGTGACGCCAACCGCAATGCCCAATAGTATGGACTGGAACACATTGGGGTTTGTGACCTCGGGGAAAAGATGGGGGTTTGCTCTAAAAAGCCAGAAGCCAAAGGCGGCAGCAAGAACCATGCAAACATAGTGGTACCATTTGCAGCCATCTTTTCTGACCTCCTTCCAAACCATGGGGACAGTGCCGAGGATGAGACCGAGGAAGCAGAAGCGGGTGGGCATCTCGTAGTTGCCTATGAAGAAATCGATGATTTTGCTGAAAAGCAAAACACCTACAGCCATTCCCAAAACCAGAGGGAGCAGGAAGAGACTGTTTTTCTTTATATCCTTGAAAAGGTGCCCGAAAGCATCAAGGGTCTTCTGATAAAGACCGAAAATGATGAGGAGAACGCAGCCGCTGAGACCGGGAGCGATGCCGCCGATACCAACAACTATTCCTTTAAGAAAATTCTTCAAGTCTTCGCCTCCGGAGTAAAACTGCTAACCAACAGTATATCATAGGAAATTCGACATTTCCACAACGAAATGCCGGGGAGGGAAAATTATTTGCTCAATATTCACAGCCACGGAAAGATATGCTATACTAAAGCTGCAATTATATAAAAGCGGAGGGTAAGTTATGATAACAGAAAGAATACCCCTTTGGGAAGACCGCGAGGATGTGGCTCTTTATACTATGTTGAGAAAGTGCAACCCACTGCCTATGCAGGAGGATGCTGTTGAGGCTTTGCCTGCTGTAATCGTCTGCCCCGGCGGCGCATATCTTTTCTGCTCCGTGGATCTGGAGGGGGACACCACCGCCCTTCGCTTCGCGGACAAGGGTTACCAGACCTTTATCCTCGAATACACCGTAGGTTCCCGCTGCGGAGATATAGACTCCCGCCATCCCGCCCAGCTGCTGGATCTGGCAAAGGCCATTCTCATTATCCGCCAGCACGCGGATGAGTGGCACGTGGACACCGATCGCATAAGTCTTGCCGGCTTTTCCGCGGGAGCAAACCTTTGCGCCAATATGGCGGTGCATTGGCACGATAGCTTCCTTGCGGATTATTTCGGAGTGGAAAGCAGCGTTTTCAAACCTCTCGCAGTTGTGCTTGGCTATGCCCTCATAGATTACCGCTATCAGGAGGAATATCTTGCCGAGGCAATTCCCAATAACTCCATTATGATGGCGGGCAATAAGACAATTTTCGGAACCGCCACCCCCAGTCCCGAGCAGTGCGATGAGCTGAGCCCCCATAACTTTGTCAGCGAGAAAACTCCCCCCATATTTATGGTGCACGCCGCCAATGACAGCCTTGTACCTGCTGTCCACTCTCTGAAGCTTGCTGCCGCCCTTGCGGAAAAGGGTATTGAATATGAGCTGCATATTTTCAAAAACGGCGAGCACGGCTTTGCCACAGGTGTCCCCGGAGGCGTTGGCCCCTACCGCAGCGACAGGCATATGGCGCTGAGCGTATGGATGGATCTCTGCGCCAAGTGGCTTATGAGCTATGTGGCCCCCGAAACCGCCGAGCACGATGAGTGCGTTGCCGCGACAATGCGCCGCAGGGAAGAGGCAAGACGCGCCGCAGCAAAGAAATAAAAATTTAACTCCGACAGAAAAAACTCTGCCGGAGTTTTTTATTAAAGATAAAAATACATTGTGCTGGCGCCGCAGCAGCCCACATTTTCGAAGCTGAAGCAATATTTTTCGCTCTCTCCGCTCAAACACTTATCGGCGGGGAGGACAAACTCTCCCTTTCGGGAGGACATATATTGCTTGGCAAGCTCCGCCAGAAGAGCCTTCTTGTTGGGTTTGAGTCCCGTCTTTTCCTCGTACCAGGCAAAGAAGACATCCTCGTTGACATAGTTATACAAATCAATTCAGCTCCTTTCATCAAAAATATTATACAGTTTCCGCCATCATGGCGCAAGAAATATTATTTATTGCCAAGCCGGGGGTTTTATAGTATAGTGAGTCGGTAAAAACTTCGAAAAATCAGGAAATCAGGAGGATTCCCATGGAAAAAGAGAAATATATCGGCCTGAAAGCCACTAAGGCCGTACACGCAGTCACCGAAGAGGAAGTCACCGAATATCTGGAGAAGCTTCGTCAGGCCAATACCAAGACCGAAGTTATCACCGACAGATGCGCACAGGATGGCGACGAGGTTATTCTTGACTATGCAGGCTTCGTAGGCGATGAGCAGTTCGCAGGCGGCACCGCAGAGCGTCAGAGTCTCGTCCTTGGCTCCGGCACCTTTATCCCCGGCTTCGAGGAGCAGCTCGTAGGAGCTCAGATCGGCCAGCAGGTTGATGTTCACGTAACCTTCCCCGAGGTTTACCACAGCGCTGACCTTGCAGGCAAGGAGGCCATCTTCAAGTGCACCCTTCATGAAATCCACGTAAAGAGCCTTTATGAGATGGATGATGAGTTCGCACAGAATATTGCAGGTCTCCCCACTCTTGCAGAGATGCGCGCCGTGCTCAAAGAGCAGATGGCATCTTCCGCCGAGGAGCAGGCATACAACAGAGTTATCGACGAGCTGATGTTCAATCTGGCTCAGAATTGCCAGGATATAGAGCTGGACGCAGAGTCCGTTGAGAAGGAAATCGACGGTATGCTGGCAGGTATGGAGCAGCAGCTCCGCCAGCAGGGACTCAGCCTTGACCAGTATCTCCAGTTCACCGCCCGCAGTCTGGAAGAGCTTCGCGACGCGCAGCGCGACCAGGCAGAATTCGGCGCAAGAGTAAGCGCAGCTCTCGATGCTGTTGCCGACGGAGAAGGTATTGAGGTTACCGAAGAGGACTTCGAACGTGAGTTCCAGTTCATTGCTGACCAGTACGGTCTCACCGTTGACCAGGTCAAGGGCTTCTTCGGCGAGGATGTCAAGGAAAATATGGGTCGTGAAATCCGCCAGAAGAAGGCAGTTGCCTTTATTCTGGAGAATGCCGACATCACCACTACCGAGGAATAATTGAGAATAAAAAAGCCGCAGAGCGCTTCGCTCTGCGGCTTTTTTTATCCCATAGGGAGAGTTTCTTTTTTGAATATCTGCAGCTCCAGCCGATATTTTTCCGAGACGGAGTAAAGCGCGTCGAAGATGATGTCCTCCAAAATATCCGCGGGACATTCGGCGCTGGTGTTGAGGAGCACCGCAACAGCGCTTGCGGGGCTTCGGAAACGGTGGTTTATCTCCACAGCGCGGTGGGCGCCGATAAGGTCCACCTTGGCGTAATCACCCTCGCCCTCCCAAGCCAAAAGCTTCAGATGGGGGATTTCGCGGCCTGCGGCACGGATGAGCTCCGCAATGCGCTCCGCCAGATCCGAGAGATATGCGGTGCCGTCAAAATCATTGCAGCAGACAATGGCGCGGTATTGGATATAAAGCTCGGTCATTCTGCCCATGGCGGAGATAAATGCCTCGCCCCCGTAGCCTATATCGGGAAGGCGCATTGAGGCTTTTCCCTTTATAAGCGCCTGAGAGAGCGCTTCGAGACCTTCGCCCCGGAGAGCGCTTATGGCCACCGTGCGGGCATGGGGATAGCGCTCCGCCAGAAAAGAAAGGCAGGAGGCCTTTTCCTCATCGCTTATACTGTCGCACTTATTCAAAACTATGAGATCTGCCTCTTTAAGCTGGGTGTCATAGATATACTCAAGCTCTCCGGCGCAGCCCTTTTCCAGAAGGGAGAGGGTTTGGGGCTCAACAAGCACTGTGAAGGGTGCAAGCTCAAAGCGTCCGGGGAATTTTTCTGCCAGACCGTGGTAGACGTGTTCAAGGGCACCCACTCCGAAGCCGGGGATATCGGAGATGACAAGAGAAAAGCCATCGTCATAATAGGCCTTGAGCCTCTCTGCCAAAAGCTCATTCACATAGCAGATGCAGTCGTCCGTTATCTCCGAGGCGCTGCAGCCGGAAAGGCTCGCCAGCTTGTTGTCGGCAAGACTCACTCCATGGCCAAGGTCGTTGGAAATCATAGCGGCCTTGCCGTGGTGGGAGGAGAAATGTTTTGTCAGGGCAATCATAGTCGTTGTTTTTCCCGAACCGAGAAAGCCGCTGAAAACTGCAAATTTTTTCATAGGATGATGTCCTTTGTGGCTTTTTTCTTGAGTATACCATGCCGCGGGAAAAGGGGCAAGGGAACAGTTTAACAAAGCCTTCCCCTTGGGGAAGGTGGCTGCCCGAAGGGCAGACGGATGAGGTGTTCTTATTCGGAACGGTCAAGACCGTTCCCTACATAGCAGCGCAGCAAAACATCGTTCGTAGGGGCCGGACACCCGGCCGGCCCGACGCAACTAATTATGGACGCACCTTCAAAGCCTTCCCCTTGGGGAAGGTGGCTGCCCGAAGGGCAGACGGATGAGGTGTTTTGTCTCCGACGGCCATATTCTTTTTGTGCCAGCAAAAAGAATATGGAAAGAAAAACAGGCCAAAGAGGGGATTCAAAACCCCTCTTTGGAAACTCCCCAAGTGCGGAGGTGGAAAATACCTTGTGCCACATAATCAAAGCCTAAACCTTGGAGTGCTTCCCTCGATTTCCGCTCAGGACGCTGCTGCATAGAGCTGCCTGTTCGGCAGCACCGAGACTGTACCTCGTAATTATTCCGCTTTAAAGCCTTCCCAGCGAGGGGAAGGCTTTAATTCGGCGTGATGGGTGTGATGGAAAAAGAGAGACCGCATTTAGGCGGTCTCTCTTAGGCTTGTTTAGAACATTTCCTTGCTCATGCGGTCGATTTCTGCGTTGATCATGTCGTAGGGAACGAAGCAAGTCATGGGCATGCCTGCGGTCTGGCAGGGGATGAAGCCGTGCTTGCCGCACTTACGGCAGGCGCGCTCAACTTCGGCCTTGACCAGTTCGGGAGTCCAGGTGGGAACGTCCAGAACGCGGGTTTCGATTTCGCCCATGAAGGTGATCTTTCCGGCGTACTCTTCGATGAGAGAGGGGATGTCGTTGGCGGGGATGACGCCCTGCCAGATGTCGATGCCCATCTCTATCATGTAGGGAACGAGGTTTCTGGCGTAGCCATCATTGTGGTGGATGATGAGGCAGCCGTGCTCTTTATAGAAGCCGTAAATCTTCTTGTAAGCGGGGAGGAGGAACTCTTCGAACATCTCGGGGGAGAGGAAGGAGTTCTCGGTTGCGCCCCAGTCGTCATGATGGAAGATGGCCTCGATATGGAGTTTTTCGACAAGGGTCTTTGCGAAGTCCAGCTCGCGCTCGGTGATGAAGTCGATGAGGGCGTGCATCTCTTCGGGCTCCTCGTAGAAGTTTGCGAAGGTGTCTTCCATACCCATGAGAGCGTGGAGACGCTCGAAAACGCCCTGTGCGTGGAAGCCGCAGACATACTGGTTCTCGCGGTCGGTCTGTGCGGCGATGCCGTGGAGCATGCCCCAGTAGCCGGGATCTTCGGGGACATAGTGGGGATGGAGAAGCTCTCTCCACTTGGTGATATCCTTCAGCACGCGGTGCTCGTCGTCGTGGAGGGGGAATGCGCCCATCTGTCCGATGGGGAGAGTCCAGGTAACGCCGTACTGGTCAACGCCGTTGGGGGAGCCGGGGATGATGGGATAGTTGCCCATATAGTAGGTGTCGGGAACAAGAATGTTCAGGAATTCATACTGCTTGACAAAACGGTCGGGATTGCCGTCTTTCTTCATAACTTCGAGAAGATTCTGCTTTGCTGTTAACATCTTTTTACCTCCAGATGCCTCGTCAATATGTTTTAAGGGAAGATTGTTAAAAAAGAGGCTTATATGGGGATTTTATACTATCGCACTGCATATTGCAAGGGGGAATGTTGGGGAGATACAGCTCTCCCGGAATTGAATATCTTGCACCAGCAAGCAAACCCCACCGCGAATGGGCGGTGGTCATAAGACAGTTAGCAGGCACAGCGGATCGATCCGCTGTGCCTGTTCTTGAATAATTCACTTTCGCGTGATAGTATGAAAACAAAAGACCGATAAATGATGAAGGGTGGCTGACACATTTATCGACGGGCGTGGTGTCCCAATAAGAAATTCCGTCAGACCAGTCCCCTTCATCATATAGAAAAAGCGAAGGCTGTTAAACCCTCGCTTATATATTACCAATAAGAATTTGTGGAGGTGCTCTATGAAACTGGTTTTTATCATCGGCGATGCTGCCGTTGGGAAAATGACAGTTGGTCAGGAATTGATAAAAATTACAGAATTGAGGCTCTTTCACAACCACATGACCATTGAACCGGTGATCGAGATCTTCGGCAGATACGACGGGAAGACGATCAATGAAATGAGGGATCTGATTTTTAGGAATTATGCCGCATCTAAAAACTATGGGATGATCTTCACCATGATGATGGATTTTGACATGCCTTCGGAATGGGAGTATCTAGAGCACGTCAAAGGTTTTTTTGAACCATATGGAACAGAATTCTATTATGTTGAACTGATTGCTCCCCAAGAGATCAGACTGAAGCGAAATGTTTCTGAAAACAGGCTGAAAAACAAGGCTTCCAAAAGGGACATAGAGACTTCAAACCAGCGTTTGATCCAAGATGATCAGAATCACAGGTGCGTCAGTTATGAAGGAGAAATCACTTTTGAAAACTATCTCAGAATCGATAATTCTGACATGGAGCCGGCTGCAGTTGCCAGACTGATAAAAGAGACTTTCAATCTGTAATTCCAATTTATCGAACCGTAAGGGCGCACTTCTATACACCGTTCGGTGTAGTGCGTATTGTACGGTTTCGCACCGCACCAAAGCCTCCCTTGTGTAAAGGGAGCCTCTCTCAGAAGATTGTTACATAAGAGCAAAATTCTGCCATGATACCAGATTTGTCATCATACTCTTGTTGGGGCGTGCCTGCCCCAAACCATGTCTATACAAAAATGGAGCGTATCGCATTGATACGCTCCATTAACTGTTTTACGAACACCCGCCGAATGCGACGGGGTTTGCTTAATCTATGCTCCAGCGCGGATTTACCCCTCCGGGGCATAAACTTCGAATCCTCGGGAGTGACCAAAAGAAAACAGCCTACCCGAAAGTGTAGGCTGTTTTCTTGGTGCTCCAGCGCGGATTCGAACCGCGGACACCCTGCTTAAAAGGCAGGTGCTCTGCCGACTGAGCTACTGGGGCATATTAAATTTTGCAAGGGCAGTTTCGAAGGGTCTGGCAGGGATGGCTGGACTCGAACCAGCGAATGAGGGAGTCAAAGTCCCTTGCCTTACCGCTTGGCTACACCCCTGTATGGGGAAAGTAAAACCGGGATCGGGAGGTTTCCCAATCCCGGCTTCTTTGTGGGGTGGGTAATGGGACTCGAACCCACGACACCCGGAACCACAATCCGGTGCTCTAACCAACTGAGCTACACCCACCATAAAATGGCACGCCAGAAGGGACTCGAACCCCTGGCCTACTGCTTAGAAGGCAGTTGCTCTATCCAGCTGAGCTACTGGCGC
>SVKK01000029.1 GCA_015068425.1 Oscillospiraceae bacterium | reverse complement strand
CGGACGATTGGCGCAGCTGGTAGCGCATCCGCTTGACGTGCGGGAGGTCACAAGTTCGAGTCTTGTATCGTCCACCAAAACCGCTCACAGAAATGTGAGCGGTTCTTTTTTTGCTCGAGGTAGAAAAAGAAAAGCCACGACTTTCGTCGTGGCTTTTCTTATATAATCTTACATAAACTCTGCGCCCCATGCACCGCAGAAGGGGTCAACGGGACTTTTTCCGATAAAGGGGCTTTTTCCAGTGAGTTTATCAACGGCAGCCTCCGCGCAGAAGGTGTTGGAGCTGTAGCAGTTAATGAAGGTGCTTATAAAGGGCACGTCTACCATATGGTAGGGGTTGCAGAAGCTGATAAACACGGTGGGGATATCCTTGCCGTACCAAGGCTCATTGGCTGCCATAAGGGGTATCCAGTCCAGACGGCGGCTGGTGTAGTTTGAGCCGGTTGCAACATTGGCGGCAACTATGGAGAGGTCAAACTTCTTTTTCATATCCTCAACGCCGCAGGTGAATATTTCGCCCCGTTCCATAGATGCATAGTCGTAAAACTGCACTTCAAAGCCAGCTTTTTCCAAGGCGGCTTTGAATGGCTCGGCAATGCTGTCGCACTCGCCAAAACCGCCCTGAGTGCTTTCACCCAAAACGGTGAGACGTACTCTTTTTGTTTTTTGAGGAGAGAGGGGAAGAAGGGACGCATTGTCCTTCACAAGGGTTATTGCCTTATCGGCGCATTCCCTTGCCCAGTCTTTGTGTTCCGGGCAGCCGAGAAACTCAATGGCTTCCTCGGGGGGAAGGCTGCTGCGGTGGAGACCCAAACTTGCTTTCAGCGCCAGCTGACGGCACACAGCTTCGTCAAGACGCTCCAATGAAATCTCACCGCTTACGATACCATCCCGGATGGAGGAATAATCTTCATCAATATTTTTGCAGAAGACTATCATATCCGCGCCTGCCGCAAGAGCAAGGCGCAAAGCCTCGCTCCGGCTTTTCAAAGCGGAAAAGCCAACCATTGGGGTGGCGTCGGTGGTGATAAGACCGTTGAAGCCAAGCTTTTTTCGGATTATTCCCTGAATGAGGTTTTTGCTGTGGGAAGCGGGAAGCATGTCCTTATCCGCAATGTCGGGCTGCACCAGACGCTCCAGCGCAGGCTGGATTATATGGCCGCACATCAGAGTTTGCGCGCCCTTATCTATAAGCTCTTTGTAAACGCGTCCGTAGCTTCCCATCCATTTATCTGCGGAAAGGGAGTTAACTGTGGGCAAAAGATGGTGGTCTCTCTCGTCAACACCGTCGCCGGGAAAGTGCTTAATGCATACGGCCATAGGACGGGGAGAGTCATTGATGCCGTCCATATATGCGGAAGCCATGTTCAAAACGGTGTCGGGGTCGGAGCCGAAGGTGCGGACATTGGTAATGGGATTGCGCCAGTTATAGTCTATGTCGATTATGGGGGCATAGGCCACGTTGCAGCCAACGGCAGTGCCTTCGGCAGCGCAAACGTATCCGAGGCGACGTGCCTGCTGGGTGTCGCCGGTGGCGGCAACCTCCATAGGACGGCCGAAGAAGGTGCCTTCGGGGGAAATGCCGTTGCCTCCGCTTTCAAGATTGCAGGGATAGAGCATGGGAATTTTGGAAACGGCATTCATAGCGGCATAGGCGCTGCGTATATCCCGTCCGCTGCCTGCGCGATACATAAAACCGCCGGGGCGGTATTTCTTAATAAGCTCCTGAAGCTGAGCGCAGTCCGTTGTTATGTCGGTCAGGCAGAAAAGCTGTCCGATTTTATCCTCCGTACTCATGGAAGCAAGGCTTTCCTTTACCCAGCGGATATCGTCGTCGGAAAGAAAAAAGGGTTTGGCTTTATAATCTATCATAGAGGATGTCCTCCAAAATCAGAGTTTAATTTTTGCAGTAATGCCGTTTTCGCCTTCAACATAAAGCACGGCGCCTTCTCCGCAGCGTACTATGGCAAGAGCCCTTCCGTTATGGAGACGGCAGCGTTTTTCCTTATAAGTGTAGGGTGGTTTGGGGTCGCCGCTGCCAAAGCCGAGGAGCTGGGCGTTTTCCTCCCGGATGCTTATCTCGGAGCAGGCGTTGGCGCAAACTCTGCCTTCGCTGTCGCAAAGGCTGATGGTGATGTACCGGATATCGTCGGGGCTCTCTTCGGCCTCAAGGCGTATTTCAGCGGCATTTCCCGCGCTTTCAAGGGCATAGCGGCCTATTTCCACACCCTTTTCATAGCTGACCGCTTCCAGTCTGCCGGGAGCATATTCCGCTTCGAAATATGTGATAAAGCCGCAGTCTTCTCCTGCTTTCTTTTTACCGAGACTGTTGCCGTTGAGGAAAAGCTCGGTCTCATCGCCGGCGGAATAAACCTCTATAACAAGGCTTTCGCCCTCATATCCGCTGTGGCACCAGCTGCTGGAGCTGTCGCTGAGCACCCAAGGGGTTTTGATGAGTCTGTCTCCCCGGTGGGCGGGGTTTTGCACAGCGATATAGGGGGCCTTTCTCAAACCGAAAACAATCTGGCGAAGGTAGGAAAGAGGACGGCGGAAACCTGTTATATCAATATCTCCGCAATAGCTGAGCTGGCAGGGGAATTGGGCGCCGAAGCCGCCTTCGCCAAAGCTGTATGCGGGAACGCCAACACCGGCCTCGCCGATGTAATCCCAGCCGGTCCAGGTGAAATCGCCAATCACGGCGGGTAGTTTTTTCACAAGAGCCCAGTTGCGGGCAATATGAGGAGGATAAGTCTCGCTGCCTACCATAACCCGGTGAGGATACTTGATGCTGTCGGGCTCATAGCGGGAGGCCATGTAGTTATATCCTACAAGGTCACAGCCTACAGCTGCGGCATCAAGGCGGGAACTGACAAGAGGATGCTTTACGATCTCGTCCATGTGAGTATCCATAGCTGTCATAAAGTCGTTGACATTTCCAACATCTTCGCCCCGCTCAATGGCGGAGGAGATAACGTCGGACATAATCTGGGGGACATAGTCGCCGGAGGCGAAAACACCGTTTACGGATACGGTTACATAGCGATTGGGGTCAAGGGACTTGACAAAAGAACCCATTTCTCTGCCGATAGCGGAACCTTGAGCCGTTCCGGCTTCGGGCACTTCATTGCCGAGAGAATAGATTATAACGCAGGGATGGTTAAAGTCATTGTTTACCATGCTCTCAAGGTCTTCCTTCCACCATTTCGTGAAATGAAGAGCATAGTCATTATCCTTTTTTGGACGGGTCCACATATCAAAAGCCTCGTCCATAACGTACATACCAAGCTCGTCGCAGGCGCGCAGAAGCTGAGAAGATGCGCTGTTATGTGCGCAGCGGATTGCGTTGAATCCCGCTTCCTTCAGCTTTTTGACACGGCGCAGCTCGGCGGAGTATGTGCTGATAGCTCCAAGAAGCCCGTTATCATGGTGTATGCAGGCACCGCGCAAAAGAGTTTTTTCTCCGTTCACTCGCAGCCCGCCTATGGCGTCCATTTTCAAGCTGCGGATTCCGAAGCTTGCTTCGCTGCTATCGATTGTTTCGCCGCCGATAGTAAGAGCGCAGCGGCAGCTATAGAGGGCGGGGCATTCGGCGCTCCAAAGCTTGGGGGAGGGAACAAGCATACGCTGCTTGATGGTCTCGGTTTTGGAGCCGCCAAGGCTGAGGGGCAGAGAGGTTTCCGCGCAAAGCTCGGATGCGCCGGAGTATATTTTCAGAGAAATTTCAAAGCTGTGGGCGCGGAAATCCCGGTTGCAAAGCTCAAGAGAAACGTCAACTGCCGCATAGTCCTCTTCGATGTAAGCGGTGGAGAGCTTAAGAGCGGAGTCGCTGATGTGCAGCGCATTACCGCGAAGAAGCCAGACATTGCCTATAATTCCGCTTCCGGAATACCAGCGGCTGTTGGGGCCTATATTTTTAACAAGAACTCTCAGTTCATTCTCTTCGCCTATCTTAAGATAATCGTTCAAAGGGGCGAGAAAACCGCTGTAGCCGTAGGGGCGCTGGGCAACAAGCTGACCGTTGAGGTATACGAGGGCATTCATATATATCCGCTCGAATTTCAGGTAAATTACTTCGCCTCCCATTGCCTCATCAGCAATAAACTGCTTAACATATACATAGCTTCCTCCGTCGCGGAAGCCGGTATCGCCGCCGTTGACGCTGTCCGGACGGGGAGAAACCTCCATCATAGCGTCATGGGGCAGACATATATCTCTGGCGTTCTCGGGAACGTTCCAGACAAGAGAAAAGGCATCCTTTTCCTCCCAAAACTTCCAGCCATCGTTCCATTTTGTATAGCGCATGGTTTACCTCACAATAATTAAAGAGTGTTGCTTCCCCATATAGCCAGAAGATCTTCTTTGACTACGAAGAAGGAGGCTTTGTTCCAACGCACACGGCAAAGCCTGTGCTCGGGGTCACCGGCCTCGGCATATTTATGGTTGAGTTTATCCTCGATTATAGCATCGCCCTGATAGATACGCTCAACAAGACCGATGAAGTCGTCAAGATAAGAGTGGGCAATGGGTGCGCCGTTATGGGCGGGAAGAATGCTGGTCCATTCGCCCTTGCGCTGAAGGAGCTTCAGCATGTTTGCGTGGTGAGCTCTCAGCTTGCTGTCCAGCACGAAGTCGTAGCCGGGAATGGCCTCGGTCTCGTACATGAGAACCTGGGTGCTTTCCAGCTCATCTCCAACAAAGAGAAAGCCGTTTTTCTTATCCAGAAAAGCCAGAGAGCCGTTGGAGTGGGAGGAAATGTCGATGAGCTCTATGCTTCTTCCGCCAAGGTCGAAAACATCGCCGTCCTTTACAAAAACGCACTCATAGTTGGGATAAGGGAGTTTGCTTGCGTCAAAGGGCAGACGGTAGCATGTGTAAATATCTGCCTTGCCACCGGGGAGCATATAAACCTTTTCCCATTCGCCGTTGCCGCCGGAATGGTCAAGATGGCCGTGAGTGTTAAAAACTATAACGGGCTTATCGGTGAGCTTTTCAACATACTCCCGGAGATTGCCTGCGCCCCAGCCGGTATCTATAAGCAGAGCTCTGTCCTCGCCTTCAAGAAGATACATATTCTGAGAACCGCCCATAAAATTGATAATCCAGGTGTCCTCGTTTATTTTCCAGCTCATGTATGAGCCGAATATTTCAATAAGATTAGGTTCCATAAAAATATATCTCCTTTCATAAATCAAAACCCCCGCAGTATGCCGCGGGGGTCTTTTTGTGTTTTTGAAGAATTATGAGTATTGCAATTTAGTTCTTTATGAGACTGAGAGCTTTCTCCTTCTTTTCCTTCCATGCATGGCGCAGAGCAAACTTATAGCTGTTGGAGGTGTAAACAAGGAAGAGCAGAACAACAACGCCGTCCAGGACAGTTTTAAGAGAGCTGCCGCAGCCCAGCTTGACAAGACCGGAGGTGAGGCAAGCCTGGCAGAAAGCGCCTATCATGGTTCCTATGTTTCTGTCGGAATATCTGGCGAGAGCCTGACCGATAAACATAGGCAGGAAGGCGCTCATCATATAAGAAGAGCTGGAAAGACCGGCCTTGGGGGCTACCATGCCGTTCTTGCAAAGGAAGAGCACACCGGCGCAGGCCATCATAGCGCCTGCAATGATGTAGCAGATAACAGAGTTGCTCTTTTCATTAACGCCGACCTCCACGGCATTTTTCTGACCGGTTTGGAGGGAGCGGCAGTTATAGCCGAATTTAGTAAAGTTCAGAAGATAAATCAATATGATAAGGACAACTGCGGTAAGCAGAATGCTGTAAACAGGTTCGCTCCAGATAAGCAGGTCGAACTCTGTCATAAGGCGAACGCCCTTACCCTTGTTAATGGTGAAGCCTATCGCCTCGAATACCATGGCAACGCCCAGAGAGGATACCATAGGAGGCAGCTTGAGAGTGATATAAACGATGCCGGAGACGAGGCCGCAGGACATACCGATGGCAAGGCAGGTCAGAAGCATCATAACCGGACCCATACCAAGCTCTTTGGCAAGGTTTCCGCCGCCTATAACTGAAAGCAGGAGAACGCTGCCTACGGAGAAGTCAAAGCGTCCGGAAGTCAGGTTATAACTCAGTGCGAGAGCTATAAAGCCGGAATAAAGGGTGTTATATAGTATGGTTTTAAGGTCGCCGCCAACGCCGAAACCGGCCTCACCGAAGAGAGTAGTGGCCAGCATGAAGAGAAGATAAACAATAATGGCGGGGGCAACGGTGATGAGGGAATTTTTCAGTATACGAACGAGTTTGTTCATAAGTGCACCTCTTTTTTTCAGGGTGTGGGGCGGGCGGATAACCCGCCCCTGCCCCTGTTTAGCCTAGGGTAATAGTTTCGTGTGAAAAGCAAATGGCTTAGTGACGAGCCTGAACCTCTTCAGCGGTAACAGCGGTGTAGAGAGCCTTGTAATCATCAACGGTAACATCGGGATTATAGGCAACCAGCAGCTCGCGGATGTCGTCCTGGTCAAATACCCAGCCGTTGTCGCCGCCCTGGATGGAGCCATAGTAACCGGCCTGCTCTACGTTGGTGACCTTCCACCAACCTGCGTCAATCAGAGGAGCGGTGCCGTCAGCGTTGCGGATGGGAGTGCCTTCAACAGCGTTGATGATGAGGGGGATACCCATGCCGAAAACGTCGATGATCTCGGTGGCGGTGCCAACATAGAAGCCGGCGCCGAACATGCCGATAGCAGCCTCAGACATGGTTTCGCCTGCAGCAGCAACCTTAACCTGGCCGAACTTGCCTGCATCCTGCATGGGCTTGATCCACATGAGAGCGGTGAGGGTGGAGAAGATACCGTCAACCTCGTCCATGCCGAGAACGGTGGTCTGACCTGCCTCGAAGCCGCCGTCAGTGCCGGGGAAGCCTGCTACTTCGTAAACGAGCTCGATTTCAACGCCCTTGGCCTGGAAGTCAGCAATAGCGTCCATAGCGCCCTGCCAACGGTCAATGAACATCTGAACGCCGAAGTTCTTACCGCCGGAAACGCCGGCGATCTTCTTGCAGCCGGCCTCTACCAGCATCTCGATGCAGCCGTAGCCGTATTCGTAGTCAGCGTTGCCAACATAGAAGGAGCCGAGGTAGTAGGGATTAGCCATGATTTCGGGATTATCAACAATAGCCTTGTTGGCGCCCTGACCGAAGTAGTACATGCCGTACTCAGCAGCCTTCAGGAGAGCCTGTTCGTTGGAAACATTGTAGTAACCGAAAATAGCGTCGCAGCCGGCAGCAGCGCAGGCATCGATGAAGGCCAGCTCGCCTTCAGCGGAGTTGAGAGCCTCGGAAGCCATGATTTCGATGTTGTAAGCCTCGGCGAGATACTCAAAGTAGCTCTCGAGAACCAGCCACTGTTCAGCGGTGGGGTCATAGTTTACAAAACCGATTTTGATGGTTTCTGCGGGATAGCGGCCCTTGGAATCGGTCTGGGGACCGGCGGGAGCGGGATCTGCAGGAGCTGCGGGATCTGCGGGAGCAGCAGGAGCTGCGGGATCTGCGGGCTGAGCAGGCTGGCCGCCGCAAGCGACGAGACCGACAACCATAACAAGAGCCAGCAGAAGAGCAATCAGCTTTTTCATAATTACGTTTTCCTCCTAAATTTTTTTTGGATGCACTTTTATATATAAACAGATCGGAGTCTGCTTACATACGGGAAAATCAGCGGGGGAGAAGCTTGGTGCGATAGGTCATACTTGCCACATAAACAACGGCAAGAAAGACTATGGCTCGGAAAATCTGTATGGTGGAAGTGGAAAGGTTCATCATGGTAAGACCCATGTTGAGCACCGTGATGGTGGCAGAGCCGACAAGACCGGCGCTTATGCGGCTGCGGGGACCGCCGGTGAGGGGCATACCGCCCAGAACAAGGGCAACCATAACATCGGTACCCATAGAGCTTCCCGTGGCGGAGCCTGCGGTGCGGGTGCGCATGAGCATAACAAATGCTGCCAGTGCAACGCCGAAAGCTGCAACAACGAAGGCGAGAATTTTAACCTTTGCGGGCTTAAGACCTGTCTGGCGGAAGGTTACGGCGTTTCCGCCAAGGAGCTTGACCTCCCGTCCCAGTCTGGTGTAGTTGAAAAGGAAAAGGCAGACGAGGAAGTAGACAATAAGCACGGCAAGGTTGAGCCATGTGAGCTGGGTGTCGTTAAGGGTGATGATGGGTTTTACAGCGTTGCTGAAGAAAATTGTGGTTTCAGTACCCATCAAAACAAGAACAAGAGCGCTCAGAATGGAGCCCAAAACGATGGTTACGATGAAAAGAGGAACTTCAACATAGGCTGCGAATATGCCCTTGAGTATATTGAGAATAAGGGAGGTGGCAAGGCAGCCCACAAACACCATAAGGGCGCTGCCGGTGGCAATACCCACATAGCAGCCGACAACGGCGCTCATGCAGAGGGTGCCGCCCATGGACATATCGAAGCAGCCGGAGCCGAATACGAATACGGAGCCGATGCTGACAAGTGCGGTGAGCATAACAGTTGCCAGCATACCCTGAAGGGTGGAGACGGCAAGGATTTTGCCTTTTGTGAGTATGCTGAAGATAATCACAACAAGGGCAAAGCCAATGATGGGGAAATAGTTTTTAAGTTTTTCGGAAAGCATCTTCATAACTTCACCCCTTCCTCAGATCATGCAGTCAATAATCTGACTGTCGCTGAGCTCCGGAGAACGCATAAATTCTCCTGCAAGGCTGCCGTCTTTGAGAATGAGCAGACGGTCTGCCATACCGATAAGCTCTGTAAGCTCTTCGGAAATCATTATTATGGTCTTTCCCTCGGCCTTCATATCCTCGATAAGCTGATACATTGCGGCCTTGACACCTATATCAACACCGCGGGTGGGGCAGTCGAGAATAAGAATGTCGCAGTTTTTGCCGACCCATTTTCCGAAAACAACTTTCTGCTTGTTGCCGCCGGAGAGGAACTGAACATTCTGGTCGATGGAGGCGCACTTTATGGAGAGGGACTCAACCTGAGCGTTCACATAGGCCTTTTCTGCAGCGGGAGTGATGAGTATACCCTTATTGATTATGTCCAGAGCGGCGGAGGCGATGTTGTCCCGGATGGAAGCGGCCAGCACAAGTGCTTCCTTGTCGCGGTCCTTGGAAACATAACCGAAGCCGAGAGCGGTGGATTGAGCCGCGCTTTCTATGCATTGACCGGAGGGGAGATGCTTGACATAGCCGGTGAGGAGCTTCTCGTCGCCAAAAATGACTTTTCCAAGCTCGTGCATTCCGCAGTGGGAAAGACCGCCGATACCAAGGATCTCGCCTTTATGAACATCCATGGAAAAGTTCATAAGCAGACCGGAGCCTGAGGTGACATCTCTCACTTCGAGCAAAATCTCGTCGCTGAGCTTGCATTCATAATCGGCGCGGTAATATTTTTCACCCATTTCGCGTCCGACCATGTGCTTTTTTATAATGTTTGCGTCAAATTCGCTTCTGTCCAGAGCGGCAATATAGTTTCCGTCGCGAAGAACAACCATGCGGTCGCATATTTCCATCAGCTCGTCAAGGTCGTGGGAGATGAAGATAACGCATTTATTTTCATCGCGCATCTTCTTCATAATGCCATAAATAATTTCGCGGCCTCTCTGGCTGAGAGCGGTGGTGGTTTCGTCAACGATGAGAACCTCGGGATCTGTTGCCATAACGCGGGCAAGCTCAACCAGCTTTCTGTCCTGAATGTTCAGACTGTCGATAAGCTGCGCGGCATCGATGTCCGGACAGCCGATATTATCCAAAGCCTTCTGAGCGGCCTTGTTCATTGCGGAGCGGGAAATGCCTATGCCCCGGCGGAACCGGTCCTCTTTGCCGAGAAAGATATTCTGGGCAATACTTATACCGGGAACATAACCCTGCTCCTGAACTATCATGCCAATACCTTTTTCGGAGCCCTCAATCATAGTGGAAACCTTATGAAGATTTCCCTTGTAGTAGATTTCGCCGCTGGTGGCGGGCTGCATGCCTGCCAAAATGGAAGTGATGGTGGATTTGCCGGAGCCGTTTTCACCTATAAGTCCTGTGATCTGACCTTTGTAAATCTTCAGATTTACATGATTCAGCGCAATGGTGGGACCGAAATTTTTGCAAAGCTCTTTGGTTTCAACGATCAAAAGCTCTTCATTCATGGTCTTTTCACCCCGTTTTAATACTTGTCCCCCAAAGGGGTACAACTTTATAAGCATAATATATCAAAACGGCGTCCTTCCGTATACACAATTTCCAATCCAAAATCCGACTTTTTTTGCCTCGCGCGTTGACAGCGACCATACAAAACGGATATACTTAAGCTGGAGAGAAGGGGGGCACTTTATTGTGAGCATTGACAAAAATTATACAACCATAGGGCAAGTCTATGATTTTATTGTAGAAAAATATCGTCAAACCGGGCGTTTTTGCTCTTTTCCGGAAGCGGTTGGAGAACTGCGCCGGGAGGCTAAGCTTCTGAAAGCTTTCCCGGGAACTCCGCCTTTTCGTTCCAATATGAGCGTTGAGGAATTTGAAAATTATCTTAGAGATACCTGCGTTTATGTCGATTCAATACTGCCGCATACCAACAGCTATATGACGGATCCCACTATAGATGAAGACGAGCTTTTCCCCGAGGGCAAGGATGTATTTTGCCTTATGAATATGCCATATATGGTGGAGATTCCTCATTTTCATAAATTTTTTGAGATAACCCACGTGCTGAAGGGCAGCTGCACTTTTTCCTTTGAGGGTGAGAATGTAAGGCTTTCCGAAGGCGAACTTTGTATTGTGTCCCCCATGTCCGGACATAGCCTTCCTCTTGAACCGGGATGCTTATCCGTGTCAATAGTTGTTCGCCAAAGCACCTTTGATACCCTTTTCGGAAACATGCTGTCTCAAAAGGAACTTATGAGCCTGTTTTTCCGAAACAGTTTGTATGAGCCAAGAAGAGCCAATTACATATTGCTGAAAACCGGAAATGACGAGCTGACAAATGAAGCTATCAAGCAGCTTGTGCATGAGTGCAATATGGTGGACCGTTTTTCCAATAGCTGCGCGGTTAACCTTCTGAACCTGTATCTTGCAAGAGCACTGAGGGCCGCCAATGCCGCGGTGACCCTGTATCACTATGAAGGATATTCCGAGCGTGATTTTGACTTTGCGCTGGTTTTGAACTATATACAGCAAAATTACCGTACGGTGACTCTTTCCGGTCTGGCGAAGACCTTCCATTTCAGCGAAACCTATCTCAGCAAGCTTATCCGCAAAAAGATGAACCAGAATTTCACCGATGTTTTGCGGTCTTTGAAGATGAACAGAGCTCTGGAGTATCTGCTCAATACTCCAATGAAAATAAGCGAGATATCCGAGGCGGTGGGTTATGACAGCATAGACCATTTTTCAAGAACCTTCCGCAAGGTTTACGGTATGCCGCCCCGGGAATATAAAAAGCGCTATGCGGAAGAAGGGAGCATAGAAAATTGATGGAAAAAAGCAGCATATATCTGTTTAAGGTTAATGGCCGCAGCGGCGTTGCGCTGAGCGAAGATAAGGCAATCTCCGTTTCCCTTTTCAAGGAGGGACCTGCGGAAACCATGCGCTTTGCCATCTTCCGGGGAGAGGAGCCCGTATGGGATAGCGGCGTGCTGCCCTTTGCTCCGGAAAGCTACTTTGAAAATCTGCCTCTTATGCCTAAAAGCACTTATAGTGTGCGCGCCGAAATTGAAGGCGGCAGCAGCAGGGAGATAACTCTCCATACCGGATTTATGGGTGAGGAGTGGGTCGCAAACTGGATTGAGCCGGTGCAGTTGGAGGGAATACGGGAGCGGGATATTTTATTTTTTGAGCAATTTGTTCCTATGCCCGACCATTTTGGCGGTCATGACAGACTGCGCCCCGCGCAGGAACTGCGGAAGGATTTTTATTTTGATAAGCTGCCCGAAAGAGCGATGCTTTATTGCAGTGCCCACGGAGTTTACTCCCTGCGTTTGAACGGAAAACCGGTTTCCGAAAGCCGCCTTGCGCCGGAAAATTCACCCTATGAAAGCCTTATATATTATCAGCTTTATGATCTCCGGGACTTTTTGAAAACCGGAGAAAACCGCCTCGAGATTCTGTTGGCTGACGGTTGGTGGTCAGGCCGAATCGGACTCACAGGCCATAGCTGCCAATACGGAGACAGACTTGGCTTTATTGCCCAGATGGAAATTGAATGTGGCGGAGAGAAAAAGCTCCTTTGCAGTGACGGAAGCTTCCTTTGCAGAGAAAGCCATATAAAATATTCCGATCTTATGATGGGCGAAAAATGGGATCTAAGCGCGTCAAAGGGTGATTTCAGTCAATGCATCCTTATAGATGCACCTAAAAACATATTTCGCCTTCAGTGCCATGAGCCGGTATGCGTATGGGAGAGCCTTGAGCCTAAAGAAATTTTCCGCAGTCCCCGTGGGGAGCTTATTGCGGACTTCGGTGAATGCCTTGCGGGTGTTGTGTCAGTTTCCCTCCAATGCCCGGAGGGAAGGGAGCTTGTATTTGATCACAGCGAGACTCTTGATGGTGAGGGTAACTTTTTCCGCAACATTCTTGGAAGAAACAAGGATCAGCAGGATAAGCTTGTCTGCGGCGGCGGCGTAAGCGAATTCTGCCCCCTTTTCACCTATCATGGCTTCAGATACTTGCGTATCGAAGGGGCATCGGAGGAGGAAATACTCTCTCTTCGTGCCTTGAAGATAGGCACACCGCTGGATGAGCTGGGTCACTTTGAGTGCTCCCACGAGGGACTCAACCGCTTCCAGCGCAACATAAAAAACTCTGTGCGGGCAAATATGGTTTCCGTGCCTACAGACTGTCCTCAGAGAGAAAAGGCCGGCTGGACGGGGGATATTCAGGTTTTTGCCCCAACGGGTTGTTTCAACTACGATCTTTCGTCTTTTCTTAAGCCGTGGCTGGGTCAGATGCGCCTTTCTCAGGAAGAGGACGGCAGTATCCCCATTGTGATCCCCTCCTATCCTGAGCAGACAAAGATGCAGATAAAAACAAACGGCTGGAATTCCTCCTCCGTCTGGTCCGATGCCTGCGTGCTTTTGCCCCTTTGTCTTTACAAAGCAAGCGGGGATAAGAGCCTCCTTAAGGATAATCTTCCCATGATGGAGAAGTGGCTTGCTTATATAGAATCCGCTTCCACCGATTATATATGGAGCGGAGGCTACCATTTTGGCGACTGGATGATACCCAGCTATGAAAATGATATTGAGGGCGGCACAGCCGTTACCGCCCCGGTGATAGCCGCCTGCCAGTATGCCGTCACTGTTGAGGCCTACATTCAGGTTCTCGGGGCTCTTGAGGAAAATGAGGGCAGGATAAACAAGGCTAAGGAGCTCCTTTGCAATATAAGAAATGCTGTAAGAGAGCGCTTTGTTGACGCGGAAGGCCGGGTGGAGGGTAATCTTCAGGGTCTTTACGTTATGGCTCTTGTCTCCGGTGTATGCTCGGGAGAGCTGGGGGCAAAAACGGTGAAGCACCTTGCCGCACTTATTGAAGATAACGGCGGAGCTCTTGATACGGGCTTTGTTTCAACACCCCATCTTCTTGACGTGCTTTATGACCGGGGATATGAGGATCTTGCATGGAAGCTTCTGTTCCGCAAGGAAAGTCCCTCCTGGCTTTATCAGGTGGAAAAGGGCGCAAGCAGCATTTGGGAAAACTGGAATGCGGTGCGGCCTGACGGCACGATAAGCACCAGCTCCTATAACCATTATTCTCTGGGCAGCGTGGGAAGTTTTATATACCGCAAAATTGGAGGTCTGTGCTCCAAAGCCCCCGGATGGGCGGAAATTGACTATGCCCCCTGCATAGATTGCGGCCTTGAAGGTGCAAAATGCGCCTTCCAAAGTCCCTGGGGTCTGGCCTCCTGCAGTTGGGAGAAGAAGGACGGAAAGCTTCTTGTTGATGTTAAGGTTCCTTACGGAGTTAAGGCAAGGCTTCGCCTGCCGGGACTGGAGCTGTCTCTTACTCCCGGTGATCACAGCTTCAGCCTGCAATCCTAAAATAAAAAAGACGGACACCATTTGATGTCCGTCTTTTTTATTTCTTGCGGGATTACTTTGCCTTTCTGGCAGCCTTTCTTTCCTTGTTGGCTGCGATGCCCTTTTTGGCGCTTGCAACAACGATGCTGCTCAGTGCGAAGAGAGCGAGAGCGTTGGGGAGAACCATCAGATAGTTGAATGCGTCGGTGAGCTCCCAAACAAGGTCGTTGGAGACCAGAGTGCCGAGGAAGATGAAAACGAGGGCAATAACGGTGTAGATAACGGTGCAGACTTTGGGATTTTTCTTGCCGAAAAGATACTGAACGTTTATCTTGCCGAAGAGGTTCCAGCTCAGAACGGTGGAGAATGCGAAGAAGAAGAGGCAGATCGCAACGAAGATAGCGCCGAAGCCTTCGCCGAAGACGGTGCCGAAAGCGGTCTGAGAAAGGTTTGCCTTGTTGATAACATCGGTGATGGCGCCGGTGTAGCCGCCTGCAAGAGGACCGTCGGCGGTGTAGAGGGTGCAGATGATAACAAGTGCGTTGAGGGTGAGAACAACGAAGCTATCAATGAAAACACCCATCATTGCAACAACACCTTGCTCGTGAGGAGTCTTGACATTGGCCTGTGCGTGCGCGTGGGGAGTAGAACCCATACCGGCTTCATTGGAGAAGAGGCCGCGCTTTGCGCCCTGAGAAATGGCTTCCTTCAGCGCAGCGCCGATAGCGCCGCCGATGATGGCCTGAGGCATAAATGCATACTTGAAGATCATGCCGAAGGTGGCGGGGAGATAGGTGATGCGGGCAAGGAGAACGATTATACCGCCGACGAGGAAGAGACCTGCCATAATGGGAACGATCTTTTCGGTGACGGAGGCGAGACGCTGAACGCCGCCGAGGAAGATGATAGCGCAGATGATAACGAGAACAAGACCCATGACCCAAGTGGGGATGCCGAAAGCGGTCTGCATAGTGGAACCGATGGAGTTGGACTGAACCATGCAGCCGAAGAAGCCGAGGGCGAGGATGATGGCAACTGCGAAGAAGCCTGCAAGGAACTTGCCGAAGCCGCCCTTGAATGCGCGGGTGATGTAGTAAACGGGGCCGCCCTTGATGTTGCCGTTTTCGTCGGTTTCGCGGGTTTCGAGAGCGAGGGTAGCCTCAGCATAGATGGTGGCCATACCGAGGAAGGCGATAATCCACATCCAGAAGATGGCACCGGGGCCGCCTACGAGGATAGCTCCGGAAGCACCAACGATGTTGCCGGTGCCGACCTGAGCTGCAATAGCGGTTGCAAGAGCCTGGAAGGAACTCATACCGCTTTTCTGCTTGCCGCCGCGGAGGGAGAGATTGCCGAAAACCCGGCGCAGGCCTTCACCGAAGCATCTGACCTGAACGAAGCGGGTCTTAATGGTGTAGAAAAGACCCACCGCGATAAGCAGAACAACAAGGATATAACTGGACAAATAGGAGTTGATGTTGCAGACGATGGGGTAAAGTGCGGATTCGATGTTTGCAAAGAATTCCAACATGATGATTTTCCTCTCTTTTCTTTTTCCTGATTCGGGGGATAAAAAAACGAAGCTGCGAATTTTCGCAACTCCGGAAAAAAAGTTTTTGCAGACAAGAAAGGTCATCTCTGCCTGCTCTGTCCTTTTACCTGAGAGATTCGGCCAATCGGCCTTGCACCTTCGGTACTCAATTAAATGAGATTCTCCAGAGTTCCCTCCGCCGTCAGTTTTTTTTCAATTCAGACGGTTTCAAAGGGAATATTCATTTTTACAGTAGTCATTGTAGCACTGCGGAAAGGCAAAATCAAGCAAAAAATGTGCGCCTGTGAGGAAAATGTGTTTTTCTCACAAACACACCAATGGGTTTCAGAGAGTTTTTCTGCATTTTGTATAATAAAAATCAGGCCGCAATAGACGGCCTGATTTGCTATGTAGTTTTATTCTTCAACAGCCTCTTCGACGGCTTCTTCAACAGCCTCTTCAGCGGGCTCTTCGACGATTTCCACAACGATATCATCGTCTGCTTCCTCGTCAGCTTCCTCATCGGGATACTGCTCGATTTCAACCTCGATGGACTCATCATTGTCATCTGCTTTGAGAAGTTCGATTTCGGCCTGCTTGTCGGCGATGTTTTTCTCGGCAAGGGCGATTTCCTCGCAGAGCTGGATGAAGAAGCCCTCGGGATTTTCCTTGTGAGTATCGTAATAGAGCTTGCCTATCTCAAGGTAGGTTTTCTTCATGTTGTCCTTCTCGGAGGAAATTTCTATGTTGAGCTTTGCAATGCGTGCGGTTGCTTTTGCCTTGTCGGCGGCCTTTTCAGCAAAATCCTTGGTCTTGTCAGCGGCCTTTTCAGCAAAATCCTTGGTCTTGTCAGCGGCCTTTTCGGCAAAGTCCTTGGTTTTATCCGCTGCAACCTCGGCAAAATCCTTGGTTTTGTCGGCTGCCTTGCCTGCGAAGTCCTTGGTGTCGCCAGCCAGCTTGGTGAGCTTAATAAGGAGCTTATCTTTGATGGATTTGAAATTTGCCATAATGTTTGCCTCCTGCTTTTATTGTTCCGAGCCTTCGCCTTCGGGCTTTTCGGGCTCTGTATTTTTGTTTTCCTCTGTCTGTTCGGCGGGAATTTCCACCGGTTCTTCCTCTATTATAGCATCTGTGTCTTCCGCGTCAAGGCTTGCACCGAAGACCACCTTACGTCCTGCCTTGAGGCGGCGGGAATTGAGGATGTAGATAACAAGAGCGGCAATGCAGCTGACGGCGGCGAGAAGCTGGCTGACACGGATAACATCGGGGATGAGCCAGAGACTGTCGCTGCGCATGCCCTCTATAAAGGCTCTGCCGAGACCGTACCAGAACACATAGAGGATGAAAAACTGCCCCTTATACTTGCGGTGCTTTTTGCTGTAGAAATGCATAGCAACAAAGCCGACAACGTTCCACAGGCTTTCATAGAGAAAGGTGGGGTGGACATACATGGTGCTGCCGTTAAGGGTGAGACCCATGCGGCAGAAAACATCGGTTTCATAGCCGAAGGCTTCTCTGTTGAAGAAGTTGCCCCAGCGGCCAATGAACTGACCGATGAGAAGGCCGAAGCTCATGATATCCAACGCGGGGAAAATGCTGATTTTTTTCATTCTGCAGCGGATCCAAACGGCGATAATTGCACCGATTATGCCGCCGTAGATGGCAAGACCTCCGTCGCGGATGGCGAAGATTTTTGCGGGATTTGCGGCATAGCTGCTCCAGTTGAAAACGCAGTAATAAAGCCTTGCGCAGATAACGGCGGCGATAACACCCCAGATAACAAGGTCATAAATGGTGTCGGGCTCAATATCAAGGCGCTTACCGTTTCTTACGCCGTAAACAATGGCGAGCAGCAGTCCGAGAGCAATGATAATGCCGTAAAAATATATGCAGAATGTGCCTATGCTGATGCAATAAGGGGGATTGATGGCGAAGTTTTCACCGAACATGGGGAAGGAAATTATTGCGTCTCTCATTATTTATATCTCCTTTGCGGTGGGGGTAATTACGCTCATTGCAAAGCGCTCGGGGCGGAGGTTTTCCTTTATGAAGGCCTGCACTTCCTCGGCGGTGATGGAGTCCATCACAGAGAAGGAGTCCAGACAGTTGTATCCAGCGAAATCTGCATCGGCCATAGCGGCGCAAAGTCCGCCGAAGGAGCTGAGCGCTCTCACCCTTGCTCCGTATGCGGATTTTTTTATACGGCTCCACAGTGCCTTGTCGAGACCTTTTTCGGCAGCTTTTTGTGCTTCGGCGAGCATTTCGGCCAGCACCCGTTCGCTGTCACGGCTCTCTCCACCTGCCAGAATAGTTGCAGTATCCGCCGCGTGGTAGAGCTCAATGTAAAAATCGGTGTTTATAATGCCTTCTCCGTAAAGGCGGGTGTAGAAGGGGGATGAGCGGGAGTAAAGGTAGCTGAGGGCGGCGCCGGCGAGAAGTTTTTGGCGGAGGGAAAGGGCACCGTGGCTTTCGGGGCGAATTTTGCAGCCAAGCATAAACTGGGGAGCGGAAACCTCCATTGCCCGGTAGAAACGGGGGCGGAAGGGGAGAAGGCCTTCCTCCTCACCGTAATCTTTCACGGGAGCCTCGCCAAGAGCGGTGGGCAAAAGTCTCAATGCGGTAGCTCGGACCTTTTCAGGATCAACATCGCCAACAACGCAAAGACTCATATTGCATGGCGCATAAAAAACCTTGTGGCAGTTATAAAGAGTCTGGGCGCTTATTTTGGAAATGGATTCAACGGTACCCGCAACATCATCACGAATGGGGTGGTGCTCATAGAGACACTGCATAAGGGAGTTAAAAACAACGCTGCCCGGTTCATCCTCGTACATGCGGATTTCCTGGGCGATTATGCCCTGCTCCTTGCTCACACTTTCCTCGGTGAAGTAGGGGGTGGAGACAAAACGGAGCAGACATTCCAGATTTTCGTAAAAGGAATTGGTGCAGTCGAAGTAATAGGCGGTGATATTGGCGGCAGTGTAGGCGTTGGGCTCTGCGCCATTGGCTGCAAGCTCGGAAAGGGCGTTATTGCCATCGGGCATATCAAACATTTTGTGTTCGAGGAAATGGGCAACGCCTGCTGGAGTATCGATGAACTTCCCGCCGAGACGGAAACGGCGGTCGGCGCCGCCGTAATTGGTGGCAAAATAGGCATGGCAGCGGCTGTAACCAGGCTTTGTCATAACGGAAAGACGCAGACCGTTGGGCAGGGTGTCGCGATATATAACTTCGCCAACCTGAGGATATTCGAATTTAGTCATCTTCTTCCTCCTCATCTTCGTCCCATACTTCTCCCGCCTTGAGGAAATATACGCTGTCCAATTCTATGCTCTTTGCAACGGAAATGACATCCTCCCGACTTACCATGTCGCAAAGCGCGGCATACTCCTCGGGACTGCAGTCAAGACCGGTGAGAGTCTGGGTCAGATAAAAGTCCTCCAGCGCACCGGGAGAATCGGTGAGGGAGACAAGCTGGCTGCATACGGCTTTGCGGGCAAACTCCAGCTCTTCATCGCTGAAAAGACCGTTCCTGATTTCATCCAGCTGGGCAAGGATCTCGGACTTAGTCTCGTCAAATTTATCAAATTCAATGCCGGAGGAAACCAGCATAATACCCTTGAGACGGTCGCAAAAAGAGTCGGCGTAGTAGCAAAGGGAGAGCTTTTCGCGGACATTGAGGAAAAGGCGGCTCGTTGCGGTACCGCCATAGAGGGCGTTGAAAACGCGAATCGCAGCGAAATCCGGGTCGTCCATTATCTCACCGAGACGGAAGCCCAGTTCGAGCTTGCCCTGAGTTACATCAAGCTCCTCTTCAAAATAGCGTGGCTGAGCGGAAACGGCGTTCATACGGATGTCGGTGCCGATTTCATAGTTGATATCGCCTCTGGGGAGAGCCATGAGAGCATCCTTGAGAGCGGACTCAACCCGGCGGAAGCCGGAGTTGCCGCAGTAGAAAATCTCGATGGGGCATTCCTGCAAAAGAGAGCGGTAATGCTTGGTGAGGTCAATGTAGTTAATGGAAGCGGCGTTTGCCTCGTCACCCATATCGTCGCAGCCGTAATCCTCATAAGCGCACATCTGCTCGATGAGGCGGTGGGCGGCGTAGCTGCGCTTATCGTTTATGCGGGCGCGGATATCGTCAATGAGTTTTTCCTTCTCGCTCTCCACATAAGCTTTCATAAGAAGACCTCCGCGGGTGGCGGGGGAAACCAGCATTTCTCCCAGAAGTCTTGCAACGCTTTCAAGAAGCTTTTCTCCGTTGGGGGTGTAGCGGTCGGCAATAAAGCCCGCGTAAAAGCCGAGAGCGAGAACCTCGCCCTTTTTGCGGACAACAGGCAGAATGCGTGCGCCGTAAAGCTCGTCGCAGGCTGCGGAAATGGAGTCCATATCGGGATGGAAGGCCGTGCCGCGGCTGAGCACACGGGGGACAAGAGCGTTGAGGGCAACGGTTTCTCTTTCAAGCTGAGTGAGCAGACTGAGACTCAGGCAATCGGACTTGAACTTATCTGTCTGCAGGCAGCTGAGCCATACTCCGGGAAATATTTCTTTTCTTTTAATATCCAAAACGGATACCCCCTCTGAGAGAAATGAAGGATACAATTTATCAACATATACTATAACATATATTCTGCCGTTTGTGAATTAAATTATTGCGAAAAATTGCTGCTGTTAATGAAAAACACTTGACAGCGGCAGGGAGAGATAGTATACTACCGTAGGCGTTAAGTAAAATACCTTTACAAGCCTGAGCGATATAATCCGCACCCGCACCACGGGGTGGATTTTAGCGCCAAGCTTCATTTTATTCTTCGGTGGGCGGTAGCCCACCGTCATCATTCAATTTTGCCTGACACAAAAATCCCAACCCGTGGTGTCGGAGATTTCTGAGCGCATAGGCTAAGGCAGTGTAAGACTTCGACCTGCAGACGGGCTGTCGCCCATCAAAGGGCGAAGGCGAGACAATGCTAACGAATATTCGTTCAGAAACGGGTGTGGAATATGTCACTCAGGCTATGGGGGAGTCGGAGAATTTGGATAACACAATTATGCGCACCATGCTCTTCGATTTTTATGGTGATCTGCTTACCGAGAAGCAGAGAGAGTACTATGATCTCCACTTCAACAGCGACCTTAGTCTGCAGGAGATAGCCGAGCAGAGCGGGGTATCCCGCCAGGCTGTCTGGGATATAATCCGCCGTGCGGAACAGAGCCTCTTTGAAATTGAGGAAAAGACGGGGCTTGTTTCCCGGGCTGTCCGCCGCCGCAAAAGTCTTGAGGAGCTTGAGAAAATGATTTCTCTGCTTCCCGAAGACGAAAACAAGGCGGAAATCCTCCGGATTATAGAGGAACTTAACGACTAAACACCAAAGGAGGCCGAGATAAAAATGGCATTTGAATCCCTTTCCGATAAACTGTCTGCGGCCTTCAAAAAGCTCCGCGGCAAGGGCCGTCTCAGCGAGGCCGATGTTAAAGAGGCGATGCGCGAGGTTCGTCTGGCTCTCCTTGAAGCCGATGTAAGCTACAAGGTGGTCAAGGACTTTGTAAAAAAAGTCAGCGAACGCGCTGTTGGCAGAGATGTGCTCGAAAGTCTTTCTCCCGCCCAGATGGTCATCAAGATCGTCAACGAAGAGCTTATAGAGCTTATGGGCAGCGAAAGCGTCAAGCTGAATATAGGTAGCGAAAACCCCAGCGTCTGCATGTTGGTGGGTCTGCAGGGCGCAGGTAAAACCACAAACGGCGCGAAGCTTGCCGCTTATATGCGCAAGCAGGGCAAGCGTCCTCTGCTGGTAGCCTGCGATGTTTACCGTCCCGCCGCAATCAAGCAGCTTGAAACCGTAGGCGCTCAGCTTGATATCCCCGTTTTCCAGATGGGACAGGGCGACCCGGTGCAGATTGCAAAAGCCGGTATTGCCCACGCTAAGATGCATGGCAACGACCTTGTGTTTCTTGATACCGCAGGTCGTCTCCATATAGATGAAGAGCTCATGGAAGAGCTGAAAAATATCAAGGCCGAGACCCGTCCTGCCGAGATAATGCTTGTTATCGACGCTATGATAGGTCAGGACGCTGTAACCACCGCAAAGAGCTTTGATGATGCTCTGGGTGTAAGCGGCGTTATGCTCACCAAGCTGGACGGCGACGCCCGAGGCGGCGCGGCTCTTTCCATCAAGGCTGTCACCGGAAAACCCATCAAGTTTGCCGGTATAGGCGAAAAGCTGGACCAGATCGAGGTTTTCCACCCCGACCGTATGGCAAGCCGCATCCTGGGTATGGGCGATGTGCTCACGCTTATCGAAAAGGCCGAGAGCGCCTTTGACGAGAAGCAGGCAAAGGAGCTGGAGGAAAAGCTTCGCGCCAATAAGTTCACCCTTCAGGACTTCTATGACCAGATGGTGCAGATCCGCAACATGGGCGGTATGCAGGAAATGCTGGCAATGATGCCCGGAATGGATGCGAAGGCTCTGGCAGGCGCCGATGTGGACGAAAAGGCGATGGCGCGCACCGAGGCCATCATCCTTTCCATGACTCCCCGGGAGCGTGAAAATCCCGGCATAATCGGCTCAAGCCGCAAAAAACGCATAGCCGCAGGCAGCGGAACTGGGGTTGTTGATGTCAACCGTCTGCTGAAGCAGTTCGAGGCTATGCAGAAGATGATGAAGCAGATGAACGGCAAAAGCGGCAAGCAGCTCAAGCGCATGCAGCGTATGGCCGGCCGCGGCGGCGGATTCCCCGGAATGGGCGGCTTCGGCTTCTGAAAAAGTATGTAACGCGCCTTAGTGGTGCAAACATAAATTTGTTTATAATTCAATCTTTAATCTGGAGGTGAAAAGAACAATGGTCAAAATCAGACTGCGCAGAATGGGTGCTAAGAAGAGCCCTTACTACCGCGTTGTTGTTGCTGATTCTCATTTCCCCCGCGATGGTCGTTTCATCGAGGAAATCGGCACCTACAATCCCCTTGCAACTCCTTCCGAGATCAACATCGATATGGAGCGCGCAAAGTACTGGATCGCTAATGGCGCACAGCCCACCGATACCGTTAAGGCCCTGCTGAAGAAGGCTGAGGCATAAGGAGAAAATAAACCCTATGAAAGAACTGCTGACCTATATTATACAGAACCTTGTGGATCATCCCGATGAGGTTTCTGTGACCGAGCG
>SVKK01000028.1 GCA_015068425.1 Oscillospiraceae bacterium | reverse complement strand
ACGCCTACACCCGCGCCTACGCCCACGCCTACACCGGCGCCTACGCCCACGCCTACACCCACGCCTACACCGGCGCCTACGCCCACGCCTGAACCCACACCTGCGCCGACACCCGTACCCACCCCTGTGCCGACGCCTGAACCCACGGTGGAGCCGGACACGTAAATATAATTTATGCTTAAAAAGGTGCATCCACCGGATGCACCTTTTTCTTCTTCTGGTCAAATTTAATGGGAGCTTTCCCTAAACTTGACAATAATTTGCTGCAATGATATACTTTTTGAATTCTGATAATTTGCAGATAATCTCCGCATAACGATTTTTTTAAGGGTGAAACACGAAATGGAAAACAAGAAATTCTATATTACCACACCTATTTATTATCCCAGCGATAAGCTGCATATAGGTCATACTTACTGCACCGTGGCAACAGACGCCATTGCACGCTTCAAGCGTCTCCAGGGCTGCGATGTAATGTTCCTCACCGGAACTGATGAGCACGGACAGAAAATTGAGGACAAGGCCACCGAGGCCGGAGTTACTCCTCAGCAGTTTGTTGACAACATTGTTCTGGGCGAGCGCGGCGTTAAGGATCTTTGGAAGCTGATGAATATTTCCAATGACCGCTTTATCCGTACCACTGATGATTACCATGTTGCCGCCATTCAGAAGATTTTTAAGAAAATGTATGAAAACGGCGATATTTATAAGGGAAAGTATACCGGAAAATACTGCAAGCCCTGCGAGAGCTTCTGGACCGAGAGCCAGCTGGTGGACGGTAAGTGCCCCGACTGCGGACGTGAGGTTTCCGATGCTGAAGAGGAAGCTTATTTCTTCCGCCTTTCCAAATATGCTGACCGCATCCGTGACCTTCTGGAAAACACCGATTTTCTGGAGCCCCGCAGCCGCGTAAACGAAATGGTGAATAACTTCATCAAGCCCGGTCTTGAGGATCTTTGCGTTTCTCGTACCTCCTTCACCTGGGGCGTCCCTGTGGACTTCGATCCCGGCCATGTTGTTTATGTATGGATTGATGCGCTCAGTAACTATATAACTGCTTTGGGCTATGAAAATGACAAGTATGACGATTATAAGGAGTTCTGGCCTGCAGACGTCCATATTGTTGGCAAGGAGATAGTACGTTTCCATTCCATCATTTGGCCCGCAATGCTTATGAGCATGGGTGAACCCCTTCCCAAAAAGGTTTACGGTCACGGATGGCTGCTTCTTGATGGCGGCAAGATGAGCAAGAGCAAGGGCAATGTTGTCGATCCCTATATCCTTGCCGAAAAGTTCGGCGTTGACGCTCTCCGCTTCTTCCTGCTTCGCACATTCCCCTTTGGCTCCGACGGAAACTTCTCCAACGAGCTTCTCATCAAGACAATCAACACTGACCTTGCCAATGACCTTGGTAATCTGGTGAGCCGTACCACCGCTATGAGCCAGAAGTATTTCGAAAGCACTCTTGGCGAAGGCGGACAGTGGGCAGAGCTTGATGACGAGCTTAAATCCCTTGCAGCCGATGTTGTTGCAAACTATACCAAGCACATGGAGTCTTATCAGCTCCATCTTGCCCTTGCGGAGGCCTTCCGCCTTATTGGTCGCGCCAATAAATATATTGATGAGACTGCCCCTTGGGTACTTGCCAAGGACGAGGCAAGCAAACCCCGCCTTCTCAGCGTTATGAAAAACCTCTGCGAGGCTATCCGTATTTCCGCAATCCTTGTAAGTCCCTTCATGCCAGCATCCTCTGAGGCGATTCTCAACCAGCTTGGTGTTGAAGAAACTCTTCGCAAGTGGGAAAACCTTTCCTTCCGCTGCAGCTGCGAATGCTGCTGGAAGAGCTCCACCGCGGCACCCCTTTTCCCCAGAATTGATGTTGAAAAGGCTCTTGCTGAGCTGGAAGAAGCTGCGGAAGCAGCACGCAAGGCAGCCCTGCCTGCTCTTGAGATTGAGCCTTTCACCGAGGAAAATGTTGATTTTGAAACCTTCTGCAAAAGCGATTTCCGCGTAGTGAAGGTTCTTGCCTGCGAAAATGTTAAAAAGAGCGAAAAGCTCTTGAAGTTTACTCTTGATGACGGCAGCGGTCAGCCCCGTCAGATTCTCAGCGGCATTGCAAAATTCTATAAGAGCGAAGAGCTTATTGGCAAAACTCTTGTTGCCATAATAAACCTGCCCCCCAGAAAGATGATGGGTCAGGCATCCTGCGGTATGCTCATCTCCGCTGTTCACACTGAGCGGGGCGAGGAAAAGCTCAAGCTCCTTATGCTGGATGATTCTATTCCTGCAGGCGCAAAGCTCTGCTGAGTAAATTTAATGAAATAAAAAAAGAAGTACACAGCTGTGTGCTTCTTTTTTTATTTATATCCCTTATCCACGCCGCATAAAATTAATAAGAATTCAAATTGGAGGTGCAGATGATGTCTTATGAAGAGCGGAGAGTGAGCGCTGCAAAGCCTCATTCAATAAATCTGGACGAAAGGAAAAATCTTAGCATAAACGGCGTTGAGAGGGTGGACAGCTTTGATGAGCACGAGATAATTATGTTAACCTCTGGAGGCAATCTGATAATTCGTGGTGATGAGCTTCATATGGGAAGGCTGGATCTTGCAGCAGGGGAGGCCACGGTTACAGGCGTGGTATCTGAGTTGTGCTACGAGGAAGTTGCCAATTCCAGAAGTTTGTGGGCAAGGTTGTTTCACTGATTAGTTGGAAAGCAGCATTCTGATTCAGGCTGCAGAGATAGCAGCTTCATTTTCTCTTGGAGTGTGTTTGAGTTTTCTCTACGATGTTCTCCGTGTACCTCGGAAACTATTTCCGCTTGCTGCGTTTTTAATTGATGCGCTTTTTTGCATATCCGTTGCCGGGAGCATTTTTTTGCTTGGAATGTGCTGCGGAGGGAACCTTAGATTTTATATGCCCTTTGTTTCACTTTTTGGCGGGCTTATTTATTATATAACATTTGGGAGACTGTTCAGGCCGGTTTTGAATGTTATAGAAAGATTTTTGAGCGGATTGCTTAATGCTTTGGAAATTAAGGCCAAAAAATTGATTAAAAATTTAAAAAACATCTTTTCAAGTGCAAAAAAATGGTTTAGAATAACTAAATATAACAAAGATGATAAACTGGGAATTGGTATGAGTAATTTCAAGCTGCGAAAAGCGCAAAAGAGAGGTTGCCATGATGAAAATTCCCGGAACACAGACACTTCTGAAGTTTATTATCCCTGCCGTACTTATATATGCGCTCCTGAACATATACGAGCTGAAAGAGGAAAGAGAGCGGGGAAACGCACTTCTGGAAGAGTTGAGGATCAAGGCCAAAAGTCTTGAGAAAGAAAATGAGCGAATTTCCTCGGAGATCGCCTCCGCAGGAGACGATGAGCTGATAGCGGCAATTGCAAGAGAGCGTTTTGGTCTTGTAATGCCGGATGAAATTGTGTTTTACGGTCCCTTCGATTGAGGGGGCCAAAAGATAAATTTATAAATAACTGAGAGGATTGCACATGCAGGAACTGGAAGTGGGATTGATTCTTGACGGCAAGGTTACCGGTATAACCAAGTTTGGAGCCTTTGTTGCCCTTCCCGGCGGTAAAAGCGGACTTGTACATATTTCCGAGGTAGCCAACGCGTACGTCAGCGACATCAACGAGCATTTGACCAACGGACAGGAGGTTAAGGTTAAAATTGTGGCCATAAGCCCTGACGGAAAGATAAATCTTTCCATCAAAAAGGCTGTGGATACCCCCCCTGCCGATAACCGTCCTAACCGCAGAAACGAGGAAAAGCCCCGTCTCCAGACGGCCAAGCCTGCTGCCTCCCGCCCTCAGAGCACACCTTCTCCGGCGAGAGAGGTATATGTGCCCGTAAAGTCTGCCGATCAGAATTTTGAGGACAAGCTTAAACAGTTTATGCAGGAGTCTGACAGCAGAATGTCCGGCAATAAACTTTATGATCATCCACGCAAGAGCTCCCGCAGAAGAAGAGATTGAGCAGCGGGAAGCATTTAGTGTTTCAAAAGCAAGAGAGTGAAAGATAAGGAGGATTATTTATGAAAATAATCGATATCAGCCGCACCCTGCAGGAGGCTCCTGTTTATTACAAAGATGAGCCTGCAAGCTTTAGCCTCAGTCAGAGCATTGAAAACGGAGACGAATGCAATGCCAGCGTTATCACCGCGGGCGTACATCTTGGCACTCATGCCGACGCATTCAGCCACTATATTCCCGATGGTGCAGCCATCGACCAGATGCCTCTGGAGCATTACTGCGGCAAGTGCCGTATTATTACCGTTCCCGAAAACTCCCTCGTAAAGGTCAGCGATATCAAGGGTCGTCTTTCCGGCTGCGAACGCCTTATCCTCCGCACCGGTGGAAACAGCTTTCTCTGTGAGCAGGCTGCGGAATACGTGGCTGCCTGCGGCATAAAGGCCATCCTTACCGATGCTGTCAGCGTTGCCCCCGATGATAATGAGAAGAGCATTCACGAGCTTCTTATGAAGGGCGATGTTGCAATCATTGAAAACGTGTGTGTAGACGCCGTTGAGGACGGAGATTATCTCCTCTTTGCTTTCCCCGTGAAATATGGCGGCTGCGACGGTGCGCCTGTCCGTGCCGTTTTGATAGTGGAATAAGGGAACTTTTTCCTGTTATCGTCATTATTTATAGTCTATTGTCCCGGGCTTACTTGACATTGGAGGCTTTCGGGAATAAAATAAATAAGGTTAAACAAAAATAAAATTCAAAGGAGAAATTTCATTATGGATTTCAGCAAGCTTTTTGATCTGACCGGTAAAAACGCTATGATCATCGGCGGCGCAGGCGGCCTCGGCAAGCTCGTCGCTCAGGGTCTCGCAGAGTGCGGCGCCAATGTTGCTATTGCTTCCCGCACCGAGAGTAAGCTCCAGGCAGCTTGCGAAGAGCTGAAGGCTCTCACCGGCAAGGAGTTCAAGTACTATGTTTGCGACGCTAACGACGAAGAGGTCGTTGCTGCTGTTGCAAAGCAGTCCAACGAAGAGATGGGTCACATTGACATTCTCATCAACTCCCAGGGTACCAATGTCAAGAAGCCCCTTTTCGACTTCCCCGTATCTGAGTTCAACAAGGTTCTGCAGGACGATATCACTTCCCTCATGATCACCTGCAAGCACTTCGGTAAGTACATGGCAGAGCGTAAGTACGGCAAGATCGTCAACGTTACCTCCGTTCGCGGCAAGATCGCTACCAAGGGCCCCGGCAACGCAGCTTACTGCGCTTCCAAGGGTGCTGTTGATATGCTGACCAAGCAGCTGGCTTCCGAGCTCGGCCCCCACGGCATCACCGTTAACGCTTTCGGTCCCAACATCATGAAGACCCCCATGATGACCAAGATCTTCGAAATGCGCGCTGCTGAAGCCGGTGTTACCGTTGAGAAGTATCTGGAGATGCAGGGTGCAGGTCTGCCCATGCGCCGCATGAGCGATCCCGATGACTGCGTCGGCACCGCACTGTTCCTCTCCGCTCCCGCTTCCGACTTCCTGACCGGCAACATTCTCTATCCCGACGGCGGTCTCACTGCTATCGGCTAAGAAATTGCTTCTTACATAAAAACGAGGGATTTTTATCCCTCGTTTTTTATTTCTTATAGGGGTATTTTGTGTTATAATCTCAAAAAGGAGTGGAATTTGTGACATTTGAAGAAATAAGAAATATCAGCAATGAAAGCGAACGTGTGAACAAAATCTATGACCTTTTTGATGAGAGTAGCCGCCTGAACCGTTCAAAGGCCGCGAGGGTTGAGTTTTTGACAACCGTTCGTATCGTCGAGGATTATCTCAAACCCGGTGACAGGATACTCGACATAGGAGCCGGCGCAGGGGAATACAGTTTCTACTTTGCTGAAAAGGGCTATGATGTCGATGCCCTCGAACTATCTGACGCCAACATTGCCGCCTTCAGACGTAAAATTTTGCCCTCTCACAGCCTTAAGCTTGCTCAGGGCAACGCTCTTGATTTGAGCGCTTACGGCGATGAGAGCTTCGATATAGTCCTTATGTTGGGACCTCTCTACCATCTTAGCTCCCCTGAGGACAGAAAAAGAGCTATAGAAGAGGCAAAACGTGTTTGCAAAGGCAGCGGGAAAATATTCTTTGCCTTTATAACAAACGATATGATAATCCTTACGGAGTTTAGCTGTAATAATCGCTATTTCAGCGAGGGAGACTATGATAAGGAAACATTCCGCCTTGAGGATTTCCCCTTTGTTTTTGCAACTGTCGACCGTTGCCGGGAAATGCTTGCCGATGCGGAGGTTAAAATTATCAGACAAGTGGCGGCTGATGGCGTTAGCGAGCTTCTTGAGGATAAGATAAATGCCCTCGATGGGGAGGGATATGAGCAGTATCTGCGATATCATAGATATATTTGCGAAAAACCCGAAATGCTGGGGATGACTAACCACCTGCTTATAGTTGGAGAGAAATAATTCGGAGGAAAATTATGGCCGGAAACAGTAAAAACAAATATTGGGGTTCCGGCCTTCTTAAAAGCAGAGGCTGGACGGAAGCGCTTATTCACGAACTTCTTCCCGAGTGCCGCTATGTAAATTATCGGGGGAAAAAGGTTCGCAGCTGGATAAAATCTGATGTTCTTGCAGCTGAGCAAACCGAGCGTTTCAAACGGGATCTGCGTCTGAGGCGGGAGGTTGAAAAACAGCAACAGGAGCTCAGCTATTCAGACGGCGAGACGGCTGTGAAGGAGGCAATTGAGTTTTTGGACTCCTGCCGCCCTATGCCCGGAGATAACGCGTCTCCCGGGGAAATGCTTGCCTGCCATTATCACAGCGCGATCACCAAAATGATGAGCGGCTGCAGCTGGGCGGATTCTATTCCTCCGGGTAAGGCGATGGGGTATATAGCAAATTTTCTCAACCTGAAGCCGGAAGGAAAAACGGAAAATATCAGAGGAGCCTTTAAGCGCTTTGCAACAGCGGCGCCATGGCTTGGAAGAAACACCGAGGGAGGCCTTGCGGACAAGCTGAAGGTGAACTATTCTGAGCTTTTGATAAATATCGGCGGCTATATGGTGGATAGCTTCGTTGAAAATCAACCTGAGGTTAACATAACTAAGTTTTTGGGTATGGAAAGATTTCCGTGCCAGGAGCTTATGAGCCATCCGCTTTCCTATATCTACTCGGTAATATATGTTCCGAGAGCAATACGTTCCAGCCTCAAAATGCTTGCAGAGCTGAACCCAAAAGATGAGTATCCTGAAGCCCGAGCTATGAACCGCCATTTCATTTTGCATCTGGGGGGTACGAATACCGGCAAAACCTATGCCGGCTTCCGCCGTCTTTCCGAAGTGAAAAGCGGAGTATATCTATCACCATTGCGCCTTCTTGCCCTTGAAGGACAGGAAACCCTGCTGGATTACGGGGTGAAATGCTCACTCTCCACAGGTGAGGAAGAGGATATAATGCCCGGAGATACCCATGTTTCCGCAACAGCAGAAAAGCTGGATTTGAAGCGGAAATTCGATGTGGCTGTTATCGATGAATGTCAGATGATATCCGACAGGGAAAGAGGCTACGCTTGGACAAGAGCCATTCTTGGTGTACAGGCTCCGGAGGTACATCTATGCGGGGCTCCCCACGCAAAGAATATTCTGCTTCGCCTTATAAAAAGCTGTGGCGACAGCTATGAGGTCATAGAGCACAAGAGAAAAACGCCGCTTATCTGTATGAAGCGCCAGACATCATGGGAGGATATACGTCCTGGAGATGCTCTTATCACATTCTCCAAAATAGGTGTACTCAGCATAGCTGAGGATATGCGCCAGAAAGGGAAGAATCCGGCTATAATATACGGTGCGCTACCTTATTCCACCCGACGAAAACAAGTGGAGGGGTTTCTTAACGGCGATATGGAATATGTCGTCAGCACCGATGCTATCGGTATGGGGCTTAATTTGCCTATACGCCGCATAATTTTCACAGACACTGAGAAATTTGACGGCACGGAGCGCAGGGAACTGAAGCCTGAAGAAATACAGCAGATTGCCGGTCGCGCGGGGCGCTACGGAATGTACGACAAGGGCTTTGTTGGAGCCACGGAAAATCTGAGCGCAATAAGGCGCGGACTTGAGTGGGAAGTTCCACCCATTGACTATGCGGTTGTTGGTTTTTCGGATCTGATACTCAATGTGGATTTTGATATTCTGGAGGTTCTTCAGGTTTGGAACTCCATGCCAACCGTAGACCCATATATAAAGCTGGATGTGAGCCGTTACATTCATATTATCGGCAAGATTAGAGAATACGGTTTCTCTATGGACAGGGAACAAGAGCTTCGAGCTGCAAATATTCCCTTTGATGAAACGGACGGGGAGCTTATGGAGCTTTTTAAAAGCTTCCTAAGTCAGTTTTACCGCGGAGACGAACCGGAAAGACCTTGTCTGCCCGAAAAAAGCGAGAGAAGCTATACGCTGCCGGAGCTGGAGCTATATTACCGAAAGCTTGACCTTTATTTCTCCTTCTGCAAGGCTTTTTCCTGCAGTGTTGACAGCGATGAGCTCCATGAAGAGCGTGAGCGCACGGCGGAGCTTATAAACGGCATTCTTCTTCATAATCTGAAAAACAATATAAGCTTTTGCTCCCGCTGCGGAGCGGCGCTGCCTCTTCATCATAAGGGCAGGCTCTGCAATGCCTGCTTTACAAGGCGGGGAGGATTTACGGTGCAAAAAACCTGGCATAAATGAAAAAGACCGGATTAAAAATCCGGTCTTTTTCGTTTTGGAGTGTGTAATAAAGAAAGAGAAGAGAGGAGATTTTTTGCAAACATTGGATAGGCTTTCCTGTCTGCATCTTTATATTAAATCCCAATTATGAAGATGCAATGAAAGAATAATGAACATTTTTAAAACAAAGTGCATCAAATCAGCAGCATTATTGCTTTTTATCTGAACTATTCAGGATGAGAAAAATTCCGATAACATTGGACACCATTGTAAAGGCGTCAAAGGCGACGGCTACGTAGTTCAGGTGAAGAAGGTCATATATGAGCCAGAGAATCTGAGCGGAAATAATAACTATCTTCAGCTTTACGCCGCTTTCTGTATCCAGAAACCAGGTGAACAAAACGGTGGCTGTTATTGGCAGCAGGGCAACAATTCCCTCACCAAGGCTGCCGAAAGCAAGAAGCAGCTGTAGGGCAATAAAGCCGATTTTAAGCCAGAGGGTGATTTTGCATCTGGAATAAACCAGATTTCTGACAAGGCTCACAATGTTGGATATGAAGCCGGATATGCCTCCCAGGGTGAGGTTTGCCGCGGCCTGCAGAGCAAACTGAACGCACTGGGTGGACAAAATGCGGCCTTTATCTTTGATAAGCCCCACAAGCACCATAAGTATGCAGCCGGCAAAGGAGAGTATGTTCCCGATCAAAACTATGGACATATTTACGCCTCTTTAAACTCTGTAAATCAGGCTGCCGTAGCTGGGATAAGGCCAAATGTTTTTGCTTACCATGGTCTCAAGGCGGTCGGAGCTTTCGCGGACAAGAGCCATGGCGGGAAGAACTTTATTGCGGAAGCTGAGGGCGCGCTGAGCCATATCCTCTATATCAGCGGTGGCGGCAGTGGCGCGATCGAGCTTTTCGCAGCGTTCATAAAGCTGGTCGCAAAGGGTGGAAACGTTGTCGAGAAGCTCCGTCTCGGTGCGGTGGCAGAACTTGTGATATCCTCCGATGCTATTTTTAGCGGCAATGGTGGATGCTATCTTACCGGAAAATTCAATAACGGCAGGAATGATATCTCTTCGCACCATTTCGCTCATAACATTTGCCTCTATGTTGATTTGCTTGCAGTAATTTTCAAGAAGGATTTCAACAACAGCGGCGATCTCCGTCCGGCTGAGAACACCGTGGCGCTCCAAAAGCTCAACATTCTTTTTGTCAAGAGCGTGGGGGATGGCCTCGGCGGAGGAGGGGTAATTGCTCAAACCGCGTTTTGCTGCCTCTTCCACCCATTCGGCTGAGTAGCCGTTTCCGGAGAATATAATTCTGCTGTGACGGCGGATTGTCTGGCCGATAAGATCCTGCAGGGCGGTTTGAAAATCGGATGCATTTTCAAGATAATCAGCAAAAACTCTGAAGCTTTCCGCAACAGTGGTGTTGAGAATGGTGTTGCAGTCGGATGCGGACATGCTGCTTCCGAGAGAGCGGAATTCGAACTTGTTTCCGGTGAAGGCGAAAGGACTGGTGCGGTTTCGGTCAGTTGTGTCCTTTGGAATTCCGGGAAGAGCGTCGGCGCCAATTTTGAGGGTTTCCTGCTTGTGCTTGCCGTAGCCCTTTCCGGCGGCAAAACGGGCAAGAATTTTCTCCAGATCCTCGCCGAGACACATACTTATAATAGCAGGAGGTGCTTCGTATCCGCCAAGTCGGTAATCGTTTCCGGGACCTGCAACGGAGAAACGGAGAAGATCCTGATATTCGTCAACAGCCTTGATAACGGCGCATATCATTGTGAGGAAGCGTGCATTTTCCAAGGGTGTGGAGCCCGGAGAAAAGAGGTTGATGCCGGTGTCAGTACCCAGACCCCAGTTGTTGTGCTTACCTGAGCCGTTAACGCCGTCAAAAGGTTTTTCGTGGAGAAGGCAGGTCAGATTGTGCCGGCGGGCAACTTTTTTCATAACCTCCATGGTTATCTGGTTGTGATCAACGGCGATGTTGCATTTGCAGAAAATGGGAGCCAGCTCGTGCTGGGCGGGAGCGGCCTCGTTGTGCTCGGTTTTCGCCAGTATGCCCAGCTTCCAGAGCTCCTCGTTCAGCTCCTTCATAAAGGCAGCTATTCGGATTTTGATAGAGCCGTAATAATGGTCATCCAGCTCCTGACCCTTGGGAGGACGGGCTCCAAGGAGGGTGCGTCCGGTATAAATGAGATCCTTGCGCTTGTCATAACGTTCGTGGTCGATAAGGAAGTATTCCTGCTCAAGACCAACAGTGGGAATAACACGTTCGCATTCTGTGCCGAAAAGTCGGAGAAGGCGCATGGCCTGAGTGTTCAATGCGTCCATACTGCGGAGGAGAGGGGTCTTCTTGTCAAGAGCGTGACCTCCGTAAGAACAAAAGGCGGTGGGGATGCAGAGCACGCCGTCTTTGATAAAGGCGTAGCTTGTGGGGTCCCACGCTGTATAACCGCGGGCCTCAAAGGTGGCACGCAGGCCTCCGGAGGGGAAGGAGGAGCCGTCAGCTTCGCCTTTTATAAGCTCCTTGCCGGAAAACTCCATCAAAACTCCGCCGTTACCGTCGGAACATATAAAGCTATCGTGCTTTTCGGAGGTGTAACCAGTATGGGGCTGGAACCAGTGGGCATAGTGGGTAGCGCCGTGAGCAACGGCCCATTCCTTCATTCCGTTTGCCACGGCGTTTGCGATATTGATATTCATAGGTGCGCCGGAAACTATGGCGCGCTTGAGCTCGGCGAACACCTCGGGGGAGAGATACTTGGCCATGGCCTTTTCATTAAAAGCCATGGAGCCGAAAACTTCGGGAATATTTTTCATATAATCACCTTAGGTCAAAGAGGATTTTTCTTCATAAGTGCAAAACGGCGGGGGTATTTATGAGGGGTGGGGGAGACCTTGCGGATAATAACTATGTTATGCTTAAGCTCCGTTCCGGGAACAGAATACTCATAGACTTTTTCAAGTTTTCCACCAAGAAGACTTATTGCTTTTTTTGCCTCAGCAATCTCCTCTCCGGCGGCAGGACCCTTCAGGGCGAGAAAGCTTCCGCCCACCTTAACATAGGGAAGACAGAATTCGCATAGCATACTTAGTCTTGCAACTGCACGGCTTACTGCGAAATCAAAACTTTCGCGAAGCATACCCGGTTCTTCGGCGCGGCCGTGGATAAAATCCACACCTGTAATGCCTGCTTCACTGCAGACTTCGGCAAGAAACTTAATGCGTTTATCCAGACTGTCCAGAAGAGTGAGGGAGATGCTCGGCTCCATTATTTTAAGGGGAAGACCGGGGAAACCGGCACCGGTGCCTACATCAATGACGCGTTTTCCCTCCAACTCAGCTGCAAGCAATGCAGCGGAAGAATCCAGAAAGTGCAGTCTGGCGCAGTCTTCTTCGCCGGAAATTGCGGTAAGATTCATAACCTTGTTACGCTGCTCCAAAAGTTCATAGTAGCAGCGGAAGTGTTCTATCGATTTTTCGTGGGGCTTAATGCCCATGGCTTCAAAGCCTTCGGAAAGTATTTTTTCCAGCATAAGGGACTCCCGATAAAGAAATATAGGATAGGAAACAATTTCCTATCCTATATAATATCACATCATATTTATTCAATCAAGTCATGTCAGACAAAGAAATCATGCTCGCCGATTCTTCCGCGGAAGGTAAGATTGTTCATAAACCAGCTGCCGTTGCAAAGGCGTGGATTGATGAAATATAGACTGTCACCAACAGCGTCAGCGCCTTCAAAACAGAGCTTAGCGGCAATAATGCTGCGCTGATCCGGCTCGCGGTAAATCATGCCGTAATCAACAACGGAAAACTGATTTTTTTGGAAAATGACATCATAGACGTTATTGGGAAAACGGGAACTTGCAACACGGTTGAGGACAACATTTCCAACGCCGATCATGCCTTCAAGAGACTGAGTGCCGGATTCAGAAAAAATAACACGGCTGAGCCAATAAAGATCATATTCGTTATAGACATCCTTGGCGGTGGGAATAGGGCTTCCGGGCTGGTAGTTGATTTGAATGGAAGTTCCGTCATCGTTAATTATAAGTTGAGCTCCTATAAGCTTGGTGATGGAAGATATGGGGAACCAAACTCTGCCGTCAATTTTTCTCGGAATACCTTCAAGGGGAACATACCTTCCGTTGGCAGAAATATATTTGTACTCCGGATAGCAGTAAAAACTAAAAGCTTCGGAATTGAGACTTATTGAGGAATAGGGATGATTGTACTCAAGCTGAAATGACGTACCGAAAAGCAGCTCCATAAAGTCGATAACGGGAACATAGAATATATCAAGCCGTTCGTAGGCCTCGCCTATATAGTCTCCATTCCAGAACATAGGTACCGAAGTACATTTGTGTGATATAAGCGCAGGAATTTCATAAGCATCAAGTAAAGCGGCGGAAGCATTGATGCATAAGGAAAAAATAAGTATTACCACGCATATGAAAACGCAAAGACTTTTTCGTTTTATACTCATTTCAATACTCCTAAAAATAATTAAAGCGTATTTAATCCTACGCAATAATTATATTTTAATGGGCGGAGCAAAATCAAGCTGCATATTACACAAAATGCACAACAACAATTTTAACAAATTAAATAACTATACAACATATTGAGAAACATCTGCAGAAAATAACTGCTAACGCTATATATTGTGTTGTGTAAATATACAAAAAATTGCGACAAGGCTCAAAACAGGTCGAGCTTTGTCGCAATTGCTGCTTTTTGGTTAAAATAATATTTATTATGTTAACAAATTTTCTCCAAGTGGGGAGAAAATTCAAATTAGAGCTGGTTTTTATAGCTTATAAGTGCTTTTGCTATCTGATCGGGGCAGCTGGTGGGTTTAAGGCCGCATCTGATGCCCTGAGTGCGCTCAATGATATCATCAATTTTCATGCCCTGAATAAGGGAGGAAATACCAAGCAGGTTGCCGGGGCAGCCGCCCACAATTTTCACCTTGCTTACCGTGTCGCCATCAATTTCGAATATATATTGTCTGGAGCATACTCCTCTGGGGTTGAAAATGAATTCCATATAACACCTCAAATTAATTGATTTTACAGTATTATACTTCATTTTTTGCAAAAAGAAAAGAGTAGTGGCATAAAATTTTCTCTCTTCCAATAAGCTTGAACGATACGAGGATGAAGGGAGTTTGGCAGATGAAAAAACTTATGGTTTTTCTGCTTTCCTGCATAGTTGTCTTTCATCTTGGACGTCTCGCTGGTGACACGGGACTTTTTGATGGAGCATTTGACAAAGTCAAAGGCTTTATTCAGGATTTTTGTTCATATCAGGGACAGGAACTTGCTGCACTCACGGAGGGAGAAGAGATGAGATTTGATGTTGTGCCGGTATTGAATCTACACAATGAAATTGAATTTGCACTTAATTCTGGGGAAGCTAAGGCAAATGAAGTTGATGATTACGTTTTCATTGGTGACCTGGATATAAGAAATGACAGCTCAATTGAGCTTGATATCAATTCCCTTATTGCACAGAAACCAACACTTTCTTCGGTTACGGGGGAACCGCAGGTTTTGATTATACATACCCACGGAAGCGAAGCGTATACACAGAGTGAAGGGGATAATTATGTTGAAAGCGACCCTTACCGTACAGAAGACAAGAGCAGAAATGTTATAAAGGTGGGGGATGTGCTTGCTGAGGTGCTGGAGGAAAAAGGGATAGGCGTAATTCACGACAGGGAGCTTTATGACAGTCCAAGCTACACGGGTTCCTACACCAGATCCGGTAAAGCGGTTGAAACATATCTTAGAGAATTTCCCTCAATTGCCGTCGTGATTGATCTGCATAGAGACGCAATCGGAAGCGGCGGAACAGCCTATAAGACAAAGGCTGAACCAGCCTTGGGGTCATGTGCTCAGGTTATGGTTTTGATAGGTACGGGAGAAAACGGACTCAATCATCCGAACTGGCAGGAAAATATGAAGCTGGCGCTGCGTATTCAGCAGGCAATGGAGGATAGATACCCGGGTCTTGCACGTCCCTTGGCAGTTAAAAGCGAGAGATATAATCAGCATCTGAGCACGGGGGCAATGATAGTGGAGGTTGGAAGCAACGGCAATACTCTCGCAGAAGCAGTAACGGCCATAAGGCTTTTCGGTGATGCTGCGGGAGATGTTCTGAAAAGTCTGATTGAATGTGAATAAAAAATACATCCTCCCGACGATAATAAGGGTGAATCCATTATTTCGGGAGGAAATTATGAAAATATGCGATGTAATGAGCGATAATGTTGTGAGCATTACGCTGGGCGAACCTGTAGCCGCAGCAGCCAAACTGCTTAAACGCTGCAATATCGGTGCACTTCCGGTTTGCGATGAAAGCGGAAAGCTCAAGGGTATGCTGACAGACAGAGATATTGTTATCCGCTGCGTTGCTCTCGACAGTGACCCGAGCAAGGTTAAAGTGGAGGAAATTATGAGCAGGGGTGTTGTTACAACAGGACCTTTCGAGGAACTGGAGCACGCTGTGCGTATTATGAGCGAGGATCAGGTGCGGCGAATTCCCGTTCTGGATTCAGGACGAGTTGTCGGAATGGTCAGCCTTTGTGATATGGCCAGAAACTGCAATTGCGATATGGAAGCGGCTGAGGCTCTTGCGGAAATAAGTTCCAATTTGAAACGAAAATAAAAAGATCCCGGACGATTTTGTCCGGGATCATTTTTTATTCCGTAAAATGCTGATGTGCGTTTATATGGTCGATGCAGAAGCAGTGGTATCCCGCGCAGCGGGAGCAATAGCGGAACTCAAGCTCAGGGTAGTCGGTGTCTGTACGTCCGCACACCTCGCATCGGCGGGTGTAAGCCTTGGTCTTTTTTTCATAGTTTATCCGCTGAACCTCACGCTTGAAGTTGACGGCGGCCTTGCGCTGACTGCGCCTGCGGGGACGGATGTAGCTGAAAAGCTCATCGCCGCAGAAAATCAGGAAGTTGAGGACTGCAACAAGGGGAAGAAGGTTGACCGGGAAGGGGAGCTGGATGATATCCACAATAAAGATGATGGCATCAACGATGGCCAGCCACTTCATTTTTATGGGAATAATAAAAAACAAAAGAACCTGCAGATTTGGAAAAAGGGCGGCAAAGGAAAAGAACATTGAGAGATAGATATAGTATGCTGTAACGGAATAGCTTACTCCGGTGATGAAATAGAGAATGAAACCGTATATAACGGTCAGAAGCATACCGGTGAAAAAGTAGATATTAAAGCGGGCTGTACCCCATTTGTCCTCAAGAGTTTTTCCTATGAAATAGTAGAAATAAAAGAATATAAGAGCCAGAAATCCCCATGAATTGGGTATGAGGGCAAATGTAAGAAGTCTCCAGACCTGACCCCTCAGAATATGGGCAGGGGAGAAACTAAGTAGATTTATAAAGGTGCCGGCGGTATCCATCATGCCGAAAAGCCAGACTATAACATTGCCGATGACCACATACAGCATAAGATTGCTTATGCCGAAGCGGGGATGCTTATAACAAAACAGATCAACTTTTCTGCTGAACCATTTCACTTAATATCAACTCCTGAGTATAGTTTCTTAAATGATAACCGTTTTTGCGCGCAATGTCTATGAATAAATTATAAATAATGAAAAACTGAGAAAAAATCAAGGGTTTTTGGTTGACAGTGATTTAATTTCTGTATATAATGTATCGGCTGAAATATGGTCTAAAAAACCCTGCTTCGGCATAATGATATCTTCATTTATCAAGAACGGGTGAGAGGATCAGCTCTGCGACCCCGTGCCAACCTGCAGCAAGGCTGTAAGGTGGTCCTGCTGATAGCGATAAAGGGGTGAGATGATATGCCTAAGCCTTAGCAAGCTCTCTCGCACCGCAGAGGGTGCTTTTTTTATGTTTGTGTGTAATGCAAACTAATGCCTTGCGCGCAAATATTTCAGATGAATAAAAAAAGATTTCTATAAAGAGGTAACTAATATGAGCGAAAAAAGAAAGAACAGAGTTTTCACTTCCGAATCTGTAACCGAGGGACATCCCGATAAGATCTGCGACCAGATCTCCGATGCTGTCCTTGACGCAATACTTGCAGAAGACCCCGCAGCCCGTGTTGCCTGCGAGACCACTGTAACTACCGGTCTTGTCCATATTATGGGTGAGATTACCACCACCTGCTATGTTGATATTCCCAAGCTTGTTCGTGAGGTAGTTCGTGACATCGGATATGACCGAGCAAAATATGGCTTCGACTGCGATACATGTGCCGTTATCACCTCCATAGATGAACAGTCTCCCGACATCGCAATGGGTGTTGACAAGAGCCTTGAGGCAAAGGAGTCCGGAAGCGATGAGCTGGATCACGGTGCCGGCGACCAGGGCATGATGTTCGGCTATGCCTGCACCGAAACCGAGGAGCTTATGCCCTTGCCCATCTCTCTCGCCCACAAGCTGGCTCTTGAGCTTACCCGCGTGCGCAAGGAAGGCGTCGTAAGCTATCTCCGTCCCGACGGAAAGACTCAGGTTACCGTTGAATACGACGAGAATGACAAGCCTGTTCGCATTGATACCGTTGTTCTCTCTACCCAGCACGGTCCCGAGGCAGAGCTTGAGCAGATCCGCAGCGATATGATTGAGCTTGTTATCAAGCCCACTCTTCCTGCAGAGCTCATAGATGAGAATACCAAGTTTTATGTAAACCCCACCGGCCGCTTTGTCGTAGGCGGTCCTCAGGGCGACAGCGGTCTTACCGGACGTAAGATCATTGTTGACACCTATGGCGGCAGCGCACCCCACGGCGGTGGTGCTTTCTCCGGAAAGGATCCCACCAAAGTCGATCGCAGTGCTGCATACGCAGCCCGTTGGGTTGCTAAAAATATTGTTGCTGCAGGTCTTGCGGAGAAGTGCCAGATTCAGCTTGCTTATGCAATCGGTGTTGCAAAGCCTGTCAGCGTACGTGTTGACACCTTCGGTACCGCAAAGTATTCCGACACTGAGCTTGAAGATGCGGTTGAGGCAGTTTTCGATCTTCGTCCCGCAGCCATTATCCGCGATCTCGGTCTGCGCCGCCCCATTTACCGCCAGACTGCTGCTTACGGTCACTTTGGCCGCAGCGATGTTCAGCTTCCCTGGGAGCAGATTGACCGAGTTGATGCACTGAAAAAGTATCTGGAGAAGTAAGAAATGGCATTTGAAAACGACAGAGAAGACCTCATAGAAGGTCGCAATGCGGTCACCGAAGCTCTCAGAGCCGGCCGTAATATTGACAAAATTTATATAGCAAAGGGCGAAGTGGACAAGACCCTCGGCCACATAGCTTCCCGCGCCCGTGAGATGGGCATCGTTGTTGTGGAAGCTGACCGCAGAAAGCTTGATTCCATGAGTGTTACCCATGCTCATCAGGGTGTTGTAGCTCTCGCAGCTGTCAGGGAGTATTCAAGCATTGACGATATTCTCCGCATTGCAGAGGAGAGGGGAGAAGCTCCCTTTGTTATTGTCTGCGATGAGATTTCTGACCCCCATAATCTGGGAGCAATTATCCGCACTGCAGAGTGCGTTGGAGTTCACGGAATAATCATTCCCAAGCGCCGCAGTGCAGGTCTCACCTCTATCGTGGGAAAGACCAGTGCAGGAGCGGTTGAGCATATGGCGGTTGCAAGAGTTTCTAATCTGACTGCTGCAATTAAGGAACTTAAAGAGCGCGGTCTCTGGGTTTACGGCACGGCTGCTGACGCTCCCGCCGGTATGTGGGATACAAACCTTACCGGACCTATCTGCATTGTTATAGGCTCCGAGGGTGACGGTATGGGACGCCTTGTAAGCGAAAACTGCGATGTTCTTGTGAGCATTCCTATGCACGGAAGAGTAAACTCCCTCAATGCTTCTGCAGCTGCCAGCATTTTGATGTATGAGGTGCTTCGCCAGAGAGGTTGAAGCTGATTTTTGAAATTTTTCTGCCGGAGAAAATATGGAAGAAAAGACTTACAAAAACAATATAGACAATGACGCAATGGCCTATGACTTTTCCATTGACGATATTCTGGATGAATTTCGAACCGGGGCTGCGCCCAGATATTTCGGAGAAGAGAATATTGCCGAACGAAGCAAGCGCATAGTCATGGATGCCTTTGAAGAAAATGCAGGGCATAGCTCCATCAGCTCCATAGAGGAGATAATTGACGAGAGTATGGCAGATATTTTCCCTGAGCAGGAGCAGAGCGAAGAAGCTTCTGACGTCGGGGCGGTTTCCGAGGCTTCCTATGAGGAAAGCTACGGTGATGCTCTTGCCGAAGACTATGAGAGCTTCGCGGATGACTATGTATCCGAAGAGAAAGAACTCTCCGAATATGAGATACGCGCCCTTGTAGACAGCGATGAGCGCGAGATGTATGCTTCCGCAGACATTGACTTTGAGCTTGGAGATGAAATTTCCGGTGAGGAGCCCCCTGTTGTTTCAAAAGGGGAGAGACGCGGTAAGAAAGGTTCCAAGGCACGCCGTGGAGCAAAAAAAGCCTCCGTTTCTCCGATTGTGGCGCTTCTGGCTCTTATGACTGATAAACGCAGCCGCAGAGTCAAGGCGGACGGGCAGATTCCCACCGTTGCGGATGAGGATTTTGCGTCTCCCGAGATGAGTGCCTCCGATGCGGCCAAGCATTATTCCGAGCAGGTAAAAAATATCCGCTTCAGAGCCAAGGCTGCCACCGCGGTATGCATACTGATGCTTTACTTCACCTTTGCAGCCTATTCCTTCCTGCCCCTTTTCGGTGCTATGAAAGGACCTGTAGGAGCATCTTTGACGCTGCTTATAATGCTTCTGACTGTGATGATCTGCGGACTTGATGTTTTTGTTGCAGGAATTATCAATCTGTTCAGAGGTCACCCCGGCTATGAAACTCTTGTTTCTCTTTCCTGCGTAGCCGCCCTTGCAGATGCTGCGATTATGGTTTCAAGCCGCAGCGCAGCTATGGGGCTGCCCTTCTGCGCAGTGGCTGCAAGCTCTATGTGTTTTTCAATATGGGGCAGCTATTTTACCTGCAAAGGTATGCGCAACAGCTTCCGTGTTGCCCGCAGCAAAGATGCCGTTGGAGTTGGTGCAGAGCAGGGAATATCAGGAAAAGGTACTGCATTGTGCAAGAAGCAGGGTGGAATTAAAGGCTTTATAAGACGGAGTGAGCAGGCTGATCTTGCTGAATATATTTATGGAATTTTGAGCCCATTGCTTATCATTGCCGCCCTTGTTTTCAGTGCGCTTACAGCTTTCGTGAGAAATGGCTCCGATACTTTTGTCCACAGCCTATCCACTATGCTTGCCTGCGCTGCTGTATTTTCCGGAGGAATATGCTTTGCGCATCCCTTCTCCGTGGTGTCCAACAAGCTTTTTGGAGTGGGTGCTGCTCTTTCCGGCTGGCCGGGAATTCGTGATGTGGGAAAAAGCCGCGGCGTTGTTATAAGCGATAAGGATATTTTCCCCAATGACAGTGTAAGCATCAGTGGCATCCGCGTTTTGCAGAACACAGATGCAGACAAGGTTATCTCCTATACCGGAAGTGTTATTGCAGCCTCTGCCAGCGGACTTTCCGCCCCATTTACCGACCTTATAAAGCGAAACGGCTATGTTCTCTGCCGGGTTGAGAATTTTGCTCCCCATGACGGAGGCGGACTTACCGCCGTTGTAAACGGAGAAAATGTCATGGTGGGTAATTCCGGTTTTATGAATCTTATGGGCATTCGTGTACCGCAAAGACTTGCAAACCGAAATACTGTTTTCACGGCTATAAGCGGTGAGCTTTCCGGACTTTTTGACATCGATTATAAGCCGCTGCCCTCCGTACAGGATGCACTGGGAGTTCTTCTCCGCTCAAAATGCGATGTTATCTTCGCTTTGAGAGACTTCAATATGACTCCCGATGCTTTGCGAAACAAGTTCCATGTAAACGGAGAAGGCTTCAACCTGCCCTCCTATCCTGAGAGATTTCGGATTTCAGGTATTGAGGCTTCTGCGGATCTGCCTGTTTCCGCAGTTATTTCCAAAGAAGGTATGGTGCCTGTTGCTGAGGTAAGCAAAAGAGGCAAGAATCTCTATTTTGCTGTCATGGTCTCTGTTGCCATTGCTGCTGCAGGTAGTGTTATAGGCCTTCTGGGAATGTTTTTTGCTGCATGGTTGGGAGCGTTCGGCCCTGCCAACGCAGCTCTTGCAGCTCTAATTATGCTTTTATGGCTGATTCCTAACGTGTTGATAGGCCTTTGGCTGCAAAGATAATCGTTATTTTTGGTAAAATGATATTGCCAATGCCAGTTCGTTGGTGTATAATTTATCCGTTGTGACGAAAAAACATTTTTTAATAGATGCAACAAATTTGCTACACAAGGAGAGAAAATCCAAATGAGCTACGAAACCAATAAAATCCGCAATGTCTGCCTTCTGGGCCACGGCAACAGCGGTAAAACCACCCTTGCAGAGAGCATGCTGTTTGTCACCGGTGCCATTGACCGTCAGGGCAAGGTAACCGATGGAAACACCGTCTGCGACTATGATCCCGAAGAGATCAAGCGCCAGATAACCATCTCCACCTCCGTTGCTCCCGTTGAGTTCGGCGGCTGCAAGATCAATGTTCTGGATTGCCCCGGTTATTTCGACTTCGCAGGCGACGTCGCTGCCGCTGTTCGCGCTGTTGAGGCCGGTATCATTCTGGTCACTGCCAAGGACGGCATTTCTGTCGGCGCAGAGCGCAACTGGAAGCTGCTCAAGGCTGCCAATATGCCCACCATTTTCTGCATCTCCAAGACTGGCGAAGAAAACGGCGACTATGCCAACGTTCTTTCCGCTCTGCAGGAAAAGTACGGCTCCATCGTCTGCGCTGTTACCGCTCCTATGAGCGACGGCACCGGCGTTATTGATCTTGTTCACAATGTTGCTTACCAGACCAAGGGCAACAAGACTACCAAGATCCCCGTTCCTGCTGCCGATGCCGACATGGTTGAGAGCCTCCGTGAGACCCTTATGGAAGCTGCTGCCGGTGCTGACGAAGAGCTGATGGAGATCTATTTTGAAGAGATGATGCTTGACGAGGCACAGATCGTTCGCGGCATTAAGGCCGGCCTGAAGGATCGCAGCGTTGTTCCCGTACTCGCTTCCAATGCTCTTGACGGCGTTGGTACTCAGGCTGTTCTCCAGTCCATCGTTGACTATGTTCCCGCTCCCTCCGAGGTTGAGGGCATCGATCCTTCCGCACCTGTTTCCGGTTTCGTATTCAAGACCGTTTCCGACCAGTTCGGTAAGTACTCCTTTGTTAAGATTATGAGCGGCAAGATCACTGCTGACCTTTCTCTGCGCAATGTCCGCGCTTCTTCTACCGATAAGCTCGGCCGTCTCTACACTATGACCGGCAAGAAGAATGTGGAAGTTAAGGATGCATGCTGCGGTGACATCGTTGCCGTCGGCAAGATGGAGTGGAAGACCGGCGATACTGTTTGCGATCCCAAGAATGAGGTTGAATATCCCGCTATCGAGATCGCAGAGCCCTGCTACTCCATGGCTATTTCTCCCAAGACCAAGGGTCAGGACGATAAGGTTGCCGGCGGTCTTGCAAGACTTAACGAAGAAGATATTTCCTTCACTCTCGTCAACAACGCTGAGACCCACCAGATGGTTATCTCCGGCGCCGGTGATATTCAGGTTGACGTTCTCTGCGCCAAGCTGAAGTCCCGCTTCGGTGTTGACACCGAGCTCCATCCCGCACGTGTTGCTTACCGCGAGAAGATCAAGGGTCGCGTTGAGGCTCACGGCCGTCACAAGAAGCAGTCCGGTGGTTCCGGTCAGTTCGGTGACGTTTGGGTTCGCTTCGAGCCCCAGGATGAGCAGGATGACCTCATCTTCGCCGAGGAAGTTTTCGGCGGCTCTGTTCCCAGAAACTTCTTCCCCTCTGTTGAAAAGGGTCTGCGCAACGCAGTTCAGAAGGGCGTTCTCGCCGGCTATCCTCTTGTCGGCCTGAAGGCTACTCTCTATGACGGCTCTTACCATCCCGTTGACTCCAACGATATGGCATTCCAGACTGCTGCCCGCCTTGCATACCAGGATGGTATTCCCAAGGC
>SVKK01000027.1 GCA_015068425.1 Oscillospiraceae bacterium | reverse complement strand
TACCATCCCGTTGACTCCAACGATATGGCATTCCAGACTGCTGCCCGCCTTGCATACCAGGATGGTATTCCCAAGGCTAAGCCCACCATCATGGAGCCCATTGGCCTGCTGAAGGTTACCATTCCCGATGCAAACCTGGGTGACATTATGGCTGATATTTCCTCCAAGCGTCGCGGTACCGTTCTTGGTATGAACGCTGAGGACGGCATGCAGATTGTTGAGGCTGAAGTTCCCATGGCAGAGATGGGCTCTTATACCATCGATCTTCGTTCCATGACTCAGGGACGCGGCAGCTTCTCCTGCAAATTCATCCGCTACGAAGAGGCTCCCGGCAACGTTCAGCAGAAGGTTATCGAAGAAGCCAAGGCTGCAGCCGAAGAATAATTCTGACATAAAAAAAGTTCGCATCAATTTGATGCGAACTTTTTTTGCTTTTTTGATATTATTTGAAAAAAGCTATGGAAATTTGATGCATTAACTGTTATTATATATAGTTGTAATCCTGATTTTTTGATAAAAATATATATAATAAATTTAGGAGTATTGATATGAAAAAAAGGAAAGCAAGAGCCAATACTGCATGGAAGGGTGCTATTATCATTTGCATAATTCTCAGCCTTTTTGCAGTGTTTTTTACTTCCTGCACCAAGTATAAAGGACCCGATGAGTTCACCAGCGAAATGAACGAAGATATCGGCAAGGATAAAGATAAGGATAAGGAAGAAGATAAGAATAACGACAAGGATAATGATAAGCAGCAGGGTGAAGACCCCGGCGAGCTCACCGATCCTCTTATTCCTATAACTGATCCCGAGCAGGGAGTCGAGCAGCAGCCCGGCGAATCCCCTGCGGTTTCCACCCCCGCAGCTCAGGATTCCTTCCTTCTCGGTGAGACCGAGGATGCCGGAAGAGAGTATCTGGATAAGATTATTTTCCTTGGCGACTCCACCACTTACGGTATAGGTTATTATTATAGACAGGGCTACAGTGAGCTCTGTCCTCCCAGCCAGATCTGGACCCCCGCCAGCGGCACTCTGACCCTTTCCAACCAGGCAACCGCTACCATCGTTTATCCCGAATCCGGCGGAGAGATTACCATTAAGGAAGCTGCCCGCCTTTCCCAGCCTGAGATTTTGCTTATGACTCTGGGTGTAAACGGCGTATCCTTTATGGATGAGCAGTGGTTTGTTGATGAATACACCGCTCTTATCAACAGTGTCAAGGAAGTCAGCCCCAACACCAAGATAATTCTTAACTCCATCTATCCTGTTGCAAGCAGCTATCAGCATATCAATTCTATCAGCAATGAGAAGATTGCAACTGCAAACACCTGGATAAAGAAGATCGCAGATGAAAACGGATGCAAGTATCTGAACACTTATGAGGTTCTGGTAAGTGATAAGGGAACTCTTCCCGAAACCAGTCATAACGGTGACGGTATCCACCTCAGCGGCGAAACCTTCGGCATTGTTATGCAGTATATCCGCACCCACGCATATAACTGAGAAATGAAAGTGAGATAAAGATGAAAAAGATTGTTGCTCTTATAATTGTTGTTGCCCTGCTGGCAACCGCCCTTTGCGCCTGCGGCGGCAAGACCGAGACCAAGAATGTTCCCGCAGCCGATATAGCTGCTGCTGTGGCCGAAAAAATCGGCAAGACCGATTCACTCACCGCAGTTGAAGCCAACTGGGTAAGAGGCTGGATGAAGACCGATGCCTCCCTCTTTGGCGACTACACCGTTATGGTTAATGTCTACGGCGCTAACGTTGATGAGTACGGCATTTTCAAGGCAGGCGAAGATATGAGCGCTGCCGATATTGAAAAGACCGTTCAGGCTTATCTGGATCTGAGACTCCAGAGCTGGATGGATGAATATATGCCCGAGGAAAAGTATAAGGTTGAAGATGCTTCTTATGAAGTTATCGGCGACTATGTTATGTACTGCATCCTCAGCGCAGAGGACAGCGCAGCCGCATTTGCGACCTTCGAAGGAATGCTCAAGTAAAATAATATAAAAAATCCCGTACCTTTTGGTACGGGATTTTTTTTGCTATATCACTGCTTCAGCGTGGTGGAATTATTCAAAACCATGCTGCTGTATAGGAAGAGCACATCGGCATTCTCAAAATCAACAAAGTTGCCGAGAACCATGGGCTGAATATAGCGCACATCTATTATTGTGGTTTTTGCATAGCTTTGGGCGAGAAGGGGAGCGATGGCGCTTCCAAAGCTGTCGCGGAAGATGATAAGTTCCTTTTGTGTGTTTACAGAGGGATTTTCAATGGTGACAAGGCTCAGCGGACCGGAGAGGAACATCTCGTAAGGATCCGCTCCAGCGGCAAGAGAGGTGTCGTAAACGGGTATAGCCTTGTTGCTTTCAAAGTTGAAAACGCTGTAGTTTTCAATTATACCGTTTGTGAGATAATAAAGCTCTTCGGTATCAAGCTTCAGTCCCAGCTGGCTGAAATAAACTCCCTTGAAGGGCTCGTCAACAAGAACCTTCTCATAATTTTCGGGAAGAGTGTTGCCGAAGGCTGCGGCAATTTCCTGAGCGGCGGGAAGGATGTTTTCCTGCCTCCAGTGGGTATCTGTGAGATAATAATCGTTTATATCCAGATAATTTCGAATGTCTATATGCTCTGCGAAGTGGGAGGTGGAGGCCTCCAGCGTGGAGTAAAATTCATCATAATCCATATGAAGCATACCCGCATCATCCGCAAGATAGAAATTCTTGTCGGGTACTATTACGAAGCCGATTTTATCTGCCTTACCGGCAAGAAATCTGTTGTAAAGTCCGGAGAATACAAGTGAGGCATAGTCGAGAGAATCGTAATTGAGTGGGTATTCTTTTTTTGCAACAGAGTGATTGTGGATATAAAGTCCGTTGGAGTCTGTCTGACCCATTATTTTTAGGGAGGTAAAGGCCTTCAGAGAACGGAAGGAATCTCTAAGGGGAAACTGATCAAGGCTGTAGTCCTCGAAATCTTCCATAAAACGGCCATTTAAAATTGTCTTGATACTTATCTCGGGCATTTGCTCAAGCTTGCGGCGCTCGGAAAGAGAATATTCATCGGGCGTTTTGAAAATCGCAAAAATGCTTAAGCCGAAAAATACTGCCGCAAGGAGGCTGACAAGATATATTCTTTTTGCTTTGCTTTCCATATATCTGCCTCCTTAAAATCTGAAGTAGAGGAAGGGGTTAAAGGACCCGTCCACAAGATAGGCGGTGGAAACAAGTAAAATTGCTGTCAGAGCAATGGGCTCGATAACGCATATTATATTCTCAGCCCATTTGCGCTCCCGGAGGGACAAAACGGCTTTTTTCACAAGAGGAGTTGCGCCGATAACAGCAATTATGAGGGTGAGGGCATAGCTGCGGAGATAGTAGGTAAACTCGCTGTTAACAAAGCTTTCTGTCGCTCCGAACATACCGCCAATAACTCTGAAGCCGTCGTCAACACCGGAGGCATTGAACATTACAAAGGAGAGCATGACCATTATCATTACGTAGATATGGCGAAGCCCCTTGAGCTTTTCAAGCTTATTGAGAAGCCAGAGCTTTTCAATAAGGAGCAGTATGCCAAAGAATACTCCCCATACAACAAAGTTCCACGCAGCGCCGTGCCAAAGACCGGTGAGCATCCATACAACAAAGATATTGAGCATTTGCCGGGCTTTACTGCAGCGGTTGCCGCCAAGGGGAATATACACATAGTCGCGGAACCAGCTGCCGAGACTCATATGCCAGCGGCGCCAGAACTCGGTGATGGAACGGGAAATAAAGGGATAGTTGAAGTTCTCCGGGAATGAGAACCCCAAAATTCTGCCCAAACCGATTGCCATGTCGCTGTAAGCGGAAAAGTCGAAATAGATATGCAGAGTGAAGGCAAGGGCATAAAGCCAGCAGAAGGCGACGCTCTGCTGGGAGGAGGCAAGAAAGGCATCGCAGAGCTCGCCGAGAACATTGGCGATGATAATCTTTTTGCCAAGACCCAATATGAAGCGGCGGGCTCCCTCGGATACAGCCTGCAAGGTGATTTTTCTGTCGTTGATCTCTTTAACAATGTCGCTGTAGCGCACAATGGGACCGGCAATAAGCTGGGGGAACATACTTACATAAGCCGCAAAAGAAATGATGTTGCGCTGTACGGGGGTATCCCCTCTGTAAACATCTATGATGTAGCTTATGATCTGGAAGGTGTAGAAGCTTATGCCGATGGGAAGAGCGATACGAAGCGCGGGTATGCCCATACCGGTGAGTGCGTTAAAGGATTCGATGAAGAAGTCTGCATACTTGAAGTAGCCAAGGAGACCAAGACAAATGACGAGACTGATGATAAGAGAGCTCTTTTTGCCATTTTTAGTTTTTGCAGCGCCGATAAAAAGTCCGGCCAGATAACCCACAAGTATGCTTGCGGCCATAAGAAGGACGTATTTGGGCTCTCCCCAGGCATAGAAAATAAGACTGGAGAGAAGAAGCACGGCATTCTTCAGCTTTTTAGGTGCGATAAGGTAGATAATCAGCACACAGGGAAGAAAGTAATATAAAAACGGAATACTTGAAAACAGCATTTTCTATCTCCCATTAATGGATTAAATAAAACTTTTCTCCGACCGATTTTTCACAGCCGGAGAAAAGTATACTGCTATTGTTTGTTATGCGATGGGCTCTTCAACAAGAGTGGTGCAGCTGAAGGATGCTTCAAGCTTATCCCTGAAAAGCTCAACGATCTCACCGTTGCCAAATGCGGAAACGATGCAGCCGTCAACTTCAACGATTATGAGGATCTCGGGGAAACCGCACATCCACTGGCGGGAGAGAATGTTCTCCTTAACGCTCTGCACAAATGCAGTGCTGTCAGCGCCTTCTGTAAGCTCATAGCAGGCAGAGGTGAAGGTGTTGGCGTTCATCATGTGCATAAGGGATGCGGCAGCGTTCACGGAAGAAGCGGAAGCGGTGGGAAGACCGAAGAGAGCGTCAAGAGATTCTGCGTCAGCAACAGTGCAGGCGCCGGGTGCGTCCATAACATTGTTGGTGTAGTCACCGCCCATAGCGGAAAACTTCTCGTCATCGCCGTAGGTAGCCCAAACGGTATTGAGGATGGAGAGGGGCTTGTTGTCGCCTTCTGCAATGTCAGTGCTGGTAGCGGGAAGCTCAATTTCGGGAAGATCGGTGTCGGTTGCGTCGGGCATAACAGCAGGCATATCCATCTCGGGGCCTTCGCCGGGAGCGGCGGGCTCATTGCCGGGATCAACTACGCCGGGGTCTTCTGCGGGGGTCTTGCCGCAGGCGGCAAGGCTCATAATCATAACAAGAGCAAGAATAAGTGCAAGAACTTTTTTCATTTGTTTAATTCTCCTTAATATGTGTAATTATTTCGTAATTTAGACGGCGGAGGAATTTAAAAGTTCCTCCGAAGGGACTATTTCAGGCTGAGAAATTCTTCCGCACTGCCGACAGCCATATAGATTATGTCTCCAATCTCGGCAACTACGCTTTCTCCGATAAAGTAAAGCTTTAATGTTAAGAGATGCTGACCGTGTCCAAGCCCAAGAATGGCAGCGGGCTCATTGGGAACGGCGGCGGGCTCAATCTCTGTCGGGCTCTCCATAAGAAGCATACTAAGCGCAGCGGTGTCGCTAATGTTCCGACTTTCCATTTCACCGCTGTATATTATGTTTGCCCAGTCAATTTCCATGCCGGGGTAATAAACTTCAGCGTTTTCTTCGGTGGCAAAAGTGTCCTCTTGGCCGTTTTCGGGCTCGGGCATAGGAACGGGTGCGGCTGGCTCAGCGGGTGCAGCTGGTTCAGCGGGTGCGGCTGGCTCAGCGGGTGCTCCGTAGGCGGTTTCATTTCTTTCCAAAATGAAAGAATCCATATCAGGAGCCATGGGGGCTGCAGCTTCGGCTGGTGCAGCGGGATCGGCGAAAGCGGCGGGGGCTGCGGGCGCGGCGGGAACTGCCTTGTCGTAGCTTCTGTCGTTTCCGATGGCCAATACAGCGCCAACAACCAAAATTAGGCAGGCTGCTGTGCTCAGATATGCACGAAGTGGAATTATCTTTGCCTTTTTTCGCTGTGCTTTGACTCCGGTCATAATTTTGTTATGGAGTTGGGCAGGAACGGCAGAAAATTCTTCCTTGAGAGAAATGCTGAGGGCGGAAAAACCCTCATACATGGCTGCGCATTCCGGGCACTTCGCAATATGCTCTTCTACAGAAGCTCTCTCTTCGTTACTGAGCTGTCCGTCCAGCATAGAGCTTATCATTTCCTGAATTTTTTCGCAGCTTATCATACCTGCTCACCTCCTTTCCGTGCATTAGACGGAATACTTTCAAAAAAGTTCCCGTCTTCGGAAAGAATTTCGCAAAGTTTTTTTCTTGCTCTGAAAATTCGGGATTTAACTGTTCCAAGGTCGGTGCGAAGAAGAGCGGATATTTCCGCATAACTCAATCCTCCGCTCTCCCGCAGAAGCAAAGCTCTGCGGTAATCTTCGGGGAGAGAATCCAAAGCCGATGCAAGGGCGCTTTGGCGCTCTTTTTTCTCCAATGCTTCATGGGGGGTGGGTGCGGTGTCTGGGATGGAGAGCTCATTTTCAGCGCCGTTTTCATCTTCAAGGGTTAGACTTACGGTGTCAGCTCTTCTGCGACGGAGAATATCCGTGCATACATTGCTGGTGACGCGGTAGAGCCATACGGAAAGCTTGCTGTCGCCCCTGAATGAAGCAAGAGAGGTCCATACCTTTATGAAAACATCCTGCGCGGCATCCTGAGCATCCTGCTCATTGCCAAGGGTACGGAGGGCGAGATTATAGACAAAACCTTCGTTGGCGCTTACCAGCTTTTCAAAAGCGGCAATATCGCCTTTTTGCGCTTTGAGTATTATATTTTTTTCCTCATCGCGGTTCACAAGCTCTCACCTCAATTCGCTCTTTATGCGGCGGGCAATTTTCCTCATATCCTCAATGGTCTCAATTTTTACAATATCGCTTTTATAAGCCCCCGAGTAGGGAACTCCGCGGAGATACCAGGCCATATGGCGGCGGGCCTCGAGACAGGCAAGGCGTTCGCCTCTCATTTGGGCGGAAAGCTCAATTTGCGCCATAACGGTGTCCATTCGCTCTGCCACGCTTGGGCGAGGAGGAATTGCTTTCCCTGCAATTGCGGCATTTCCGTCCCGGAATATCCAGGGATCGCCAAAGCTTCCACGACCGATCATAGCTCCGTCGCAGAGTGTGTAGCGGAGAATATGCTCAGCATCCTCTCCGGAGAAAATATCGCCGTTGGCGATAACGGGGATAGAGACAGCCTTCTTAACTTCTCTTATTATATCCCAATCTGCCTGACCCTCGTACATCTGCACTCTTGTCCGTCCGTGTACGGTTATGGCGGCAGCTCCCGCCTCCTGGCACATTTTGCCGAACTCAACGGCATTTATACTGCCCTTGTCCCAACCCTTACGGAATTTAACAGTAACGGGAACTCCGGCGGTTTTAACAACGGCTTCAATTATTCTGCGAGATAGTTCAATATCCTTCATAAGTCCGCAGCCATCGCCGTTGCCGGCAATTTTTCCCACAGGACAGCCCATGTTGATGTCGAGAATATCTGCGCCGGAATATTCAACAGCCATAGGAGCGGCCTCAGCCATAACCTCCGGCTCGTGACCAAAAATCTGGGCAGCAAGAGGCTTGTCTCCGGGGATGGAGGCAAGAAGTGTGCGGGTCTTTTTGTCGCCGTATGTGAGAGCCTTGGCGCTTACCATTTCGGTGTAAACCATTGCGGCACCCATTTCTCGGCATATATGGCGGAAGGCAAGATCGCTTACCCCTGCCATTGGGGCAAGAAGAAGCTTTCCTTCAAGCTTTATATTTCCTATTTGCATCATAATTCAATCTCAAGTCCTACGGGGCAATGGTCGCTGCCCATTACCTCGGGGAGAATATATGCTTCTTTAATTTTCTCTGCCGCCCGATCGGAGCAAAGGAAGTAGTCAATGCGCCAGCCTACATTTCTCTCTCTGGCAGCGGCGCGGTAGCTCCACCAACTGTAGGCATCCCGAGTGTCGGGGTGAAGGTGGCGGAAACTGTCGGTGAAGCCTGCGGAAAGAAGCTCGGTGAATTTTGCCCGTTCTTCATCGGAAAAGCCTGCGCTGAAATGGTTGGTGGAGGGATTTTTAAGGTCAATCTCGTTATGAGCAACATTCATATCTCCGCAGACAATCACGGTTTTTTTGCTGTCAAGCTCCTGAAGATAGGCTCTGAAGGCATCCTCCCAGCTCATACGATAGTCCAGACGCTTAAGTCCGTCCTGAGAGTTGGGTGTGTATACGCAGACAAGATAGAAGTTATCATATTCCAAGGTGACAACTCTGCCCTCGGTGTCATGCTGGGCTATACCAATTCCCTGTGAAACGGAGAGGGGAGTATGGCGGGTAAAAATGGCGGTTCCGGAATAGCCCTTCTTTTCGGCGTAATCCCAGTAGCTCTCATAGCCGGGGAAGCACAGGTCTATTTGTCCCTCCTGAAGCTTGGTCTCCTGCAGACATACAAAGTCTGCGTCAAAGGAGGTAAAAATATCCTCAAATCCCTTTTTAACAACGGCGCGAAGTCCGTTTACATTCCAGGAAATAAACTTCATTCCTGATTCTCCTGTCTGCCTCTGGCGTCCGAAAGGCTTGCGTTGCGAAGTCTTTCAACTTCGCCGTCGGCGGTGGTTTTGGTGTCAGCGGTTTTAACTGCAACAAGGCGGTTTATCTTTATTCCTTCAGCATGGAATTTTGCTTCATAGTCTGTCATAATACCGCAGATTCCATTTGCGTGAAGGTCATTTGTGACCTCCTTAAGCTCCCAGCCTTCGAGGGCGAACTGTTCAAGGCTCCACTGGAAGAGGGGGAGGTTATCAGTTTTGAAATGAATTTCGCCGCCCAGGGGAAGCACATCAGCATAAAGACGCTGAAATCCGGGAGCGGTGAGACGGTGCTTTGCATCGCGGCTCTTGGGCCAGGGGTCGCAGAAATTGATGAAAACTCTGTCAACCTCTCCCGCAGCAAAAATTTCGGGAAGAAGGACAACGTCTCTGTCCATAAAGCGGACATTTTCAATGCCGCGGGAGACGACTCGCTCCATTCCCACAACCATTGCGTCGGGAACCTTTTCGATGGCTACGAGGAAGGCTTCGGGATTGGCATCAGCGGTGTCCGCGGTGAAGCGTCCCTTGCCGCAGCCAAGCTCCAGCCAAAGCTCCTTATATCCGGGGAAGGACTCCTTCCACTTGCCGGGCATAGTCTCGGGTTCTTTTATAAGAGTTGCACCTGCCTTTTCCATTCTGGGAAGAAGGTTGGGCTTTTTTCTCATTCTCATAAGGCGTTTCTCCTTGTTTTGTTCTACCCTTTAGAATAACATACTTTTATGTAAACATCAATGAAAATTAATAAAAACGCATTTCCGTTTTGTTCATAAAAACCAGCAAACCGACCTGTGAGTAATCACAGATCGGTTTGAATGCTGCAGTAAATAATTTGTTTATGAAAAGCTTAGATTTTTAATGGACAATGTCTCTTGCCACGTGCACACCGCTTGCGGAAGCGTGGGAGAGAGAATGAGTAATTCCGCTGCCGTCGCCGATGATATAGAGCCCTTTGTGCTTGGATTCCAGATGCTCATCAACTTCAACTTCCATGTTATAGAACTTAACCTCAACGCCGTAAAGGAGGGTGTCCTCGTTTGCGGTGCCGGGCGCTACTTTGTCAAGGGCATAAATCATTTCGATGATACCGTCCAGAATGCGCTTGGGAAGGACGAGACTCAGATCTCCCGGAGTCGCGTTAAGAGTGGGAGTAATAAAGGCTTTTTCCATACGGCTGGGGGTGGAACGGCGTCCTCTTATCAAATCACCGAAACGCTGCACGATGACACCGCCTCCCAACATATTGCTAAGGCGGGCAATTGATTCGCCGTAACCGTTGGAATCCTTAAATGGCTCGGAAAAATGCTTGGAGACAAGCAGGGCAAAGTTGGTGTTTTCCGTTTGTTTGGCGGGATCTTCGTAGCTATGGCCGTTGACCGTAATGATACCGTTTGTGTTCTCGCTTACAACTGCGCCTTTGGGATTCATACAGAAAGTGCGAACCTTGTCGCCGTATTTCTCTGTCCTGTATACAATCTTGCTTTCATAGAGTTCGTCTGTCAGGTGAGCAAACACAGCGGCAGGAAGTTCAACACGAACGCCAATATCAACTCGGTTGGAATTTGTGGGAATATCCAGCTCTTTGCAAATACCTTCCATCCACTTGCTTCCGCTTCTGCCTACGGAGATGATGCACTTGCTGCATTTATATGCGGCATCCTTGCAAAGAACCGTATAGCCGCCGTTTTCCTCAAGGACAGAAAGGACAGGAGTATCAAAGAAAAACTCAACCTTATCCTTCAAATATGCATACATATTTTCAAGAACGACATAGTTTATGTCGGTTCCAAGATGCCGCACGGATGCATCCAGCAGATGAAGGTCATGTCGAATGCATTCAGTCTTGAAACGTGTTCCGGCTGTAGAATAAAGCTTTGTGCCTTCGCCACCAAACTTCAGGTTGATTTGGTCAACATATTTCATTAATTCCAGTGCGCGGTTTTTCCCGATATATTCGTACAATGTGCCGCCGAAATCATTGGTGATGTTATATTTTCCGTCGGAGAAAGCGCCGGCGCCGCCAAAGCCGCTCATTATGCTGCAGCTTTTGCAGCTGATACAGGTTTTGATTTTGTCCCCGTCTATAGGACATTTGCGACTGTTCAAAGCATGTCCGGCTTCAAAAATCGCAACTTTAAGCTGGGGCTTTCGCTGTATCAACTCATAAGCGGCAAAAATTCCTCCGGGACCTGCGCCAACAATAATAATATCATAGTTCATTTTTGGTTTACCTTTCTTTTCGACTACCATCGCTTAAATTCCGTAAACTCGGAGATGCACCATTCCGAAGGCTTCGCGGATGAAATAGTTGAGCTTCAAAACAGGATAGCTGGTTCGTCCCGGGATGCCGTAGACTTCCTTGCCCAGCATATTCGCCATAGTTTTGGCGCGGTGGAGATGATATTCGCTGCTGATAACGGCAACGGTACTCTCTTCAAGCTTATCTCCGATTATCTCAAACGAAAATTTCAAGTTTTCCTCTGTGGATGTGGCTTTGTCCTCGAGAATAAGTCTGTCTGCATCAACACCGTGTGCGGTGAGATAGTCAAACATAGCCTGTGCTTCGCTGAGGTTTTCTCCGTCGCCCTGACCGCCCGTGAGTATAGCGATGCAATCGGGATGGCTCGCCATATATTCAATGGTGGGCGTCATCCGGTTTACCATAGATAGGGAAGGCTTGCTGCCGTTAACCCCAGCGCCTAACACGATTATATAGTCGGCGTCAACATCCTTGTCGCCGCGGGAGTCGATGATAACGGGTATCTCCATATAGGCGAAAAGACAAAAGCCGAGGAAAATCAATGCGGACAGAATAATCAGCAGAACTTTTTTTCTGCGTCTGAGCAAAAAGCCGTAAATGAGCACCACTGCTGCTGCGCAGATGAGACAATAGGCGAGAAATGAGTAACCCACAAGGGCAAAGCGTAGGAAGGCTGCGATGACCAAAATTATGCCAGCCGCTATATAAAAACCTTTTTTCATGAGCTTAGCTCCTCCCAAAGCAGATAAAGTTCCTCGAGCTGCTGTTCCAGAAGAGCCTTCTCTTCGCCGATTTCCATTAGCTTCTGATAGTCGCAGGCAAACTCCTCGCATAGCGCGTCCTTTTCGGCTATCTGTTCTTCAAGCTTTGCGATGTCCTTCTCAATGCGGGCTATGCGTTTTTCCGTATTTTGACTGTTCTTTTTAGGGGCAGCCTCTTTTTTAACGGGATCCTTTTTTGCCTGCGCGTACTGAATGGATTGCTGACGCGCCTTGAATTCGCGGAACTGAGAGAATGTGCCCCTGTAATCGGTGATTTTTCCGTCCTTAAGCTCCCATATTCTTGTGGCGAATTTCTCAATGAACCAACGGTCATGGCTTACAAAAAGAAGTGCTTCGTCATAATCCAAAATGGCGGATTCTATCCATTCTCGTGAGGCTATGTCAAGATGGTTTGTAGGTTCGTCAAGAATGAGGAAATTTATATCTCCCCGCATAAGCATGCAGAGTCTCAGGCGGCTCTGCTCGCCGCCGGAGAGAGTGCCGACGCTCTTGAAAACATCCTCTCCGGAAAAGAGAAAGTGTCCGAGCCTGTCGCGGGCTTCCTGAGGAGAGCACCCGCAGTCGTATATCATTGTGTCATAGAGGCTTCGCTGCGGATAATCAAAATGAATTATCTGGGGGAGATAGGCGGTCTTAACTGTGGGACCCTTGCGGATGAATCCCTTGTCTGCAGCCTCCTCTCCCATAATTAGCTTTATAAAGGTGGATTTGCCTGTTCCGTTATCGCCGATTAGGGCGATGCGTTCTTGACCTTCAATGAGCAGCTCCAAATCGCTGAAAAGTTCTTTTTCTCCAAAAGCCTTGCTGACTCCGTCTATCAAAAGAACCTCATCACCGTAAAACTCCTTGGAAGAAAATTTGGCATTGAGCTTCTTTGCGGTTTTGGGTTTTGGAGAGCTCTGGAGCTTTTCAATGCGTTTTTCCATTGAAAAAGCCCGCTTATGGAGCTTGTCCATGCCCATAAAGGCCCATAGATGCATCTGCTCGGCAGCCTTGGTAAGCTGCTTTATCTTGGCTTGGTCCTTCTCGTATTTTTTAAGCATCTCGTCAAAGCGGCGCTGTTTTTCCTCAACAAAGAAGCTGTAGTTGCCGGAGTAAAACTCGGCCTTTCCGTCAACTATCTCTATGCAGCGCTGTGCAACAGTATCGAGAAACCAGCGGTCATGACTAATTGCCAAAACTGTTCCCTTAAAGTGGTTAACATAATCCTCAAGCCATTCTGTGGCGTGGAGGTCAAGATGGTTTGTAGGTTCGTCCAAAAGGAGAATATCGGTATCTTCAAGGATAAGGCGTGCAAGATTAACTCTTGTTTTCTCGCCGCCTGAAAGCTGACTGAATAGCCGCTCCCGCATTGAGGGAGGGATATCAAGACCGTTGGCAACTCGGCTTCGTTCATATTCTGTGTCGTAACCGCCGAGGCGCTCAAAGTCGGCAGTAAGGCGGTCATATTCACGGAAAACATCCTCGGAAGGGTCTTTTTCCATGAGGTGGGTAAGCTCATCTATGCGCCTTCCGATTTCATACACCCTGTCGTGAGCGGTTTTGAGAACATCCTCAGTGGTGTAATGTGCAGGGTAGACGGGTATCTGGGATATAAGACCAATTCTCTTGCCCTTGGCAAGAAAGATCTCTCCGTCGTCGTTGTGAATTTCTCCGGAGAGAATACGGAAAAGCGTGGTTTTTCCGCAGCCGTTTTTGCCGAGAATGCCTATATGTTCTCCTGCCTGAACATCAAAGCTCAGTCCATCGAGTATGTTTACTCCGTCGTCGTATGCTTTTTTCAGTTCCTTAATGGAAATGTCAATCATTATAAATTACTCCATGTGGGTGGTGACAAGTGCCTGAAGCACGGTATTTGCAACAGCTCCTGCATTTCGAAGACCGCCGCCGGCGTTTTCAATAATTACGGTGAAAGCGTAAGGGTGTCCTTCGTTTGTGATAAAACCGGTGAACCAGGAATGACTGCTTCCGTCGCCAACCTCGGCGGTACCTGATTTTGCGCACATATCGAGGCCGGGGAAGAGCCAGGTGCCGTAGGCAGTGTGAACGTTATAACTCATCATTTCTGCCAGAGTGTGAGCTGTGTCGGGGGCGATAAGAGTGCTCATTTTACCTGTTTCATTAAGTATGAGACTACCCTCAACAAGGGTTCCTCCGTTGGCAATTGCGGAAGTGAAGCGAAGCATGCTGTATGGGCAGACAAGGTCGGTTGCCTGACCTATGCCGGACCATGCAAGACCGGGGGTGGCATCATCAAAAGATTCAAAGCGACCTTTTTTGGTATCAATTCCGTTGAGGGAATGGGATGAGGTGAAGCCATAGTCGGATGCGTATTTCTCAAGGGTGTCGCCGCCGAGAAGGAGGCTTAGCTCAGCAAATGCACAGTTGCAGCTGTTTGCAAGAGCCTGCTCAATGGTCTGCTCGCCGTGAGTTCCGGTGCAGTTTATAACGGAGCCGTCAACAAAGCTTTGTCCCTCGCAGGTGAAGCGGCGGGAATATATATCGTCTATCTGCTCCAGCGCTGCAGCCGTTGTAACAAGCTTGAAAACTGAGCCGGGTGTGAATGCGGAGGATATGCAGCGGTTCAGATATGCGCCTGAGTAGGCGGGATCTGAACTGTCGAAACCCTCAAGGGGGTCATAGGAGGGAGCGGATACCATACAAAGGATCTCTCCTGTATGGTAATTGCTTATCAAAACGGCACCCTTTCTGCCAGCCATTGCTTCATAAGCGACGGTGTTTATGCGGGAATCTATACTGAGCTTAACAGTTCCGCCCTCGCCGGTTATACCCGTTATGGGGTTGTAGCCCGAGAGATGTTCCGCGAAAACGCTAAGTGCGCCTGTACCGATATTTCCCGGGAAATCTCCGACTGCGTGAAGGGTGGAAATTCTGGTGAGGAGATCATCGCTATAGTCCTGCTTGCTGTTATCCGCCTTTGCAAGCAAAACGCCGTTTCTGTCCAGAACTGTTCCGGAAATGAGCTTTCCTTCGTTGGTGACGATCTGGCTGTCTGCGGTAAATGTTGCCCAGTCTTCCCCGTCGGAGGCATAGCGTACAGTGTAAAAAACCATGCCGAATATAACGGCAAAGGCTATTATGAGGGCGGAAAAAGATCTGTTTTTAACTTTTTTCATTCTTCCCAGCCCTCCTCTGTTTCGTCATAGTCTGTCTGCGCCTGCTCAGTCTGATGAGAGAGCATCTCATATTGAGCGACAACAGGGGCAAACTTTTTGCTGTAGGAGCGTTTTACGGAGAAGCTTGCGTTCATACGGGTGTCTGAGGCTTTTATAAAGGCCAATAAACCCCAGCAGGAGATGAGGCTTGAGCCGCCCTTGCTGACGAAGGGGAAGGTAACTCCGGTGAAGGGAAGAATATCGATACAGCCAAAGCAGTTGAGAGCCAGCTGCACCATCATCATGCTTGCTGCGGCGCAGGCGGCAATAACAAAAAAGCTGCTGCGTCCGCTGCTTGCGCTTCTCACGGCGAAAAAGCCGAGAGCTACAACAGCAAGCATAGCAATAAGAGTCATAATAAGGCCGAACTCCTCGCTGAGGAGGCAGAATATCATATCGGTATCGGCGGCGAAAAGGTTTTTACACCATCCCTGACCTGCGCCAACGCCGAAAAGTCCGCCCCCTGCAGCAGCGGAAAGACCCTGAGTCTGCTGCCAGCCCGCGCCGTAGGGGTCGTCCCAGATGTGTCCCCAGGTAGCGAAACGCTGTGCAACATAGGGCTTAACTGTGAGAACAAGCATAACGGCAAGAGCCGCACCGGCAAGGGCGAGAAAAATGGTGGCAAAACTGCCGCTTCGCAGGAAGGATATTACAAGGAAGGTGCAGAAAAATATAAGAGCGGTACCGAAGTCGCCCATTAGAGCCAGCGCTCCAACGCACACGGCGGAAAAGGCGATGAACATAAATAGGTTTCGTCCGCGGAAAAGGCGGTCAAGTGTGGCGGTGCCCGTGTAGATGTAGGCCACCTTGACGAATTCGGAGGGCTGAAGGGTAAATCCGCCGAAGCTTAGCCAGTTGGTGGCTCCATAGCTTGTCTCGCCGGCAACAAGGTTTACGGCAAGAAGAGCTAAGGCAAAGACGGCAACCGGCCAGCGCATAATCTTGGCTCTTCTTATGTCACGGAGCCAGAAGCCAAGTATAAGATAAAAAACTACACCGGCAAGCAGAAGCATAAGCTGCTTGAGCATATATTCGGGAGCGGAAGTTGCAACAACGGCGATACCTAAAGTGGAGAGGAAAAGAGCTATAGTCTCAACTTCGAATCCCACGCGGTCAAAAGCTCTCATAATGAGATAGTAGAACCAACCTACAGCAGCAATTGCCGCAAAGCCAAGTACTATTTCAAAAATATATTCCTTGTCATCTGCAAAGCAAAACTGAAGGGCGATAAGACACTGTATAGTGGTAAGAATGAGCATGCTCAGTGCGGGGCTTATACGGCCGGGGGCATTGCGCTGGGATTCAACAGCGGCCAGCTGCGCCTCAGTTAGATCGTGAAAAACAAAGGAAACATCGCCGAAGGAGAGAATGTCTCCGTCATTTACATATATGCCTTTACCTGTATCCTCTTCTCCGTCGGCAAGGCTTCCAACCTTTGAGTCAAGGTCGTATAACTTCCATTTTCCGTTTCCTGAGCGAATAAGACTTGCATGGGTTCTGGCTGTGGCTGGGGAGGAGAGAACTATGTCGCAGCTTCTGCTGCGTCCTATAAGGCACTCCCAATGTGAGATAGGCAGAACCTTTCCTTTGGAATCTTCAAGATATGCCCAAATTTCGGGCTTATATTTTTGCTGGAGCATGCTTCGGACGCATCGGAGAAGCAGCCATAAACTAAGCAGCGGCAGTATCCATTTTGAGATGTTCAGAAGAAAATGAGAGAGAGCTTCCATTCCGGTGCCTCCTTTCAATACATAATACAACAATTTAATATAATATCAAAATTGCATTAAAATTACAATACCCGACACTTAGTGGGAATTTTATTCCGGCAATTAATAACAAGACCATTGTAATCGGGGTTAAGAAGGTGTAAAATAAAATTGAATAATTGTATCCGGAGGACTGCTGTATGAGAATAGTTTTGATAGGCGGTGGAAAGGTTGGCTATGCCATTGTCCGTCAGCTTACCCGAGAGGGTCACGATATTATCGTAGTAGACAGCAACAGGGATGTTGTAGAGGAGATAAACAACAGTCTGGACGTTATGGCCATATGCGGCAATGGGGCAGATCTGGACGTGCTAAACGCTGCTGAGGCAGCAAGTGCTGATCTGCTTATTGCCTGCACCGCTCAGGATGAACTGAATATCCTCTGCTGCATATTTGCCCGCAAACTTGGATGCGGAAATACAATAGCTCGTGTCCGTACTCCTGCATACGCCGAACAGATGTATTATCTCAAGGAGGAGCTAGGGCTTTCTATGACCATAAATCCTGAGCTCAATGCCGCACGTGAAATATTCTCTTTGCTTGAGATTCCCGGTGTTCTTCGCCGCGATAGCTTTCCCAAGAGCCGTGTTGAGATCGTTGAGATCGAGCCTAAACCCGGGAGCGTTCTGGATGGAATTCAACTTTTTGAATTTTCTAAGCGTCTTCGCTGCAAGGCTCTTGTTTGCGCAGTAAAGCGGGAGGGTAAAGTGATTATTCCCGATGGCGGCTTTGCTATTAGAGCCGGGGACAAGGTGTCTATTTGCGGCACGATTACCGAAATTGCCAAGATACTCAGAGTAACAGGCTTGAATCTCAAAAGAGCCAAGAATGTTATGATAATCGGCGGCAGTAAGGTGGCAGACTATCTTACTTATCTGCTTCTCAAGTCCGGTGCCAGAGTTAAGGTGCTGGAGACTAACGCAGATAAAGCTGTTATGTTTGCAAAGAAATATCCCGACGCTGAGGTCGTTTGTGCCGATGGCTCCAGTGAGGAAGTTCTCAGGAGTGAGCATGCGGATCAAATGGACGCTGTTGCCACCCTTACCAATATTGACGAGGAAAATCTTATCCTTTCAATGTACCTGAGTCATATTGGTGTGCCACAGGTAATAACCAAGGTTAACAGAAGTGAGTATGGGGCACTGATGGCCGATAAGGGTGTCAGCCGTCTTGTAAGCCCCAAGAAGCTCTGCGCTGACGCAATTGTTGGCTATGTCCGTGCAATGCAGAACACCGGCGACAGTTCCGTTTTGACCCTTCACCATCTTGTGGATGGCCGTGTTGACGCTCTTGAATTTGATGTAACCGCTTCCTGCCGCCATCTGGGTGTAATGCTCAAGGATATAAAATTCAAGCCCAATATACTTATCGCCTGTATAAACCGCATGGGCAAGGCCATAGTTCCCGGCGGCTTTGACAGCTTTGAAGAAGGCGATACCGTCATTGTTATCAACTCCACAGACAGAGTCATTCTGGATTTGAATGATATTTTTGTAACTGAGGCTTAAATTATGAATTACTGGATGATCATAAATATCATCGCCAAGATAGTGGGGGTCGAGGCTGCATTTATGCTGCCTGCTCTGATTATTTCCGCTGTCAAGGGAGAGAACAGATCAGCTGTTGCCTTTGCAGCCACAATAGCGCTTATGCTTATTATGAGTCTGCCACTTGCTCTGATGAAAAAGCGCAGGTCGGATTTTCATGCAAGGGAAGGTCTTGTTACTGTTGGTCTTGCGTGGATAGTTGTGTCTCTTTTCGGCGCACTGCCCTTCTGTATAAGCGGGGCTATTCCTAACTATATCGATTGCATTTTCGAGACTGTCTCCGGATTTACTACCACAGGAGCCACCATTCTTGGTGAAATAGAAAGCTTGCCAATGGGTATACTTTATTGGCGCAGCTTTACCCATTGGCTGGGCGGTATGGGTGTTCTGGTTTTTGTTCTTGCTCTCAGCCCCCTGACAGAAAAGGACGGCGGAGAAGGGATGCATCTTCTCCGCGCCGAAAGCCCCGGCATAAAAATAAGCAAGCTTGTTCCCCGAATGAAGCGCAGCGCCGGTATTTTGTACACTATCTATGTTGTTATGACGGTGCTGGAGGCTGTCCTTCTCATCATCGGCAGAGTTCCCCTTTTCGACTCTGTCACCATCGCTTTCGGTACTGCCGGCACCGGTGGCTTTGCCATTAAGAATGACTCTCTGGCTTCTTACAGTGCATATACACAGTGGGTGGTTACTGTGTTTATGCTGCTGTTTTCAGTGAACTTCAACATCTATTTCCTGCTGCTTCTGCGCCAGTTCCGTAAGGTAATCAGAGATGAGGAACTTCGTGCTTTCTCCTTTATCGTTGTGGGTACAACAGTTATTATTGCCATAAACACCATTGGCTGTTTTGATAGCTTTGGAGAGAACATCCGCCATAGTGCTTTTCAGGTGGCATCCATCATAAGCACTACCGGTTTCTGCACTGTGGACTTTGACCAGTGGCCTCAGATAAGCCGTACTCTCCTTGTGCTGCTAATGTTCATCGGTGCCTGTGCGGGAAGCACCGGCGGTGGCAGCAAGGTTGTACGCGTAGTTGTGCTTTTAAGGTCTGCAAAGCGTGCCATATATAAGGCCTTCCATCCCCGTGCTGTCAAAATGGTATACATGGACGGCGAGATACTTGAGGATGACACCGTTAACGCCGTTGGCAGCTATTATCTTATATACTTCCTTATCTTCGCGATCACAACTCTTCTCATAACAGTGGACGGTTTTTCCATGGAGACCAACTTTACTGCCGTGGCAGCCTGTATAAACAATGTAGGTCCCGGTATGGACGGTGTGGGTGCGGTGATGAACTATGGTGCATTCTCCTACTTCTCAAAAATTATTCTGAGTATCTCTATGCTTATTGGACGTCTTGAAATATATCCCATTCTTGTCCTTATGGTTCCCCAGGTCTGGAAAAAATGATGATTAGTTGACATAATATGAAGAAACTGAAGCTTTCCCATGTGCAGATAATTGCGTTGGGTTTTCTGATACTTATAGCCGTAGGTACGGTGCTTTTGTGCTTGCCCTTTTCCACCGCAAGCGGGGAAAGGGCAGGCCTTGGCATATCCTTTTTCACCGCGGTGTCCGCCGCCACGGTTACAGGCTTCACCCTTCGGGACACAGTTACATTCTGGTCTGATTTCGGACATGTGGTCATTTTACTGCTGTTTCAGGTGGGAGGTCTCGGCGTTATGACTATCGCCACCATGTTTTTTATGCTTATTCGCAGGCGTGTGGGTCTCCGACAGCGTGAAGTTATGGTGGAAAGTCTCAACAGTACCCACGTTGGAGGTATTATGAGACTTCTGAAGCAGCTGCTGCTCATAACCGCATTTGCGGAGGCAGCCGGTGCTCTGCTTTTGGCTGTTCGTTTTGTGCCGGTCTTTGGCTTTGGCCGTGGATTGTGGTACGGTCTTTTCCACTCCGTCTCAGCCTTCTGCAATGCTGGCTTTGATCTTATGGGGACTATGGGAAACTGTGGGTCCTTAAGCGCTTTTAGCGATGACTGGTATGTTAACATAATATTGATGATGCTCATAATCCTCGGCGGCCTGGGCTTCCTTGTTTTGAGTGATATTTATCAAAAGGGCTTCCGTTTCAGAATGTTCAGCCTCCAAAGCAAGATTGTTCTTACATCAAGCGCTGTTTTTATTGTGGGCGGCGCTGTGCTGTTTTGGATATTTGAATCAAATGGTGTTCAGGCGGGAATGAGCGGAGGTGAAAAGCTCCTTACATCCCTTTTTGCCTCGGTTACCAGCCGTAATGCGGGTTTTATCACCACGGATGCATCGGCGCTCAGCAGCGGAGGCCGTCTGTTGCTCATGCTGCTGATGTTCGTGGGCGGTTCTCCGGGATCTGCCTCCGGCGGTGTTAAGACCACCACAATCGTTGTAATATTAAGCCATGCTTTTTGCCGCATTCGCAGGGAGCGAAGTGTCAGCATTTTCGGCCGCAGAATTGAGGATGACGCAGTGAACAAGGCCGTAGCCATTGTATGCATCAATCTTGTCCTTATTTTTACCGGCAGCTTTATTGTGTGCGCACTTCAACCGGAAATGGCACTGGACAGAGTTTTGTTTGAGATGGTATCCGCATTGGGCACAGCGGGTATAAGCACAGGCCTTGTGAGGGAACTCACATCGGCCTCTCAATGGGTTGTAATGGTCCTTATGTTCCTTGGCAGACTGGGCAGCGTTTCCTTTGGAATTGCTCTTCTCGAAAAACGTATGAGCCCTCCTGTACGTTATCCCATTGAAAGAATAACTATCGGCTAAGAAAGGAAAACTGAAATGAAATCTTTTCTTGTAATAGGACTCAATTCCTTTGGTCATCATCTTTGCCGTGAGCTTTATAAGCATAAGGGCGAAGTCATGATAGCGGATAAAGATGAACTGGCCCTCGAGGATGCTCTTAAGTATTCTGTCAGTGCCAAGGTTGGGGATTGCAGTGATGATGATGTGCTCAGTTCCTTTGATGTTAAGAGCTTTGATGTGTGCTTTGTATGTCTCAGCGGCGATTTCCAGAACAGTCTGCAGATCACCAGCCTCCTTAAGGAACTGGGAGCAAAAAAGGTTATCAGTAAAGCTGATAACGATATTCACGCTAAATTTCTCCTCAGAAACGGTGCTGATGAGGTAATCTATCCCGAACGTGAGGCTGCCGAGTCTGTTGCCGTCAGCGAAAGCAGCGACAGTATTTTCCACTGCATCCCTCTTTACGGCGAATATTATATCTATGAGATCCTTCCCGGTGAAAGATGGATAGGGAAGAGCACGTCCAGTCTTCCGGTGAAACCCCTGGGGCTTAGAAAGAACAGGGTGTTTGAAGCCTATATTGGAAATGAACATATTATTTCTGATGATGAGCATCTGGTTGTAATGGGCAGGGCAGAGGATATAAAAAAGCTTATACAGTAAATAAAACCGGATGGAGAAATTTCTCCATCCGGTTGATATTTTATATGGATTTTTATTTGTCCAGATAGCTGAGAACCAGCTCCTGAAGAAGCTCATCCCGGTCAATGCGGGTGATGAGGGCGCGGGCCTTGTTGTAGTTGGTGATGTAAGTGGGATCCTCAGAGAGAATGTAGCCCACTATCTGGTTAATTGGGTTGTAGCCCTTGACAAGAAGAGAGTTATAAACAGAAGACAGTATTTCTTTTATCTCGGTCTTGTTGTCAATCGCTGTGAATCTTCTGGTGATGTCTTCCATGTTTTACTCCTCCTTTTCGTAATATTCAGGCAGACATAATCATACATATTGTGGTTTTTACTATTTTCAATTACATTATAACAAAAATTTTGTTGGTGTAAAGTGTTTTATTGCGACAATTTAGTAAAATTTCCGTTCAGTTTTTCCGTATCGACCTAATTCGATAAGCTACTTAAATGCAGTTTAAGTACTCGCTTACAGGAAAGTCTTCAAGAATGCTGTCCTTTTTCAGATAAAGGGGATGATGGGGATGACCTGCCTTGCTGCGTTTTCCAGCGCTGTACCAATTCGCTCCGTATTTTTCACCAAGGCTTATCATATCTCTCACGCAGTCGGGAAGATAGCTGCGTTTTTCGATAATAGTACCCCACGCTGCCCATATGGAAGGCGCAGCAGAAGCGGAAAGAGCGAGGGCGTACTCGAAAGCCCGCATATTCTCCAGATGAAGTTTCTCATTGAGTTCAGGTTCCATATCATCGGGGTTAGTGGCTCTCTGGGCATAGACATTGAACATAATGAAGCTGTCATAGCCGTTATAAAGGGCGACACGTTCAACGCTTTTAAGAGTGTTGTCCAAATCTCCGGGGGCTGCCGTGGAGGGGTTTATGCCAACGCAGATAAGAGGATTTGTGCCTCTCGTACCTAATATGTAACGGTATTCTGAGTAGTGGTTTGGAACATAGAGCCATTTAGAAACATCGTATTCCTCATTGGGAAGAAGAGCGGAGGAGAGAGCTTTATCAAAAGTGAGAAGCTCAATATCCGCAGTGGCAGCGGAAGGAATGTGACCCATAAGAAAACTCCTTTGAAAATAAAAAGGGCGTGTATAGCCACGCCCTTTTTTGATTAGCGGATAACTGCGCCGTGAACGGATTCAAGAGCGGAGAGAATGCTCTTCATAGTCTCCTCGGCGTGCTCGGCGGTGAGAGTTTCATCGTCGGCGCGGAGAGTGAGAGCGAAGGTGACGGACTTGTGTCCCTCGGGGATGGGAGAGCCTGTGTAGATATCAACGAAGGAGCATCCCTTGAGATACTTTCCGCCGGAAGCGAGAATGGTTTCGCTGAGCTCTGCAACGGTTTTTTCCGCAGTGCAGACAACACTCAGATCGCGGGTAGTAGCGGGGAAGCGGGGCAGGGGAACATAAACGGGAGTTTCGCCCTGATTTTCATAGAGAGCATCGAACATCAGTTCTGCACAGTAAAACTCTTCGTCAACGCCGTAGTTTGCCGCAACCGCGGGGTGAATCTGACCAAGAACGCCAATATAGGTTTCGCCCACATAGAGGCAGGCGCAGCGGCCGGGGTGATAGGAAACATTGTCCTTGCAGGGGAGGAAGCGTGCACCCTTGATGCGGAGGGTGTCGAGAAGCTCCTCAACTGCGCCCTTGATGCCGTAAAAGTCCATTCCTCCGCCGTAAGCGCCAAGAGCAAGAACCTTGGGCTCATCGGCAAGACCGTCTTCGCGCTTGAAATAGATCTTTCCAAGCTCATAGAGACGGACGGATTTATTGCGGTAGTTATAGTTGCGGGTGAGGATCTCCAGCATAGAAGGGAGAATGGTGGTGCGCATAATGGAGGTATCCTCGCCGAGAGGATTGAGAATTTTCAAACTTTCGCGGCGGGAATCATCGGAAGCCCAGCCAATTTTGTCGTAGTAGGTGGGGCTGATAAAGGAATAGGTGATGATCTCGTCATAGCCCATTGCGCGGCAGCACTGACCAAGGGAGTTTTCACATTTCTGAACATCAGACCAGCCGCCGCAGGTGGTGTCGCCGCGGAGGAGGGTGATGGGGATGTTGTTGTAGCCGTAGAAACGGGCAACCTCTTCTGCAAGGTCGGCCATACGGAGAACATCGCCGCGCCAGGAGGG
>SVKK01000026.1 GCA_015068425.1 Oscillospiraceae bacterium | reverse complement strand
CCCTTCCGCTGCGAAGCTGCTGACGGCGGTTTCGTCCGTCTCGTTGCTTGGGAAGAGGGCACCCAGTGGTAAGTTAAGAAGCTTAGTGCTTCTGTCTGAGGATGGTCCCGATTATGAATACATAAGCTGACCGTCCCCCGGCGCAACTCAGTTTACCCCATCTTGCCTCACAAGTGCTTTGTGGGGCAAGATGTATGTAGAGAAGATTTATTTAAAAGTACCAAAAAACCCACGGAATAAGGAGATAGTTTTAGAATGAAAACTCTCGCTGATATCAAAAAGATCGCTGTTCTGGGTGCCGGCACCATGGGCCCCGGAATTGCTCAGACCTATGCAATGGGCGGCTACGAGGTCACCATGTGGACCCGCAGCGAACCCACCCGCGAAAAGGCTCTCGTTTCCCTGAAGAGCCAGCTGGATACCTTTGAAGAGGAAGGCCTGCTCACCGAGAGCAAGGAGACCATCCTCGGCCGTATCAGCTTCGCCCTCACCGTTGAAGAGGCTGTTGCCGGTGCTGACTTCATCCAGGAGACCATCGTTGAAAAGCGCGACGCAAAGGAAGTTCTCTATGCTCAGCTGGCAGCATGCGTTCCCTCCGATGTTATCATTGCTTCCAACACCTCCGCTCTGAACATCTTCGAGGTTGTTCCCGAGCAGCTTCTCCCCCAGATGATCATCTGCCACTGGTATGCTCCTCCCCATGTCATTCCTCTCGTTGAGGTTGTCAAGAGCGAGACCGCTCCCCAGGAGTATGCCGACATCGCTGTCACCATGCTCAATAACTGCGGCAAGACCGCTGTTTTCATGAAGAAGTTCATCAAGGGCTACATCGTCAACCGTCTCCAGCAGTGCCTGAACCAGGAAGTTTTCTTCCTCCTGGACGGCGGCTACTGCGATGCTGAGGCCATTGACCTTGCTGCCAAGGCTTCCTTCATCCCCCGCGCCTGCGTTCTCGGTCTGTGCAAGCGTATGGACTTCGGCGGCGTTGATATGACCTTCAACAACTTCAAGAATAAGTCCTATGCAGCTCCCCAGTGGGATAATCCTCCCACCACCCTCCAGACCCTCGTTGACGCCAATAAGCTGGGCATCAAGACCGGCGAAGGCTTCTATAGCTACGAAGGCGTTGACATGGAAGCTCTCAAGGCAAAGCGCGATAAGCAGCTCTTCGAGATCTTTAATGTAACCAAGAAATTCATGGCAGACCCCGTGTGATGACGGATCTTTTGCCGTATAAGTGCGTTGGGCGGGCTTGAAATACACAAAGTATTCCCGCGCCCACCCGCCTTCTTCTCCGGCAAAATCTCTCGCCATCACGGAATAATGCCGTAGGGCGGTTGGGCTTTTCGCTTCGCGAAGCTTGCTCCCGCCGCGAAACCGAAGCAGCGTCCGAAATTCAATTCGGACACTGCTTCGGGACAAACAGTTGTGAGTGACCATCGATGACCAAGAGGCACCGACCTTTGGGCACGGTACCCCTTGTTCGTCGATGGTACAAGATAAATAAAAATTATTGCGAAAAGAAAGAGGATTTGATTGAAATGATTTCCGTTCAGCTTATAGTCATTATCATCTACTTCGCCGTCACCGTTCTCATTGGCGTTCTCTCCGGCCGCAAGAGCAAGGGCTCCGACTCCTTCGTCGGCGCTCAGATGGGTCTTCTGGCTATCATTTGCGCCTCCACCGGTGAGTGGCTTGGCGGCACCGCAACCACCGGTGTCTCCGAATACGGCTTCAACTACGGTCTCTCCGGCGCATGGTATACCATTGCAAACGCTGTCGGCACCATGTTCCTGGGTCTCTGCTTTGCAAAACTCTACCGCAGCGTTGACTCCGTCACCGTTCCCGGCATCATCCAGCAGTTCTTCGGCAAGAAGGCACGCACCGTTTCTTCCGCTCTGCTGATCTTCGTTATGCTGGCTGTCGGTCTTTCCCAGATGGTCGCCGCCGGTAAGCTCGGCGTTGCCATTCTCGGTCTCGACTTCAACGTCACCTGCATCATCTTTGCTGTTATCTTCATTGTCTACACTCTGGCCGGCGGTATGAACGCCGTTGCCGCAACCAACACCCTCCACCTCTTCGTCATGTACGCCGGCGCTATCCTCGGCGTTGTCATGGTCGTAAGCAGACTGGGCGGCTGGAGCGAATTCGTTTCCGGCATCCACGCCGTTGAGGCTGATGCTCTCGCCAACGGCGCAGAGCTGGGCGACAAGTGCACCAACTACTTCAATATGTTCACCATCGGCGGCAGCAAGGTTTCTTCCTGGCTCATCGCTTCTCTCTTCGGCGCCTGCACCGCTCAGGCAGGTATCCAGCCCGTTCTGGCTGCCAAGGACGTTCCCACCGCAAAGAAGGCCTGCATCATCACCGCCTTCGTTGTTGCTCCCTTCGGCTTTGCCACCGCTCTCCTCGGTATGGGCGCAAAGGTTCTCTCTTTCCAGGGCAACCTTCTCGGCCTTGACGGCGTAAACGTCACCGATGCAAAGCAGGCTCTCTTCACCCTTATGATGAACCTCCCCGGCTGGGCAGGCGGTCTCATCCTTGCCTCTCTGCTGGCTGCAATTCTCTCCACCGTTTCCCCCATCATCCTTGCTGCAGGTACCATGTTCACCAAGGACATTTATCAGGGCGTTCTGAAGAAGGATGCTACCGACAAGCAGGTTCTCTTCATGGGCCGTCTCACCACCGCTATCTCCGGTATCATCTGCTGCGTAGCAGCTATGGCTCTTGTTAACGCATCTGCAGTTCTTGACCTTGTTTACGCTGCTTACTCTCTCCGCGGCGCTATCTTCATCATCATTCTCTTTGGTATCTACACCAAGTTCGCTTCCCAGCGCGCTTCCATCTGGTCCATGTGGGCTACCGGTATCGTTGCAATCGGCTGGGTTGCTTACAAGCTCATCGCCGGTCAGTATCTCATCCCCGGCTTCTCCGAGACCTATGCCGCAGCTATCGTGGCTGTTGTTGCTACCATTGTATTCTCCCTCATCTTCAAGCCCTCCGCTGAAGAAGCTGCCGAGAAGGCTGAAAAGATGGCCGCTCTCAAGGCAAAGATGGCCAAGGCCTGATTTCCAAAAAGCGTTTAAGTACATAAAAAAGGCTGTACCCAAAAGGGTACAGCCTTTTTTTATATTACACCCTCAAAGCCTTCCCCTTGAGGGGAAGGTGGCATTTGCAAAGCAAATGACGGATGAGGTGCTCAAAGCCTCCCTTGTCATGCGCACCTCGTAGGGCGCAACGACTCGGCGCGCCACCTGTCACCCCCGTAGGCGCGATGCCCTCATCGCGCCGCCAAGCCTTCCCCTTGAGGTCGGGGCGCGCCTTTAAAGCCTTCCCCTTGGGGAGGATAGAGGGCTGCGGCGTTAATTGCCTCCGGCGGGTAACTTTCCGTATCGACGGAAAGTTACCAAAGGGCGACCGGGGGTTGCGACCCCCTGGCCCCCAAAGGGATAAAAAGAACGCTTCGCTTTTATTGGAGGGCGCCGGCAAGCGGCGATGGTCCGGCGGCTGGCTTCGCAACGCCGCCTGCTGCGGAAGAAAATTTCTGAGACATTTACTACGAGGCGCAATCTGCGTGACGCCGAACAGGCGCCAAAAAGCAGCAGCGTCCTGAGCGGAAAACGAGGGAAGCACACTAAGGTTTCGGTTTTGATTATGTGGCACGATGCCATTACCTTCTCCGCACTGAGGGGTGTTTCCAAAGAGGGGGCTTTCCTCGCCCCTCTTTGGCCTGTTTTTCTTTCCATATTCTTTTTGCAGGCGCAAAAAGAATATGGCCGTCGGAGACAATACAAAACGACAACACATAGTCCGTAATTTGCCCCGCAAAAAAAAGAAGGCGATGCTAAGGCATCGCCTTCTTTCAATATATAAGCTTTGCGATAAGAAGCATCAGCGCCAGCAGAGCAAAATTAAGAGGGAGGAAAAGCTTAAGGAATTTTCCGTTGCTGCCCTTGCCGCCGGAGGCGTAAATTTTCATGGAGATGAGGCTTGCGAGACTTGCGATGGGAGTTCCGAGACCGCCTATATTCACGCCGATGAGTATTTCCCGTCCGTTTTCGGTGAAGCCGGAGAGGAGCACCGCCGCGGGAACATTGCTGATCACCTGGCTGAGCAGAGCGCTGAGAACCAGTTCCCGGCCTGCAATGACCCGGGAGAGAAGTTCACGGACGCTCTCAATGCGGCCTATGTTGCCCACGAAGATGAAAAAGCAGCAGAAGGTGAGCAGGAGCATAAAATCCGCCTTTATGAGCAGGCGGCGGTCAAAGATCAAGCAAAGTACGATAAAGACGGGAAGAAGGATAAACCATTCAATAATCCGGAAAACAACCAGCATGCTCAAAAGGAAGAGCACCCCGCTGAAAATAAGTCCCCGAAGGCGCAAAATGGGAGTTTCGCCGATGTCTACCTCCACCTTTTCACTTTTGAGGAAAAGACACAGCAGCGCGATTATTATGCCGCTGAGGAGGCATACAGGCGCGGTGGCGGAGAAAAACTCCCCCATGCTCATGGAGTAGTGGGAAAAGAGGTGGATGTTCTGGGGGTTGCCCGGGGGAGTCAGCATGCTGCCAAGATTGGCGGCCAGAGTCTGGAGCACAACAACCGGGAGAATGAGCCGGGTTTTTCCAACAGTGCCCAAAACGGCTATGGCAAAGGGCACAAAGGTCAAAAGGGCAACATCGTTTGTTATCAGCATGCTTGAGAAGAAGCAAAGACCAACGAGAACGAAGGTCAAAGCTCTGCTGCTGCGGGAGCGGATGCAGAGCTTGTGAGCCAGATAGGCGAAGGTGCCCGCTCTGCCGAAACCCGCCACTGCACCCATAAGGCAGTAGAGCAGGACTATGGTGCGAAGGTCGATATATTCAAGATAGAGAGCGTCGGGCTTTACGGCAAAGCAGCTTGCCGCCGCCGCAAGGGCGGAGATGCAAAACACCGACTCTTTTTTAATAAACATTTTTATCTTTCCCAAGGGAAAATCTCCTTTGTGATTTAATCTTAGCCAAGGGCATATTCTACCACGGCTTGGAGCTTATTTCCATAGTTTTTCTCAATTTTTGACAGATTGAAAACAGCTGTGCTATACTATTTATATTAAGGCTTGAACATAAGGAGATGGTTCGATGATAATCGCCTGCGTCATACTTGGAATTATAGTGCTTCTTGCCGCCGCCGTGCTTATTCGCACTTCCGGGATGAAAGCCCCGCCCCGCCCGGAGAGCGCCTATGTTCCCGATACAGAGCTGGAGAGCGCCTGCGCCGAAAAATTGGGGGCGATGGTTCGTGTGCCCACTGTTTCCAAAAATGAGGACGAAGACCTGAGCGAGTTTTACCGTCTCCACGGGGAGATGGAGCGCCTTTTCCCCCTTATCCACGCTAATCTTGAAAAAACTGTCCTCAGCGGCAACCTTATCTATCGCTGGAAGGGCAAAAACAGCAGCGCAAAGCCCATACTTCTTATGGGTCATCAGGATGTTGTCCCCGCCTCCGACGAAGGCTGGAGCGTCGGCGCTTTCAGCGGCGAGGTGAAAGAAGACGGCTGCCTTTACGGAAGGGGCGCTATGGACTGCAAGGGCACAATGCTTGTTGAGCTTGAGGCCATCGAGCGCCTTCTTGCTGAGGGTTTTGTGCCCGAATGCGATGTTTATCTGGAATATTCCATCAATGAGGAGTCCAGCGGCGGGGGCGCTTCCAAGGCCGTGGAGTGGTTTAAAGAGAGAGGAATTAGCTTTGCAATCGTTCTGGATGAGGGCGGCGCTGTTATGGACAGAGCCGTTTCCGGAATGGATAGACCCTGCGCGGTGGTGGGCATCACCGAAAAGGGATATATGGATCTGAAAATAAGCGCATCCGGTCACGGGGGACATTCCAGCACACCCCCAAGAAAAACTCCTGCCGCAAGGCTTTTTGCCTTTGCCGCGGAAATTGAGCGCCGCCGACCCTTCCGCAAAGCCCTTATTCCCGAAACAAAGGCCATGTTTGCCGCGATGGCACCCTTCTTTGGCTTTGGAATGAGAATGATTCTCGGAAATCTCTGGCTTTTCAGCCCTCTGCTCAAGGCTGTGATGCCCCGAATTTCCCCCTTTGGCGAGGCGATACTGGCAACAACCTGCTGCTTCACAATGATGGAGGGCTCCGACGCGCCTAATGTTATTCCCAAGGAACCCTATATTGTGGCAAACCTCCGCGCAAGCGTCCATCAAAACTGCGAGGAGAGCCTCGCGGTTCTGAAAAAATATGCGGATAAATATGATCTGAAGATAGAGATCCTCACCGTCAGAGACGCCTCCCCGGTCAGCAGCATAAGCTCCCCCGAGTATGGCTATCTTTGCGACTGCATCCGAGAGCATTACACCGACTGCGGAGTTTCTCCCTATGTTATTATGGGAGGAACCGACTGCCGCCATTTCTGCGCTCTCAGCGAAAATGCCCTCCGATTTTCGCCTATAAGAATGACTACCGCCCAGTCGGGAAGCTGCCACGCGGTGGACGAGAATGTGTCCGTTGCCGCTCTTGCTGAAGGCGTGAAGTTTTTCATCCGCTTCCTCAAGGGCTGGAAGTGCTGAGAATGTGATAAATAAGAAAAAAAGACCTGAGAAAGGCGGACTCACATGGGGATTTATACGCTCCAAAGAGTATCTTTTCCCGCAATACTGCAAATAAAATCCACGGCAGGCGACAGCCTTGCCGTGGATTTTTTAATTGTCTTGCAGAAAAATCTTTCTCTTTGGAGTGCTTTGCAGTTTTGAATATCAGATTTTTTCTTGCAGCAACTCCGTTGAGCGCGGAAATACTTTGTGTATTTCAAGATCAACGGAGGAAGCTGCGGGGAAAAAGATTTATTCAAAACCGTGTAAATCCCTATGTGAGGCCGCCTAAAGTTCTCAGGTCTTTTTTGATGGAAAAATCTCAGCGCCCGCCGCTGCTGAGACACGGGCGGATAAAATCCGCCCCTACACTACGCAGGGCGGTTGGGCCTTTCGCTTCGCGAAGCTTGCTCCCGCCGCAAAATAGCCTTCCCCTTGGGGAAGGTGGCTGCCGAAGGCAGACGGATGAGGTATCTGCTGACCGTGCCGCTTTCCCTCATCAGTCAGCTTCGCTGACAGCTTCCCCCAAGGGAAGCCTTTAAATACCGCACGCTTATCGTAGGGCGGGGGCTTGCTCCCGCCGCCGACCGGAGCGGCTATGCCGCGAGGAGGGAAGTTGTTTGGTGCGATAACTATATAATTCCCGCAGCAAATGACGGATGAGGGCTTAGTTGTCTCCGACGGTCATATTCTTTTCGCGTGGCCGAAAAGAATATGGAAAGAAAAGTCCACCAAAGAGGGGATAAAAGCCCCTCTTTGGAAACTCCCCAAGTGGGGAGTTGAAAAATACATTGTGCCACATAATGGGAGACTAAACCTTAGAGTGCATCCCTCGATTTCCGCTCAGGACGCTGCTGCATTGAGCTGCCTGTTCGGCAGCACGGGGAATGATCCTCGTGATATCTCGGCCTTTAAGGGGTCGGGCGTTAAGAAAATGTGCCGGTGGCACATTTTTAGCCAAGACCGCAGCGGCTATGCCGCGAGGAGGGAAGTTACGGGACGTCGAGGACGCCGTCCCCTACGTGGCCGAAAAGAATATGGAAAGTAGGGGCCGGACACCCGGCCGGCCCGCCCGCGAGGCTATTCAAATTTTGCCAGAAGCTTTTCGGCGGTGTTGCGGCTTACGTATTTAAGCTCCGCTATCATTTCCTCGGCCGTTTCATTTGTGCCGGGAAGAAGCGCCGCGGCGGCGTCTATCATTTTCTCAAGAGCCTGAGCGCTGAAAAGCTCGGCTTCAACAAAGTTGCTCCGACCAATATATTTCAAAAAAGCAGCAACCTTTGGGTCATAGCTTATGCCCGCTGTGGGCACAGCGTTTTTCGCTGCAAAGACGAGGGAGTGAAGGCGCATTCCCACCAGCGCATTCATCCGGGAGATAAGTCCCGCGGCCTCCGCTGCGGAAAGGCTTTTGTCCAAAATGATGGGAGTGTGGCGGCAAAGGGCGGCTGCGCTCCGGGCAAGAGCGGCGTCCTCGCCGCGGTTCATGGAAAGGAACACGCTTTTCATACCGTGGCGTTCAAAAGCATAGTCGGCAGCGCCGGCAAAAAGCTCCGCGGCTCGGGGAAAACCCTCCCAAGGTCTCAGGCAGAAGCAGATATAAGCCTCGCGGTCTTCAATGCCGCAGCTTTTCAAAAGGGCATCAAGGGCTTCGCCGTCCATATCCTCAATAAAAAGGGCGGGGTCGATGGCGGGGAGAATTTCGGGAGAGCAGACCCCCATAGCCTTCAGCTCATAAAGAGAGTCCCCGTCCCGAAGGGTGATGGCATCCACGCAGCGTTCTATAACCTTTGCGGCGGCTTTCCGATTGCGCTTTCTGCGGACAGGGCCTATTCCGCAGCCATACATCATAACGGAGCAGCCCCGCATTTTTGCAAGACGGAGGCAGAGAAGATAATATAGGAGGCTGCGGGTGGAGCTTGTGTCCTGTATGAGTGTGCCGCCGCCGCTTATGAAAAGGGCGCAGTTTTTCAGCCTACCCCAGAGAGCGGGCAGGTGGAAGCTGTGTATGGATTGAACGGAGTGTTCTTTGGCGGTTTGGGCGGGGCTGCGGCTCAGCACGCATATAGGCATAGAAGGATCGATGCTTCGGAGTTCGGCAATTATTCTGCCGAGAGCCGCCTCGTCGCCTATATTGCCCATTCCGTGGGCGCCGGAGATAATAACGCCGCCCCTTGAGGGGGAAGAGGGAAGTTTTGCTTTCAATGCCGCCTCCAAAATTACTTGTTAATTGAGATAAAATACGATACAATAATTTATTATACCCCCTGGCAATATTTCAGTCAATACAGGCACACTGCGCCTTCCCACGGAGGAACATATGACCAGAATTTATCTTATACGCCACGGTGAAGCGGAAGGAAATCTCTACCGCCGTGCTCAGGGCCACTATGAGGCCGATATAACCGCAAAGGGTCACCGCCAGATTGCTGCCCTTGCCGAACGTTTCAGGGATGTTCATCTGGACGCCTTGTATTCCAGCGACCTGCGACGCACACAGATTACCGCAGGAGCAATCACCAAATATCACGATTTGAAGCTCAATCTTGAGCCTATGCTCCGGGAGGTATGCCTTGGAGATTGGGAGGATGTGCCCTGGGGCAACCTCAGCTATGATTATCCCGAGGCAATGACCGCCTTCAACGATGACCCCGAATCCTGGAGCGCCCCCGGCGCGGAGCGCTTTGCCGACTTGAAGGAGCGTATGGTTTCCGCCATTTTGCGCCTTGCCGCTGCCCACGATGGACAGACCATAGCCTGCGTCAGCCACGGAATGGCCATCCGCACCCTCCTCAGTCATATTTTTGATGTGCCATCTTCCAATATACGCAGCATCCCCCACGGAGACAACACCGCCGTCAGCCTTCTGGAGGTGGAGGGTGAGGAGATAAAGGTTGTTTTTTATAACGACGCCAGCCACCTTGAAGGCGAGCTGAGCACCTTTGCCCGTCAGAAATGGTGGCGCAAGCCCGGCCTCCACGATGCGGACAATGTGCGTTTTTGCCTTGTTGACCCAAACAAGCAGCCGGAGATTTATCTGGAATTTTATTCCGAGGCTTGGAAGGCTGTCCACGGCAGCCTTGAAGGCTTTGAGCCGGAGCTTTATCTCGCTTCTGCCCGCCGCCACTATAAGGAAGATCCCCGCAGCATCGCCGTCATTATGAGGGGCGAGGAGATTGTGGGACTTACGGAGCTTGATACCTGTCGGGGCAGGGATGTGGGCTACGGCTGGATATGTCTTTGCTGCGTGAAGGAAGTTCATCGCCGCAGCTTGCTGGGCGTCCAGCTTCTTGGTCACGCCGTCAGCGTGTTTCGCCGCCTGGGCTATAAGAGCATCCGGCTGAGCGTTTTTCCTGAAAATACCGCAGCTGTGACCTTTTACAAAGAGAACGGATTTGCAAAAATCGGCACTTCGGAGGGCTGCTTCGGAGAGCTTGATCTAATGGAAAAGCTTATTTGAAATGAAAGAGCGAATAGAGCGCCTTGCGCTGCCCAAGGGCAGAAGAATAATCGCAATATCGGATATTCACGGCAATCTCCCCTATCTGAAGGGATTGCTTGCAAAACTGCGCTTTAATGAGAATGACATTCTCTTCATTCTTGGAGATTTTGTGGAAAAAGGCCCCAGCAGCCTCGATACTCTCCGATATATTATTGAGCTCAGCGAAAAATATACCGTGCACACTATCTGCGGCAACTGCGACATATGGGCCCCTCTTTTTGACGGGGAAATCGGTGATGGAGCGGCAACGGTGCTGCCCTATATGGAGCGCAAGCCATATTCCCTTGCCCGCCAGATGTGCATCGAGATGGGAATTGAATTTTCCCCCGATATGGATTATAAACTCTTTCGCGACAGAGTTTTTGCCGAGTATGGGCGGGAGATTGATTTTCTCCGGGGACTCCCCACTCTTATAGATACGGGCGATTATGTTTTCGTCCACGGCGGCATACCCGCAAAAACGGGTGACGCCTGGAACTATATGAAATATGAACGCTTTATGGAGCGGGGTGAAGGGCAGGAACGCTGGACAATTGTGGGTCACTGGCCTGTAATGCTCTACCACGAAGATACTGTGGAAGCAAATCCGATTTTTGATTGGGATAAAAAGATAATCTCGATTGACGGGGGATGCGTGCTCAAGGATGATGGACAGCTCAATGCCCTGATAATTCCCGAGAGCGGCAGCTTCGATTTCTCTTTCGAGGCTTATGACAGCTTTCCCACAGCCCGTGTGAACGAAGCTCAGAGGGCTTCCGAAAAAAGCTGGTATATCCGATGGGGCGATTCTCTTGTTGAAGTTTTGGAGCGGGGAGAGGAGTTTTCCCGCTGCCGTCATGTCCGCACAGGCTATGAGATGGATATTCTCACCAAATATCTCTATGGCGAGGGAAAGCGCTGCAATGTGAATGACTGCACGGACTATGTTCTGCCCCTGAAGGCGGGAGACACCGTGTCCGTGGTTGAGCAGACAAGCCGGGGATATTTTGTGAAGCACCGGGGCGTAAGCGGATGGTACTTCGGCGAGATAGAGTGGGATTGAGGACTATGGAAATTTTTGCAAGGAAAACCCTTCGTCTGAAGGATTACGACTATTCTCAAAACGGCGCCTACTTTATAACAATTTGCACCCAAAACCGATATCCCTATCTTGCCGTAGGGGCGGACCGATGTGTCCGCCCCAATATGGGATATGAAATTATAGAGCGATGGTTGAAGGAAATTCCCGGGCATTTTGAATATACGGAAATTGACAAATACTCTATTATGCCGGAGCACATCCATTTTATACTGCGCATAGACAGACCGTCGGGGAGGGGCGGACACATCGGTCCGCCCCTACAGAAGATGCTTCAGTGGTTTAAGACAATGACCACCAACGAATATACGAAAGCGGTAAAGAATGGTTTGGTGCAGCCTTATAACAAGCGTTTATGGCAGCGAGGCTACTATGAGCATATAATCCGCAATGATGAAGATTATATCGAGTGTATGAAGTACATAGAAGAAAACCCGATTAAACACTCCCTTGACACTTAAAAGGATGACGCATTTATGACGAATCTTGATTTTCTCCCTGTTTCAAAAGACGATATGATTTCCCGGGGTTGGTGGTGGTATGATTTTCTCATCGTCAGCGGCGATGCCTATGTGGACCACCCCACCTTCGGCAGCGCCCTCATTGCCCGCTTGCTTGAAAACGCAGGCTACCGCGTGGCCTTTCTCGCCCAGCCGGACTGGCACAGCGCTGAGGCTTTTCTCGCTATGGGTCGCCCCAAACTGGGCGTTATGATATCTGCCGGCAATCTGGACAGCATGGTGGCCCACTATACCGCCGCCAAAAAGCGCCGCAGTGAGGATTTCTATTCTCCCGGAAAAAAGATGGGGCTTCGCCCCGACCGAGCCAGCATTGTCTACGCCAACAGAGCAAGGGAGGCCTTTCCTGATACCCCCATTATCATAGGCGGTCTGGAGGCCAGCCTGCGCCGCTTCGCCCACTATGACTATTGGGACGACAAGGTGCGCCGCAGCGTGCTGGTGGATTCCGGCGCTGACCTGTTGGTTTACGGTATGGCGGAGCGGGCAACGCTGGAGATTGCCGCGCTGCTGAAGAAAAAGACTCCCATTTCCGATATAATCGGAGTTCGCGGCACTGCATATATGAGCAAAACTCCCGAAAATTGCCCCTTTGAGGCTTTGGAACTGCCGAGTTTTGACGCTTGCTGCGAGTCTCCCCGGTTTTATGCTCAGGCGACAAAGCTTGAGTATGATGAGCACGACCCAATAAGAGGAAGAGCCCTTTTACAAAATCACGGGGACAGAACCCTGGTTGTAACGCCCCCTCAGCTGCCTTTGGACAGTAAGGGCTTGGATATGGTGGCGGAGTTTCCCTACACCCGTTGGTATCATCCCATGTATGAGGATATGGGGGGCGTTCCAGCCATTGAGGAGGTTCGTTTTTCTGTCACCCATAACCGAGGCTGCTTCGGCGGCTGCAACTTCTGCGCCCTTGCCTTTCATCAGGGAAGAATGGTTACAAGCCGCAGCATAGAGTCTGTTGTGAAAGAGGTAGAAGCCTTCACCGCATGTCCGGATTTTAAGGGATATGTCAGTGACGTGGGCGGACCCACCGCCAATTTCCGCCACCCCAGCTGCCGGAAGCAGCTCAAAGACGGCATGTGCAAGAGAAACTGCCTTGCTCCAACGCCTTGCCCCAATCTTGACCCGGACCATAGCGAGTATCTGAAGCTGCTGCGCCGCCTGCGCTCCATCCCCGGGGTGAAAAAGGTGTTTATTCGTTCCGGAATTCGCTATGACTATATGCTGCAGGAGGAAAACAGTGAGTTCTTCTCCGAGCTTGTGAAGTACCACATCTCCGGACAGCTTCGTGTGGCACCCGAGCACTGCGTGGACGGAGTGCTGGACTATATGGGCAAGCCACACGTGGCGGTTTATGAAAAGTTTTTGGATAAATACCAGCGCCTTAACCAGCGTTATGAGCAGAAGCAGTTTGCGGTTCCCTATCTTATGAGCAGTCACCCGGGCTGCACCCTCTCCGACGCTGTGGCTCTGGCTGAATATCTCAATAAGCGCCATCGTCAGCCCGAGCAGGTGCAGGATTTCTATCCCACTCCCGGAACCATCTCCACTTGTATGTATTATACCGGCATAGATCCCCGCACTATGAAGGAGGTCTATGTTGCGCGGTCTTTCGGGGAGAAGGCTATGCAGAGAGCTCTTTTGCAGTGGAAGCGCCCTGAAAAGCACCAGGCGGTTATCGCCGCCCTGAAGGCTGCGGGAAGAACAGACCTTATAGGCTTCGGACCGGAGTGCCTTATTCGCCCGGACTATTCCCCCAAAAAGAAAGCCCCCGCCAAAAAGGCAGAGGAGAAAGCCCCCGAAAAGCCCAAAAAGCCGGAATACAAGGCCGGTTGGGCAAAGCCGAAGGCCAAGAAAAATGCCCGCCCCGCAAAGAAGGGAGCCAAGCGCAAGTGAGCGTTCTCCGATACTTGCTTCAGCACCCGCCGGTGCTGCTGCTGTCTTACCTGTTGCTTATAAATCTCGCCCTTTTTCTTAGTATGGGTGCAGACAAAGCCCGGGCAAGAGGAAACAAAAGGCGCATTCCGGAGGCAAGGCTTTTTCTCCTTGCCATTCTGGGAGGCAGCATAGGGGGAATTGCGGGAATTTATTGCTTTCGCCATAAGACAAAACACAAAAGCTTCACTTTTGGCTTTCCTGCAATTCTTGTATTTGAGCTTGCCGCCGCAGCGCTTATAATGTTTATATGAAAAAAGAGCCGACCTAAAAAGGTCGGCTCTTTGTCTTTTTTATTTAGCCGTCGCTGGAATCTCCGGTGCCCGGGTCAGAAGGGGGAACGGTTTCCACAGCGGCGGGAGGAGTGGGTGTTGCGTCGCCGCCGCCACCGCCACCATCGGGAGTGGGCGTTGCGCCGCCGCCACCGCCACTATCGGGAGTGGGCGTTGCGCCGCCGCCACTGCCACTATCGGGAGTGGGCGTTGCGCCGCCTGCGTCAGGGGTGGGGGTAGGACTGCCCGCATCGGGACTTACCTCGGGGCTCTCGCTTACCTCGGGCTCCTCGGTGGGATCGGGGGGACAAAGGCCGGCAGCGTGGTATTTGGTGGTGCCGTGCTTTGCGGTGCACATAGTGCAGAAGAAGCTTTCAAAACCGCCGGCCACATAACCGAGAGTGGACTCGATGGTGTAACCGTTGGTGGTAGAGAGCATGTTCACGTTCTTTCGGGTGATGGGCTCCTTGTAGGGACTCAGATGCTCGTTAACAATTTCCAGCCAGCCGTTGATGGGAAGAGATACAAAGCTTATACCGTTAATAGCGGTACTGGAGCCTATATCCACACTGTGGAAATTGATGCTGTCTTTGCTGCACTTGAGGAACTGGCGGGCAAAGAAGGCCATGTTGGGTGCGGTGAGGGTGGTTTCCACATTGCTTATGCAGATATCAATAATTTTTTTCAGGTTGGGAATATTGCCGAGATCCAGCATCTGTCCGGCAAGCGCCATCAAAAGGGACTGCTGGGTTTCTATGCGCTGAAGGTCACCTCTGGGGTAACCGCTGTACTTGACACCCTGATACCAGCCGCCCTGACGGAAGCGGAAAACGCCCATAGCCTGAGTGCCGTTAAGGTGCTGATAGCCCTTGTTCAGATGGACGGAGAAGCCCTGGTAGCTGTCATCATAGTGCATATCGATGGGGACATCAAAATCCACACCGCCAAGAGCGTCAATGACCTCGATAACCATATCGATGTTGACCACTGCATAGAAATCAACATCGTAACCCAACAGGTTCTTAATCTGCTGGAGCAGACCTTCAGTGCCGGATTTACCGCTGTTGATATAACCGGGGTAAATAGCGTTGAGTTTCTTGGGGGTGCCGTTCCAACCGATGTTGACAAGAGTGTCGCGGGGAATGTTCACCATATCAATGGTGTGAGCCTTGGTATCGAACTTGCCGACGATAATGGTGTCGGTGCTGTTGCTGCCCTTGTCGCGGCCAACAACAAGGAAGGTGTAAACTCCGTCGTTGCGCTCGGTGGCGAGAGCTTCGGCTTCAATCTCGGGAGTGGGCTCCGGAGTCTCTGTGGGCTCTGGGGTCTCTACGCTCTCGGAGGGCTCGGGAGTTTCAACGCTCTGGGAGGGAGAGGGCGTTGCAGGCTGAGTGGGGGTGGGGGTGGCCGCCATGCTGGGGGGAGCGATATCGGGAGGAGCTTCCCACATGGAATAGCCGATAACTGCAGCCAGTGCCACTACCACAATAACAGCCAGAACAATTACCAGCTTGCGCAGTCTCTTACCGGAAACCTTTTTTCCGGAGCTTTCCGCCTTGGGGGCGGGGGCTCTGTGGGATGCGGCATGGTGACCGGAGCTATGCTTGTTATTTCTGCTTGATCCAAAGATTTTCATAGATAAATCCTCTTTTATAGAAATGCTGCGCTCTGCCGCTGAGGGCAAAGCCGTCTTGTCTTCCAATTAAATATAAACACATTTTAAGGAGAATGTGTATCCTTTTTGAAAAATTTTTTAATAAAAAAGAAAATTTAAAGGGCACCGAGATGTTCGGTGCCCTTTTGAAGCGTTAAATAAATTAACTTACAGCTGCTTCTGAGCGTTGATCTTAACGCCGGGGCCCATGGTGGAAGCGGTGACGCAGGAGCGGATGTACTGACCCTTTGCTGCTGCGGGCTTGGCCTTGATGATGGCGCCCAGGAGAGTTACATAGTTCTCATAGAGCTTCTCGGTGCCGAAGCTGACCTTGCCGATGGGGCAGTGGATGATGTTGGTCTTGTCCAGACGATACTCAACCTTACCGGCCTTGGCTTCCTTGACAGCCTGAGCGATGTTGGGGGTAACGGTGCCGGCCTTGGGAGAGGGCATCAGACCCTTAGGTCCAAGGATCTTACCCAGACGACCGACGGTACCCATCATGTCGGGGGATGCGATAACGGTGTCGAACTCGAACCAGTTTTCCTTCTGGATCTTCTCAACGAGATCCATGCCGCCTGCATAGTCGGCGCCGGCTGCGAGAGCCTCTTCCTTGCGCTCGTCCTTGCAGAACACCAGAACGCGAACGGTCTTGCCGGTGCCGTTGGGGAGAACGATAGCGCCGCGGACCTGCTGGTCAGCGTGACGGCCGTCAACACCCAGCTTTACGTGGAGCTCAACGGTCTCATCGAACTTTGCCTTGGAAGCCTTGATAACGAGATCGAATGCTTCCTTTGCATCATAAAGATTTGCTTTATCAATAAGCTTTACGCTTTCTTTGTAATTTTTACCTCTAAACACTTGGTTTTTCCTCCTCAATATTGTGGTTAATCGGAAATTTTCCTCCCACTAGGGATGGGATACCGCAGGCTTACTCGCCTACGATAACGCCCATGCTGCGGCAGGTGCCGGCGATCATGCTCATAGCTGCCTCGATATCGGTGCAGTTGAGGTCGGCCATCTTCTGCTCAGCGATCTTGCGAACATCTTCCTTGCTGATGGTAGCAACCTTGTCACGCTGGGGAACGCCGGAAGCGGTGTCAATGCCGCAAGCCTTCTTGATGAGAAGGGAGGCGGGGGGAGTCTTGGTGACGAAGGTAAAGCTGCGGTCGGAATAAATGGTAACGATAACGGGGATCATCATGCCCATATCGCCCTTGGTACGTTCATTGAAATCCTTGGTGAACAGGCCGATGTTAACGCCGTACTGACCAAGTGCGGGACCTACAGGGGGAGCGGGAGTTGCTTTGCCTGCGGGAACCTGGAATTTTGCATAACCAACTATTTTCTGTGCCACTTGAAGTGCACCTCCTGATTAGTATTAGTCGTTTTTTGCCTGAAGAGCTTTGTTTCAGGCGTCTTCTACGGGTTCGACCTGGTCGAGTTCCAGATCGATGGGAGTCTCTCTTCCAAACATAGAGACTATTACGCGGACGAGGTCTCTCTCCGCGTCAAGTTCATCAACAGTGCCCAGGAAGCCCTCGAGAGGACCGTCGCAAACCTTAACGGTGTCGCCAACGCCGAATGCAACCACGACTTCGTGATGCTCAACGCCAAGGGCGTAGATCTCCTGCTCGGTGAGGGGGATGGCCTTGCCTTCGCTGCCGACGAAGCCGGTGGCTCCGCGGACGTTGCGGACAAGATGCCAGCTCTCATCGGTCATGACCATCTTTACCAGAACATAACCGGGCATGAGCTTGCGCTCATAGGTCTTTTCTCCGTTGTCGGAGTGTTCGGTGACGGTCTCCATAGGGATGTTGACATCCAGAATGAGATCCTGCATTCTGCGGTTTTCGGCTGCCTTGAGTATTGCGGCGCCTACTGCGTTTTCGTATCCTGAGTATGTGTGAACCACATACCATTTTGCATTATCTGCCATGTGATTTAACCTGCGATGGAGATAACTGCCTTAACAATCATCTGGGCGATCTCGTCGAAGCCCCAGATAACGATGGCAGAGATGGCCATAACTACCAGAGCAACACCGGTGTTCTTAGCGGTCTGCTTGGGGGTGGGCCAAATTACCTTTTTGAGCTCGCTGCGCATTTCGCGGAACCACTTCTTAATACGCTTAAAGAAACCAAGCTTCTTAACGTCTTCTTTTTTGACGGCGTTAGTGGTAGGAGCTACAGACTTTTCTTTTGCCATTACGTTCGTCCTTTCCTGAAGCTTACTTGGTCTCGTTATGAGTGGTGTGCTTGCGGCAGAAACGACAATACTTCTGCATCTCGATGCGATCAGGAGTATTCTTCTTGTTCTTCATAGTGTTGTAGTTTCTCTGCTTGCATTCACTGCATCTGAGGGTGATTTTAACTCTTGCACCGGCCTTAGCCATATTTTCGGCACCTCCTTGTAAAATTTGACCCCGTCAGGGGGTCATGCCTCCCTGTTTCGGATCAGCGGGAATAACCTGTGCAGCCGAAAAAAAGCGCACAAAAATAAACCCATCTGCCGACAGGTAAGATATAATATAGCACAGCTGCGAGCAAAGGTCAAGAATTTTTCTTGATTTTTCAATGGTTTTTTGAGATTTTTTTCTATTTTTTCGCTGCCCCCAATACTTGCTATGAAGACGCCCGGATGTTATACTATATTTTGTAATTCTGCGGAGCTCCGCAGCTCAAAATCCATAGAATCAAGGGGTAAAAAAATGACTTATCAGGAAGCTTTAAGCTATATCCATTCCCGCCCGCGCGGGCTTCCGAAGCCCGGACTTGAGCGAATCGAGGAGCTTCTCTCTCTTATGGGAAATCCCCATAAGAAGCTGAAGTATGTCCATGTGGCGGGCACAAACGGCAAGGGCAGCTCCTGCGCAATGCTCAGCAGCATACTCCGCGCCGCGGGATATAAAACGGGACTTTACACCTCACCTTTTATCCATCGCTTCAACGAGCGTATGCAGATAAACGGCAAGCCCATTCCTGACGGAGAGCTTGCGGAGATAGCCTCCTTTGTCCGCTCCAAGGCGGAGGAGATGAGCCGCCCCTGTGTGGAGTTTGAAATAGTCACCGCCATTGGCTTTGAGTATTTCGCCCGGAATAAGTGCGACATTGTGGTGCTCGAGGTTGGCATGGGCGGCAGGTTTGACGCCACCAATGTTATCGACTGCCCCGAATGCGCCCTTATCTGCTCCATTGGCTATGACCATATGGAATATCTGGGCAACAGCCTTCGGGATATTGCCTTTGAAAAGGCGGGTATAATCAAGCCCGGCGGCGCAGTCACAAGCTATCCTCTTCAGGAGGATGAGGTGGTTTCCCTCCTTGCATCCGTCTGCCGAGAGAGAGGCGCAAGCCTCCGAATGGCAGAGGATGACGAGATAGAGCTTCGTTATGACGATTTGTCCGGTCAGGATTTCTGCTATTGCGACGATGCGGTGCTCCATCTGAATTTGCTGGGCGACCACCAGTGCCGCAACGCGGCAGCTGTGCTGGAAACCGTTGAGGTGCTCCGTCAAAAAAAGTGGAAAATAAAGCCTCAGGCAGTGGAGCAGGGGCTCAGGGAGGTCAAGTGGCCGGCACGGTTTGAGCTTATAGGGGAAAAGCCCTTTGTGGTGGCTGACGGAGGACACAATGTGCCCTGCGCGGAAGCTTTGAGAGCCAACCTTGAATACTATTTCGAGGGCAAAAAGGTGGTTTTCCTTATCGGTATGATGGCAGATAAGGATGTGGAGGGTTTTCTTGATGTAATAGCACCCTGCGCCGCGGCCTTCATTTGCGTAAGTGTGGACAACCCAAGAGCTATGAAGGCGGAAAAACTTGCGGAAAAACTTAAAAAATATAAAAAAACCTGCCTGACAGCGCCAAGCGTGGAGGAAGCTATGGCCATGGCCAAGGGCGCTGCGGGCAAGGGCGGAGTTGTTTGCGCGACCGGCTCTCTCTATATGATGGGAGCGGTGCGCGAAAGCTGCGGACTTGGTATATAGCGCGGAAGGAGAAATAATATGCGTGTAATGGCAATAGATTACGGTGACCAGCGTATCGGCATCGCGGTGAGCGACCTTATGTGCATGCTCTGCGGCGAGGCCTTCACTCTCCGCGAGTGGAATATGGAGCGGGCTGCCAAAACCATAGCGGAAGAAGTGAAAAAGCGTGAGGTGGGCACCCTTGTTTTGGGTCTGCCTAAAAATATGGATGGCAGCGAAGGCCCCCGTGCTGAAAAAAGCCGTGAGTTTGCCGCGCTGCTGGAGGAAGAAACGGGACTGAAACCGGTTTTGTGGGATGAGCGCCGAAGCAGCATCGAGGCTCACAGCATACTCCACGCCAACGGCAGAAAAATGAAGGACCACAGAAAAAATGTGGACGCTGTCGCCGCAACCCTGATGCTGGAAGGATATCTGGGCAGAGGTTTTTAAATCACGCACCGCATACATCACGCACTTTGTGGGACGTCGAGGACGCCGTCCCCTACGACGAAGCTGCAATTAACAATGTAGGGGCCGGACACTGGCCGGCCCTCATCATGCACCTATCGTAGGGCGCGATGACCTCAGCGCGCCACCAAAAGATTTTCCACGGCTGCAAAACAATGCACATCGCAGCAAAACAAAAGACCCTGCAGATATTTTCTGCAGGGTCTTTTTTTATGTAGTTTCAATCAGAAGGGCAGTCCCAGCTCGCCGGAACGGAGGCTGTCAATGACCATGTTGACGGTTTCCCAACCGCCAAAAAGATTTTCAACCATTCTGTCAAGGCTGGCACCGGTGAGAAGACCGATTCCTCCGGATACAATACCGGCAACAATCAGCACGAGCATAATTATGCCCACAATTTTCCATACCTTGCTCATTCAGCAGCCACCTCCTTTTTGTAAGTGAGGGCTCTTCCCAAGCGCAGAACAACGCCGCCTATCCACAGGTAGCCCAATTCAAAGCTGAGCCAGAGACCAAACCAGAACAAGAGCAGGGCGATGGCAAGAAGCACGAGACCTGCACCCAGAAATGCAAGAATGTCGGAGAAAAGGGTAAGCATCGGTATAGCGGCCAATGCGGCCCATACAATGCCTGCGCCCAGTCCGAGTCCGCCCACTATAAAGGGGAGACCTATGCAAATCAGCATAAGAGCCACAGGAATACCGATAACAAGAGTGAAAATAAAGGAAAAAAGCAGACCGAAGAAACGGACTCTTTTTGCGGGCTGAGAGGGAACTTTCTCAATAGCCTCTTCCTCTTCTTGATAAAGGGCGGTTTCTTCGCCTTCAACAGGGGCGATCTCGGTGTTCTCTTCGGCAAGGTGCTCTGCTTCTTCGGCTTCTTCGGGGTCAACCGGAATGCTGGCAGGCGGGGGAGAGGGCACATAGTTTGCGGCAAGGCTGATTGCAAGCTTGGTAGGGCTGCCAACGGAGGCTATGAATTCCTCGGTGTCCGGAGCCTCATCAAAAAGGGCGTCGTATTTCTGCAGGGTATCTCTTCTGTCCCAGGCGGACATGAAGCCCAGCAGCTTTGAAAGCTCGGCCATATAAGACTGTTTGTTTATAATAATCACCTCGTAGCGTGTTGGGATTGTATAGCAGGGGTTATAGGTAGACATAATTCCGAGGCTATTATACACGCGGCTTTTGTCCGGGTCAAGCTTTTTGCGCCAAAATTCCCATATTGCAGTATTTTTCGCAGCTTTTCCTCTCAAAAAAAACTGCTGCTTTTTTTCTTGTTATTTTCAAGACAAATTCGTAAAAAATGCACAAAAAAACTTTGTGCTATAAGATTGACTTATCGGGCTATAAATACTATACTAAATAAGGTATTCAAAAAATATAATGCGGGGTTCCCGCAAAAAAATCGGAGGAATTACACAATGAAAGACATCTATGTAGTAAATTGCTGCCGTACTGCCGTAGGCTCTTTTGGCGGATCTCTTAAGGACACCGCCGCTGCTGACCTCGGCGCCGTAGTCGTTAAGGAAGCTCTCAACCGCGCAGGCGTTAAGCCCGAGCAGGTTGACGAACTTATGTTCGGCTGCATCCTGACTGCTGCTCAGGGTCAGAACCCCGCACGCCAGGTCGGCATCAAGGCCGGTCTGCCCTTCTCCGTTCCCGCTTACACCGTAGGTATGGTTTGCGGCTCCGGCATGAAGGCCGTCATCGAAGGCGCACGCGCCATCGCTGCCGGTGATGCTGAGATCGTTGTAGCCGGCGGTACCGAGAACATGTCCGCTGCTCCCTATGCTCTTCCTGCTGAGCGCTGGGGCGCCCGCATGGGCGACAAGAAGGTCGTTGACACCATGATCAAGGACGGCCTTTGGGATGCATACAACAACTATCATATGGGCACCACCGCAGAGAACATCTGCGACGTTTGGGGCATTACCCGCGAAGAGCTGGACGCTTTCGCTCTGTCTTCTCAGCTGAAGACTGAGGCTGCTCAGAAGGCCGGCAAGTTCGATGACGAAATCGTTCCTGTTATGGTCAAGCAGAAGAAGGCAATGGTAGAGTTCAAGGTTGACGAGTTCCCCCGCGCAGGCGCAACTGCCGAGGCTCTTGGCAAGCTGAAGGGCGCATTCGTATGCGGTCCCGAAGGCGTTGAGGACGAAGTTGTCCACACCTTTGAGCTGACCGGTATCCACGAGGATGACACCAGAAAGCACGTCACCCGCGTTACCGCAGGTAACTCCTCCGGTATCAACGACGGCGCAGCAGCTCTCGTTCTCGCTTCCGCAGAAGCTGTTGAAAAGTACGGCCTCAAGCCCATGGCAAAGCTTCTCAGCTGGGGCCACGGCGGCGTAGACCCCAAGATCATGGGTGTTGGTCCCGTGCCCGCTTCCCGTCAGGCAATGGCAAAGGCCGGTCTCACCATCGAGGATATGGACCTTGTTGAAGCCAACGAAGCTTTCGCTGCTCAGTCCATCGCTGTTGCCCGCGAGCTGGGCTTCGATATGGATAAGGTCAATGTTAACGGCGGCGCAATCTCCATCGGTCACCCCGTAGGTGCTTCCGGCGCACGTATCATTGTCACCTTGCTCCACGAAATGCAGAAGCGCGAGGACGCAAAGAAGGGTCTTGCAACCCTCTGCATCGGCGGCGGTATGGGCGTTGCCACCGTATTCGAAAAAGTCTGAAATATTTCTGCCATTTTAGGAGGAACACGGAATGCTGAAATCCAAAGTTATGAGTGTCTCTGAAGCAATCAACAAGTATTGCTTCAGCGGTATGAGCATCCTGCTTCCCGGCTTCGTCAATGTCGGCGTCCCCGAGACCCTGATCGACGGCCTGCTGGAGACCGATATCACCGACCTCAATGTTATTTCCAACAATACCAGCGTTAAGGGCCGCGGCATTGGTAAGCTCGTTCACGCTGACCGCATCAAGCACCTTAACTGCTCCCATATCGGCAACAATGAAGAGACCTGCGCAAAGGTTGTTGCCGGAGAGATCGATGTAACCTTCATCCCTCAGGGCACCATCTGTGAAAGAGTCCGTGCAGGCGGCGCCGGAATCGGCGGTATCCTGACCCCCACCGGAGTTCACACCCCCATGGAAGAGGGCAAGCAGCTCATCGAATGGCGTGAGGATCTGCAGAAGTATGTTTTCGTTGAGTCTGATGACCCCGAAATCGGCAAGCGCTATATTCTTGAGCGCCCCATCCGCGCAGATGTTTGCTTCATCCACGCATGGAAGGCCGACAAAATCGGCAACTGCTACTTCCGCCACACTGCCCGCAACTTCAACAACGTTTTCGCAAACGCAGCTGACCACGTTATCGTAGAAGCTGAGGAGATCGTTGAAGTCGGCGAGCTTCAGCCCGACACCATCTTTACCCCCCACTTTATCGTTGACGCCGTGGTTCAGGGTAAGGCACCCACCGATGTCTGATTGAGGAGGTACTAAAATGGCTCTTTCCGGAAAAGAACTTATTGCTTACCGCACCGCCCGTTTCTTCAAAGACGGCGACATTGTTAACCTGGGTATCGGTATGCCCACCAAGTGCCTTGACCACCTTCCCGAAGGCATTGACATCTGGATCGACTCCGAGAACGGCGTTGTAGGTCTCACCGGAGCTCCCGGCCCCGACGAGGAAGTTAACCCCTATATTGTTGACGCAGGCGGACGTCCCAGCACCATGCGCGTTGGCGCAGTCTGCTTCGACTCCTTCCGCTCCTTCGGCTTCATCCGCGGCGGTCACATTGACACCACCGTTCTGGGTGCATACGAAGTTGACGCAGAAGGCAACCTGGCTAACTGGATGGTTCCCGGCAAGGCTGCCGCAGGTATGGGCGGCGCTATGGACCTTGTAACCGGCTCCAAGACCACCATCGTAATGACCACTCATTGCGACAAGGCAGGCAACCCCAAGATAGTTCAGAAGACCCAGATGCCTCTCACCGGCTACCGCTGCGTTGACTACATCGTCAGCGAGCTGGCAGTTATCCACATCACTCCCGATGGCCCCGTTCTTGAGGAGATCAGCCGCAGCACCACCGTTGACGAAGTTATCGCCAAGACCGGTGCAAAGCTCATCATTCCCGAGGTTGTAGGCTATATGGAGGACGTTAAGTAAATAAGCTTAACAAATTTCGATTCGCATTAAAGCGGCAGCAGAATTTTCTGCTGCCGCTTTTTTTTATGTGCAAAGCCGCCGCACCAATCGTAGGGGCGGGCATTGCCCGCCCGCCAAAAGCCTTCCCCTTGGGGAAGGTGGCACTTGCGAAGCAAATGACGGAGGGAGAGAAAACATTAAAGGCATTTCTCTCCCCCAGTCTCGCGCAAGCGCTCGACAGCCCCCTCGTCA
>SVKK01000025.1 GCA_015068425.1 Oscillospiraceae bacterium | reverse complement strand
CTGCTCAAGTATGACACCATGCACGGCAAGTTCGACGGCGAAGTCAGCTACGAGGGCAACAATCTTGTTGTCAACGGCAAGAGCTACCCCTGCTTCAGCGAGCGCAACGCTGCTGACCTGCCCTGGGGCGAAGTCGGCGCTGAGTATATCCTCGAGTGCACCGGTCTCAACCTGACCGCTGAAAAGTGCCAGCCTCACATCGAAGCAGGCGCAAAAAAGGTCATCATGGGCGCTCCCTCCAAGGATACTTCTCCTATGTTCGTCTGCGGTGTTAACCTCGACAAGTACACCAAGGATATGACTTTCGTTTCCAACGCATCCTGCACCACCAACTGCCTTGCTCCCATTGCCAAGGTTCTCAACGAGAAGTTCGGCATTGTTGAAGGCCTCATGACCACTGTTCACTCCACCACTCCCAGCCAGAAGATTCTTGACGGCGTTTCCGTTAAGGACTGGCGCGGCGGCCGTGCAGCAGCTGGCAACATCATCCCCTCTTCCACCGGCGCCGCCAAGGCTGTCGGCAAGGTCATCCCCGAGCTCAACGGCAAGCTCACCGGTATGGCTATGCGCGTTCCCACTCTGGACGTATCTGTTGTTGACCTGACCGTCAACCTCGAAAAGCCCGCAAAGTATGAAGAGATCTGCGCAGCAATGAAGGAAGCTTCCGAAAACGAGCTCAAGGGCGTTCTCGGTTACACCGACGAGGCTGTTGTCTCCTCCGACTTCCTCAGCGATCCCCGCACCTCCATCTTCGATGCAGAAGCCGGCATTGCTCTCACCGATAAGTTCGTCAAGGTCGTTTCCTGGTACGACAACGAGTACGGTTATGCAGACAAGATGCTCTGCCTCGTAGAGCATATGTACTCTGTTGACCACGCCGAGTAATTAATTTTTATAAACAAAAAAGACCTGTTCGCCGAACAGGTCTTTTTTGTTTATCTATAATACACGCCGAAGCTGTACTCCATTTCGATGGAGGCGCGTTCATCTTCAAAAGCGGCGCGGATGATGTAAGTGGCGGAGACTTTCTCCAGCGGAAGGATGTTTCCGCCTTTTAACTCCGAACTGCTTAGAATGCGTATAAGCTTGCCCTGCATATCCCTGACTTCAACGCTGTAGTTATCTCTGACGATATGGCTGAAGCTGAGGACGAAGCTTTCGTCTTCCGGAGCTATGATGGTACAGGGGCTTGCCTGCTGCCACCAAGGCTCTTCAACTTGAGGCATACCGCTTATAGCATAGCTTTTTACATCTCCAAGAAGGCTGTAGCTTCCGTGTACTCCGTCCATATTAAAGGTGGGCGGGAAAGAAATATCCGGGCTTGAAATCCAATGCTTGCTGAGCAGGGAGTCTACATACTCCCAGTCAATGCCGTCATAAACGTAGTAAGTTCGGCTCTCGGAGCTGTTTTTCCCAAAGGGAATGATGCGCACTGTGTTGTCCATCAGCTGAATGCCGAAGTCGCCATCGGGTCCCTTGCAGAAGAGGAAAAGAGTGTTATCATACTCACTCAGAGAGTAATTGCCAGCAAGGGTGCTGAGCTTAAGGGAGGCAAGATAGTTCTGCAGAGCATCTATATCCTGAAGAGAGCGAAGATATGTGAAACCATTATGGGCGGGATAGCTGTTCAGGTCAGTTATCTCGTAGGTGGGGTCTATTACTCCGTCCGCGTTTTTGTAAATTATTTCTGCGCCACTTTTCTCATCGTAAGCCATAGTGACATAACCGCTTGTCATACAGAGGAGGAAGAATACGGCACCAACTATCAACGCTCCGCTTCTGGGTACGGGGGGACGTATAATGCTTTTCAAGCGGTGGCGCATAGTTTTTGCGGAGGCCGAAAGACAGCTTGTAAATCCACGACTGTCGCCTGCGGAGGATAGAAGCAAGGTGGCGTAGAGCTTTCTCTTATCTTCATCTGCATCCAGCAAAACGGTCTCGTCGCAGCTGAGCTCCAGATCCTCGGTGCTCTTTTTCATTGCCAGCCACATGAGGGGATTAAACCAACACATAGCGGTGCAGAACAGAAGAAAGAACTTCGAACTGCTGTCGGCTCTTCCGATATGAACAATCTCGTGTCTGAGTATCAGCTCCAGCTCCTCGCTGCTGTAGCTGCGTTGGGGCAATATAACGCGAGTGCTGCGGCGGGTGAGGCCGATGGAGAGAGGAACATCAACATCGGGAGATATCAAAAGGCGGAAGCGGGGTTTTTTTATGCGGGAATCCGCAATAACCTTCTGCCAAACCTCCGATATAGCTGCATCGTCGCTAACATGGGCGTTTTTAAGAACTTTGGAGCGGAAAATGAAATGCTCGCTTATTTTCCACACCATAACTACAACGAAGCCCGCAAGCCACAGACCAAACAGTACCCAGATAAGTCTGCCCCGCACAGGGATAATAAGCAGCGGGTGAGGGGTGGCCATAAATTCCTGTTGAGTAATGTAGAGATAGTTTGGAATTATCCAGAGCATGGCACAGGCTCTGGCGCTGATAATTCTCCGCAGAAGGGGAAGCAGAAGGATGAGAACAATATAGTAAATGCTTATGTGGGCAAAAATCCCGAAGCACATTGAAAGCATAAAGCGGGCGGATTCTCCCGTTCCCCGGGTTATAAGCAGTGCAACCCATAAAACCAGCAGAAAAAGGGGAAGAAGAATACTGGGCAGAAAAGGGGCGTATTTTTCCCTGCGTTCGTCAAGGCTCTCTGAGCCTACTTCTCTGTCAAACCGAGAAAAAACCGCATAGGCAAGGGTAAGACCAAGCAGCCCGGAGAAAATCAACCTTGCAAACATATGGCTGCTCATAGGCTGTCCCTCTCAAGCATTTCGCGCAGCTGGGTCAGCTCCTCCTTGCTGAGTCCACCGCTGCAAAGAGCGTTGGCAAAGGCGGAAATGTTTCCTCCGCAGAGCTTTTCGAAGAAGCTCCTGCTGCGGGAAACAAGATAATCATCCCGGGAAACGCAGGGGCGGTAATAGCTTTTCCGTCCGACTTTCTCAATGGTAATGAAGCCTCTTTCGCTGAGCCTTGTCAAAAGAGTCAGCAGGGTTGTCTGCGCCATTGGATGATTTACGAAAAGGTACTTCTCAATATCGGCGCGGGTTGCGGGTGCCTCGCATTCCCATAAAGCCTGCATGACCTCCTGCTCCGCATCAGGCAGTCGCTTTATATCATTCATATATTTCACTCCTCTACATTTGTAGTGCAAATATATTCTACAATTGTAGAGCAAAATAAGTCAAGAGAAAACCCTGCTGAATTTTGCACAAAAATTCAGCAGGGTTTTTGTTATCAGCCTGCGAACTGGAAAACACAGTAGGCGGCGTAGATGCAGAGGAGAATGATGCCCTGAGCGCGGCTGAGCTTGCCCCGGATGAGAGCGGGGAGAGTGAGCAGCGCCATGACAGCCAACATAACGGGAACATCCACCACGAAGGAGGCGTTCATACCGGCGATGAGTTTCTCGGAAGGAACTGCAAAGGGGTTGAGGGTGATGGACATACCGCTGACCAGCACAAGGTTAAAAATGTTCGCGCCAATAACATTGCCCAGAGAGAGGGCTCCGTGACCCTTGACAAGAGAGGTGATAGCGGTGACCAGTTCGGGGAGGGAGGTGCCCAGAGCCACAAAGGTGAGGGCGATTACGCTTTCGGGAACGCCGAGAGCCTCGGCGATAAGGGTGCCGTTATTGACGAGAAGTCTTGCGCCGACAGCGATAAAGGCAGCACCGATAACAAGGAGGATAATCTCCTTCAGAAGAGAACTCTTTCCTTCCTCTTCGCTTTCTTCCTCATTGGACTCTTCGGGATTGGCAAAGGCCTGACGGACGGTGATGAACATATAGACAAGGAACATCACAAGCAGGATGATACCGGAAAGGCGGCTGAAGAAGCCGGTAAATGCGTTTGCAATATAGAAAACAGCAGCAACGAAGAATGCGATTACGGGAACGCGCAGACTCTTGCGGTTGACAACTGCGGGGCGGACGGCCAGAGTGATAGCGGCTATCAAAGCAGTGTTGCAGATGATGGAGCCGATGGCGTTGCCGTAAGCAATCTCGCCGTGACCGCCAACGGCGGCGGTGGCGGAAACCATAACCTCGGGGAGGGTGGTGCCTATGGAAACAACGGTGGCGCCGATAAGCAGCTCGGGAAGATGGAAGCGGTGGGCGATGCCGGTGGCACCGTCAACGAACCAATCGCCGCCTTTGATAAGCAGTACAAGACCCACAATGAAAAGAAGCACAGGTATGAGCATTTGAACTATCTCCTTTCAAAATGAAAAAACCCGGACAGCGCTGGCGTATGTCCGGGTGTAAGTGACTCTATGGTCGGGAGGACATGCAGCCATCGCGGGGCGATAATTACATGAGTCTCGCAAATTAGAGCAAGCCAGACCTTTCGGCCGGGATTGTTGACTTGCCCCGTCCGCGGCCTGCCGCGTCCGATGCTACTCCCTCATTTCCAACGTTGGATATATTATCACGGCGTAATTTTTATGTCAATAAAAAATCCCGCAAACGAGTGGTTTGCGGGATAAAAATTTATGTTTTTTGAATTCCTTTTTCAAGCTTAAGCAGAAGGCTTGTCAATGGGACTATGAGTATGCCTGCAGCCAGGTTTCCAAGACCGTGAAGGGCATCAAAGACAAAACCAGCAGCGATCCAGGTCAGCATGCCCTTGAAATTCAGACCGAAAAGCAGCGCCTGAGCGGGGGCGTACAAAATGCCGTAGCAAAGTCCGTGGAGTCCGCAGACAGCCATATATACGGGGATCGCCACTTTCTTGGGCATATTCTTCGGAAGAAGCATGGTTACAGCCCAGAGAACAGTCCATATATACAGGTATGGAACCCACCATGTGGCAAAACCGTAGCAAAGTCCCACAAGAAAAACATAGAGATAGAGGGGGATAAGGGCTTTTTTGCGGTATACGAGGGTGTAAACCATAATAAGCATGCCCACAAGATGTATATTGGGGGCCCACTCCATCAACAGCTTACTGAGAAAGAGTATGCTGCCCAGCATTGCGAAAACCACTATCTCTCTGGGACTGAGTGCAGGTTTTTTCTTTTCCATTATTTCTCTGCCTTGAATGCGTAGGTTGCGCCGTCTTCAATGTCGGTGAGTTCGCATCCGGTCATTCCGTATTCGCCGTTCACATAGAAGGCCCAATACATACCGTCTTTGTCATAGTCGAGAGTGAGCCCGTCAACGGTTTTTACGTAAAGACCGTAGGCTCCGTCCTCACCGGCGACAAGTCCTTCTGCCATAAGCGCCTCGCCGACGGTTTTGGCGTCGCTGGTGATGGTGAAGTCCTTGGTGCTTCCGTCAGGGTTGACGACCTGGAAAGTAAAGGTTTTGGATCCAACGTTTGCGTTGCCCTCATCTTTGCTGCCGCAGGCAGCAAGGGAAAGTACCATAGCCGCAATAAGTACCACCAGGATGAGAGATACGAAACGCGAATGATTTCTTTTCGCATTTTTCATATTCTTTTCTCCTTATAGTGTTTTTTTGTTCAGTATCGGTTTTGCTATCGGCAGGGAATCGCTGCCTTTTGATCGCAAAATTCGGTAAGTCTTCCGGCTCGGGGATCATGCGTCTTTTCTGCCCGCCTTCTCAGCCATATAGGCCAATGGTTTTTCCAAAGCAGTTGCGGCCTGCTTCGGGGCAGAGGACTCTCCCCTTACGGCGACGGTCTCGCACAGGATTTTCACCTGTTTCCTTTGCCTTTTTCCGTTACTGTTTCTCTATTTTACTACTGCAGATTGCATATTGCAAGTGATATAAACACAAAGGGACTGCAATTCAGTCCCTTTGTGTTTATTTAAATCTGGAGGCATAGCCGCAGCGTCTGCAAAGCTCTTCCGTGGCCTTGCGGCAGCTGAAGCCCTCATAAATGGCTTTTGCCCGGGGAGAGGAGAGAATATCCTCAAGAGCGTCCCTGTGGATATTCCCAAGTGGAATACTGCCCTCGCTATCAAGACAGCAGGGCACAACTGTGCCGTCGCACAAAATGCCTATATGGTCCCGAAGACCGTAGCAAAAGCTGACTTGAGCTTCGGGGGCGGCAAGGTTCGGCCAGTCAAACTTATCCCCGTGCTCAAGAAATACCCTCGGAGCAAGGCGGAGGTTTTTTGTGCAGTCCTCCCAAGGCGCGGGAAAGCGCTTTTCCAGAAGGGACAAAATCTGTTTGTTGCGGCTGTTTTCTCCCCCTTCATTCCAGAGACGGAGGGAGCAGATAATGCCTTTATCAGCTGCTGCGGCGGCAAAATCCGAAACCGAGTCAATATATTCTTCAAGGCTGCTGCTGTTGCCGCTGCCCTCAAAGGACTGGAGGGAAATATTAAGCCTATGCAAAGCGGGGGAGGATAGAAGCTCGGCGCACCGCTGACGGAGCAAGGTGCCGTTTGTGGTAATGATTACCCGAAAACCTTTGCCCCCGGCAATGGCGAGAAATTTCTCCAAATCGGGATGGAGCAGAGGCTCGCCCATAAGGTGGAAATAGAGAAACTTTGTGTGCCCCATAAGGGCCGAGCAGATGTTCTCAAATTCCTCGGCTGTCATAAACTGTCCCTCGCGGCGTGTGCCGGGGCAGAAGGAGCAGCTCAGGTTGCAGATATTTGTAATTTCAAGATAAATTTTCTTAAGCATGTCAAGTCTCTCAGGGCTGATTGAGAATCCGAGCGCCCAAATCGGGCACATCGGTCATAATTGCGTCGGCACCCACACTCTGGAGATAGGCAATCTCATCGGCTTCGTTTATGGTCCAGTACTGGACAGCAATGTTATGCTCATGGGCGTAGTTGATAACGCGGGAAGTGCCGAGATTCACAACATAGTCGGTAGTGGGAATCTGGAGGGCAACATAGGGGAAGGAGTCTTTTTTGAGTCCAAAGAAGGAGCAGAGATAAAACTCAATGGCCTCGTTAAAGCCGGCGGAGCGGGGAAGATCGGGATAGGTGGCGTCCATATACTCGGTAACTTCATTGTTGAAAGTTCCCACAACAACACGTTCCAACGCGCCGTATTCGACAAGAAGACTGTAAAGCTTATCCACCGCGGCATAGCCGGTCTCGCCGGAGTTTTTTATCTCAATAATATAGCGGTATTCTCCCTGGGCCTCCAGATAGTCCAGAGTTTCCTCAATGGTGATTATGCGAAGTTCATCGGGAATTTCCTCGCCGCGAAGCCCGGCATAAGGGCTCTCCCCGCTGTCGGCGGAGAATTTATCGCCCATATTCAGCTCTTTAAGCTGTGCAAGAGTGTAATCGCCGGGATAAACATCCTCGTGGCCAAAGTGCTCGGCGGCGTTGCTGGTGCGGTCAAGGGTGGAGTCATGGAGCAATATAAGCTCGCCGTCGGCGGTCATACGCAGGTCAAATTCGAAAATATCCAGCTCATATGCATCGCTCTCAACGCAGTTTTTCAATGCGGCCATGGTGTTTTCAGGGGCAATTCCGCCGCCCGCTCTGTGGCCGGAGAGCATAGTGACACCCAGAGGGGTGATAAGGGGATTGGAGCAGCCTTCGGTGCTGACAGGTTCAGCATTGGTGCGGCGGGTAACTCTCCAGAAAAGAAAGCCGCCCAAAATCGCTATCACAAGGATAACTATAAGGATAATTATAAGAGCCTTTTTAATGCGCTTTTTGGCCTTGGCGCTGAGAGGGCAGCCCGCGTTGAACCATCTAAAGCTCATAGGCCAGATAGCTGCGGCAAATACGCAGACAAGGAAGTAGCGGATGGCGGTGGTGAAAAGAACATCTCCGAAAATGAGCTTGAGGAGAGGCTTGGTGCCCTCCTTGATGGCAAGGGTGAGAGCAAGGCCGATTATGACCTTGGGCAGCTGACGGAGAAAGGCGGTTTTAGGCTGGAAGTTTACATAACGGTGCTCTATCCAAAGGCTGAACAAAATGCCCAAAGAGCAGCCAAGAAGAGTCCAGCCTTGCTTTATTCCGGAGCGCAGGTTGTGGGGATCAATGTCCGCCGGCCACACTTTGAGGTTTACATAAAATACATACAGTAGGGAGAGAAGAGCAAAAACGCCGTAAGCGATATATAGGAGAGCAGGCTTTTCTTCGCTCTTTTTGAAGAGTGGATAGAGGGCGAAAACGAGAACGGCACCGATAGCGAGACTCACAAGAACATCTGCGGGAGTGTGGACGCCAAGATACATACGGGAGAGGGCGGTTAGCGCCAGAAGGACTATGGTGACTATTCTTACCCAAAGCTTTTTGCTGAATCTGGCAATGCCGCCCATCGTGGTGGTGACCTGCTGGGTGTGGCCGCTGGGGAATGAATAGCCCGTTGCAGCTTCACGGGCAGACTCAACAATGGTAAATGAGGGGTCTTTTACCCAAGGCCTGGGGATGCGGAAACTGAGCTTGAGCAGCTGATTGAAAAGAGTGCCGCCAAGACCGGCCAGCATGATGTAAAGACCGCTGCTCTTGCTTACACACCAATAGATGATGATGGCAAGCACGAGAAAGGCAATTTCATCTCCAAGATATGTAATTACGGAGAAAAATCCATCCAAAACCGGGTTGCGGATGCTTTCGAGAAAATACAGAAACTGCATATTTTACCTCCTTTTGAGAGTGCTTATGGAAAAATTGTAGCACAGTTTTTTTTTAATGGCAATAAAATCCCCGGGAGAAGCTTCTCCCGGGGGGGTGACTATTTAATTCTGTCCGCAATAAACATGCCAAGCATTATGAGCACTGCGCCTGCTATTCCCATAATTGTGAGGGGCTCATCCAGCACGATAACACCGGTGAGCATGGTGAAAAAGGGGATGATATAGACATAGTTGCAGACAGTTACTATGCCGAGGCGTTTGCTTGCCGCGTTCCAGAAAACATATCCAAGAGCGGAGCAGATAAGCCCAAGGAAAATAAGACAAAAGAGGAAATTCCCGTTAATAAGAGGAGCGAGAGAAAAACTCTGTTTTTAACAAGGGCAATGGGCAGACCGCTGATAAAGCCCCAGAACATAATGCGGCGGGTAAGGATGAGATTGTTGTATTTATCCACACCCTTCCTCAGCAAAACGGAGTAGACGGCCCAGCAGAGGGCAGCGCCGAAGCTGAGAAGGTCACCAATGGGGGAGAGCTTCAGAACAACGGTGCCGTTGAAAACAACCAGAGCAACGCCGATAATGGCAATGGCAAAGCCAATAAGACCGCCCTTTTTTAGCTTCTCATCGGGGAGAAAAATATGGGCGGCAAGGGCGGTAAGAATAGGCGCTGCGGCCACGATGATGCTTACATTGGCGGCATATGTATAGGTAAGAGCGGAGTTTTCGCAGAGGAAGTAAAGACTGCAGCCGCTGACGGCAAGGCCAATAAAACGGAGCTCCTCCCTGAAGCTGAGCTTTAGGGTCTTAGGGCAGCAAAGCCAAAGGGCTGCGTAAGCAAGCACAAAGCGCATGAGCATAACCTGAGTCGGGCTGTAGTGCTGAAGCAGAATTTTGCTGGCAATAAAGGAACTTCCCCAGGAGAGGGCGGTGAAGGCGGCCAAAATGTGAGCAAGGGCTGCGGGCATTTTCTTTGTCATAGTAAGTGTTTCCTTAATAAAAGACAGGGCTTTTTGCCCTGTCTTTTTGTGTTGTTTAGAATATGTCTTCTTCCACTACCTCGGGAGGAAGCTCCAGAGCGGCTGGATTTTTCATATAGTACTTGAGGAATTTAAATGCGGTGGCATAGTAGAAACCGTCGCATATGCGCTCATCGGTAACAACCTTATAGTCAATGTACTTGCGTTCGATGGCCTTACCCTCCTTGTCCAGCTCTATGGCACGGCGTTTTGCGCCGAAGGCCAGAAATACGGGCAAAGTTCCGAAGTTATAGATATGGTGATAGATGGGGGGAATACCGATAGAACCCAGATCGGTGAGGATCATGCTGCCGTGGAAGGGGCTGATTTCCAGAAGGGAAGTGGGCAGCCAACCCATATAATCCGCGCAGCGGATGAGCCATACAGCAAAGCGGAAAATAAATCCGGGCAGCTTGCCAAGAGCGGCGGCAAAGGCCTCGGTGCCGCTTTCGCCGGAGTCGGACCTGAGCTCGTCAATCTGCTCGTTCACCTTGCGGTAGATATCATAGATGGTATCGGTGGGCTGGCAGTGGATCTTAATAAGGGTTTCTCCCGCCTCAAGGGTCATAGCACGCTTGACCATAAAGCACAGCTCAATGTCGTTGCGTGCGTAAATCTTCTGACCGGCAACGAAACGGTTGATGCCGGGGCAGTGGCAGACAGTGCGCACATAGGCTGCCATAAAAAGATGGAGCATACCCATGCCCTTCCAGCCTTCTGCACGCTTTTCCCTGAGCCACTTCTCAGCGCTGGATAATTCGATGGAATCTTCAAACTGGTTGCTGGCATCGTTGCGATCGCGCATGATATAGGGCATGAATTTAGTTATGGGGTCAATGGAGCGAATAAGGCGGCCTTCCTTGCGATCTCCAAAGCGGCGCTTATATATATTTTCCTGTGCCATAAAATGACTTGTCCTTTCTTATATAGAATAGGGCTGAATTTCTCTTATCTTTCTCTTTTTTATCATAGACAGCATTTTAACAGATGTATTATACATAAAAAAGGTGCAAATGGCAAGCCATTTGCACCTTTTGTCATATGCTGTAAATGATATTTTTCTTTATTATCCCGCTTTTCAGAGAACTTTGCTGAGAAATTCCTGGGTTCTGGGATTCTGAGGATGAGAGAAGATATCTTCGGGAGAGCCTTCCTCAACGATTTTGCCGTCTGCCATGAAAAGTACGCGATGAGCGACCTCTCTGGCGAAGCCCATTTCATGGGTGACCACTACCATGGTCATACCCTCTTTGGCAAGCTCCTTCATAACATCCAGAACCTCTCCAACCATCTCCGGGTCAAGGGCGGAGGTGGGCTCATCAAACAGCATAACATCGGGCTCCATCATAAGCGCGCGAACTATGGCAACGCGCTGTTTCTGACCGCCGGAGAGCTGGATGGGATATGAGCCTGCACGCTCGGCAAGACCAACGCGCTCCAGAAGCGCCATGGCTTTCTTCTCTGCCTCAGCCTTGGGCATATGCTTCACCTTGATGGGAGCAAGGGTCATATTGTCAAGAATGGTCTTGTGAGGGAAGAGGTTGAAGTGCTGGAAAACCATACCCATACGCTGGCGGTGGCGGTCAATATTCAGCTTGACCATACGTCCCTTCTCGTTGGGGACCTTTTTCGAGGTGATATCAATACCGTCAAATATAATGTGGCCATCGGTGGGCACTTCGGTAAGGTTAAGAGAACGGAGGAGGGTGCTCTTGCCGCTTCCGGAGGGACCGATGACGACCAGCACTTCGCCGCGGTGCACATTGACGCTTACATCGTCGAGAGCCTTTATGGCGCCTTTGTTATAATACTTTTTCAGCCACTTAACCTGAATGATATCGGCACTTTTGGCAGGAACAAAGTCCACGTTATCTCTTGTTTCCACGGCTCATCCTCCTTTCGAAGTAGGCGATAATTTTGCTGGTGGGGAAGCAGAGGCAGAAGTATATTGCGGTTGCAACAAGCAAAGGCTCCATAATGAGGAAGGTGGCACCTTTGACCGCATTGACTGCGGACATAATGTCTGCAACACCGATGGTGTAAGTGATTGCAGATTCCTTTATGATAACGACAAACTCGTTGGCGATTGCAGGGAGAATGTTGCGAATTGCCTGAGGGAGAATTATGTAGCGCATAGTCTGACCGCCGCTGAGGCCAAGAGAACGAGCGGCTTCGTTCTGACCGCCGTCAATGCTCTGAATACCGGAGCGGATTATTTCGCAGAGGTATGCGCCGGAGTTCATACCAAGAGCCACAACGCCGGGGAAGAAACGGTTGAAGCGGATGAAGCCGAAAATCTTGAAGCCGGGCAGGTCGATGAGTCCGAACACACCGTAATAGATTATGAATATCTGGACGATAACGGGGGTGGAACGGAGAACCTCAACATAAATGGTGGCGAGGAAGGAGAAGGGGTTGAACTTGCTTAGGGCGATAAGGAATGAAGAGTTGCGGAGTCTTCCGTGACGGTTTACTGCAAGAAAACGTAAGGGATGGAAATTACTCAGTCGCATCATCGCAAGAATGATACCGAGAATGAAGCCTATTATAACAGTAAGCGCGGAGAGCATAACCGTTACTATAAGTCCTTCTTTGAACAGCTCAAGATAGGGAGCGATTCTTACAAAGTTAGAAAGCTTGATAAAACTTCCCATTTTAGGGAGCTCCTTTCAGGATTATATATATGGAGATTAACGCACATATTCCTCCCCGTTTTCGGCGGGGAGGAATAGAAAGTTTTCGTTGAAGTTTTGCTGCACTGGCTTTAGTCGCATCAAGGCGGTGCAGCTGCTAAAGCTTAGAAATCAGTCAAGCAGACCTTCGATGATGTTGCCTTCAGCAAGCTCCTGAGCCTGTGCTACGAAATCGGAGAAGGTGCCTTCTTCAACGCACTTGGTGAGAGCTTCGTTGATAGCTGCGAGGAGAGCCTCGTTGCCCTTGGGAACGCCGATAACATTGCCTTCTGCCTCGTAGGGAACTTCGCAAACGATAACGATTTCAGGATAGTTCTTCTGATAGCTCAGAGCAACGTCCCATTCAATGTAAGCGCCGTCCAGCTTGCCGCCAACAAGCTCAGCGATAATGTCGGTTGCCTTGGGGAGGGAGACAAGATCTGCATCTGCGGAGAACTGGGTTGCCAGGTCTTCCTGAATGGTGCCTATCTGAGCACCGATCTGGAGACCGGCCTGGTTTGCGCTTGCAAGGTCGGTGAACTTGTCAGCCTTGGCCTGGGAGGTGATGAATGCCTGACCGCCTTCATAGTAGGAGACGGAGAAGTCCATAGTCTGTGCACGCTCGGGATCGGGGGAGAGACCGGCAACACCCATATCAACATTGCCGAGGCCAACTTCCATCAGAACGCCGTCGAAGTCCATGGGGATGAACTCGATTTCGAGACCCAGCTCAGCTGCGATATACTTGGCAAGCTCAATGTCAAAGCCTGCGAGGCTTGCATTGCCGGCTTCGTCAACAGCATAGAACTCATAGGGAGCATAGTCGGGAGAGGTGGCAACGGTGAGGACACCGGGGGTGATGGTGTCGAATGCGGGAGCTGCGGGAGCAGCGGGCTCGGCGGGAGCTGCAGGAGCAGCGGGAGCCTGATTGCCGCAGGCGCAAAGTGCGAAAATCATGATGATCGCAAGAGCGAGAGTGATAAACTTTTTCATTGTGGTTATCTCCTTTGGTTTTAATTTATGTGCTTATTATACACTCAAAAAATGAATATTCAATAGGAATATTCATAAAATAGTGAATATTATGAAAAAAATTTAACTAATTAATGTGAAAAACAAATGAACGTTTTTGTGCAACGTGTTCAATATACGCAAATTTTCTGCTTCAAATGGTAATTTAGATGGGCAAAATGGTATGCGTAGATGGGTGAGCGCGGGTATAAAAGCGGTGAATTATCTGTCTGATATGCATAGATGGAGTTTTTATTTCAAAATACTCTTTCCATATTAAAGAAATTATGCTAAAATACATTATTAATGTATAATGCTACTACTATATTTTGCCGGCGGTGATGAAATGAACAAGAGATTTCAAAAACTGGTAGCTCCCGGATTGCGGCTATATCTGCTGATAATGATTGCCTTTACGGTAATAACTTTCTTTTTTGCCAATGAGAAATTGGCCATTGCGGAAGCTGCTATCATAGTTATACTCATAATATATTCTCTTCTGGATGCCCGTCGGCGCCGCAAGAGACTGGTGGATTACATTGAGGATGTTACTTATAATACTGAGTCAGCCAAAAATAACACCCTTATGAATTTCCCTTTGCCAATCGTTGTTTTTAAGATTGATGACCACCAGATAATATGGGGCAACCAGATATTCTTCAACCTTTTTGGGGAGAAGAAGCCCAGCTTTGAAGCAAGTCTTGCGGATATGGTGCCCGGTTTCAGCAGCAAGTGGCTGTTGGAAGGAAAAAACCAGTATCCGGGACTTGTCCAGGTGGATGGGAAAAAGTATCAGCTTCACGGAAATATTATCCGCGGTAAGAGCGATGATAAAGGCAGCTCCGGCAGCGGCTTCATGGGAATCACTTATTGGGTTGATGTTACCGAATTTGACGATATCAAGCTGGAGTATGAGGCATCCCGTCCCGCAACAATGATATTTGTTGTGGATAACTATGATGAACTCATCAAGGGTGTCACCGACCGTAAACGTATGGAACTGCGCGGTCTGATTGATGATGAGATAAGCAAGTGGTGCGAGGGCAAGGGAGGTCTTCTTCGCCGTTATGACACCGACCGCTATATGTTTATATTTGAGTCCAGATATATGAGGGACTTCAGCGCAGCTAAGTTCGATCTTCTCGAAAAGGTGCATTCCATTATAAGCTCTACCGGCGTTCACGCAACGCTGAGCATAGGCGTAGGTATTGACGGAGAGAGCTTTGATGAAAACTTTGCCTTTGCAAATCTGGCCATAGAGATGGCTCTTTCCAGAGGCGGAGATCAGGCTGTCATTAAAAACCGCTATAATTTTGAGTTTTTCGGCGGCAAGGGAATGGAGATAGAGACCAGAACAAAGGTTAAAAGCCGAGTGACGGCAAATGCTCTGGCGGAGCTTATGCGCTCTTCCAGTCAGATATATGCAATGGGTCATAAGTTCAGTGATCTGGACAGCATAGGCGGTGCAGTGGGTATCGTTTGCATAGCCAGAAAGCTGGGTAAGATTGCAAAGATAGTGGTGGATCCTGAAAAAAATGCCTCCCATATGCTGATAAATGCGCTGAAGGCCACCGCCGAGTATAAGGATGTATTTATTACTCCCGATGAGGCAATGGTTTCTGCAGACAGCCATACTTTGCTGGTAGTTGTGGACACAAACCGTCCCGAACAGGTGGAGTCAAGAAATCTGCTGGAAAGCTGCACCCGCGTTGCGGTTATTGATCATCACCGCAGAGCAGCCAGCTACATTCAGAATGCAGCCCTTTCCTTCCACGAGCCATATGCATCCAGCGTTTGCGAGCTTATCAGCGAATTGATGCAGGAACTTGTGGCTCAGGGTGATATCACAAAAATGGAAGCCGACGCTGTGCTCAGCGGAATAGTTCTTGATACCAAGAACTTCACCATCCGCACCGGCGAACGTACCTTTGACGCAGCAGCCTTCCTGAGAAGACTGGGCGCCGACACCAGTGATGTTAAAAAGCTGCTTCAGAGCGATATGGACCATACTGTTGCAAGATATAAGATTCTTCAGTCCGCAATGGTATATCGCGGAAATATCGCGATAGCGGTTCAGGAAACGGAGCAAGACCGCGTTGTTGCGGCGCAGGCAGCAGACGAGCTTTTGAATGTTTCCGGAATTGAGGCCTCCATTGTAGCTTATGCCACAAATGACGGTGGAGTTGTGATTTCTGCCAGAAGCATAGGCGATGTTAATGTTCAGCTTATTCTTGAAAAGCTGGGCGGTGGCGGCAACAAGAGCGCAGCCGGCGCGCAGGTAAGCAACATGACCTTAAGGGAAGCTGTGAATACAATTTGCGCTTCCATTGACGAATACAGCAAGTGATATGAAAGGAGAATAATATGAAAGTCATATTTAACGTAGATGTAAAAGGCCAGGGCAAAAAGGGCGAAATGAAGGAAGTCAGCGAAGGCTACGGAAGAAACTATCTTCTGCCCCGCAAGCTGGCTGTTGAAGCCACCGCCGATAACCTCAATGCAATGCGCATGAAGGAAAAGGCAAAGGCCGCCGCAATTGCTGCTGAGAAGGCAAAGGCCACTGAAAATGCCAAGGCGCTGGAGAGCCTTATAGTCAAAATTCCCGCCAAAGCAGGCAACGGCGGAAAGCTTTTCGGCTCTGTAACCTCCAAGGAAATCAGCGAAAATCTTATGAAGCAGTATGGAATTGAGATAGACAGCAAGAAAATTGTTCAGTCAGAGCCTATCAAGACCTTCGGCAGCTTCGATGTGAAGTGCAAGTTTGGCCACGAGATAAACGGCGTTATCCACGTGCTGGTTGTTGAAGCCAAGTAATAGGGCGCATTCCTTGAAATTCAGGGTGCGACAAAAGGAGAGATGAATATGGATGAGCTTTTAGGCAGAAGAGTTCCTCAAAGCCCTCAGGCTGAGCAGGCTGTTATAGGCAGTATGCTCATTGACCCGGGCTGCATACCCGATGTTTTGAAGGACGCCAGAAGCGACCACTTCTATATACAGACCAATAAGGAAATTTTTGAAACCATATTTGCCATGTTCAATTACGGTCAGACCATTGACCCGGTCACCGTTATTGAGCAGATGAAAAGCCGCGGAGTTTATCACGAGGAGACCACCAAAAGCTACATTCTCGAGCTGATGAAGGTGACCCCCACCGCAGCTAATGTAGGCGAATATGTGAGCATAATCCGAGACAAGGCTCTTCAGCGCGAGCTTGGAAAGGCTGCAGACAGCATCAGAGAAATGGTAAACGAAGGCATCGGCGGCGCCGATGAGATGCTGGAAGCTGCCGAGCGTTATATCTACGCTCTTCGCAAGGATCGCACCATAGGCGGTCTCAAGCCGGTGAGCGAAGTTATGCAGACTGTTTATGAAAACATAAACCGCATTGCCACCGAGGGTGAGACTCTCCCCGGTGTCACCACCGGTCTTGTGGATCTGGATGCCCGGATTTTGGGACTCAACGAAGGTGAACTTGTGTTGGTGGCCTCCCGTCCCGGTATGGGTAAAACCTCCATAGCCCTCAATATTGCAATGTCTGCAGCCAAGGCCAGCGGCAAGGCGGTTGCAATATTCTCTCTGGAAATGAGCAGGGAGCAGCTTGCGACCCGTCTGCTTGCAGGCGAGAGTCTTGTGGACAGCCAGAAGCTTCTCAAGGGCACTTTGAGCACCGAGGAGTGGAGACGCATTGTTTCCGCCGCTGCAAGCATCAGCGCCACCAACATACTTATTGACGATAATCCCACTTTGTCCGTTGCGGATATGAACGCCCAGTGCAGAAGAGTGCCCAATCTGGGACTTGTTGTGGTGGACTACCTTCAGCTCATGCAGTCCGCAGGAGGCAAATCCTCAAGCGGCGAAAACCGCCAGCAGATAGTTGCGGATATGTCCCGTATGCTGAAAATTATGGCGAAGGAGCTTGCTGTGCCGGTTCTCTGCCTGAGCCAGCTGAGCCGTGCCAACGAAGGTCGTGCCGATAAGCGCCCCATGCTGTCCGACCTGCGTGAATCCGGAGCAATTGAGCAGGATGCTGACGTTGTCATCGGTCTTTACCGTGAGGGTTACTACAACAGAGAGTGCGAAAATCCCAATGCAGCTGAAGCAATTGTCCTGAAAAACCGCAAGGGTGAATGCGGAACTGTTGACCTTATGTGGCTGCCTGATTACACAAGCTATGTCTCCGTTGAAAGAAGACACGATGAATACTGAAAAAGTTGAACTTTTTATTCAAAAATATAATATGCTTCCTCAGGGAACAAAGGTTCTCTGCGCGCTGAGCGGAGGAGCGGACAGCGTTGCGCTTTTGCATTTTCTCTCCGAAATGGAGGGGGTGGAAGTTGCCGCAGCCCACTATAACCACTGCCTGCGGGGAAGCGAGTCCGATGCTGATGAAGAGTTTGTAAGGGCTCTATGCGAAAGGCTCGGTGTGGAATGCATCACCGGAAAAGGCGATGTGGCCGCATATGCCGCAGAAAGCGGGAAAAGCACGGAGGACGCTGCCCGAACTCTGCGTTATAAGTTTTTGGAAAAAACCGCTCACGAGCTTGGCTGCAGTCGAATCGCAACGGCCCATAACGCCGATGACAATGCGGAAACGGTTCTGCTGAATATGACTCGGGGAACGGGACTGAAGGGACTTTGCGGAATACCTCCCGTCAGGGGGGATATAATCCGCCCCCTGCTCCAAACCACAAGGGAAGAGATCGAAGCCTACCTTGCCTCGAACGAGCTTGAGCATGTGGAGGATAGCTCCAATAAGCTGGATGACTACAGTCGCAACCGTATACGTCACCACGTAAGTCCTGTGCTCCGCCAACTTAATCCATCTTTCGCCGGGGCGGTCGCCAGAATGACGGAGAGTCTCCGGGCGGATGAGGAATATATCTCCTTTGCGGCGGAAGAGTTCATACAACGTGAGGCAGATGGCAACAGCGTTGGAGTGGAGTCAGTTATGGCTCTTGAAAGCGCTGTGCGGATGAGAGTTTTCAGGCTTATGCACGGAGCGGAGCTCAGCGCGGCCCACTGCAGAGCCATAGAGAATATCTGCCTTGTCCACAGTGTTCACGCATATGCGGATGTGCCGGGGATGAGGGTGAAAAGAGAGTTTGACAGGCTGATTTTCGGCGCTGAAGAGGCGGAGAGAATAGAGCGAAGGGAAATTGTTCCCGGGGAAAGGCTGGTTGTTCCCCAGGCCGGAATTGAAATTTCCTGCGAATATATTCCATCCTGCGCTGAAATTCACAAATCGTTAAACACATTTTTCTTCAAAAGTGAGAATATATGTGGTAAGATATTTGTCTCCTCCCGCTGTGAGGGGGATAAAATCAGACTTGCGGGCAGAAATTGCACAAAAAGCCTGAAAAAGCTGTTTTCGGAAGCGAAAATGGAATTGAATGAGAGAAAAAGCTGCCCCATTATATATGATGAGGCAGGACCCATAGGAGTTCCCGGCTTCGGCACTGCCCAACGCTGTGCCGCCGGAGCGGGAGATAACTGCATTGCGGTAAAAATAAAAAAGATTGATGAGGATGAGTGATGTGGCAAAGACTATGAACGATGACATCAAGACTGTTCTGGTGAGCGAGGAAGAGCTCAAAGAAAAGGTAAAAGAACTGGGACAGCAGATAAGTGCTGATTTCGCCGGAAAGGAAGTTTTCTTCCTTGGCGTTTTGAAGGGCTGCTTCATTTTTATGGCTGACCTTCTCAGAAATGTTGATTTGTGCTGCGATATGGACTTTATGGCGGTTTCCAGTTACGGAAACGGCACCACAACCACCGGCGCTGTTAAAATTTCTTTGGACCTGAACAAGGACATCGAGGGTAAGCACCTTATCATTGTGGAGGATATTCTGGACAGCGGTGTCACTCTCAGCTATCTGAAGAAGTATCTTTCCAACCGCAACCCCGCCTCCATCAGCATTGTAACCCTTCTTGATAAGCCCGAACGCCGTAAGGCTGACATCAAGGCCGATTATTTCGGTTTCACCATTCCCGATGCCTTTGTTGTGGGCTACGGTCTGGACTATGCGGAAAAATACCGCAATCTGCCCTATATAGGTGTGCTGAAGCCCGAAGTTTACGAAAACTGAGGTCTGCCTCCATACCTTTCCTATATAATCTAAGGACGTGATTTTCTTTTGAATAAAAAACCCGGGAAAAACAGAGCAAGAGATTTGGGATTTTATGCCCTTATTCTCGTAATCCTTTTAGCAGTTATTTTCACCATGAACAGAGAGGGAAGACCCGAAACTGTCACCTATAGTCAGCTTCGCGAGTATTTTCTTAGCGAACAGGTGGATTCCTTTGAGGCAGAAGGCAGCACCATTGTTGCCAAGCTCAAGGATGAGAGCATAATAAGCTGTGAAATAAGCAGCATAAGCATATTCTATAATGAGCTGGGCGAGCTTGTTATCGAGCAGAAGGAAGCCGGCATCATCAGTGAGTATGACTATCCTCCCGAGCCTCAGCCCTCATGGTTCGTTGCCTTCCTGCCCTATATTCTCCTCCTTGTAGGTTTTGTAGTGGTATGGATGTTCCTTATGAACCGCGCACAGGGTGGCGCAGGCGGCGCAGGCGGCGTTGCCAAATTCAGCAAGGCCCGTACCCGCCTCGGCAGCGAGGAGAAGAAAAAGGTTACCTTTGCCGATGTGGCAGGCTGCGATGAAGAAAAGGCTGAGTTGGCCGAAATAGTCCACTTCCTGCAGAACCCCAAGAAGTATACCGAAATGGGTGCCCGCATTCCCAAGGGCGTACTCCTTGTAGGCCCTCCGGGAACCGGTAAAACCCTGCTGGCAAAGGCAGTAGCCGGAGAAGCAAATGTTCAGTTCCTCTCCATATCCGGCTCAGACTTCGTTGAGCTTTATGTTGGCGTTGGCGCAGGAAGAGTCCGTGACCTTTTTGAACAGGCAAAGAAGGTTGCTCCCGCAATCATCTTCATAGACGAAATCGATGCAGTTGGTCGCCACCGCGGCTCCGGTCTTGGCGGCGGTCACGATGAACGCGAGCAGACTCTCAACCAGCTGCTGGTTGAAATGGATGGCTTTGGCAACAATGACGGCGTCATCGTTATGGCGGCCACAAACCGCGCAGATATCCTTGATAACGCTCTTCTCCGCCCCGGTCGTTTTGACCGCCAGGTTTATGTGGGTCTCCCTGATATCCGCGGACGCGAGGCCATTTTGCGCATCCACGCCAAAGGCAAGCCTCTGGGCGATGATGTAGACCTCAACTCCATTGCAAAGGGCACCCCCGGCTTTGCGGGCGCAGACCTTGAGAATCTTATGAACGAGGCTGCTTTGATGGCTGTCCGCAACGGACGACGCTTCATCACTATGGCCGAGGTTGAAGAGTCCATACTGAAGGTTCAGATGGGTCCCGAGAAGAAGAGCAAAAAGGTCAGCGACAAGGCAAGAAAGCTCACCGCTTACCACGAGGCAGGTCACGCAATCGCAGGCAAGTATCTCAAGCATACTGACCCTGTCCACTATATCACCATCATCCCCCGCGGCATGGCGGGCGGCTTTACCCTCTTCCGTCCGCAGGAGGATCTGGAAAACTTCCGCAGCCGCAGCGAAATGTTTGAAAATATCGTTATGAGCCTTGGCGGACGCATCGCCGAAAAACTCTTCCTTGACGATATTTCCACAGGCGCATCCGGAGATATCCAGCAGGCAACATCTATTGCCCGCAATATGGTAACCGTTTACGGTATGAGCGATAAGCTGGGTCCCATCTCCTTCGATAGCTCCAGCCAGAGCATTTTTATTGGACGTGATTTCGGTACCACGAAGAGCTATTCCGAGGATACAGCATCTCTCATTGACTCCGAAGTTAAACGTATTTTCGATGAAGCAGCTGAGCTTTGCGAGAAAATTCTCAGTGAGCATAGAGAGCAGCTTATCGCCGTTGCCGAATATCTCCTTGAGCATGAAACTATGTCCGGCGAGGAGTTCCATTATTTCTGTGATCACGGAGAGCTTCCCCCTCCCAAGGCTGAACCCCGTCTTATTGACAATACCATCGAGCGTCCCGCACGCAAGATAACAATGTTCACCAATGATGATGAACCCGCCGAAGAGCCTGCTCCTTCCGCCGAAGAGGCTGAGGAGAATAAGAGCGAAGGCGAAAACGGCAACAACTGATATAACAGAATAGGAAAGAGACGATGGCTTGTTTAAGGCCATCGTCTCTAATTTTAAAATGTTTCAATAAGCCTTGAGAATTGACGGAGCATGTGCTATCATAAATATTTGAAAAAGATTATTCCAGCACAAAAGGAGAATTCAGATATATGAAACTTGGTATCGTAGGTCTGCCCAATGTTGGCAAGAGCACCCTTTTCAATGCCCTTACCGGCTCTCACGCCGAAACCGGCAGCTACTCCAATGCGGCTGTTAAGCCCAATATCGGTCAGGCAAAGGTTCCGGACGAGCGTCTTGACTGGCTGGCGGAATATTATAAGCCCAGAAAGTATACCCCCGCCACTATTGATTTCGTTGATGTTGTCGGCATCAAAAAGGGCGGCGGAAGAGGAAATGCCTACCTCCAGACTATCCGTCAGGTGGACGCCCTTGTGCACGTTGTCCGCTGCTTCGAAAACGATGAGATTTTCCTTGAACCTATGGACGCCGCAGGGGATGCCGAGACTCTCAGCCTTGAGCTTATTCTTGCTGATATAGAGCTCACCGAGCGCCGTTTGGAGCGCGCCACCAAGAACGCCAAGAGCGGTGACAAAAAGTATAAGCGGGAGATGGAAATGTGCAAGGCTCTCATCGATCACCTTTCCGACGGACAGCCCGCCGCCACCTTTGAGTTCACCGAGGAGGACAAGGATATTCTTCAGGACGGTGGCCTGCTTTCTATAAAGCCTGTTATCTATGTTGCCAATCTGGATGAGGACGGAATGGCAGACTATGAGAACAACCCCGGTTACAAGGCTCTCGCCGCTCTTGCTGCTGAGCAGGGCGCTGCTGTACTGCCCGTTGCTGCCAAGTTTGAAGAGGACATCGCAGGTATGGACGCCGAGGATGCAGAGCTCTTTATGGCGGAGCTTGGTCTCACCCAGAGAGGACTTGACCGCCTTATCAAAACAAGCTACGACCTTTTGGGCTATATCTCCTTCCTCACCGGCGGCGAGGACGAGGTTCGCGCCTGGACAATTACCCGCGGAACCAAGGCACCTCAGGCTGCCGGCAAGATCCACTCCGATCTGGAGCGCGGCTTCATCCGCGCCGAGATAGTTGCTTTCGAAGACCTCAAGGCCTGCGGCACCATGGCCGCCGCCAAGGAAAAAGGTCTTTTCCGCAGCGAGGGCAAGGAATATGTGATGGCTGATGGCGACGTGACCAATATCCGTTTTAACGTATAAAAATCGGGTATAACATTAATATAATAGTATAAAATTGAAGGGGAGTGACACCGTGAAGCGTATTGAAGTGCTTGATGTGTGGCGCTCCCTTGCCATTTTGCTTATGGCGGCTTACCACTTTCTCTATGACCTCTATCTTTTCGGTGTCATAAGCTATGAGCAGATGAGCCATCCGCTGGCTTTTTCCCTGCGTCTCGGCGCGGTGGGCAGCTTTATGCTCATATCCGGCATGGTTGTGCGTTTTTCAAAAAACAGCCTTTGCAGGGGAGCAATCGTGTTTTGCTGCGGAATGCTGGTGACGCTGGTTATGCATTTTATGGGGATGGCTGTGCAGTTCGGAGTGCTCCATAATCTGGGCACTATGATGATACTGTATTCCCTTTTTATCAGGGCAGGAGGAAGGCTTCCAAAGGGAATATGGTTTCCCATTGTGTGCGCGGGGATTTTTGTCATTACCTATTATATTAATCAAAACGTATTTGTGGAAACAAAGCTTCTTGTGCCCTTCGGTCTGATTTATGAAGAATTCTATAGTGCCGACTATTATCCCCTCCTGCCTTGGGGCATGCTCTTTGCCATCGGTGTATGGTTTGGAGGAAAGCTTGATTTTTGGAGGGAGCGAGTTCCTCTGCTGCAGAGGAAGATACGTCCCATGTATACCTTTATGGGACGTCATAGTCTTATTATTTACCTTGCCCATCAGCCGGTGCTTTACGGCATTTGCTGGCTTATCTGGGAAAGATAGCCGCTTGACAGAAAGCCTCCCAAGTGATAATATACACCCGTTAAAATAGCGATGACGGAGACAAATCCTTCTTTGCGGTACAGAGACAGCGGTCAAAAGGCTGAAAGCCGTTGCGAGGCAGGAAGAGATTTTTCAACCACTCCCGAGCAGTCCGTGATTTAAGCGGAACGTGGGCGCACGTTACAGCGCGTAAGAGTTAAACACCAAGGTGGAACCGTGTAATTATTGCACCCTTGATGCCCGAAAGGCGTCACGGGTGCTTTTTGTTTTGTATAATAAAATTTACGATATAAGGAGACGCGAAAAATGGAAGAGAAAAACCTCTATACCTTTGAAAATCCCGTTTACAAGGATACCTATCGCCACACCACCAGCCATATTCTCGCTCAGGCTGTGAAAAGACTTTACCCCGAGGTAAAGCTTGCCATCGGACCTGCCATTGCCGACGGTTTTTATTATGACTTTGACGCTCCCTTCGCCATCACTCCTGAAATTCTTGAGAAGCTGGAAGCCGAGATGCGCAAAATCTGCAAGGAAAAGCTGAAGCTTGAGCGCTTTGAGCTTCCCCGCGAAGAGGCTATCAAGCTGATGGAAGAGAAGGAAGAGCCCTATAAGGTTGAACTTATTCAGGATCTCCCCGAGGATGCCGTTATCAGCTTCTATAAGCAGGGTGAATTTACCGACCTCTGCGCCGGTCCTCACCTTGATTCCACCGGCCGCGTAAAGGGCAATGCCATCAAGCTCACCGCCTGCAACGCCGCCTACTGGCGCGGTGACAGCAGCCGCAAGAGCCTTCAGCGTGTTTACGGAACCTGCTTCCCCAAGAAGGACGAACTGGATGCCTACCTTCAGCGCATCGAAGAAGCCAAAAAGCGTGACCACCGCCGTCTGGGCAAAGAGCTTGGTCTCTTTATGCTCCGTGACGAGGGCCCCGGCTTCCCCTTCTTCCTGCCCAAGGGTATGGTTCTGCGCAACACCCTCATCGACTACTGGCGCGAAGTTCATAAGCGCTACGGCTATGTTGAGTGCTCCACTCCCATGATGATGAACCGCCAGCTCTGGGAGCGCAGTGGTCACTGGGGACACTATAAGAACAATATGTATACCACCGTCATTGACGATGTTGACTTCGCAATCAAGCCCATGAACTGCCCCGGCGGAATGCTGGTTTATTCCTCTGAACCCCACTCCTACCGCGACCTGCCTCTCCGTGTAGGAGAACTGGGTCTTGTTCACCGCCACGAACTTTCCGGCGCTCTCCACGGACTTTTCCGTGTTCGCTGCTTCACTCAGGACGACGCTCATATCTTCATGACCTGGGATCAGATGAAGGACGAAATCAAAAATGTTGTCCGCCTTTTCGATGAGGTTTACTCTGTGTTCGGTCTGAGCTACCAGATCGAGGTTTCCACTAT
>SVKK01000005.1 GCA_015068425.1 Oscillospiraceae bacterium | reverse complement strand
TCGTCCGGCTTCGAAATAATACGCTATTCTACGATTGGGGTTTTTATTTGCTGTCCGTTATTCCTGGTACAGTTCAACCTCTGCAGGGATTTTTTTAATATTCCTTTGCCCGAAGGCAGAGCTTTTTATATATGTTTTCCGCCATCCATTTTTCGCTGACGGCATTGAACATATCATCAAGCGCGAACCAGCTCACTCCGCTGTTTTCGTCTTCTTTAATTTTAGTAAATGCGTCCTCATCCGCTTCAAAAAGATAGGTTGCGTTTAAGTGCAGGTGGGAGTGGACATATTCACCGCGTTTCATATGTCCGTCAACAGTGAGAATTTCAATTGAAACAGGGGTGGGGGAGAGCAAGCGGGGAGAAGAAAGCCCCGTTTCCTCCGTCAGCTCCCTCAAAGCAAGGGCGGCAAGGTCGCTTTCTCCGTCTGCGTGACCGCCGGTCCATGACCAGCTGTCATAAATGTTGTGATAAACCATAAGCACCTTTTCTCTGTCGGGGCTTACGACCCACGAGGATGCGGTAACATGGGCAAAATCGTTGCTGCGCAGCAGACAGTCCGGGTTCGCGTCAATAAAGCGGAGAAAAAAGCCTTTGTCTTTTTCCTCCTGCTCGCAGCGCGGAGCATAATTATTTATGGTCTCACGAAAATCCATTTTCCATCCACCTTTCATTTGAAGAGATTATACACCATCTATCGAGCTGGGTAAAGAGTGGATTGAGGTTGACATCTTTGGGATAAGGGATATAATAATACAGTAAAATTAGAAACTTAGGAGATGTAGAAATGTCAGAAAATTGCACCCATAACTGCTCTACCTGCGGCTCTGACTGTGCTTCCCGCAATGCTCCCCAGAGTCTCATTGAGCCTATGAATGCTTATTCCAATGTTAAAAATGTTATTGCTGTCGTATCCGGCAAGGGCGGTGTTGGCAAGAGCCTCGTAACCGCGCTTATGGCCTGCAAAATGCGCCGCAGCGGCTTCAATACCGCTATTCTTGACGCCGATATAACCGGTCCTTCCGTCCCCAAAATGTTCGGTCTTAACGAAGACCGCGCTGAGGCAAGCGAAAAAGGAATCGAGCCCAAAATAAGCGCCAACGGTATTAAAATTATGTCCGTCAACCTTCTTCTGGAGGATAACACCGCACCTGTTATCTGGCGCGGTCCCGTTATCGCAGGTGTGGTTAAGCAGTTTTGGTCCGATGTAAACTGGGGCGAAGTTGACTATATGTTCGTCGATATGCCTCCCGGAACCGGTGATGTTCCCCTCACCGTTTTCCAGTCTCTCCCCATAAAGGGAATTATCATAGTAACCTCTCCTCAGGACCTTGTCGGTATGATAGTTGAAAAGGCTGTGAATATGGCGAAGATGATGGGCGTTCCTGTTCTTGGTCTCGTTGAGAATATGAGCTATTTCCAGTGCCCCGACTGCGGTCAGCGTCACGAAATTTTCGGAAAGAGCCAGGTTGAAGCTGTTGCCGCCAAGCACGGAATTGAAAACACAGCAAGACTCCCTATGGATTCCGCCATTGCCGAGCTCTGCGATAAGGGCAAGGCAAAGAACATTCAGGGTGATTGGCTGGATGAACTGGCAAAGTCCTTTTCCGGCAAATAAACGTATATAAAAAAGAGCAGGGAAATTTCCCTGTTCTTTTTTACGCTTATCAGCACTATTTGCAATATGAAACACACATTATGGAATATGAATAGCTAAAAGTTTTAGTATAATGAGTATAGAAAGAGGTGAGCTATGCCTTGAAATTCTGTAAGATGAACGGAGCCGGAAACGACTTCATAATAATCAATAATATAGAAGAGGGGATAGCTCCCGAGGCATTTCCTGCCATTGCCGCAAAGGTTTGTGAGCGCCATCTTTCTATTGGAGCCGACGGTCTGATGGTGGTTGAGGCTTCTCGTGGTGAGGGAGACTTCCGAATGGTGTTTTATAACAGCGACGGAAGCGAAGGCGAAATGTGCGGAAACGGCGCGCGCTGCATCTGCCGCTACGGTTATGAAAAGGGTCTTACGGGCCGGCAGCAGCGGGTTGAGACTATGTCCGGAACGGTTGAAGGCGAGCGTATGGACAGTCGCAACTATCGGGTGAAGCTCAATCCTGCAACTACCGTTGAGCTTGATAGAAGTGCGGAGGCCGAGGGCGTCAGTTATGATTGCTCTTATGTTGAACTGGGAAATCCGGGACTGCCTCACGCAGTTGTTCATCTGGAAGGGCTTGAACGCATTCCCGGCAGTGAACTTAAAGCTCTGGGCAGAAAGCTCCGCTATGCAAAAGCTTTTCCCAAGGGTGCCAATATCAATTTCTATGAGTTTCAGAGTGATGGAAGCCTTCGTATCCGCACATACGAAAGAGGCGTTGAGGATCTTACATATGCCTGCGGAACCGGAACCGCCAGTGTCGCACTGGTACTGAAGAGAAAAGGTCTTGTTGATGCTGAAGGCATTGTCACTGCAAAGGTTCACGGAGGAACTCTCAGCGTTGATGTAAAGGGCGATGAGCTGTGGCTTTATGGCCCAACAAATTTAGTCGCTGAGGGCGAAATTAAAGACGAGGAATTAATTTTTTAATTTATATCATCCCAAAATCAGGAGGAAGAATCAATGAGTGCTGCTCTTGACAAGAAATCCGTAGCAAAAAACTATACCTTTATGATCATTATGATCGCCTGCATGATCGCAGGTTCCGTTGTTGGCTGGATTTTCCCCAAATTCGGTAATGCCATCAAGCCCGCAGGAACAATTTTCATCAACATGATGTTCTGCATTGTTGTTCCTCTTGTATTCGCTTCCATCGCAGGCGCTGTTGCCAATATGGGTAGCCGTAAGCGCGCAGGAAAAATAATGGGCGTCACCATTGCCACCTTCGTTGTTACCGGTGCAATCGCAGCCATTATTATGTTCTTCCTTGTAAAGCTGTTCCCCCCTGTGCTTCAGGCCTGGACCGAGATTCCCGCAGAGGAAATCGGAACTTATGCCTCCGGCGCACAGATGGTAGTCAACTTCTTCACAGCTGAAGACTTCGTTGGTCTTCTCAGCAGAAGAGCAATGCTCCCCCTCATTGTTTTCTCCATCCTTTTCGGCTTTGCCGTTAACCTCAACGGCGGCAAGGAAAGCCCCGTTGGCAAGTTCCTTGATGACCTGAGCAATGTTATGCTCAAGTTCGTCAAGATTGTCACCTACTATGCTCCCATTGCTTTCTTCGCGATTTTCGCCGATCTGGTTGCCACTTATGGCGCTCAGATTGCTGAAGGCTATGGCCGCGCAATGCTCCTTTACTATCCTCTCTGCTTCATCTATATCTTCACCGCATTCCCCCTGTTTGCCCGTTTTGGCGGCGGCAAGGGCGGCGCAAAGACCATGTTCAAGCACATTGTAAAGCCCGCAGTTGTTTCTCTTGGTACCTGCTCCAGTGTTGCTACTATCCCCACTAATATGGATGAGGCAAAAGCAACCGGCATTTCCAAGGATGTCAGCGACATGGTTCTGCCTCTGGGCGCAACCATGCATATGGACGGCAGCTGCTTCAGCTGCGTTCTGAAGATTGCCTTTGTCTTCGGTGTAACCGGTCAGCCCCTCACTCTTGAGTCCCTGCCTCTCATCGTTCTTGTTGCAGTATTCTCCTCTGTAGGTATGTCCGGTGTTCCCGGCGGCGGCTACATCGGTGAATATATCATCTGCTCCATCTTCTTCCCCGATGCAATGGAGATTGCATTCCCCATCCTCGTTGCAATCGGCAACCTTGTTGATCCTCCCGCAACTATGATCAACGCAGCCGGAGACTATGTTGTTTCCTTCATCGTTTCCCGCTTCGTTGACGGTAAGGATTGGCTCCAGAAGCAGCTCGCAGCAGCAAAGAAGTAAAAATCACATATCTTTCATATACCCATAACAGCCACGGCAGAATTTACTGCTGTGGCTGTTCTTGTGATTTTGACTTAGTAAATATAACATATACCAGTAGAAGACATTTTAATAAACTGCACTGATTACCCGAGAATTTTCATGCATTTCTCGTTTTGTGTCGTGTTCAAATTGCATATTATCAGCTAATAATTGAAGCGAAAGGAGGTTGCATATATGAATCAGATAAAAGTTGGCATATTTCTTAAAGAGCTACGAAAGGAAAAAGGACTGACTCAACAGCAGCTTGCAGAAAAGCTGAATGTATCCGATGGAACGGTGTCCCGTTGGGAAACGGGGAGCAATATGCCTGATATTGGAATGCTTGTTTATATAGCCGATTTTTATGATGTTAGCATTCCTGAGATAATTTATGGAGAGAGGAAAAGTGAGAATATGAATATGGAAACGAGAAATACTGCTGTAGCGATGGCTGAGTATAGTCATAATGAGAAGAAAAACGGTAAGGCAAAAATAGCGGCAGCTCTGCTTTCGTTATTTGGAATATTCATTATAATTTCTGCGCTTTCAATATTTCCAAGCGAAAGCAGTTGGGGAAGTGTTTATTCTGTTTTAGGAAGCCTGATATTAATTGTCGGAATTTATGTTTTTCTCAGACAGCAGCTTGTAAAGCGTGGAATGTGTATTTTAGTTATAGGCGGATGCATTGCTATGCTGTTTGCTGCATTTTCACTGACCGATTATATCGCAGCTAAACATTTTGATCAGGTGCCAAGGTTCAGATATCAGACCTGCTACGATTCAAGAATTCCTGACCAAGTTGTTCATAAGACCATATTCTTCACAGCTGTTCAGAAAAATCCCGGAACGGGGGAAGAGCAGGTTTATATTCTAAAAAGATAGTTTCATTTGGGTAATATTAAAAGCCCGTACCTATGGCGCGGGCTTTTAATGGTAAAATTTACTTGTGAAAATATTTGAAAAAAGGCTTGACAATTTGTACAATTCGTGTATAATAGCTCTTGCGCTTAGCGGGTTTGTGTAATGGTAGCACACCGGACTCTGACTCCGTTTGTGAGGGTTCGAATCCTTCACCCGCTGCCAGAAGCCCTTTGCTTTATGCAAAGGGCTTTTTTCTATATCGGGGTGTTTTTATGAATTACAGACTTGATAAATACGGCAATAAAATATCCGCTCTTGGCTTTGGTTGTATGCGCTTTCAGAGAAAAGTCGGCGCTATCAATATGGCGGAGACAGAGCGGGAGCTTATGGAAGCTATTGCTCTGGGCGTGAATTATTTCGACACCGCCTATGTTTATCCCGGCAGTGAAAGCGTTCTGGGTGAGCTTCTGGAAAAAAACGGAGTGCGGGAAAAGGTTTACATAACTACAAAACTTCCACACTATCTGATACGCAGCAGAGAGGGAATGGAAAAGCTTTTTCAGGAACAGCTTAAGCGTCTTCGCACAAACTATGTAGATTATTATCTGATGCATATGCTTGCGGATACAGGCACATTTGACCGTCTGAAGGCTATGGGAATTACCGAATGGCTTGAAGAAAAGAAAGCAAGCGGTGTTATACGTCAGGTTGGATTTTCTTATCACGGCAACTCGGATATGTTTTGTGATCTGGTGGATGCTTATGACTGGGATATATGCATGATCCAGTATAATTATATGGATGAGCATTCCCAGGCGGGAAGAAAGGGTCTTCAGTATGCCCATTCCAAGGGATTGCCAGTTGTTATTATGGAGCCTCTCCGCGGCGGAAAGCTTGTAAACGGTTTGCCCGAGGAAGCAAAGCAGATATTCAAAAATTATACACCTAAGCGTTCTCCCGCTGAGTGGTCCTTCCGCTGGCTCTGGAACCAGCCGGAGGTCAGCTGCGTGCTCTCGGGTATGAATTCTCTCGATATGATAAGGGAAAATGCGGCGGCGGCATCCGATGCTCAGCTTGCTCAACTCAGCGATGCCGATAATGAAATGCTCAAAGGCGTTGCCTGCGCGATAAACTCTAAAATGAAGGTTGGCTGCACAGGCTGCGGCTATTGCCTTCCTTGTCCCAAGAATGTTGACATACCGGGCTGTTTTTCCGCCTATAACCGAAGATACACCGAATCTAAGTTCTGGGCTCTTGCCGATTATGCCAAGTGCACAGCGCTGAGAAAAACGCCCACACCAGCATCCAACTGCATCGGCTGCGGAAAATGCGTCAAGCATTGCCCTCAGGGAATCAACATTCCTGCAGAACTTGAAAAAGTAAAAAAGGAACTGGAGATACCAATTTACAGGGCCGTTCTTAAAGGCAATCAAAAACTCAAAAGATTTTAAAAAAATAGAGGACTTCTTATAAGTCCTCTATTTTTTATATTTTTATACTTTCTCCGTTTTCACAGAGCTTTTCAATTGCGCCGTCTTTTATGCTGTATGCCTCTCCGTAAACGGTCTCCTCGCCATTGATGCAAAGAACATAGCTTCCGTCTGGCAAAACGGTGAAGCATTTGCCGTAACTGTCGCCAAAGGTAATATCTTCAAAAAGCCGCTTGCCGTCCAGATAATTATCCCGAACCTGATTATAGTGGGGAAGTATCTGGGCTTTGCAAAGGGAAAGCCCGGGGCAAAAGCGAATAAAATTGCTGTCAATGCTCTCTCCCGGTTCCTCGGGCTGAACATAAACGGTTTCAGCGGAGTTCATACTTCCCGCGCTTATTCCAAAAATAATGCCTTCAAATCTGCTTAGAAGCTCCCGAAGACCTATGTGGGTGAAGAAACGGTTTTGGGTGGGGACATGTCCTCCCGCGAGGATTATGAGATCGGCGCCTGCAATAAGTTCGGAAGCGTTTTCTTCGTTGTGTCCGTCAAGAAGCGTATAGTCCGAGAAGGAAAAACCGCTTGTTTCAAAGCTGCGCTTTATGGCATAGCCGTGACCTTCAGTAAATGCGTGATTATCCCTGTCGGAACTAATAAAAAGGCAGCGGCAGGGGGAGGGAAGCATTTCCGAAAGCTTATCGGTGAAGCCGTTTGCACCGTTCAGCTTTTCCTCTCCCAAAAGGCAGGGGGAGCTGCTGAGGAAAACGGCGGCCGGGTATGTGTTGAGTGTCATTGCCTCAGGCCTCATACCATCCGGACTTGGCGGCCTCGGAAAGTTCTTCCTTATCATCGTCCTTGGAATAGCCATTTTTTCTGATGACAAGGAGGCAGATGGGCATAAAGAGGGGAATAATCATGCTCAGTGCCATAAACAAAATAGAATACTTGGGGCTGAGGGATTCGAATATTTTATAGATGCAAATAAGGTAAAGAACGCAAAGAAGCATATAGGCATAGGTAAATCCTGATGCGCCGTATTCAAGTGCAAAGGCAAACTTCATGATGTTGGAGAAAACATCGATGCCGCTGCCGTCAATGGCGCTGATAACAAGAGGAACAACAGCTGCGAGACCGGCAAAGAGGATGGCAACAGAGAGCCAGCAGACAAGGGCGAGAATTAAAAGCAGAATGCGGAAACGGCGCTTAACTCCAAGCTGGCGTTCGTCATAATTATCTGCTATTGCGCCTATAACCCAGTATCTTGCAATGGGAATCCATGCAAGCCAGGATGCCTTAATGCCGCGGCGTCTGCCAATGCTGGTGTAGCTGATGGAAAGCATTATGTAATTGGGGAGAACGAATATTAATAATACAACAGCAAAAACTGCAATAAAAGCTATCAGGAATATTCTTAAAAATTCCTCATCCTGGAAAATTTGCTCAAAATCGTACTGGAATTTATAGAAATTAGGTGCCATTTTAATATCCTCCTTTTATGTTTTAGGATTTAATTTATCTTTGGATCCTCAAAAGTATTCGTGACATTCCTTCCAAAGAGCAAGAGTAGCTGCCGGAGTATCGGGATCATTTTTAAGAACGGCAAAATACTCTTCAACAAGCTTTTCGGAAGAATAGCCGAAGGGGATGACTGCTTTGAGCAGATCAATACTGACCTTATGGGTGGATTGGGGCATTTTGAGCAGCTTTTCTATGCCTTCATCCAGCTTTTCGCAAACAGCGGCAACTGTTAACAGTTCATTTTTTTTGAGAAAAATATATGTTCTCAATTTGATATTAAGCTCATCGATGGAAACGTTTCTGTCCATTGCACACCTCCATATATGATTTTTTACCAAATAAAGGGAATAAGCTTGAATTTTACTTTTGTCATATACTCTCGGTAACCGCTCAGTTCCTTTTCGAGAAGAGCTTCTTCGCCTATAATTCTCTTTGCGATTATGAAAGGATAAACAAGGAAAACTATGAAGGCATAAAGAGACCCTAAAATAAGAGGCATGGAGAGAAAAAGAAAAAGGGTTATGCAGTACATGGGATGCCTGACAATACCGTAAAGTCCGCTGTCAATAACAGTTTGCCCTTCCTGAACCTCAATAGTGCGGCTAAGGTAGGTGTTTTCTCTCAGCACCTCAGCATAAAGTGCGTAGCAAATGAGGAAGATTATTGCGCCTGCAATGACAACCCCCCTGGGCAGCATAAGCCAGCCGAAACGGTAACCCAGTCCGGAAATAACGAATCCTGCAATAAACATAAGACCGCTTAGCTTAACAACAAGACTTTGATCATTTTCCTTTTCCTTAGCATCAAGTCGCTTTCTCAAAAGAGCGGGATTTTTTAACATCATAACGATGCCGGCAATAAACATTGGTATGAATAAAACGCCCATAAGTATCCAGCCGTTTATGTAGGCAAAGCTTCCGGCGGGCAGAAAAATAAGCAGCCCAACAAGAACAAAGCCAAGAATAAATTTGGCAATTGCTTCGAAGAAAAGCTTTACAGACATTAAATTCACCCCTGATAACAATTCCCACATATTATAACATTTATCTTTTAACTTTTCAATGTATGCGTTTTATGCAAAGAAAAAAACAGCCACCGCAAGGGTGACTGCTTTTTTTGGCGGAGAGTAAGGGATTTACCCGAAGGGCATAAACTTCGAATCCCAACACCCGCAAGAAAAAAAGACAGCCACCGCAAGGGTGACTGCTTTTTTTGGCGGAGAGTAAGGGATTCGAACCCCTGTGGCTGTTCGCCTAACGGTTTTCAAGACCGCCCCGTTATGACCACTTCGGTAACTCTCCGTATTCGATTAGTGAAAAGACGCCGAGATTTCTCGGCGTCTTTTGGCGGAGAAGATGGGATTTGAACCCATGCTACGCTCAACACGTACTACTCCCTTAGCAGGGGAGCCCCTTCGGCCTCTTGGGTACTTCTCCAAACGTGGTCGCCCAAATATATTAGCACAAGCGATATGCCTTGTCAAGACTTTCCTTATTAATATTTTACTGCGCATACCAAAGAGCGATATTGAATTGCAGATAATTTATGTGTATAATAAAAAGATAAAGAAAATGGGGTGATTGTGTCCGTGAAAGAGCAAAAGACAAATGCAATGCGTATTCTTGACCAAAAAAAGATAAAGTATACCGCTCACGAATACTCACATGGCGGAGAAGCTGTTGACGGCGTAAAAGCCGCAGCTCTTATTGGCCGCGACCCAAACTGTGTTTTCAAAACTCTTGTTGCAAGAGGGGCAAGCCGTACAAACTATGTGTTTGTCATTCCGGTTTCTCACGAGCTGGGACTGAAGAAGGCGGCAAAAGCGGTTGGAGAAAAGTCCATTGCTATGATACCTCTTTCCGAACTTACTGCGCTGACCGGATATGTGAGAGGCGGCTGCAGTCCCATTGGAATGAAAAAACTCTTCAAAACCGTTTTTGATGCCTCTGCCCTTGAGCAGGACAGTATTATTGTAAGCGCCGGCAAAATTGGCGCGCAGATAGAATGCGACCCCGCGGATATTGCCGCTGTTGTGCGCGGCAGCTTTGCAGATGTGATTGATTAAGGAGATATAAGGATGCGCGACAGCATTTATATAAAGGGAGCCAGGGAAAATAACCTGAAAAATATTGACCTTGAGATACCGAGGAATAAGCTGGTGGTTGTCACCGGCCTTTCCGGCTCGGGAAAGTCAAGCCTTGCCTTTGATACCATATATGCGGAGGGGCAGCGCCGATATGTGGAAAGCCTTTCTTCCTACGCAAGAATGTTTCTTGGTCAGAAGGAAAAACCGGATGTGGATTATATAGAAGGTCTTTCTCCTGCCATAAGCATTGACCAGAAAACCACAAGCAAAAATCCCCGATCCACAGTCGGAACAGTTACGGAGATATATGATTACCTTCGTCTTCTATGGGCAAGAATAGGAACGCCCCATTGCCCCAAGTGCGGCAAAGAGATTCGCCAGCAGACAATTGACCAGATTGTTGATCAGGTTATGCTGCTTCCCGAGCGCAGCCGCATTCAAATTCTTGCGCCCGTTATTCGCGGAAGAAAGGGCGAACACAGCAAAATTTTTGAAGATGCCCGCAAAAGCGGATATGTACGCGCAAGGGTGGACGGTATCAGCTATGAACTCAGTGAGGAGATTAAGCTGGATAAAAACAAAAAGCACACCATTGAGATAATAGTTGACCGCCTTGTAATTAAAAGCGATATTATTCGCCGTCTTACCGACTCCGTTGAAACTGCCGGCAAGCTTTCCGGCGGCATAATTGTTGTGGATATAGTGGGTGAGCAGCGTGAGCTTATGTTTTCACAAAACTATGCCTGCGATGACTGCGGGATAAGCATTGATGAGCTTAGCCCCCGTCTTTTCTCCTTCAATAATCCTTACGGAGCCTGCCCCCAATGCACGGGTCTTGGAACACAGATGCAGGTTGACCCTGAGCTTATAATCCCCGATAGAAGCCTTTCAATCGCCGAGGGTGCTATAGTTGCGAATGGCTGGAACAGCATAAAGGGTGACAGTATAGCAAAGATGTATTTTGATGCCCTCGCAAAAAAATATAGCTTTGATTTGAATGAACCCATTGCAAATCTAAGTAAGGAAGCTGTAAACGCAATTCTTTACGGAACGGGAACGGAAATGCTTGAGCTTTTTTATGAGCGCAAGAACGGTCACGGAACCCTTTCCCAGAGCTTTGAAGGCATTATAAACAATCTTAACCGCCGCTATCACGAAACTCAAAGCTCCTTTGTTAAGGAGGATATTGAGCAGTGCATGAGCGAAACTCCCTGCCCCCAATGTGAAGGACGCAGGCTGCGTAAGGAGGCTCTTGCGGTAACGGTGGGCGGTATGAATATCTATGATTTCACCTGTCTGAGCATAGAAGATGAACTTAAGTTTATCCGCGGTCTTGAACTTAGCGAGAAGCAGAGAATGATAGGAGAGCGGATAATCAAGGAAATCATCTCCCGCCTTGAATTTCTTGAGAGCGTCGGCCTTGGCTATCTTAATCTTGCCCGCTCCAGCGCCACCCTCTCGGGTGGTGAGAGCCAGAGAATTCGTCTGGCGACCCAGATAGGCTCCAGCCTCATGGGTGTGCTTTATATTCTGGATGAGCCTTCCATCGGTCTGCACCAGAGAGATAACGGCAAGCTTATCAACACTCTCAGGCATCTGCGCGATATTGGAAATACACTCATTGTGGTTGAGCATGATGAGGACACTATGCGCGCTGCCGATTTCATTGTTGATATAGGCCCCGGTCCCGGTGTGCATGGCGGTGAGGTTGTATGTGCGGGAAGCCTTGAAGAGATATGCGCCTGCGAGAGAAGCCATACCGGACAGTATCTCAGCGGCAAGAAGTCTATTCCGGTTCCCGTAAAACGTAGACAATCGAACGGAAGACATCTGACCATTCGCGGCGCAAGGGAGAATAATCTTAAAAACATAGATGTTGAAATTCCCCTCGGCGTGATGACCTGTGTAACCGGTGTGTCGGGCAGCGGAAAATCCAGCCTTATAAATGAGATATTTTATAAGACTCTTGGTGTGGAACTGAACCGAATGAAGCTTCGTCCCGGCAAGAGCGACGGAGTTGAGGGGCTTGAGCAGGTGGATAAGATAATCGCCATCGACCAAAGCCCCATAGGACGCACGCCCCGTTCCAATCCGGCAACATATACGGGAGTTTTCAGCGATATACGGGATCTTTTTGCAGAAACTCAGGATGCCAGAATACGCGGCTACGGACCTGGCAGATTTTCCTTCAATGTCCGGGGAGGACGCTGTGAAGCCTGCGCTGGTGATGGTCTGCTGAAGATTGAAATGCATTTTCTTCCCGATATATATGTGCCCTGCGATGTCTGCAAGGGCAAAAGATATAACAGAGAGACTCTTGAGGTCAGATATAAGGGCAAGAATATTGCGGAAGTTCTGGATATGACGGTTGAAGAGGCTCTTGAGTATTTCGAAAATATACCCAAGATAAAAAATAAGATCCAGACTCTCTATGATGTTGGTCTCGGTTATATCAAACTGGGTCAGTCATCAACAACCCTTTCCGGCGGCGAAGCCCAGCGCGTTAAGCTTGCAACAGAACTTAGCAAGCGCAGCACCGGCAGCACTGTATATGTGCTGGATGAGCCCACAACAGGACTTCATATTGCTGATGTTCACCGTCTTATAGATGTTTTGCAGAAGCTTGTTGATGCAGGCAATACCGTTATTATCATCGAGCATAATCTGGATGTAATAAAATGTGCCGACCATATTATCGACCTTGGCCCTGAGGGCGGTGACAGGGGAGGACAGCTTGTTTTTGCCGGCACTCCCGAGGACTGCGCCAACTGCCCCGAGAGCGCCACAGGAGAATATCTGAAAAAGCTCCTTTAACAGAAAAAGCTCCCATCTCATAGCCTATAGTGGGAGGGATGGATAGTGCTTTTAAGTGCAATTATTGCTTTTTTCTCTGCGGCGGGGATATATTTTATTTTCCAATGCGTAAAGCAGGCGTTACTGCGGCGCATTGCTATATCCAATAATTTGCGTGTTGATACTATCGTTTCCGTTTGCGGAGAAGCTCCTGAGCTTGAAATGCTTGTAAGAAGGCTTAAAAGCTGCGAGGAGTGTGGAGAGATATATTTACGAAGTTGCGGAGCCGATAAAGAAACGGCGCTTCTGGCTGAAAAACTGGCTCATAAAGGGCTTATAAAAATCATCGACTGAGGTTTTTATGGAATCCAAAGAATTGATAGAGATTTTCGGAACAGTTGACGAAATAATCTATACAAATGAAGAAAACGGCTATACGGTTTTCCGTCTTGAAACAGACTCAGGGGAGAGCATAATCGTAACTGGCTGCCTGCCTTTTTCTGCTCCGGGAGAGCAGATAGAGGCAGGTGGAAGTTGGGTGCGCCATCCAAGCCATGGGCAGCAGTTCAAGGCAGAATATGCCCTGCGCCATATGCCTAAAGGAGCTGACGCTGTTTATGAGTACCTTGCCAGTCGCGTTATAAGAGGAATCGGACCTGCAACCGCATCTGTAATTGTGTCCGAATTCGGAGAGAAGTCTTTGGATATCATCGAGCGCGAACCTCAAAAGCTTGCAGGGCTTAGGGGCATCAGCATGAAAAAAGCCCTTGAAATGAGCGAAAATCTCAAACGTCAGTTGGGACTCAGGCGTCTCATGGAGTTTTTGGGCAGTCATGGTTTGCGTCCTCAGTATGCAATGCGGCTTTACCGCGCTTATGGAAATGAAGCGCTTGGCATAATTAACGATAATCCCTACATAATGTGCATGCAGCATATAGGTGCAGAGTTTGCCGAGGCAGACGCCCTTGCCCTCGATCTGGGGCTTGACGGGGACAGCGCGGAGCGTGTTGCGGCTGCAATCGTTTTCGAACTTCAGCATAACAGCGGAAACGGGCATGTTTTTATTCCCCGGGAAAAGCTGATTATGGCAACGGCTCAGCTTATAGGTCTGGAGGAAGAGCTCGTTGAGGAAGGGCTGGATATCCTTTTGGACAGCGGTGAGATTATTTGTGAGAGCATAGCGGGTTGTGAGGCTTGCTATCTCAGCTCTTTTTATGAGGCGGAAATCTATGCAGCTGATAAGCTTCGGAGAATGTGTTCGCACGCTGTAAGTGCAGAAAACATCGAAGGAATCGTTGAAAAAATTGAAAGAGAGCAGGGAATTCACTATGCTCCCATGCAGAAAAAAACTCTTGAGATAGCATCAAAAAACAGAGTAACTCTTATAACCGGTGGTCCCGGAACTGGAAAAACCACAACTGTCCGTGCAATAATTGCTATGTTTGAGAAGCTGGATATGAAGGTTCTTCTGGCCGCGCCTACGGGACGCGCGGCAAAGCGTATGACAGAGCTAACGGGCCACGAAGCCGCAACCATTCACAGACTTCTTGAGGCCGGCTACGCGGAGGACGGTTTTGACCTTGTTTTTAAGAAGGATGAGGACGAGCCTCTAAAGTGTGACGCACTTATTGTTGACGAGTGCTCGATGATAGACATCGTGCTTATGCGCTGTCTTCTCGCTGCGCTGCCTGAAGAATGCCGCCTTGTTCTGGTGGGTGACGCGGATCAGCTTCCGAGTGTTGGCCCCGGTAATGTGTTTTCGGATATAATAAGAAGCGGTGTGGTTCCCGTTGTCCGCCTGACGGAGATATTTCGACAGACCGCGGAGAGCCGCATTGTGCGCAATGCGCATATGATAAATTCGGGCGAGCATCCCATTTTGAATGAAAATAGAGGCGACTTCTTCTTTATGCGCCGCTGTAATCTTGATATGGCAGCCGAGCTTATATGCCAGCTTTGCTCTGCCCGTCTTCCCAATAATATGGGAATATCTGCCGATGAAATTCAGGTGCTCACCCCCACAAGAAAAGGTCGGGTTGGAGTAGCAAATCTCAACTTTCTCCTGCAAAATGCCTTAAACCCTGCTGCTGATACAAAAAAAGAGAAAAAATTCGGTGATTTTGTGTTTCGCGAGGGCGATAGGGTGATGCAAATCAGAAATAACTATGATATAATGTGGGTTGCATCTTCTGGAACAAGCTCCGGGACAGGTATTTTCAACGGTGACGTTGGCTACATACTTTCAATAGATTACAGTAAAGAAATGCTTATAGTGGATTTTGACGGGCGCCTTGCTTCTTATGGCTTCGATATGCTTGGAGAGCTTGAACATGCCTGGGCGATGACCGTCCATAAGTCTCAGGGAAGCGAGTACAGAGCAGTGGTTCTTTGTCTTTGCGAGGGACCTCAGCAGCTTCTCCACAGAGGGGTTCTGTACACAGCTGTTACAAGAGCAAGGGAGCTTCTCATCGTGGTCGGTGACGACAGAGTTGTTGACCAAATGATAGATAATCATAAACAGACAAGGAGATACAGCGGGCTTCGTGCCCGTCTTGCCGAGTAGGTTAAATATTGGGGGAATGAACCTTGAGCTTTTTCTCTGCTTTCCTTGATATTCTTTTTCCACCGAGATGTGTTTTCTGCAGAAAAATAATCTCCGGAGGCGGGAAGGTTTGCTCCGAATGCGTCAAATCACTTCCGGAAACGTTTAGCAATGCCTGCCAAAAGGGGGACTTTTTCTCGGTTTGCGTTTCGCCCCTTTATTACGAGGATAATGTGCGGGAAAGTTTGCTTCGTTTTAAGTTCAACGGAGCTACCGGCAACGCATCGGTTTATGCCGAATATCTGGCGAAATGCATTTCTGCTGAGCTTTCGGGACGCTATGATTTGATTTCGTGGGTTCCTCTCAGCAAAAAGCGCTATAAGGAGCGAGGCTATGACCAGGCTATGCTTCTGGCAATGGCAACAGCTCTCGAACTTGACGATGTGGCAGTAAGCACTTTGGAGAAGACCGTTCATGTGAAGAAGCAGTCCACTATGGGATCTCCCGAAAAGCGCCGCGCCAATATTTCCGGAGCATACTCAGCGCCGGATAGAGAGCTTATACAAGGCAAGCGGATTCTTTTGATAGACGATATCGTAACAAGCGGCTCAACGCTGAGTGAATGCGCCCGTACTCTTCGCGCAGCAGGCGCGGCGGAGGTACTTTGCGCAACTGTTGCACGAAGCCGTGACTAATCTACGGAATATATGGTAAATAATAATTTTTGAGGTGAATTGAATGAGTATACTTGAGAGATTTGTCATATTTGAGCGTGACATTGCAATAGACCTTGGAACCTCCAGCACCCGTCTTTATGTTCGCGGAAAGGGTGTGGCAATGCGCGAACCCACTGTTGTTGCCGTGGACAAGACCACCGGTAAGATGATGAAGGTTGGTGATGAGGCGCATAAGATGCTGGGACGTACCCCTGCAAACATTGTGGCTATCCATCCAATCGCAGCCGGCGTTATCTCCGACTATGATATGACAACTCTGATGCTCCATGAGCTCATCTCCCGTGTTACCAGCTTTAGCTTTTTCAAGCCCTGCGTAATTGTAACCGTTCCCAGCTCCATTTCCGGCGTTGAAGAGCGCGCGATAATCGACGCCACCATTGAAGCCGGCGCAAGAAAGGTTTATCTCCTTGAAACCGCGGTTGCAACTGCCTGCGGCGCGGGAATTGATATTTCCAAACCTGAAGGTCATATGGTTATCGATATCGGCGGCGGCACCACAGAAATTGCTGTTGTTTCACTCGGCGGCGTTGTTGAGTGCGAGTCCATTAAAACCGCCGGCGATGCTTTTGACGAGGCCATTGTTAAATATATAAGACGCAAGCACAATGTTCTTATCGGACTGCGAACTGCCGAAGAACTGAAGATAAATATTGGCTGCGCCTATCCCCGCAAGGAAGTTTCCGCTCAGGAAGTTAAGGGGCGTTGCCTCCTCACCGGTCTTCCCAAAACCGTTACTGTCAATTCCTATGATATAATTGAAGCTCTTGAAGAGCCCATTACCACCATTTTGGAAACTGTCCACATGGTTCTTGAGCGCACTCCTCCCGAACTTGTTGGTGATATTTCCGTCAACGGAATTGTTATCAGCGGCGGTGGAAGCCTTGTCTGGGGCTTGGATAAGCTTATTACCAGCCGTACCGGTATTGAAGCCGTTGTTGTTGATGATCCTCTTGCCTGCGCTGCCTACGGTGCCGGGAAAATGCTTCGCGAGCTGCCCCGTATGCAGGATGGTATGATAAACCTTGCCCGCAGAAAACAGATGAAGTGAATAAAAAATGCACTGCCCTTGGCAGTGCATTTTTTATAATCAGCCCTTAGCTTTGGCGGCTATATGGTTCTGGCGGCGGTTTTTGACATCCTCGCTCTTGGGCTTGATATCGCCGGCTTTTGTAAGGGCGATCTTTGTAGCCAAAGGTCCAAAGAGCTCATAAACGAGAACGCCGAGAAGAATAATGTTACGAACAATCATTCCGTCATGACCGAGATATGTGGCGGCAGAGAGACTCATGCCCAGTGCCACACCGGCCTGAGGGAAAAGGGTTATACCCAGATATTTGGTTACAGGAGCTGCGCAGCCCATAGCGCGGGAAGAGAGACCTGCTCCGAGGTATTTGCCTATGCATCTTGTGATTATGTAAACCACACCGATTATGACCATAAGGTAATCGGAGAAAACATCGAGCCGCAGCTCAGCACCGCTGAGCACGAAGAAGAGCGTGAAAAGGGGAGCAGTCCAGCGGTCGGACTTTTCCATAAGCTCGTCTGAGAGGGGACAGGTGTTGCAGAAAACAGTTCCCAGCATCATACATACGAGGAGTGTGGAGAAACCAACGGTAACGGAACCTATCTCAAATTTGAGTGTGGAAAGGGCAACGGTGAGAATAACGAAGCCAATAATAAGCGTCATGCGGTTTCTGTTGGAATGGAAGAGCTTTTCTATGGCATTAAGAATATAACCCATAATAGCGCCGAGAACGAGGGAGAGAACAATCTCAATAAGCGGCTCAACAATTATGGAAATAATATCCACAGCACCAACAAGAAGTGCTCGGGCAATGCCGAAGGCAACAGCAAAGCAGATAAGACCAACCGCATCGTCAAGAGCGACAACCGGGAGAAGAATATCGGTGACGGGACCCTTTGCTTTGTACTGACGGACTACCATCAGAGTGGCTGCGGGAGCGGTGGCGCTGGCAATGGCGCCGAGGGTGATGGCGGCGGGGAGAGAAAGCGTTTTGGGAAAGGCAAAGTGAAGGCCTATCATGGCAGCCTCAACGAGGATAACTGCACCGAGACCTTCGCATATGGCCACAACAACAGCTTGGCGTCCGGTGCTTTTAAGCTTGCTGAGTGTAAACTCGTTTCCGATTGCAAAGGCAATGAAACCAAGGGCAAGATTGCTTATCATACTGAGTGAATGAATGGCGTCGTAGCTTGTGAAGCCGAGACCTTCAACTCCGAGTCTGCCGAGGAAAAATGGACCGATAAGGATACCGGCTATCAGATAGGCCGTTACATCGGGAAGTTTGAATATGTTCATAATACGGGTCATAAGCAGTCCCGCGATAAGAGCAACAGAGATTGAAAACAAAACTGTCATTTATATACCTTCTTATTAGTTTCTATTCACAAGCATAGAATATACAACATTTTTTTGAAACATACAAGAAGAAAAATAACGGAATTTCAAGGCTTTTAAGCGATTTTTGCCGCTGATTTGCACATATGGTTTGCGCTGCCTGCGACAATATGATATACTTTCAAAAAACAGTTGCGGGGTGAAAACCATGACCTATAAAGAATTTATACGCGCCAACGAGGAACAAATCAGAAATATGCTGTATGAGTGCCTTTCAGAGATGCCCCGGCTAAGACGCAAACAGCTTATTGAAGCTGTGGTAAGCCGCATTGAATTCAGTAATCAGCAGCTTCTGAATACTTCTCCCGGAAGTCCCCTTATATCTGCGAAAAGCAGGATAGGCATGATACTGTCTGCGGCTGTAAAATCAGCTTATATAATTGAAGATGAACTTGGCTTTATGAGTCTCAACTCATCTGAGATAAAGTTTGTTTCCAAATATGTCTGCCGCGATTATATTATTGATGCACTTCAGGGAGGGAAGAGCCTTACAAAGCAGGAGCTTTTCCGCTATGCAGAAGAGCGCTTTTGCCAGTGTCAGATGAACTCTGAGGAAAAAAATCTTGTTCTGCGCTCAATTTTAGGACAAGTTCTCGCCCGTCTGGAAGATGAAGGTCATATTGTACGCATTGGTGAAAAGATATGCCTTTCGGATAATCTGGATTATCCCAGCACAGAGCTTGGAAGCTATCTGCGTGAAGCCGCGCTTGGTGGAGATACGGAAAAGTTCTTCCTTAAATCAATTCACACAATGGGCGGTGAGTGGTTTGAGTTTTACGCTGTTGAACTCCTTGAAAAATACTTTATTGAATGCGGAAAAACCATTATTTCCGCCTCTGTATGCGGCGGAAGCGATGACGGAGGCATTGACGGCATCATCGAAACCGAGGATTGGCTTGGATTTAAGGAGACTATCCTAATGCAGATGAAAAACCGCAATGCTATTATAACTCCTAAGGATGTCCGCGAATTTTATGGTGCGGTATGCGCTGAGCAGGGCTCAAGAGGTCTTTATATCACGATTTCTTCTTTCCATAGCGATGCCCACGCTCTTCTTGATAAGGTGGATAATCTTATCGGACTTGACGGACACCGCATATTCCTTATCGCGGAAAAATGCGGCTACGGCCTTAAATATGTGGAAGGCAATCTACGTATAGATGATGAGCTTTTCTTAAACCCACTTGTAACTGAAGAATAAGAAAAACGGGCTGTGAATTCACAGCCCGTTTTTTTATTTAAATCTTTTTAGCCTGAGGGCATTACTTACAACGCTTATGCTGCTCAGTGCCATAGCAGCACCTGCAAACATAGGCGGCAGCAGGGGACCGCCAAGGGCGAAAATCAGACCCGCAGCAAGAGGAATGCCGCAGCAGTTATAGAAAAATGCCCAAAATAGATTTTGCTTGATAATGCGCATTACGGCTTTGCTGAGTCTTACAGCGTCATAAAGGGAAGAAAGCTCGCCACCCATAAGGACAATGTCGGCAGATTCTATTGCAACATCGGTGCCACTGCCAATTGCAATTCCAACATCGGCTGCGGCAAGAGCGGGGGCATCGTTAATTCCATCGCCCACCATTAAAACTTTGCTTTCACTGCTGCGGAGAGACTCAACAACCGCGGCCTTGTCTCCGGGCATAACATTGGATTTCCAGCTTTCAATTCCTGCCTGGCGGCATATTTCGCGGGCAGAGCCTTCATTGTCTCCGGTTAACATAACGCAAGAAATGCCGAGTTTTTTCAAACCTTCAATGGCCGCGGCGGAATCGTGTTTGATGCTGTCTTTGGCAGAAATAAGACCCATATAGCAGCCGTCTGCAGCCACGTATATCATTGTTGCGCCGGGTATATCGTTGTCGGGGACAGGGATGTTTTCCTCATCCATAAGAGCTTTATTGCCGGCAAGAATGGTTTTGCCTGAAACAAGGCTTTTAATACCCTTACCGGGAATTACAAAGGAGTTTTCTGCTGAAAAAAGTTCAATGCCGTTATCCTCCGCGTAACGTATAATTGCCGAAGCGATGGGATGAATACTTGCTTTCTCGGCGGATGCGGAATAAAGAAGAAGCTCTTTTTCACTGTAGCCTTCGGCGGGAGAAACGGTAGTTACTTTGAGCTTGCCTTCGCTTACAGTTCCGGTTTTATCAAGGACGGCGGTATTGATATGGCTTAAAAGCTGCAGAGCCTCACCGCTTTTATAGAGTATCTTCATTTCGGCACCTCTTCCCGTGCCTGCCATAATTGCGGTGGGAGTGGCAAGACCGAGAGAACAGGGGCAGGCAATAACCAGAACGGATACAAAGATATTGAGTATAAATTCAAAATTCTTTCCGGCAATTGCCCAGATTATGGAGGCAACAACTGCAATTGCGATAACTGTTGGTACAAAATATGCCGCAACGGTGTCGGCAAGTTTTGCGATGGGAGCTTTGCGGCTTTGGGCATCCTCCACCATTCTGATTATCTGTGAGAGTGTGGTATCTGCGCCGGTTTTTGTTGCGGTAAATACGATTTTTCCATCCAGATTGATGCTTGCACCAATTACTTCATCTCCAAGGGAGACATTAACGGGATTGCTCTCGCCGGTAATCATACTCAGATCCACGCTTCCTTCTCCGCTTAAAACAGTGCCGTCGCAGGGGAAACGCTCTCCGGGAAGCACGCTAACAAGGTCTTCTACAACAAGCTCGGAGGCGGGAATTTCCATTGTCTCGCCATCTCTTGTAACGCGGGCGGTCTCGGGGGAGAGCTCCGTAAGACGGGCTATGGCGTCGCCGGTGCGTTTTTTGCTTCGCGCTTCAAGAGCTTTTCCAAGCATCACAAAAGCGATAACAATAGCCGAGGATTCAAAGCAAAGGCTGTGAATATATTCATCGTCCCCTATAAACACCCTGACACTAACATAAATGCTGAAAAGAAATGCTGCACTTGTTCCCACGGCAACAAGGGAGTCCATATTTGGATGAAGACGGAAGAGAGAAGGAAATCCGCTTGTAAAAAAGCTTCGCCCGCAAATGAGGATAGGAACAGTGAGCAAAAGCTGAGCTATAACATGCCCCACGGGGGAGCGGTGCATATCAATAAAGGCGGGCAGGGGAGCGCCCATCATGTGGAACATGGAAACATAAAGAAGTGGGATAGCAAAGCACAGGGCGAAAAGGGCGTTTTTGATTTGCTTTTGCAAAGCTTTTTCAGCTGCCTCCTTCTCCTGTTTTTTTGCCTTGAGGGCAGCTGCATCGGCGGCAGACTGCTCCATACAGCCATAGCCAAGCTTTTCAACAAGTGCCGATATATCTGAGCAGGAATACAGAGACTCATCATATTTGACAAGCATTTTTTCTGTGGCAAGATTTACAGACACATATTCTATGCCGTCTTGTTTTCCAAGAAAGCGCTCAATGGCGGCGGAGCATGCTGCGCAGTGCATGCCACTGATTTTATATTTGCCCTCCAAGCTTAATTCCTCCTAAATCAGTTCTTATTACATTATTTTTACACCTTTTTTTGCTAAAAATCAAGAATGCGAGAGGAGGCGAAAAAGAGCTAACTTATTTCCCGTCATTTCCGAATTTTAAACAATTATTATCAACAGCGGCCTGCGACACCTTTCCCATAGGTAGAATCTTATAATTTATGTAAACTAATTATGGGAGGCAATAATGTGAAGATCAAACCACGAATGATGGAACTGCGGCGGGCGCTGGTAAGCGGCTCTCTTCCGGAGCAAAGACCTCAGCTTGCTACTGCCCTTGGCTGGACATTAAACCTTTTGTTTGGATTTGTGCTGGGGCTAATACCTGTTTTTGAGGGCTGTGGGAGCTTTGGGGTTGCTGCGGCAGCTCAGGCGGGTGCGCATCTTTCAGGATTTTTTTGTGCATTGGGGGCTTCCGCGGCATACTTGATAGGATTTCCGTTCAGTGAGGGTATTAAATGTGTAGCGGCAGTTTTTCTTGTTTTTACATCTGTGTATATTTTCCAGGACTTGAAAATATACAAAAAGCAATGGTTTATGCCAATAATTGCGTCTTTCTTTACCCTTGTTACAGGTGTTCTCGGTAATCTTGATATTACGGAGGACTTTGGAGGCGTTGCGATACTTGTGGCAAAAATTATTATGGCAGGCGGTGGAACATATTTTTTCCGCGAAGCCCTCAGCAGTGGAGAGCGCGACACCGAATCTGCTGAAATACGCCACGGAGTTGCTGTGATAATTCTTCTTGCAGCAATGATGATGAGCCTTAACAGGATTGAGATAGCTGGGGTTGTATCCATTGGAAGATTTGTGGCGCTTCTCGTTGTTATGGTTTCCGCTTTTAAAGGAGGTACCCTTTCCGGAGCGGCAGCCGGTACGGCTTTGGGACTTGCAATGGATATCTCTGCGACTTCCTCGCTGGGGATGACCTTTGTTTATTCGTTCTCGGGGCTTATATCGGGGCTGTTTTCACGCCACGGCAAATTATTCTTTATTTTGAGCTTTATTGTTTCCGCGGCTGTTGCGTCCATAAGTACTATGGGTCAGGCAAGGGAGATGAGTGTTTTCTACGAGGTGTTTGCCTCAAGTGTAGTTTTTATACTTTTGCCTGGAGGTGTTCAGAATTATATTGGTTCCTTCCTACGTCCTCAGCAGTTAAGTCCCGGTGAATCTGGGCTAAGAAAATATGCAGCGCGCCGGGTTGAAAAAATTGCTCTTGCAATGAAGGATCTTTTTTTCACTGTTGATGAAAGCCTTGGAAAAGAAGCTAATGATGAAGATATGTCAGCAATATTTGACAGGGCAGCAGACGCAGTTTGCGCTCATTGCAAGCTTAAAAATGAATGTTGGAATAATAATTATATGGATACTCTGGCCGTTTTTAATGATGTTACACCGGCAATAAAAAGCCGTGGTTTGGTTCTTGGGAGTGACATTGCTGAGCATTTTGCAAAAAAATGTACGAGTATAGGGGAACTTGTAGGAGCAATAAACGGAGAATTGAGAGCGCAGACATATAGAAAACAGTTTAGAGCCAGACTTCGGGAAAATGCGATTGCGGCTTACGGACAGTATATCGATCTTTCCGTTTTGCTTCAGGATTTATCGGAGGAGCTTCTGAATTCATATGGACCGGATATGCTATCTCAAAGACGACTTCTAAGATTTCTCGGGAGTATGGACGTTGAGGCAGATGTTTCCGTTTTCAGAGACAGGAGCGGCAGACTGCATATAATTATTGAGAGCACAAGACTTAGCCAGCTTCTTAGGGATAAAACATATCTGGATAAACTGTCTGCAGCGGTAGGGGTAAGGTTGTGCCGTCCCGTGAGCGAAGAAAACACCGGAGAAGGCAGAATTGTTTTGCTTGAGGCTGAGCCTTTGAGCGCAAATGTTGGGATAGCTTCTATGAAGAAAAGAGGGGAGTCCGTTTCCGGTGACAGAGGAACTTATTTCAAAACCGATCAGGGCAAATTATGCATTATTCTCTCCGACGGAATGGGGAGCGGCGAAAATGCAGCAAAAGAATCCGTTGCAGCTGTTAGAATTTTAGAGCGCTTTCTGAGAGCTGGAGTTGACCCCGCTGTAGCAATGAGGATACTTAATTCTATGATGCTTTTAAAAAATGGGGAGGAATGGGGCTTTGCAACAGTTGACCTTATGTGCATTGACCTGTTTACCGGGGAAACATATTTTTATAAATATGGGGCCGCTCCAAGCTATGTCAGAAGCGGCAAATCTGTAAGGAGGGTGAGAAGCGAAAATCTTGCAGCTGGCCTTGTAGCAGGTGAAGGAGAAGGACCTGATATTGTGAAAATGCGTTTGAAGCCTGGCAACATTGCTCTTGTAGCCAGTGACGGCGTTATTGCCGAAACTAACGATAGCTGGCTGAGGGATATATTAAGTGCATTTGATGGGGCAGACGCAAAAAAACTTGCACGAGAGACGCTTCAAACGGCATATACACGCTATGGAGCAGGGGACGATATGACCGTACTTGCAGTCAGGCTGGAAAAGCGTGTTTGAGGTGAAAATATAGTGAATTTTTTTACTTCACTGAGGAGAACAAGGTTTTACAAAGGTTCTGTGAATAAGCATTCGCCCAAACGGTTAAACTGGGAACAAATAGAAAATATTCCTAGGCAGGAGGGTAGAAAAGTGGTTAAGGGAACAAGTAAACGGGTGGTTGTGGTAAAATCCCCGGATCCGAAATTTTTTGAGCAGGCGATTTTTATACTTAGAGAGGATATTAGAGGGAAGGGAACAGAAAGAGGCGGAGATGTGCTGCGTGAGGCTCAGAGAGTGGCAGATGATTATGTGAGGGATTATGTTTCCGAACCGAGGAAAATATTTTCAAATATGCCTCCAATGTTCTTTTCTGTCCTGGGAGCGGCAGCCGGTATTATGGCGTCGATAATAATTTTTAATGTGTTATAAAAAATCTCACCACCCTCTGAGTGGTGAGATTTTTTTCATATGGAGGTTGTTTTTATTATAACGCAGTGATAAAATAAAATAGTCTTAATGTGTAAATAAAGAGAGGAATTATTATGAGCAGTATTACCGACATCAATCTCGCCCCCGCGGGTGAAAAGAAAATCAAGTGGGTTGAAAACAATATGCCCATTCTCCGCGCAATAGCAGAGGAATTCGAGAAAACCAAGCCTTTTGCCGGTCTCAAATGTACTCTTTCCGTGCACCTTGAGGCAAAAACAGCATACCTTTGCCGGGTTATGGCAATGGGCGGTGCTCAAATGCGTGTAACAGGCTCAAACCCCCTCTCCACTCAGGACGATGTGTGTGCAGCCCTTGTTGCCGGAGGACTTGAGGTTTTTGCACACCACGGTGTTACCATGGAGCAGTATGAGGCAGATATTCGTGCGGCTTTGGAGTGGGGTCCCAACATCATTATTGATGATGGCGGCGATCTTGTCCACATGATGCATACCGAATTCCCTCATCTTATTCCAGATGTTATTGGCGGCTGTGAGGAGACTACCACCGGTATACTTCGCCTGAAGGCAATGGCAAAGGCCGGAACTCTCAAGTTCCCCATGGTTATGGTAAATGAGGCTGACTGCAAGCATCTTTTTGACAATCGTTACGGTACCGGACAGTCTGTTTTTGATGCTATAAACCGTACTACTAACCTTATTGTTGCCGGCAAGGAAGTTGTTGTTGCGGGCTACGGTTGGTGCGGTAAGGGCGTCGCAATGCGCGCAAAGGGTCTTGGCGCCCGTGTAATCGTTACTGAGGTTGACCCAGTCAAGGCTATAGAAGCTCATATGGACGGCTTTGAGGTTATGACTATGGATGATGCCGCAGCCAGAGGCGACATATTCTGCACTGTTACCGGCTGCGACAATGTCATCACCGAGAGACACTTCGCAAAGATGAAAAACGGAGCAATCCTGACCAACGCCGGCCACTTCGATGTTGAAGTTGATATGGCAGGTCTCAGAAAATATGCCGTTTCCACATATGAGGCACGCAACAATATCGATGCCTATGTTCTGCCCACCGGCAATACTGTGTATGTTCTCGGCGAGGGACGTATTGTCAATCTGGCAGCAGGTGACGGACACCCCGCAGAGATTATGGATATGAGCTTTGCAATTCAGGCTCTTTCCGCCAAGTATCTCGTTGATAACCGCGGTAAGGTACCCGTGGATGTAATTGCCGTTCCCAAGGAGACCGACTGGGCAGTTGCATTCAAGAAGCTTGAAACTCTCGGAATCAGCATTGATACCCTCAGCGATGAGCAGATGGAGTATCTGGGTATCTGATTTCCCGGACGGTAAAATCGTTTCATAAAAATTCCAGGGGAGGTGCTTATTCATGGATGATATGGAAATCATTGAAGAGATGAACGAGGAATCCATGGACTATGAAACCCGACAGGAACAGAAGCTTGAGGAAATGCACCGGCTTCTGGATGAAAAAAAGCTTAAAGCGCTTCAGGAGCACCTTGAAGCAAGCGACGCCTTTGACGTTGCCGAATTTATCACCGAGCTTCCTGAGCAGCAGATGATAAGGGTTTTCCGTGTGCTTAGCAAAGAACACGGAGCGGATGTCTTTGCGGAGTTGGATGCTCCAGAGCAGGAGTATATAATCAACTCCGTAACGGACGCTGAGCTTGGAAACATTCTTGATGAGCTGTTTCTGGACGATACTGTGGACATGATGGAAGAGCTTCCTGCAAATGTGGTGGCTCGTGTTATGCGCATTTCCACGCCTGAGACAAGAAGACTCATCAACCAGTATCTCAAGTATCCCGAAAACTCTGCGGGAAGCCTTATGACCGCAGAGTTTATAGACCTTAAAAAGTATATGAGTGTAAAGGAGTCTTTTGCCCGTATCAAACGCATTGGTGCGGATAAGGAGACTATTTATACCTGCTTTGTTACAAGCGCGGACAGAAAGCTTGAAGGCGTTGTTACGGTTAAGGACTTGATAATGGCCGATGAGGATGACATTATCGAGGATATAATGAATGAGCTTCTCATTTATGCCACAACTGAGGATGACCAGGAAGATGTTTCAACAATGTTTTCCGATTATAACCTCCTCACCATTCCGGTTGTGGATAAAGAACGCCGTCTTGTGGGTATAGTAACTGTTGACGACGTTATGGACGTTATGGAGCAGGAGGCCACCGAGGATATCGAACTGATGGCCGCTATCACCCCTTCGGACAAGCCTTACTCCAGAACTCCGGTAACGGAGATTTGGGGAAACCGTTTGCCCTGGCTCATGCTGCTGATGCTTTCCGCAACCTTCACCAGTATGATAATCACCTCTTTTGAGGATGCTCTTGCAACTCAGGCAGCACTTATAGCATTTATGCCTATGCTGATGGGTACAGGAGGAAACTCCGGAAGTCAGGCTTCAACAGCTGTCATACGAAGCCTTTCTCTTGGCGATACTGAACCCAGAGATGTTCTTATGGTTATGTGGAAGGAGCTCCGTGTTTCCATTCTCTGCGGACTTTGCCTTGCTATAGTCAACTTCGGCAAGATGTTTCTTTTAGATAAGTTCATTCTCGGCAACAGTGATATCAATCTGATGATCGCAGTAACCGTCAGTGCAACCGTCCTTTTCGTTGTTGTTTTTGCAAAGATAGTGGGCTGCACACTCCCGATGCTTGCTGAAAAAATCGGTATTGACCCTGCTGTCATGGCAAGTCCTCTCATTACAACCCTAACTGACGCTGTGTCCCTGCTTATCTACTTCTCCATTGCGAAGGTGCTGTTGGGAGCATAGTTTGAAAGGAAATTAATGGATCTAAGTAATCTTTTCAGTAGGCTTATCGTTCTTTTTATTTATATTCTCGTCGGCTTTATTGCCGCAAAAGTGAGAAAAATAGAATCCGATACAGTTAAAAAAGTCAATACCGTTCTGCTTTATATCGGCCAGCCGGCGATGATAATATCCTCTGTTCTGGACACACGCCTTACCATGAGCGTGGGGGATATTGGTGAGCTTTTTTTGCTTGCAGTTATTATGCAGCTGCTTCTTCTGCTTTTTGCCTATATTTTCATTCCGATTTTTGTAAGAAAAAAAGCTGATAGAGGTTTGTTTAAGTTTATGGCAGCCTTTGGAAATGTTGGATTTATGGGCTTTCCAATTGTATCAGCCCTATACGGGCCGGATGCAGTTTTCCTTGCTGCGATATGCATCATTCCGTTTTTCCTTTCAACTTATTCCATCGGAATTGTTATGGTAAAAGGTGGAACGAAGGGCGAGAAGCTTGGCTGGAAATTTTTGCTCAATCCTGCGCTTATTTCAACCTTTGCCGCAGTGGCACTGTTTTTCCTGAAGCTTCCTCTTCCAACAGAGGTTTTAGAGGCAGCTTCCGGGCTGGCAGGAATTTTGATTCCTCTTTCAATGGTGTGCATAGGTGCAAACCTCGGAATGAACCGACCTTCCGAACTTATTGCAGACTGGCGTATGTTTGCACTCTCTTTCCTTAAACTGATAATATGTCCTATACTGATTTTCATTATATGCCGAATATTTGTCAGCAATGAGGTATATCTCGGTATTCTGGTTGTCAGCGCGGCAATGCCGTCTGCAGTTCTTGCTTCTATGTTCAGCACCGAGTATGGGGCGGATGTTAATGTTGCAAGCCGCGGTGTTTTTATAACCACTCTTCTTTCTCTTGTTACTATTCCTGCGGTTTTGCATATTTTGTTCGGATAATTCAATATTTTGTCGCTACATTGGGCTTTACTTTTACAAATTTGTAGGATATAATAACCTTCGTTCGGTAAAAATAAGCCCTCGTAGCTCAGATGGATAGAGCAATGGCCTCCGACGCCATGTGCCGCTGGTTCGAATCCAGTCGAGGGTGCCAAAAAGACCTTTTGCCGTATTATTAAGTGTAAAAGGTCTTTTTTTATATCTTTTGATGTTCTTGCTCCGGAGTGTAATAATGGAAAAAATGAATTTGAACGAAAAGACAAAAAGAGCATATAGAAAGACTTCTGAAACTCAGAAAATTATTTTTGACAAGGCTATGCACCTTATGGGCGAGAAGGGATTTCAGGGCACAACTGTTCGTGATATTTGCGCAGAGGCCAATATTCCCATCGGCACTTTCTACAACTGCTATAAGTCTAAAATAGATATTCTCAAGAGCATATATGAGCACGGCGACAAGTACATACACGATGCCGTTGAAAGTGATTTCGTCGGAAAGACCTCTATTGAGAAGCTCCAAATTTTTGCTTACCATTATGCACAGCTTAACGTGCAGACCGGCATAGATGTTATGCGTGTTCTTTTCCATCCGACCAATGAGTGGTTTGCGCACGCGCGTCCCATGCAGCTTCTTATCTATGATGTTATTGAAGAGGGAAAAGCTGCCGGAGAACTGAAAACCGATATTAGGTCAAAGCAGATCGTGGAATATATCTTTGATATATTCAGAGGAGTATGCTACAACTGGTGCATACATGGCGCGGACTTTGATATTACAAAACGTATGGAAAGCCATATCAGCCTCCTGTGTGAGGTTTTGAAGAAATAATCATTCATCCCCGCAATTTGCTGCGGGGATGCATTGCCCTGTTGAGGTGAATACATTGCAAGATCATCATAAAGGCTATACACCACCAAGTGAATATAAACATGAACATGAGCATACCCATCATAGTCACGCTGATGAATGTGACGGCAAGGGTCATGTCCATCATCATCATGATGACGGCAGTTGTTGCTGCCATCATCACGAGATGCAGCATCACCACGGCGTAGACAGAATGATGGTGGCAAGGCTCATTGTCTCTGGGGTACTTTTCTTCAGTCATAGGCTTCTCCACGATTTTCTCCATGAGCATCCTGCTGCTGATCTTTTTCTTTTTGCCGCTGTTGCGCTGATAGCCGGATATGATGTTATCCTTTCTGCGGTAAAAAATCTTTTTAAGGGAAGATTTTTTGATGAATATATTCTGATGACCATTGCTGCTGTCGCAGCATTTATAATCGGTAATTACCATGAAGCGGCCGCAGTAATGTTTCTTTACCGCATTGGAGAAACATTTCAGGACTGTGCTATACGCTATAGCAGACGGAAAATTGCTTCAGTCACCGGTTCATACGCACCCTTGGGGCACGAAAAGGCTAAGAGCGAGCGCTTTATAACCCGCTTCGCAAAAATATACACTCCTATTGTTCTGGCATGCGCTGTTTTGATTTCTGTTTTGCTGCCTTTGTTGGGTGAAGCTTCCCTTCGTGACGGAGTTTACAGAGCCCTTACTTTCCTTGTGCTGGCCTGCCCCTGCGCCGTCGTTATCTCCGTTCCAATGGCCTATTTTGCTGGAATTGCCGCAGGAGCGGGAAGGGGTGTGTTTTTCCATGGACCCAGCGTTCTTGACCGGGTTGCAAATGGTAAACTCAGTCCTCTCCACGGCTCAAAGCACGGCGATGGTGTTATTTTCCTTGATGAGTACGAAAAAAGGGAACTGGCTGCCGATCTTGTTGTGATAGGCGGGGAGGAGAGATTTTCCGTCGCAATGCAAATAGCCTCCAAAGCAAAATGCATTGCTTTTGAAAACATTGTTGCAACGGTTTTGCTGAAGCTTGCAGTTATTATCCTCGGTGCTTTTGGAATAAGCTCCCTGTGGTTTGCTGTTTTTGCTGACAGCGGAATTGCGATACTCCTTACGCTGAACTCCCTTCGCGCTTTCAGAGTAAAAGGGAAATTTTAAAAACCCTATATACCTTGCTTGAAGGTATATAGGGTTTTTGCTATTCTCACAATAGACACATTAGGTTAATCGCTTGCATTTGTCCCGTATATAATTTTGTTGATTTCCTCTTTTGTTGCTAAGTCAACATTTGCGTCTGGAAATGCTATTTTAACAATTTCATCGAAATCATGTCCATTATACTCGAACACGATGTTATATTCCCAAAGCGAAAGAAGCCCATCGGAGCCTTCCTTGATAAAATAAGAAAGGTTATTTTCATTTTTTATATGATATAGTGTACACTGCTCAGTTTGAACAGGAGCAGAACTCTTCATTGTGCGTATACTGTCGCTGTACTTTTCTCCAAGATAGTCTTTCAGCTCCACGCCGTATGTGCTGACCTCGTTATATTGGAAAACCCGGTTTTGTATCTGAAAATGCTGAAACTCAATAAACGGGAGAATAATAACGCCTGTGTTGTTCTTAGCTGCATCGATTTCAGAAAGCAAGTTGTCCAGATCGTATGATTTCTTGTTGTCCGTTACAGAAAGGGTACAGACCAACACAAGAGCTAAAACTAATGCTATAACAAATGTAATTATAATATAATTAAAGCGCTTCATTGGTTGTTCCTTTCTAAACACCATATATAATTTTAGGTGATGATTCAATTTATATTATTTAGAACAGAATTGTTAAACCTTATTCTGCCTTATAGAGATTCATGTACTCGTCGTAGCTCATCATGCGGTCGATGATGCCGTCGGGTGTAATTTCAATAATACGGTTAGCCACGGTCTGAGTCAGCTGATGGTCGTGGCTGGTGAAGATAATATTGAAGGGGAATGCGTCCATACCGTTATTAAGAGCCTGAACGCTTTCAAGATCCAGATGGTTGGTGGGCTGGTCAAACATCAAAACGCTGCTGCCCTCAAGCATTATTTTGCTGAGCATACACCTAACTTTCTCTCCGCCGGAGAGTACGCTGACATTCTTATAGACTTCATCTCCGGAGAAGAGCATGCGGCCAAGGAAAGTGCGGAGATAGCTTTCACGTTTATCCACGGAGAACTGGCGCATCCAATCTATGAGGTTGTATTCACAGCCGGCAAAGAAATGCTCGTGATCCTTGGGAAAATAGCTCTGAGTGGTGGAAACACCCCATTTCACAGTGCCTTCATCAGGCTCTATCTCGCCTGCAAGAATTTTGAAAAGGGTTGTAATTGCGATCTCGTTGGAGCCGATGATGGCAATTTTGTCTTCCTTGCCCATAATAAATGAAACGTTATTGAGAACCTTAACGCCGTCAATAGTTTTGCTGATGCCCTCAACAAAGAGTCTGTCCTTGCCGGGTTCGCGTTCTGCCTTGAAGCCGACCCAGGGGTAACGGCGGGAGGAAGCGGGCAGCTCTTCAATGCTGATTTTGTCAAGGAGCTTTCTGCGGCTTGTTGCCTGGCGGGACTTGCTCTTGTTTGCGGAGAAGCGAGCAATGAAGTTCTGAAGTTCTTCGATTTTTTGCTGAGCCTTCTTGTTCTGGTCCTTGATAAGCTTCTGGATAAGCTGACTGGATTCATACCAGAAGTCATAGTTACCCACATACATTTTAATCTTGCCGTAGTCAATATCAACGATATGGGTGCAGACATTGTTGAGGAAGTAGCGGTCATGGCTGACAACCAGAACGGTGCCGTCATAGTCCATCAAAAAGTCTTCGAGCCAAACAACGCTGGCAAGGTCAAGGTTGTTGGTGGGCTCGTCCAGAAGGATTATATCTGGAGCGCCGAAAAGAGCTTGCGCAAGGAGAACCTTAACCTTCTGACGGGGATCCATGGAAGCCATCTGAGTATAGTGAAACTCGGTGGGTATTCCGAGACCCTGCAGTATTCTGCTCGCGTCGGACTCTGCTTCCCAGCCGCCCAGCTCCGCAAAAAGCTCTTCAAGCTCTGCGGCGCGGATGCCGTCTTCATCGGTGAAATCCTCTTTTTCGTATATGGCGTCCTTTTCTTTTCCGCATTCATAGAGCTTCATATTGCCCATAATAACGGTTTCCAGGACGGGATAATCGTCATACATGCTCTGATTCTGTTTCAGAACGCTCATTCTTGCCTTGGGGTCAATATAAACGTGTCCGTTGGTGGATTCAACTTCGCCGGAAAGAATTTTGAGGAAGGTGGATTTGCCGGCTCCGTTTGCGCCAATTATTCCGTAGCAGTTGCCGCGAGTGAACTGAAGGTCAACCTGATTAAAAAGAACCTGTCCGCCGTACTGTAATCCCAAATTTTCAACTGTAATCATCGTTTGATCTCCTAAAGAAAAAATTTTTCACTATCAGGCTACATTCTAACACATATGTATAATATATGGTATAATTATTTTTGAAAATTCCTTGACATTCCACTTGGTGTATCCTTTATAGTTATTAGTATAAGAGGTGAGAAAATGCGTATTAAAGAGGTTGAAGCCATTGTCGGTATAACAAAAAAGAATATACGCTTTTACGAGAAGGAGGGGCTTTTGTCCCCTGGAAGAAACAGCGAGAACAGTTACAGGGAATACAGCGAAGCGGATGTTGAAAGACTTAAGCAGATAAAATTCTTCCGTAAGATTAATATGCCTGTCAGTGAAATCAAACTCCTACTTGAAGGAAGGGTAAACCTTGAGACAAGTTTGAAGCGTCATAGCATTACCCTTGAAGAGCAGAGAAAAAGTCTCTTTCGAGCCCAAGAAGTATGTGAGCAGGTTATGGGGGAGGGCAGCACCCTCAGAGATTTTGATACAGATGCCTATCTGTCTGTTTTGGAAAACATGGAAAAGGAGGGCGCGGTGTTCCGAAACATCGTTAAAAATGACGTTATGAAAAAATTCTTTGGTCCCGTATTTGCCTGCGCAGTTATAGTCGCTTTGTCTGCTGCAGCCCTTTTGTTTTTCCTGCTCACCAATAGAATTGAGCCTGCGCCGGGATACATAGTGGTATATCTGTGCTGTGGAGCTGCTGCTGTGGCCATAGGAGCACTCATAGCGCTTTTGTTCAGAATCAAAGAAATAAGAAAGGGAGAAGAAGATGATCTTAGTAACTACTGATTATATAGGCGGCAGGGAACTGGAGATGCTGGGTATAGTAAAGGGCAGTACAGTCCAGTCCGCCCACGCCGGAAAGGATATTGGAGCTGCATTCAAAACCCTTGTTGGCGGTGAACTGAGCAGCTATAATGAAATGCTTAATGCCGCCCGCGCAATGGCAACAAAGCGAATGGTAAAGGAAGCTGAGGAAATGGGGGCCGATGCAATTGTCGGCGTGAGATATGCTTCCGCTGAAATAATTCAGGGGGCGGCCGAGGTCATTGCCTATGGCACCGCTGTAAGATTTGTTGATAGAGACGATTTCATATAAAAAATTCCCGAAGTATTAAACTTCGGGAATTTTTTTAATACGCAGCAAGGAAAATGTGTCCGTCTGTACAGAAGTTGGGGACAGAGTAGCATACAAGAATATTGTCTATGTCATTCTGAGCAATATATCCCTTGAGGCTTGCGTTATTATATCGAAGGTCAATAATGTGTATTGCAGAAAAATGCTCGGTGAGAAAAGGACTAAGTGAGTCCATATAGCTGTCGCGTACGATAAGCAGGGTGGGAAGGTCGTCTTTTCCTGTCTCAATCTTTAGAAGCGGTGTGTTACCGCCGTAAAAATAGGAATACTTATCCTTTGCACTAAGGAAACTCTCGTCATACATAGTTCCTTCAACAGGACTTCCGCTGGGATAGTTGGTGATGACCATATCTCCCTGGGGGACATAACGGCATATGCTTTCAGGCTTAACCCATGCAAAACCGGAGGAGGAAAAGGTTGTTCCGAGGAACTCAGTGCTTACAACTTCTTCAGTATATGAAGTTATGTCAACCGGTTCGAAGCCCATAGCTTCGGCAATAGCGGTGTAGCCGTAATATGCGCCAAGGGTGGTCCAGTGGTGGTCGGTGCGATAGAAAATATTCTCATTCCTGTGAGCGGAAAGAGCGGTGTACATATCAACATTTATGGAGGAAACTGAAGAATAGGCATGTTTGATAAGTGCAAGCTGGCTATTGTTAGGCGCGCCGACGGGCAGCATATCGCAATATATCTCCGCTGCCGAGGGGACAAGGGCAAAGTACACGGGGATGGAGTTGTTTTTTGCGAGTGCATCAATAGAGCTGAGCTTGAAATTAAAATCATCCATATCCGCTCCGTCAAAGCCCTCTATAAGCCGTTCACCCTCGCAGAGAAAAATGCCTTTGTTTTCGTCCTTGCCGAGGAGCAGCTCGCATCTGGCTTTAAGAGCTGTCCAACTGTCGCGGAAGGCAAATTGGTCAGTTACATAGTCTTCGAAATCCGATGTGAACTTGCCTGCAAAAAGTTTTTGGAAGGAAAATTCGGGAAGAGTCTCGAGATTTCTGTTCTCATTTTGAGAAAAGTCCTTATCGGGGATTACCAGATTCAAAATGAAAAAGAGACCGATGAAGCAGAGGAAAATCAGGGTTTGAAGCCAAAGTGCTTTTTTGCTCATTTAAGTGTCTCCTTTCTTTAGAATCTGAAGTAGAGGAAGGGATTATAGCTGGCATCCACCAGATATGCGGTGGAAATAACAAGGGAGAGGACAATCAGTATGGGAGTGATAATGCTCTTAGCCTTGTTGGGAAGTGCGTGGTAGAGCTTTTTGCCGAGGGGAAGAGCGGCAATGATTGTAATAATAAGAATAAGGGCGAAATTCTTCAAGTAGTAGATGTCAGAAGCGTTTATAAATCCGCCCTGAGCGAAGCCGAACATGCTGGCATAATAACTGCCGGCGGCGCTGAGACTGGGAAGGTCAAAAAGTACCCATCCGCATACAGCAACAATGATTGTATATATGTGTCCAATTACAGGTGCTTTTTCCAGCTTTTTGAGAAGGAAAGCCTTTTCAATCATCAGGAAGATTGCGTAGTAAAGACCCCAACAGAGGAAGGTCCAGTTGGCGCCGTGCCAGAAGCCGGTGAGGGCCCAAACAACAAGAATATTGAAAAACTGTCTTTTCTTGCTGCAGCGGTTACCGCCAAGAGGAATATAAACATAGTCTCTGAACCATGTGCCAAGGCTGATATGCCAGCGGCGCCAGAATTCAGTGACAGACTTGGATATGTAGGGATAGTTGAAGTTTTCAAGGAACTCAAAGCCAAGCATACGTCCAAGACCTATTGCCATATCGCTGTAAGCGGAAAAGTCGAAATAAAGCTGCAGGGAGAAGGCAATGATACCCATCCATGCTCCAACAACCGTCAATTCGGAAGAGGCCTGAACGTTGTATATATCCCAAAGCAAGCCTATATTGTTGGCAATGAGAACTTTTTTGGCAAGACCAACGCAGAAACGGCGCACACCGGAAGAAAACTGATCAATTCCGCCTGCGCGGAAGCCCAGCTGGTCGGCGATATCTTTATAACGGACGATGGGACCCGCAATAAGCTGGGGGAAGAGGGCAACAAAGGTGCCGAAGGAGATAAAGTTTTTCTGAAGCTTTGCGTCACCCCGGTAAATATCTATGGGGTAGCTCATAGTCTGGAAGGTATAGAAGGAAATGCCTATGGGTAGAGTCAGACCAAGGGTGGGGATGTTAACACCGGGTATGAGACTGAGAGTTGAAGCGAAAAGATCGTAATACTTGAAAAATCCCAGCAGAGCAAGGTTGATAACAACATTGACAGCAAGAACCTTTTTGGCTTTGTCCCGATTCTCCAAGCGGTATTTATCCACAAGAAAACCGCTTGCATAGTTGATGCAAATAGAGAAAAGCATCAAAAGAACGTAAAAAGGCTCACCCCAGGCGTAGAAAACAAGGTTGACTATAAAAAGCCAAAGGTTACGCCATTTCAGGGGTACAGCGTAGTATACGGCAAGTACAACTACAAGATATATAAACATAAAGAGCAGGCTTGAAAATACCATGCCTTAGTTTTCCTCCTTTTTGGGATTGAAGCTGCCGAGAGGATTTGCGGTGGCGGCAGAGCGGAGCTGGCTGTTGTCAACGTGGGTGTAAATCTGGGTTGTGTTCAGGTGTTCATGACCTAAAAGCTCCTGCAGAGTTCTTACATCAACGCCGTTTTGCAGCATAAGGGTCGCAGCGGTATGACGAAGCTTATGGCTTGAATATTTGCTGCTGTCAAGACCCGCTTTCAGCAGGCTCTTTTTCACCATAGAATGAACGGACTCGCGGCTCATTCTCACGCGGCGGTTTGAGAGGAAGAGGGCGTTGCGGTCAATGGCCGCAATATCCTTTCTCTCCTTAAGATAGTCGTTAAGTGCGGCGGCAGTGGCATCATTAAGATAAACAACCCGTTCCTTTGAGCCCTTGCCTATAACGCGAAGATTATCAACTCTTATGTCTGAGATATTGAGTCCGATAATTTCGCTGATTCGAAGGCCGCAGTTAAGGAAAATGCAGATAATGCAGTAATCTCTCGTCTTGTTTTTGCCGTCAATGGCGGAGAGAAGCCTTTGGCTTTCTTCAAGGCTGAGGTATTTGGGGAGGGTTTTTGGAAGCTTGGGGGAATCCAGATCCTGAACGGGATTGACATCGATAAGCTTTGCTTTTACGGTAAGGTATTTATAAAAACTCTTTATAGATGCAATCTTTCTTGCTCTGGATGCGGCAGAGATGCCAAACTCTGTGTCGCGGCTGCGCTGGTTTCGTACTCTGTCGCGGCTGAGATAGGAAAGATACTCATATACCTCCGTAAGACTCACATCCTTGACGAAATCAAGATCCACATCGCGGATATCAATGTCCTCAATATCGGTCTTACGGTCAACGATGCCGCGGCTGAGCTTGAGGTATCTGAAAAAGGTTCTCAAATCCAGATAATATTCATCAACTGTGTTTTTGGAGTGTCCCTTTATGGTCTCGTGATAGATAAGAAAATCACGGAGAATTTTAGGAGCGTTGCTTCTGTAATCCATATTCTTCTCCAGAAAAATATTTTGTTTAATTATTCTAAACTAAATTGCAGTGATAGTCAACAAAAGGGTGTAAATAGGGGGAGGGAGGAGTTGACTATTTAACAGAATTTTAATCTCAAAGGAAAATAATTGTGGATTTTTACGGGAAATATGATATAATCCCGTTTAGACTGTAAAAATAGGAGTAATATGCAATGAATATCAAAATTGCTGAAAGAATGGCTGAAGTCCATTCCGATATACGTGGTCCCATCTTTGTTGAAGCTAACAGAATGTCTGCTGAGGGCATAGATGTTCTCAAGCTCAATACAGGTAACCCTGCTACCTTTGGCTTTAAAATGCCTGACAGCGTACGCAATGCGCTTTTGGAAAATGCCGATAAGGCAGTTGCCTATTGTGACCTTAAGGGTATGCCCGATTCCCGCCGTGCAATTTATAACTATCACCTTGGTAAGGGCATTGAGAATATAGATCCTGACTGCATCTTTATTGGCAACGGCGTTAGCGAAGTTGCACAGATGGTCAGCACCGCTCTTTTTGAGATTGGTGATGAAATCCTTATCCCCAGCCCCAGCTATTCTCTCTGGACAAACCTCACTGTTATTGCCGGCGCTAAGCCCGTGCTTTATATCTGCGATGAGAAGAGCAACTGGTATCCCGACCTTGATGATATCCGCAGCAAGATCACAAGCAAGACCAAGGCTTTGCTTATCATAAATCCAAACAACCCCACCGGTGCGGTTTATCCCGATGAGATTTTGCAGGGTATGATTCAGATTGCCCGCGAGAACAATCTGCTTCTCCTCTCCGATGAGATTTATGACCGCCTCCTTATGGATGGTCGCACTCATTCCTCCACCGCAGCCCTTGCTCCCGATATGCCTGTTATCACCTTCAACGGTCTTTCTAAGAGCCATATCATCTGCGGTTTCCGCTGCGGCTGGCTCTGCGTATCCGGTCCCGAGAGCTTCAGAAAAATTGCGGTAGAAAACATCCAGAAGATTGCTGCTATGCGTCTTTGCGGCAACGCCCTTACCCAGCTTGTCATCCCCGCAGCTCTCGCTGATAATGAGAGCACTCAGGCTATGATGGTACCCGGCGGACGTATTTATGAACAGCGCGAGGCTACCTGCCGTGCTCTGGATCAGATTCCCGGCATCAGCTATGTGAAGAACCAGGCTGCATTCTATCTCTTCCCCAAAATTGATGCAAAGCGCTTTAATATTAAGAGTGATAAGCAGTTTGCTATGGATGTACTCCACGGCACAAATATTCTGTTTATCCCCGGCAGTGGATTTGACTGGGCAGAGCCGGACCACTTCCGCCTTGTAATGCTCCCTGAAGCTAATGTGATTTATGATGCAATGCTTCGTATGGGCAAGTTCCTTGAAACCTATAAGCAGAAATAAATAAAAAGAGAGAAGCTTTTGGCTTCTCTCTTTTTATTATTATAATATGTATAGCTTATTTCTTGTCGTTCTTCAGACCCATAACTGCGCTGTTGAAGAGGCGGGCATCCATAAGCTTGAGATTGGGGGAAACAGCGGGAGTGAATGCCATCTTGCCGAGAATATCCTTCTCGAGGTCAACGCCGGGAGCAATCTCAATGAGCTCAAGTCCGGTGTCGCAGAGCTGGAATACAGCGCGCTCGGTGATGTACTTAATCTCCTGGCCGTGCTTGCGGGCGAAGTCGGCGGAGAAGGTGACCTGCTGAACTTCCTTGACGAACTTAACGCCGCCGTCGGTATTGATCTTCAGACCGGAGCCGGTGATCTCGATGTCGGGCTTGCCAACGGTGAAGGTGCCCATGAAGAAGACCTTCTTTGCGTTCTGGGAGATATCAATGTAACCGCCGGCACCGATGCTGCGGCCGCCGAACTTGGAAACGTTTACGTTACCCTTCTCGTCGATCTCAGCACCGCCCAGGAATGCCATGTCGAGAACGCCGCCATCATACATATCGATGGTGTCAGTCTGGGTGAACATGCATTCGCAGTTAGCAACGCCGGGGAAGGAGAGTCCTTCCTGAACCTGGCCGCCCATGGGACCGGACTCAACGGAGCAGGTAAGACCCTGGTTGATGCCTTCTTCTGCTGCAACGGAGCCAACACCGGAGGGCATGCCGGAACCAAGGTTAATGATAATATCGGGCTGAAGCTCCATGGCAGCGCGGCGGGCAATAACCTTGCGCAGGGTCATGGGAAGGATCTTAGTTGCGTTGCCGAGGAAGGTCTGCTCACCGCTGAGCTCGGGACGATACTTCAGGGTGGCATAGCACTGACGGCTGTTCATGGGATCCTTTGCAACTACTATGTAGTCAACAAGCTTATTGTGGATGCGGATATTGCGGGTGCGGAGAGTTCCGCGGGGAACGACCTGCTCAACCTGAGCGATGACGATACCGCCGTTATTGTGAGCGGCAACCGCAACCTCAAGCTCGGTGCCAATGTAGGCCTCGTGCTCCATGGAGAGGTTTCCGTCCTCGTCAGCATAGGTTGCGCGGATGAAGGCAACATCGGCAGGGGGAGTCTTGTAGAAGAGATACTCCTCGCCGTCAATGTTCATAAGCTCAACAACCTTGAGGCCGTCCCTTGCCTTCTGGTTGAAGGCGCAGCCATCGCGGCGGGGGTCAGCAAAGGTGTCAAGACCTACCTTGGTGATGAGACCGGGGCGTCCGCCGGCAGCGCAGCGAATGAGGTTGCACATAACACCCATGGGGGGCATATAGCCGGGGATCTCGTTTCTGTCGATCATGTAGGCGATGGCGCGGGCATCGGTCATGTTGCCGGCCCATACGCGGCCAAGAAGACCGGGGATGGCGATTTTGTTTGCGCCGATATTGTATCCTTTGTAGGGCTCAGTGCTCTCGGTCTTGTCGCCGGGAGTGATGCCGCATACGAAGGAAATGTTCTGGGGATGACCCTCGCGCTCAAAACGCTCCTTGAGGCCGGTGTAGAGCTCTTCGGGGCTGCCGAGAGAACCGAAACCGCCGGAGATAAGGGCGCAGTTATCGGGGATCAGGCTCATAGCTTCTTCAAGAGTAACAAACTTGGACATTGAGAAGATTCCTTTCGTTTATTTATATCTTTTTCTGAGAATACTTACGATACGCCTGGCGGCTTTTTAGGGCAGCCAGGCGTTTTGGATTAGTTATTTAACGGCTTACTTGTAGGTGCTGTCCTCTTCGTAAGCTTCCTTCATAATGATGGAGCAGTGGAAGATGGGGCGGTTAACCTCAAGAATGCGCATGGGGTTGTGCTTCATACCTGCGGGTATGTAGATCATGGTGGACTTGGTCAGCAGGTGGGGTTCGCCTTCGAGGCTGAACTCGATCTTGCCGCCGAGGTCGTAGGGATTCTCAGGGTCGCTGGAGAAGAAGCAAACCAGCTCGTTGGTATCGCCGTGCTCGTGCTCGGTGAACATAGGATCACGGGGAGCGGCGTTAAAGTACCAAGCGGTGTTCATCTGGAAAGCGCCGGGGCAAACGTTGCCGTCCATCCAAAGAATGCGCTTAGCAAACTGGTCATAAAGTGCCTTGAAATCAGCGTCCATTGCGGGACCGGGGCTGTTCTGTACGAAATACTTGCCGTACTCGCCGCCGTTGTTGTTATCGTATACCATAGGATATCAATCCTTTCTTTTAATATAGGATGCTCTTACTCTCCGCACTTCTCAGTGGGGAACTCCCAGTTGATGAACTTCCAGTAAGGAGCATTGACCTTCTTCTGGTATTCAACCATATCAACACCGTTCCAGTCATAGAAGCCAAGCTTGGTGGGGCTCTTTGCACCCCAAGCGTCGGGGGACTCGGCCTTCTCGCGGATGCAATCGGGAGCAGCATCCCAGCGGGGGAGGATGGGGAACACAGCGTTGCAGGTGGTGATGTTCAGCTTGTAGCCGCCGTTATCGAAGTGATCGAAAATGCCGATGCTGCTGTAGCGGGGGCAGAAGCTGTAGTTGAGGCAGTTGTCAACGTCCTTGGGATCGCAGATACCCTGCTCAACCAGATTCAGGCAGGCAGCCCACAGAGCGAACTGAAGGTAGTTGCCGATGAAGCCGGGGTTGGGCTTTTTCAGGACGGAGGGCTTTCTGTCCAGCTCGGCGAGAACCTGCTTTGCGTAGTCAACAACGCCGTCGGCAGTCTTCTCGGAATAGCAGATCTCGAAGTAGGGGACCATGTGGACAGGGAAGAAGGGATGGGTAACGATGATGCGGTCAGCATACTTATCGGCAGCTGCTGCGAGAGCATCGGGAAGGATGGAAGAGGAGCAGGAACCGATGAGCTTGATGTTGGGGCAGCAACGCTCGATTTCTGCAAAGCAGACTTTCTTCATCTCGATGTCTTCAGCAATTGCTTCAAAGATAACTTCGCATTCAGCCATTCCCTCATAAGAGCTGGTGTAAACAAGGTAGGAAGCGCAGATTTCCTTCTGCTCTTCGGTGATGATGCCCTGAGCAATCAGTTCATCATACATCTTGTCAAAGCCGGCCTTGTAGGTGGGAATCTTAGCTTCGTTTCTGACATAGCAGATGGTCTTGTTGCCGTGGAGGGTGGTCAGAACAGCGGTGCTGTTGCCGATCATGCCAAGGCCGACAATACCGATAACACGCTTACTCATTTATATATCTCCTTAAGTCAATAAACTCAGGCGTTGCCGCGAACCTTGCCGTTGGGCTTCAGCTGGGGCATGCAGAGCATCTCGCGTGCCTCTTCGGGAGTAGCAACTTCCATATCAAGCTCGTGGATGATGCGCACGCAGCGCTCAACCAGCTCGGCGTTGCTCTTGGCAAGTCTCTTGTAGCTGTAGTAGATGTTGTCTTCCATACCGGTGCGGAGACCTGCGCCCTTGAGCATACCGTAAACGGTGCCGGGAAGCTGGTTTGCGCCGATAGCCATGGTGGTGATATCGAGAGGCATCTTAACGCCTGCAGCCTTTGCGCAGTTGTGAGCCAGATCCATCATGTAGTCAATGTTCTGCTGAGTGCAGGAGATAGCACCCTGAGAAACCTTGTCCATACCCATAACGAGAGTCATGGAGACGGGATCGTCCAGAACGCCGGCGGGATAGAGATACTTGAAAACGTCTTCAACAGCGGTGGGATCGAAAACTTCGATCTCTGCCTTGATGCCCATCTCCTTGATGCGGCGGGCAACGTTTACGAGCCACTTACGGGTCCACATATAGATGAACTCGAGGTCTTCCCAGGTGGTGGTCATGAGAGAGCAGTCAAGAGTGACCATCTCGGGCCAGCAGGCGGGATCCTTCATATCGAGAACGCCGAGACCGTCATCGGTGTGAGCGTTGGCGCGGGTTGCGGGAGCGGAGGAGTTCTGAATGATGATGGGGCACTTTGCGCGGATGCCGGAGTTGATCTCAGCAAAGATTTCGCCGTCGTTGCAGCTCTTGCCTTCCTTGTTACGTGCATGGCAGTGAACAATAGTTGCACCTGCGTTGTAGCAATCGTATGCGGAAGCGATGATCTCATCGGGCTGCTCGGGAAGTCCGGGGTTCTGAGCCTTTCCCTGGAAGTTGCCGGTCTGTGCGACGGTCAGGATAACTTTTCTCTTAGCCATAATTCAAATTCCTTTCTGAGTAAAAATTTTGAAATTCGGACTGTCAATTTAGGGCGGCTTACCAACAGGTATACGCCTTAAAATACACAAATATTATAGCTTATTGCAGGCTTTATGGTTAAAAGAATTTTTTATAGGGCAATAAAGGATTGGGTTTAATATAAAGTGAAAAAGGACACCGTCGATAGGTGTCCTTTTTGAGGGGAATTTATTCGTAAAGATTAAAATATATGTTTTCTGAGAGGGAATTAAGACTGAGAAAACGCTGAACATCCGGATTGCCGGTGTTGCGCTGCCATGCAACAACCATTGTGATTTTAGCATCGTCGCCGTCAATGGGGAGAGTAACAACATTGGGACAGTTATAAAAGTATTTGAGGTGAGGGGGGAGGATGGATATTCCCACGCCGGAGTTAATTGCAAGCACGGCCATATCAGCGCGGTTATAATAGTTGATGATATCGGGGACAATTCCACGGTTTGCGCAGATTTTATTTATCTGTCCTGAAAGTGTGAAGTCCTGTGCGGGAGTGGAGACAAAGTGATATTTGGCAAGAGAGCTCCAGTTATTCATATCAATGGAATCAAGAAAAGCCTTATTGATAAAAAGATGAAGATGATTGCTGCCGAGGCTTCGGTATTCAACTATTTCATTTTCGGGTACCATATGCTGATGTGCAAAATAAATATCGTAGTTATTCTGTCCAAGAGCGGCGGTCATTTCCGCGCCTTCCAGCAGGTCTACATTGACCTGAACACCGGGATACCTCTTGAGAAATTCTTCAAGGCAGACGGTGAAATAGCCTGCGGCGCTGGAGAGCATGGCAACTTTTATATAGCCACGTCTTCCCTCGGAAATGTTTCTAAGGCGGTTTTCGGCCTCGGCCTGAAGGGAAAGAAGCTGCTTTGCGTAGCTGACGAATTCTTTGCCCTCGGGAGTGAGGGAAACGCTGTGGCTGTTGCGTTTCAGAAGGGTGACGCCAAGATTGCTCTCAAGAGCCTTTATGTAATTGCTGACAGTGGGCTGTGTGACATAAAATTCATTTGCTGTTTTTGTGAAATTAAGAGTCTGGGAAAGCGAAATAAATAGTTTCAGCTGCAAAGTATCCATAGTGGCAACTCCTGTTTATATTTTTGGATTAGTAAAGGGCGCTTTGCATTTGCTTTTTAATCCTTTTTATAAGTTCATCCCTTGCCGGGTTTTGGGGGGCGTTTTTAGCGGTTGAGACGCAAATTGTTCTCTTTGGGAAATGCAGATTGGTTTTGATAACGAAAATGTTTTCGTATCCTATAAGCATGCTGGGACGGGGGGTAGGGACAATAGCAACGCCCATACCGCAGTTTACCATATCAAGAAGATGGCTGAAGTTTTCAACCTGATAACTGCTTTCCACACGAAGATTATGCATAGCGAAAAAACGCTGAAGATACTCGCTGCCGCTTATTCCGTGGTTGAGGGATATGAAATTCTCAATGGAAATATCATATATTCTTGTGTTATCTCCCATCAGGGACTTATGGTTTTTGCCCGCGATGAAAACATCGCTGTAATCCAACAGCGTGGAAGAAACGATGCTGTCGGAATCGGGAAGGGGAGAGAGAGAAAAAACCGCATCGGTCTCATCATTGATAAGTGATGATGTGATGTGACCGGGACTGTCTATCATATTTGATGATATTTCTACACGTACATCGGGAAAATCCTTTTGAAAATCCTTAAGAATAGGGAGGATATGGCGGCAAAACACAAAATTATCGGCTCCAAGACGGACGCTTATTGTTTTGAAGGATTTGAGTCTCTTTATTCTGTCCTCGCCGATGATTATTTCTTCATAAGCGCGGGCAACATGCCGAAAAAGCATTTCACCCTCGGCAGTGAGAAAAATGCCCTGCTGAGACCGTTCCATAAGCTTGCAGCCCAAATCGGACTCAAGACTTTGTATGGCGCGGCTTACTGTTGATTGAGAAAGGAAGAGAGCGCCTGCGGCGTGGGTTATATTTTTGTATTTTCCAACAAAGTAGAAAATTTTATATGAGTCGAAACTTGCTGACATTTGTATCTCCTCGGCAAAATCTTATATCACGTCATTCGAAAAAATAAAAGTCTTTGAAAGCTGAATATATGATAAAGAATTTTTATAACATTATAAATACGATGCAAATAGAGGGGAAAGATAAAAATCTTTCTTCCGTATTATACATTATAATGCAAATCAAAACAATTCGACAAAACAACGAAAAGTCGATGCAAATTTGCATCGTGTTGCATAAAATATGCATTTGCTAATTAGTATTTGATGGTGTTAAATTAGTCTATAAACATATTCGATAGAATTCGTGTACTATGTCCATTGGCTTTTGTCGAATATTAACACCTCGATACGCATCGTATTGAAAGAGATTTAGGAGTGTGAAGAGTATGAATGCTATATTGGCTGGCGTTCTCGGTCTTGTCATTCTTCTTATCCTTCTGTTTATGGGTATGCACATCGGTCTGGCAATGGCTCTTGTAGGATTCATCGGCATATTCTATATGAACGCACAGAAGTATAACGTGAGCATGGCATTCACCCGCGCTATAGGTGCTTTCAAAACCGGACCTTTTGATTCGTGTAGTAAAGAATCGCTTGTAGTTATACCAATGTTTACTCTGATGGGTGTTGTCTGCTACTATGCAGGCATCAGCCAGGAACTTTATGCAGCCTGCTATAAGTTTGTTAGCCGTATGCGCGGCGGTCTTGCAATCGCAACCGAAATTGCCTGCGCATTCTTCGGCGCTATCTGCGGCAGCGCAACCGCAACCACCGCTTCCATGGGCAAGATCTGCCTGCCTGAGATGGATAAGTACGGTTACAAGCGCAGCCTTTCCGCCGGTGCAATTTCCGCCGGTGGTACCTTGGGTATTCTGATACCTCCCAGCGTTGGCTTTATGCTTTACGGTATCAACGCCGGTGTCGGTGTCGGTCCCATGTTTATTTCCGGAATTCTTCCCGGTATTCTGCTTTGCATTTGCTACAGCGCTGTTGCCGTTGTCATCTGCTTCATTGATCCCGAGGCCGGTCCCAAGGGACCCAAGTTCCCCATCAAGGAAAAGATGAAGGCGCTTCTGGGTGTTCTTCCCGTTCTCGTCCTCTTTATAATGGTTCTTGGCGGAATTCTTCTTGGTTGGTGCTCTGCAACTGAAGGCGGCGCAATCGGCGCATTCGGCTCTTTCATCTTCATGGCAATCAAGAAGAAGTTCACCTTCAAGAATATTGTTGCAGCTCTTAAGGAAACCCTTGAGACTACTGCAATGATCTTCCTCATTATGATTGGTTCCGACCTTCTCGGTCAGTTCTTCTCCCTCACCGGTCTGAGCAAGGCTCTGGCCACCTTCTGCCTGCAGTACGACCTGAGCAAGTGGCTCGTTCTCGCTGTCTGCCTTGTTATCTACGGTATACTTGGCTGCTTCGTTGACTCTCTGCCCCTCATCGTTCTGCTCACCCCCATCTTCCTGCCCCTCATTGACACCTATGATTACACCACCGCAATGGGCGCTCTTGATATCACCACCTGCGACCGTATGTGGTTCGGCGTTCTGATGGTCATGCTGATGGAGTTCGGTCTTATGACTCCTCCTGTCGGTATGTGCTGCTATGTTATGGCCGGTATTGCTCCGGACATGACTCTGGGTCAGGTCTTCAAGGGCACCGCGCCCTTCCTGCTGGGTATTGTTGTCGCTCTCGCGATCGTCATTATCTTCCCCGAGATCGCTGTGTGGCTCCCCAGCTTTATGAGATACGGTTAATTCGGGACAAAATCCCCGCGTTAATACATACCCCAGCATAAAATTTTAAGGAGGCAAAATCATGAAAAAAGTTCTCGCTCTTGTTCTGGCAGTTCTCATGGTAGTTTCTCTGTTCGCCGCTTGCGGTGGTCAGGAAGCTCCCGCTGCTCCCGCTGCTCCCGCTGAGCCTGCTGCTCCCGCTGCTCCCGCAGATCCTGCAGCTCCCGCTGAGCCCGCTGCTCCTGCTGAGCCCGCAAAGCCCGCTCTCCCCGTAAAGGCTGACTTCGCAGCCGGTCCCGAATGGGATGGCTCCGAGCCCACCAAGGAAAACGGCAACTGGGCACAGTCCTATGCTGTCATCGCTGCTCTTGCTGAGCAGGCTGCTGCATATGCAGATGTTAAGCCCGAAATCACCTTCACTCTGGCTTGCCATGACCCCGCTGACTCCGCTCCCGGCGAGTTCCTCACCGCTTGGGCTGACGCTGTCACCATCGCAACCGAAGGCGCTGTTGATTTCGACATCGGCTACTCCGGCACCCACTCCGGCACCATGAAGGTCGTTGACGACATGGTTTCCGGTACCATCGACTTCGGCTGGACCCTGCCCTGCTACTTCAAGAACTACTTCCCCCTCACCAACGTCATCCAGAACCCTGCTCTTGGCATTAAGGATGCAACTGTAGGTTCCGCAGCTATGTGGGAACTCTACAAGAACACCCCCGCCATCCAGGAGGAATATGACGAGGGCGAAGTCCTCTTCCTGTGGACCAACTGCACCTCTCCTCTCGCTTATAAGGGCGACAAGGAGATCGGCTCTGTTGCTGAAATCACCGGCAACATCCGCGGCAACAACGGCCCCACCCAGATGTTCATCACTGCTGCTGGCGGCACTGTTATGGGCTGCCCCATCGGTGAGGTTTACAACAACATCTCCACCGGTATCTTCTCCTATGTTGTTACCGACTGGCACGGCATCAAGTCCTTCGCACTTGCTGACCCCGGCGTTCTGAACTACTACGTTGACTCCAACGTTGGCTGCTCTGCTTACGCTCTCCTGGCCAACAATGACGTTTGGGCTGCTGTTGAGGATATGGGCTATGCTGAGGCTATCAAGTCCGTTTCCGGCGATTACCTCCTCAACCTGGTTGACATCTGGAATCGTTGGGAAGCTGCTGGCCGTTACGTAGCAACCGCTAACGGCGGCACCATCTATGCTCCTTCCGCTGAGTTCGAGGCTGAGCTTCAGGAAGTTTATGCTAAGGTCGCTGAGCAGTGGATCTCCGAGACCGGCGGCGAAGCACAGGCTGTTTATGATGCAGCTGTTGAGCTCGTTGCAAAGTACAGCAAGTAATTGCTGAAACTATTTACACCAAGTAAGTAGAACCTTTTCATACAGGACCCGGCCTTAACCGGGTCCTGTACCCTTAAAATTTTTCTTTCTTAAAATTTTTATGCACTTTTTATTCATCCTTTTTGAAAGGGGAAATTTCACTTGAAAAAGATACGTGATACTGTTGGCAAGGTTGTCAACGGTATAAGCTATATAAGTATGGCTGTCTGTTTCGTTATGGTTTTCGTCGTTGCAATCGATGTTATCCTTCGCAAAGTCAGCGGACAGCGTTTTTCTATTAGCGGAAGTAACGAGTTCTCCTCTTACTTCCTTATCGTGATTGTTATGCTTGCAATTCCCGTTATGCAGGTCAAAAAGGGCCATGTCTGGGTAAATATGTTTGTTGATATGTTCCCTGCAAAGCTCAACAAGATCTGGATGGGTGTTGTTCTCTTCATTGAGGCTGTTGTTTCCGCCGCTCTTTGCTATGCCGGAGTTCAGCAGGCTATTACTCTCCTTGAAAATGGCCGAGCAACCGACGTTCTCAATATGCCATGGTGGCCCTTTGCCATTGTCGTTGCATTCGGATTCCTTGAGCTGACTGTTTTGCTCGTAATTGATTTCATTCAGTATTTCATTGATGCTGGCAAGCCCGAAGAGAAAGAAGCCATTGCTGAATAATTTATTGAATAACATTAAATAAAAAAGCACCGCGTTGCGGTGCTTTTTTATTTTCCCCTTGATGTGACAGTGGTGGAGTGGTATAATTTTTCGGTAAATGCGGATATAGTTCATCGGTAGAATGACGGCTTCCCAAGCCGTAGAGGCGGGTTCGATTCCCGTTATCCGCTCCATTATTTATCATACGGTGACAATATGAAAGACTATAAGGCCATATTTTTCGATCTTGACGGAACACTGCTTCCTATGGATATGGATGTTTTTGCCAAAACCTATTTTAAGGAGCTTTGCATATCTCTCGCAAAATACGGTGTTTCTGCCGAGAAGCTTATTGAAGCTGTTTGGGCTGGAACAAAGGAAATGGTTCTCAATGACGGCTCCTGCAAAAACGAGAAACGATTTTGGGATAAGTTCCTTTCTTTGACGGGAATTGTTTCCGATACCATATTTGCAGAAACGGATTATTTTTATTCCCATGAGTTTAATAAGGCTCGGGTTGTTACCGGAGAAAACCCTCTTGCAGTTGAGGCTGTGAGAGCTGCCGCCAAGGGAGGCCGTAAGGTTGTTCTTGCAACAAATCCTCTCTTTCCCTATGCCGCCCAGCTTTCTAGAATTAGTTGGATTGGCTTGAAGGAGGATGACTTTGTTCTTATAACAAGCTATGAATCGGATAGCTTCTGCAAACCCAATCCAAACTATTATATTGAAATATGTCGGCGCATCGGCGTGGAGCCCGGCGATTGCCTTATGATAGGCAACGATATAAATGAGGACATGATTGCCGCTGAAAAAGCCGGAATGGACGCTTATCTTGTAAAGGACTGCCTTATTTCCGGTGGCAAGAGCTGGGAAGGACCTTCCGGCAGCTTTGAAGAAATGCTGGAGATGATAAAAAAACTGTAGGTTGAAGTTCAACCTACAGTTTTTTTATTTGAATTTTTCGTCAAGACCGGATTCATCTTTCATTTGCATTGCACGGTAGAGTCTGTAATAGCGTCCTTTTTTCTCCATTAGTTCTTCATGGCTTCCTTTTTCACTTATGCTGTGATTTTCAACCACCATAATGATGTCCGCGTTTCGAATTGTAGAAAGACGGTGGGCTATAATGAAGGACGTCCGTCCGGGAAGAACGCGGGATATGGCATTTTGAATGAGAGCCTCAGTTTCTGTATCTATAGAGCTTGTTGCTTCGTCAAGGATGAATAAGGGAGGGTCTGCAAGCATTGCGCGGGCAAAAGATACAAGCTGTTTTTCGCCGGTGCTGAGTCTGTCACCGTTTTCTCCGACATCGGTTTCGTAGCCGTTTTCAAGTCGGGCGGCGATTTTATCAACAGAGACAAGCTCTGCCGTTTTTATCATATCCTCTTCTGTGGCATTCATATTTCCGTAAAGGATGTTATATGCCACGCTGCCTGAGAAAAGCTGGGGAGACTGTTGAACGTAGCCAAGGTTTGAGTGGAGCCAATGTCTTGATCTTTCGCGATAATCCACTCCGTCAATAAGTATTTTGCCACGACTGGGTTCAAAGAAACGGCAAACAAGATTGACAAGTGTGCTTTTACCGGCACCGGTCTCGCCAACCAGAGCAACGGTAGAGCCAGCGGGGATATCAAAGGAAATGTCTTTCAGCACAAAGTCATTTTCGTCGGCATCGGGATAACGGAACCAAACATGCTCAAAGCGAATGTCTCCGATGATTGGGGGATAGTTTTCGGTTTTTGGTAAAAGTGAATTCCCGAAAATTTCTTTAACCTCTTGGCTTTCGTCGTCTTCAGTATCTTCGCTGAGAAGGTCAGAGACTCTCTCAACGTTTACTTGCACAGCGATGAATTCATTGAAGATTCCTGAAATTGAAACAATGGGATCTATAATACAGATTGCAAAGGAAATAAAAGCTGAAAGAACACCGAAATCAAGAGTGCCGCGAATAACGGATGAACCGGTTGTGAAAAGAGCGGCGGCTACTGCGACAGAACCAAGTAAGCTCACAAGAGGGATAAAGAGAGAGTTTAGATGAGAAACGCGCATATTTGATGAATACATTTTGCGGGTAAGCTCTTTGAATTCTGAGGCGCTTTTTTCTTCCGCCACGAGAGTCTTTGTGGTTTTTGCTCCGTTTATATGCTCGTTAATAAAACCGGTTATGGCTGAATTATGGTGGCGTACATCGCGGTTTGCGGACATTAGTCTTGGCCTGAACCAGAGCGACGCCAGCAGCGCAATGGGCACAACGGCAGATACTATAAGAGCAAAACGCCAGTTCACAAAGAACATTGCAGTGATAAGGGATATAAGGTAAAAGGCTTGCCAGACAAGGCCAAAAAGCGCCCAGGCTATCATTCCCGAAATGTGATTCGTGTCGCTCATTACTCTGGCGAGAATATAACCTACACTGTTGCGGCTGAAATAGCTGAGAGGGAGCTTTTGGATGTGGATAAAACATTCTCGCTTCAGCATGCGGCTGGAGTGCATTTCTATCTCCATACTCAGTCTGGAGTAAATAACAGTTGTGGCAGTCTGGAGAAGTATGAGAACAAGATAAAGCAGGACAAAAGCGCCCATGCCTTTTGTTGTTTCGGTCACAACAAAGTTGTTTACCGCGTAACGGGTGAAGAGGGGGACGACTGCGTCAACAACGGCGGAGAAAAGCATCATAAGAGCGATAAAAATGAATTTGTTTTTGTGAGGAGCAAAGAAGGGGACTATGCGTTTCCACACCTTGAAATCAATGCGGCTTTGCTCATTCATCTGCGTCCACCTCCTTAGCAGACATAGACTGAATTTCGCAGACACGGCTGTATAGTCCGCCTTTTGCGATAAGATCTCTATGCGTGCCTTCTTCAACAATCCGTCCTTCGTCAAGAACAATTATTTTATCTGCGTCCATAAGAGTGTTAATACGATGGGAGATAAGAAAAACAGTGGCATTTTTGGTGTTTTGGCGCAGGCTTTCTCTGATGCGGGCATCGGTTTCCATATCGACAGCAGAAAGGGAATCGTCAAAAATCATAACAGGGCAGTGCTGCATAAGTGTACGGGCTATCGCTATGCGCTGGCGCTGTCCGCCGGAAAGAGTTACGCCGCGCTCGCCAACCATTGTGTCATAGGCATCGGGGAAGGTGGATATATCACTGTCAACAGAAGCAACATGGGCGCAGGAGCGGATTTTATCAATGTCGGCTTCCTCTGCGGCAATAGCAATGTTTTCTGCAATTGTCTTGGAGAAAAGAAAACTGTCCTGAAGCACAAGGCCGATATTTCGCCGGAGATAGCTTTTTTTGAAGCTCCTGATGTCTTTTCCTCCGATTCTTATTTGTCCTTCAGAGGGCTCATAAAGGCGGTTCAGAAGATAAGTCAGGCTGCTCTTGCCGCTGCCGGTAGTGCCAAGAATTCCAAGGGTGCTCCCTTCGGCAACGGTAAAGCTCAGATGACTTAAAACTTCATTTTCGCCATAGGAAAAACTGACATTGTCAAACACAATATCTCCTCCGAAGCCCTCGTTAAGAGCATCGTCTTCGTCCTTTTCCGGAGGAGAAGACAGTATTTCCTCTATTCGTTCTGCGGAAACACCGGCTTTGCTCAGCTCGGAAAGCGATTTGCCGAGACTGCGCACAGGACCCGCAAGAGACTGGGTGTAGCTTATGAATATGAGAAGGGTTCCGAGGCTTAACTCTCCCTTGGCTGCAAAAAACGCGCCTGCGCAAATAACACTCATAAGCTGAATACAGGTGGCGAGATCACCGATACCCCAGAAAAATCCAAGAGTATAGCCCAGATCAACCCAATTTTTGACATATTTGTCGCTGGTGGAATTGAATTTGTCAAGCTCGTGGCGTTCGCGACCGAATGCTCTGACTACACGCATGCCGCTTAGATTTTCCTGAACCTGGGTGAGAAGCTCGCCCTCAGCTTCGTCTGCGCTGCGGAATTGGCGGGATATGCGGGTGTGAAAAAGAAGTGAATAAATGACAATAAGGGGAACTGTAACGAAAAATACAAGCGCAAGTTTTGTGTTCATCGAGAACATTATCACCAAAGCTACAGTAAGAAGAATAAGAGTTTTGATAACCTCAATTAGCTGAGAGGAAATGAAGTTTCTCAGGGTCATCACATCAGCCGTGCTGCGCTGGATAATGTCGCCGGTGGAGTTTTTGGTGTGCCATGAAAAAGGAAGAGATTCAATATGAGCAAGAAGTATGTTGCGAAGAACCATAGTGAACTTTTCCGTACCGCGGGTAACATTGATACGGGAGAAGTAGTTGCATACACCTTCAGCAAGTGCGCATATGCCTATTGCAATAGCACAGAATATAAGATTATCCCGAAGATTTTGTCTTCCTCCTCCCAAATCAAGAAGCAATTGGGCAATACGTCCTTCTGCCGGGAGAGTTCCGATAACATTGTCAACGGTGACGCCGACTATCTGAGGAATGAGAAATTTGAAAAGGGTATAGAAAAGGGTGCAAAAAAGTGCGGGTACAAAATATTTCATAGTACCTTTCAGGAGCTTTATGACATTTTTACTTTTCATTTTTCTCACATCCTTTTTCGCCTAAGTTACTATTTATAGTGCCATAATAGGGGGAAATATGCAATAAGCAGCACGAAAAAACGCCCTGCTTTTCGCAGGGCGTTTGATTATTATGTATTTAGAAATATCTCTTGATGCGGTCGGGAACGCTTTCTGCATCATCGGTAACGGTGATGGTGAAGCTGATGTTGTTTTCTTTGCCGAAATCATACATCCAGTCAAGGAGATCGGCAACAGCGTCATAGGACGCATCATCAAGGATCTTATAAAAATTATCAATGAAAACATGGGTTATATCATAGTTTCCTGCATGGAGACCGCAAATAAAGCCGCGGAGAAGTGCATTGGAATTTATACCATACTCGCTGGCGTTGATAAGACGGGCGGTATAGGGAATATCATAAGTGAGTTTCTTGTCCTTCTCGATGCAGACAACGTCGCCGCGTTCTTCGGAGACGGCCTTAACAACCATGTCGACGAGAGTTTTGGTTTTGCCGGAGCCCTTAAGACCCATAATAAGCTTAACCATGTTAATCACACTCCTTTTGTGTAGTAAGTTGCTTGTTAGTGTATAAGCCTTAGCTGTATATATAATAACATCAATTTATATGAACTTCAATGCTTAAAATTATAAAATTCAGTTTTGCTCCTTGAGCATACGGAACATATTCTTTTTGTACTCCTCAACGCCGGGCTGGTTGAAGGGGTTAACACCCATCATATAAGCGGAAATGCCGCAGGCAACCTCAAAGAAGCAAACAAGGGCAGCAAAGCCGGCTTCATCTCTTGATGGCACAGAAACGCCGATGTTGGGAACTCCGCCGGAAATATGTGCGGCTTTGACGGCGGCAACAACAGTAGCCATAATGTCAGAGAAGTTGCGTCCGGCCAGATAATTAAGACCGTCGGGATCGCCCAACTCGAAGGGAACCTTATAGTCGGTGCGGGGAACATCAAAGCTTACAACGGTCTCCATAAGAGTTCGTGGACCGTCCTGAACATACTGTCCCATTGAATGAAGGTCAGCGTTATATTCAACAGATGCGGGGTAAATACCGATGGAGTTCTTGCCTTCGCTCTCGCCGTAAAGCTGTTTCCACCATTCGGCAAAGAAACGGAAGGAAGGCTCATAGCCTGCAAGAATTTCAATGTTTTTGCCCTTGCGGTAAAGATGCTGTCTTGCGGCGGCATACTGCCAGGCGGGGTTTTCGGGAGAGGCGAGAGAAAGGGAGCGCATTTCCTCAACGGCGCATTTAAGAACGGTTTCTATATCAATTCCTGCAACTGCCATAGGAAGAAGGCCGACTGCAGAGAGAACGCTGAAGCGTCCGCCAACATCGTCGGGAACGGTAAACATTTCGTAGCCTTCATTTTTTGCAATGTTATGAAGAACACCCTTGGAGCCATCGGTGGTAGCGTAAATACGCTTTTTGGCTGCGGTGCGGCCATATTTGCGCTCCAGAAGGGCCTTTGCAACGCGGAAACCAAGGGCGGGCTCAAGAGTTCCGCCGGACTTGCTGATAACATTAACGGAAAAATCTCTGTCGCCGAGGACGGCGATAAGCTCGTTAATTGCGTCGGGAGAGAGGGTGGTGCCCATAAAATAGACTTCTGTTTCGCCGCTGATGCGGTTATGGCTGGGAGTCTGAAGAAGCTCGATAGCGGCACGCGCACCAAGATAGCTTCCACCTATACCGACAACAAGGAGAACTTCGGACTGCTTCTTTATTTTTTCAGCAGCAGCAAGAATGGACTTGAGTTCCGTGTCGATTATACGCTGAGGAAGTTCAAGCCAACCAATAAAGTCATTTCCGGCGCCTGTGCCGTTAAAAAGTGTACGGTGAGCATCTGCGGCAGCTGCATAATCAGGACCTGCTGCATCAAAAAAAGCTTTTGCACCGCTGAGATCAACTTTGACCATAGTAACGTCTCCATTCTAAGAAATTGTTTTATCGTAAGACTGCAAATATTATATTAAGCTTATAAATTTTACTATATTTTAGGCTGTATTACAAGAAAATTTTGTATCGAGGAGAAGAAAGTTCCCAGAAGATCCCAATAGCCAAGTGAATATATCGTCTCGTTTGCCACAAGCTCTATCTCACTTACCAACGTATCTCCTGACATAATCTGAAGCTTGCCCAATTGCTGACCTTTATTCACTGGGGCATATATTTCTTCGGGAAGCTGGGGGATACAGCGCAGCTCGCGTTCCATTTCCTTTTTTATTAGAATGGTTTTTTCAGATATTGCTGGATTTAAGCAGTCTTTTTTTCCATTTTTAACTATAACGGGAGGCAGTGAGCATAGCTTTTCAGCAGAAACAAGCGTATAGTTGGTGAAACCGTAGTTCAAAAGGCTTTTGGCGCCTTCGAAACGGCTTGATGAGCTTTCGCAGCCAAGTACCACCGCAATATACTCAACGCCGTCTCTTTCAGCGCTGGCTGCAAGACAGTGCCCTGCTTTGCTGGTAAAACCGGTCTTCAGCCCCGTTGAGCCGGAATAGTGATAAATCAGCTTATTTGTATTGTTAAGAGTAAACTCTCCTCCGCGTATGCTGTCCGTCCATATTTTTGTATATTCTTTTATGAAGTCATGCTTCAGCAGTTCTCTGCTTATTATGGCGAGGTCATATGCACAGCTATAGTGCTCATCACTGTCGCTCAAACCGCTGCAGCATACGAAATTGCTGTCCTTCAGACCCAACTCAGCCGCTTTTTCATTCATTTTTACAGCAAATGCTTCTTCGCTGCCTGAGAGATGCTCAGCAATTGCAACGCAGCAATCGTTGGCAGAGACCATTGTTATGCATTTGAGCATTTCACCAAAACTCATGATTTCTCCCTCTTCCAGCCATATCTGACTTCCACCCATACCAGCTGCGCGTGCTGATGCGGTAACAGGGTCATCAAGATTGATAAATCCTGCGTCAACAGCTTCGGCGGCAAGGAGCATAGTCATTATTTTTGTTACAGATGCGGGGGCTCTGTGGCTGTAAGCATCCTTTTGAAAGATGATAGTACCTGTTTCGGCCTCTATCAGAATTGCGGAGGGTACTTTATCGCCGACAATGTCAAATTCGTTTTCTGCGGCGAATACCACCGGTGATATAAAACTTAAGGTCAGAAGTATCATAAAAAGAGAAAGTAATCTTTTCATTAAGTTGCTCCGATCATTCGATTTTTACTTAAAAATATGTTTTGATTTCTCCGTCTATGAGTTCATTTTCTTTGGTTTTACATAATTGGTTTCATAATTATTTTCATCGTGAATATTCATAAACAAACGGGAAGGAGATAATCAACTTGTATGGTCGAAAAAGTCTTGTAGATCAAGGTTTTTAACATTTTCAACAGATTTGTCAACATCTAAATAACCATTTTTTTACTTCAAAATATTCAAATATAGTTTACATAATGACATAAATCGCGTAGAAGTATTTATTCCGATAGTATGTGACAGAGAGATTTTTCTCTTTATGCTCTGGTTTTCAACAAGTAAATTGTTAAGAAATTGAAAAATATCCTGATAATGATTTATTAAAGGTTGACGCTTGAGACGCAAAATAGTAAACTTATAATCAGATATTTTAATTTATGGATGGTATTTGTTAATGAAAAGATTCAGATGGGATAAAAAATATCTCTACTGGGGAATGACAGCCTTCCTGGTAATTGTCGCTTCGGTGCTTTTTTATTTCATTGTCTCAAAATTTTCTGTAATTGGCGAGACAATAAGCAAGATTGTCACCATACTTAGTCCTTTTATATGGGGTCTGGTTATTTCCTATCTTCTCTGTCCCTTGACCAATATCTATGAACGCAGTGTTTTTGGTCCTTTTATATTATATTTGAACAAGAAGCTCAGACCGGGCAAGGAACCCAAGCATAAGAATACCCACAGAGGTCTTGCGGTTCTTTTTTCAATGCTGACATTGATTTCACTTATATCCGCATTTATCTGGCTTGTAGCACCACAGGTTGTAATAAGTCTTCAGAGTATAGTTCAAAACAGCAGTGACTATATTAACTCTGTATATGCATGGATAGAAAAGTTCTTTGCCGATTATCCCGAACTGGCTTCTACTTTGGGAATATCCATAGGAAACATATCCGAATCCATTTTTGGTTGGATTGAAGCCATTATTCCTGAGTTAGCGGGATTTATAACTAACATAACAAGTGGCGTACTCACCGTGCTGAAAGGCGTATATAACATCATAATCGGTATGGTAGCCTCTGTTTATGTGCTCTACAACCGTAATGCCTTCGGCGCCTATATGAAAAAGCTGGTCTACTGCATTTTCTCTGTTGAGGCAGCGGAGAAGGTCATTATGGGTGTCGGATTTGCAGACAGGGTATTCAACGGCTTTATCTCCGGAAGAATTCTTGACAGTGCCATCATAGGTGTGCTGTGTTATATTGGCTGCGCAATACTGGGAATGCCTTATTCCATGCTCATTGCGGTCATTGTCGGCATAACCAACATTATTCCTTTCTTTGGACCCTTTATCGGAGCAATACCTTCTATTATGATAATATTTATGGTTTCTCCCGTGAAGGCTCTGATATTTACTGTGTTCATTTTGTTGCTGCAGCAGTTTGACGGCAATTTCCTTGGTCCCAAGATTCTCGGAAACATTGTTGGTATAAACGGTTTCTGGATTATGTTTTCCATCATCGTAGGCTCCGGTCTCTTTGGATTTATGGGCATGCTTCTCGGAGTTCCCGTATTTGTGCTCATATATACTCTTATTTCCAATGTTGTTAATCGCAAGCTTAAACGAAGCGGATTGCCTGTGGACAGCGAAGACTATTTGAACATAAGCTATATCGATCCCAAAACGGGCGAGCCTCTTGTGCGTGACCCTGAGAGGGACAGGGCTGATAAAAGAGAGTTCAGAGCGTCTAAATCCGACAAAAAATCAAATCTCTGGAAGCGTTTCACAGACGTTAAAAATAAGCATAAGATTGCCAAAGCGGAGAGCACCGCGGAAAACAGCGAAAAATCCGAGAGCTCTGAAAAATAAAAAAATCCCCCGAGTTTCAACTCGGGGGATTTTAATTATGTTTAGCGTCTGACCGATGAGCGAAGGCTCTGATGGGCATCTCTCAAAGCATCGCATAGAGCGTCAACCTCTTCAAGGGTAGTATAGCGGCAGAAACTGACGCGTATTGCTCCGTCAATCACCTCGGGAGGGAGCTTCATTGACTCAAGAACCTGACTGCGGCGACCCTTTTTGCAGGCAGAACCCTTGGAAACATATATTTCGCGAGATTCGAGGAAGTTCATAATAACCTCGCTGCGGTAACCGGGAAGAGCCACGGAAAGGAGCTGGGGAGCGCCTCCGCCTATGATGACGACATCCTCGATTTCCGTTTCAAGTCTTTGAGATGCGTGGGCACGGAGATCCTTGAGTCGCTGATGATATTCGGCAAAGCCAAGGTGCGCGCTTTCGCAGGCTTCGCCAAATGCCAGAATCTGGGGCATTGCCTCGGTGCCTGCGCGCTTGCCGCCTTCCTGACCTGCGCCGGTGATGTACGCAGGGAGATTGAGTCCTTTTTTGATATAGAGAGCGCCGATACCCTTGGGGGCATGCACCTTATGTCCGCTGACGGCAAGAAGGTCAACACCAAGCTTTGAAGCGTTAAAGGGAATTTTCAAAAAAGCCTGAACAGCGTCGCTGTGAATAAGAATATTGGGATTTTTTGCTTTGACAGCTTTTGCAATGCCTGCAATATCTGTAATGGCACCAACCTCATTGTTGACAAGCATAAGACTTATAAAACAGGTGTCGGGGCGGAGGGCGGCAAGAACCGACTCTTTTGAGATGCTGCCGTCCTTTTCCGGATAGAGTAGAGTTATTTCAAAGCCTTCTTTTTCGAGAACTTCAAGGCTTTTCTTAACGGCCGAGTGTTCAGCGGCGGAAGAAATGATATGCTTTCCTTTTCTTCCCGCGTATCGGGCTCCCTGAATGATTGCCCAGTTGTCTCCTTCGCTTCCGCAGGAGGTAAAGTAAACCTCGTCAGAGGCGCAGCCGAGAGCTTTTGCCACCTTTGCTCTTGCGTCATCAAGGAGCTTTTTGGCATTTCTGCCCATTTTATGGGTAGAGCTTGGGTTTGCATATTCTTCCGTCATTGCTTTAAGGGCGGCAGCCGCAGCTTCGGGACATACTCTGGTGGTTGCCGCATTGTCCAGATATATTGACATGACTTTCAACTCCGTGTAAAATTTTCATTATTATATATCATCTCATATTTTATTACAAGGTAAGCTTATGAAATATATTATCACAACTCTCGGCTGTAAGGTCAACCAGTTTGAAACTGCGGCAATTGAAAAAATGCTCTCCTCAAGAGGCCATAAACCCGCTTGCGGCATCGAAGCGGACGTTGTTATTGTAAATAGCTGCGCCGTTACCGCAGAGAGCGGACGCAAATCCCGCCAGGCAATAAGAAGACTAATGGCAGAAAATCCAGGTGCTCTTAGTGCCCTATGCGGCTGCTATAGTCAGGTAAACGCGGAGGAAGCAAAGCAGATAGGTGTTGATGTAATTTTCGGCAGCGGAGACAGAGCCGCCTTTGTTGATGCTCTTGAAAAGGCTTATGCCGAAAGGGAAACGCAGTTCAATGTTGATGATCCCTTCAGCAGAAAGAGCATCGAAAGGCTTCCCGGAGGCGCTATGGAAGGACGCACAAGAGCACATATGAAAATAGTTGACGGCTGCGATAACTATTGCTCCTACTGTATAATTCCCTATGCAAGAGGTCATGTGAGAAGTATGCCTTTGGAGGAATGTGCTGCGGAAGCTGCAAAACTTGCATCAGAAGGCTATAAGGAGATAGTTGTAACGGGAATTGAAATCAGCTCCTACGGTATTGACCTTCCTGAAAAGCCCAGCCTTGCAATGGTTATAAAAGCCGTTGCATCTGCCGCTCCTGAAGCCAGGATTCATATCGGCTCTCTTGAACCCACAATTGTTGACGAAGAATTTTGTATTATGCTTGAGCAATTGGGTAATATTTGTCCCCATTTTCATCTTGCTCTTCAAAGCGGCTGCGACCGAACACTGCAGAATATGAACAGAAAGTATGACACCGGCCGCTTTTATGCTGCAACTGAGCTGCTGCGGAGATATTTTCCCGCTTGCGCAATAAGCGCTGACCTTATAACAGGCTTTCCAGGGGAAAGTGAGCAGGATCATACGGATACCCTCGCCTTTATAGAAAAATGCCGTTTCTCCTCAATGCACATATTCCCTTACTCAATAAGACCCGGCACCGCTGCGGCATCAATGGATGGTCAGCTTGAGAAATCTCTTAAAAATGCAAGGGCCCGGCAGGCTCAGACTGTCGCAAAAAAGATGCAGAAAAGTTATCTTGAAAGCATGCTCGGCAAAACCCTCAGAGTGCTTTTTGAAACTGAAAAGGACGGAATTTGGAGAGGACACTCGGATAATTACTGCGAGGTATGTGCCGAGGGAACTCAGCTCCATGGAGTATTTGCCGATGTTCTCATAAAAGAACTCAAAAATGATCTGCTATACGGAATTATAATTTGACTTTTTTGAATAAAAGCATATATTATATATTATTACGCTAATATTCGTTAAAGCGTTAAATTGAAAAAGGGGGATTGAACAGTGTCAAGAGAAAATACCTTTAATTTCTCCGCAGGACCTTCTGTACTTCCGGATGAAGTATTAGAAATTGCGGCAGCAGAAATGCTTGATTTCCACTCATGCGGAATGAGTGTTATGGAGATGAGTCACCGTTCATCCGTCTATATGGATATTTTTGCTGAGACGAAGGCTAACTTAAAGCGCATACTGAATGTTCCCGATACCCATGAAATTCTTTTCCTTCAGGGAGGCGCTTCAACCCAGTTTTCAATGGTTCCATTGAATCTTATGGGAGAAAACGGGCTTGCTGACTATGCCGTAACCGGTAATTTTGCCTCTTCTGCTGCAAAAGAAGCCGCAAAATACGGAAGAGTGAATATTTCTGCCGATACTTCTTCCGACGGACATACCCGGATTCCTGTTCAAGCCGAGCTTAAGCTCAGCAAGGATGCTAAATATTTCTATTATTGTGCAAATAACACAATTTACGGCACGGAGTGGCACTACATACCCGAAACTGGCGGCGTTCCACTGGTTTCCGATATGTCCTCCAATATCCTCAGCGAGGAGATAGATGTTTCAAAGTTCGGAGTTATCTTTGCAGGTGCCCAGAAAAATATGGCTCCGGCCGGAGTAACCCTTGTTGTTATCGATAAATCGCTTGCGGGCAATGAACTCCCAATCACTCCCTTGATGCTTAGTTACAAGAGGATGATTGATAAAGACTCAATGTATAATACTCCTCCTTGTTACAGCATATATATGCTTGGTCTTGTATTGAAGTGGCTGGATAAGCAGGGCGGTATAAAGGCAATGGCTGAGCTGAAAAAGGAAAAGAGCGCGCTGCTATATGATTTTCTTGATGAGAGCCGTCTATTCAAGGGCTGCGCCAGGCCGGAGGCCCGCTCGTATATGAATGTTACATTTACCACAGGTGATAAAGAAATGGACGCCCTTTTTGCTAAGGAGGCTGCCGCTTCCGGATTTTTGAATGTCAAAGGTCACCGCTCGGTAGGCGGTATGCGGGCATCCATATATAATGCGCAGAGCCTTGAAGCTGTAAAGGCGCTGCGTGAGTTTATGAAAGATTTTGAGGTGAAAAATCATGGCTGATATTAAGATAATTAATAATCTTTCCGAAAACGGACTTGATGTGCTGAGAAATGCTGGCTTTGCCATTTCCGAGGGAGAAGAAAAACCCATCGGTATTTTGATGCGCAGCAAAATTATCCACGATTATGTGTTCAATCCTGAGCTTCTTGCCATTTCCCGCAGCGGTGTTGGCGTTAACAATATCCCTGTTGAACGCTGCACCCAGGAGGGCATTGCTGTTTTCAATACTCCCGGCGCCAATTCCAACTCCGTAAAGGAGCTTACAATAAGCCTTATGGTTCTCATCGCAAGAAGCGTTGTTGACTCCATGCGCTGGATCGATACCCTCAAGGGTCTTGGTGATGATGCCATCAAGGAAGAGGTTGAAAGAGGCAAGAAGGATTTCGTAGGTCCTGAACTGGAGGGAAAAACTCTCGGCGTAATCGGTCTGGGCGCTGTGGGCAGCAAGGTTGCCAATGCCGCACTGGATCTGGGTATGACCGTATACGGATATGACCCCTATCTTTCCGTTGACGCGGCATGGAAGGTAAGCAAGAATGTTCAGCGCATCGAAAGCCTTGATGAGCTTTATCCTCTCTGCGACTATATCACTCTCCATCCTCCTCTCACCCCTGAAACCAGAGAAATGATAGGTGAGAAGGCAATAGCAAAAATGCGTGACGGCGTGCGTCTTATAAACTGCGCCCGCGGCGGCATTGTCAATGAAGAGGCTGTTCTTGCAGCTCTCGACAGCGGCAAAATTGCTTATTTCGCCTCTGATTTCCCCTCTGAGGCTACTATAGGGCATAAAAATGTTATTCTCACTCCTCATCTTGGCGGCTCCTCTGAGGAGAGCGAAGTAAACTGCGCCGTTATGGCAGCTCAGGAGCTTGTTGAATATCTTAAAACCGGCAATGTTAAAAACAGCGTAAACCTGCCCACGGTCAGCCTTGAGCGTATAGGCGAGGCACGCCTTTGCGTTATTCATAGAAACGTGCCCCGTATGATCAACCGCTTCCTTGATCTTATCGGCGATGAGAATATCAATGTTGAACATATGATTAACAAGCCCAGCGGAGATATTGCCTACACCATAATCGATACCGGCAGTGACATAAGCGCCCATATTGAGGAGCAGATATCCGCAATGGATGAAGTTATGCGTGTACGTATAATCCGATAAGAGTGTATGGAAATACTGAAAAGCTCAATTAAATTCTGGGATAAGGACAGCAACGTCCGTCTTGATGCATTTTTGCCCTCAGAGGGCGAAAATCTCCCCGCGCTTTTGATTTTGCCGGGAGGAGCTTATTTCGCCTTAAGCGACAGGGAAGGCTCTGTTGTTGCGGAATATTTTGCCCGGAGGGGATTTGCTGCATTTGTCCTTTGCTACAGCACTCTCCATCCGTCCTTTGATAAGGCGGATACACCGATAAATCTCCATACACGCTTTCCCGAGCCTTTGCAGCAGACAGCTCTTGCCATAAAGCTTCTTCGCGACAACGCCGTACGCTTTCGCCTGAACAAAAACAGGATAAGTCTTATGGGCTTTTCTGCAGGAGGTCATCTTGCAGCAAACTATTGCAACTATTGGGCGAGGGAAGAAATCTGGAAGAGCGTATGCAGCAATAGGGAAGAGGTTCGTCCAAATGCATCCATTCTCTGTTATCCCGCAGTTAATCTGAGCAGCGCCTCCGCAACTATGAATTTGGCTGTTTTCGGCGCAATGGATTTCTATCCTGCCGATCTTTTGGAAACATACTGCGCGCCTAAAAATGTTGACCGCTGCACACCGCCAAGCTTTATCTGGCATACCACGACGGACAAAATGGTGAATGTTTCCCAAAGCTATGAAATGGCTTCCGCTCTTGCGGAGGAGGGCATTATTCACGAAGTGCATGTTTTCTCCGAAGGAGATCATGCAACGGGACTTTCGGAGGGACTTCCTGCAGAATGCTGGAAGGATTTTGCGATCAGTTTTATAGAACGAAATACATAAAAAAAGAGCTCAACCGATCGGCTGAGCTCTTTTTCAGTCAGGGATTTTTATACATCAAAAACGCCCATGATAACAATACCGATGATAACAAGAAGCACCATTGCGTAATGCTTCCAGCTTAGCTTCTCCTTAAGGAAGATGCGGCTCCAGACAACGCTGGCAACGCAGTAAGAAGAGATAATGGGTGCGCTCATGGCAAGATGCTCGGAGTCGGCGATTGCGTATATGTAGGCAAACTGACCTGCGGTTTCGAAGATAGCGCCCACATACTTGGGAGCTTCCATTTTGGGAATAAGCTTCTGCTTCTTGATAATGATAGTATAAATGAAGCAAACCACGCCTGCGGCCAGGAAGGTTAGCTCATAGGCAACATTGGCGCTGTCTTCATTGAGGGTTTCGAGAACAATGTTGTCGGCAAAGGTTCCGGCAGCATCCAGGAGGCAGTAAGCAATGGGGAGAGCCAATGCCAGCCAGCTTTTAGCATACTTGTAATTGCCCTTTTCCTGTCTTGCGGCGCGAAGCTCCTCGTCCTCACGGGATTCAACAATTCCAAGACCGATAACACCAATGCATACGATTGCAATAGCGACAAGAACAAGGGGAGGATAGCTCTCTCCGCCGGTAAGAATGGCGCAAACGGCAACAAGAGCGCCGGAGGCATTGCAGATGGGAGAGGAGATGCTGAGCTCAATATAGCGCAGTCCAAGATAACCCATTGCCATAGAGAGGATGTAGAGGAGGGATACGGGGAGATAGGTGAAAATAACATTCCAGCTAATTTCGGTTCCGCCGATGAATATCTCATATGCCGCATGGAGACCCATTACGATGCCAACGGCCATGACCATTTTAAGATGGGAATATTTATCCTTTGAATCGGCACAGCCGATTTTTGAGAAAAGGTCACTTCCGCTCCAGCAGAGCAAAGTAATAATTGCAAGCCAAAACCACATATGTTTCCCTCCTTATTTAATATCTACAAGACCTGCTTCATACATTTTCTGCAGGCTCATCATAATACCGAGCTTTGCGTGATACCAGGTAAGACCGCCCTGGAAGTATACGGAATAGGGTTCGCGGATGGGACCATCGGCGGAAAGCTCGATGGAAGATCCCTGAACGAAGGCGCCTGCCGCCATAATAACATCAGCATTATAGCCGGGCATTGCGTAGGGAATGGGGGTGAGGTAGCTATCCACGGGAGCGGCAGCCTGAATGCCCTTGCAGAAGGCGATCATTCTCTCGGGAGAACCAAGCTCAACAGCCTGAATTATGTCATGGCGGCTTTCATTGCCGTCGGGAAGAACGCGGAAGCCAAGGGACTCATAAAGTCTTGCGGCGAAGATGGCTCCCTTGAGAGCTCCGGCAACAACGGTGGGAGCCATAAAGAAGCCCTGATAAAGACTGGTCTTAACATCGAGGCTTGCGCCAACTTCCTGACCGAGACCGGGAGCGGAGAGACGGAAGGCGCAGCGATCAACGCATTCCTTGCTGCCGCATATATAGCCGCCGATGGGGGCAAGGCCTCCGCCGGGGTTTTTGATAAGAGAACCGACTATCATGTCCGCGCCAACATTACTGGGCTCTATAACCTCAACAAACTCGCCGTAGCAGTTATCAACCATGCATATCACATCGGGTTTGACGCTTTTGCAGAATGCGATAAGCTCGCCAATCTGGCTTACGGAAAAGGTACGGCGCATAGCGTAACCCTTGCTGCGCTGAATGGTGATAAGCTTGGTGCGCTCGTTTATTGCATTGCGAATTCCCTCGTAGTCAAAGCTGCCGTCCGGCAGAAGCTCAACTTCGTTATAGCTAACTCCGTATTCGGCAAGGGAACAGGGAGAGGGGCGTATGCCGATTACCTCTTCAAGAGTGTCGTAGGGTCTGCCAACGGGGGAGAGAAGCTCATCTCCCGGAAGGAGGTTCGCGGAAAGGGCTATAGCCAGCGCATGGGTGCCGCAGGTTATCTGGGGGCGGACAAGGGCGCTCTCCGTGCCAAAGGCGTGTGCATAAACCTGTTCAAGAGTATCGCGACCTGCGTCGTTGTAGCCATAACCGGTGCTGCCTGCAAAACACTGGGCATCCACCCGGTTATCCTGCATTGCCTTGATAACCTTTGCCTGATTGTATTCTGCAACAGCATCTATTTCCTCAAAGCGAGGCTTCAGTTCTTTTATTATCTTTTGGGAATAATCCAGTATTTTTTTGTCAATACCAAATTTTGCGTATATGTTTTCCATAGTCTTTAATTACCCTCTTCAATGTTTTCAAATACTTTTTTTGCCGCCTCGTTTATAACATCGGGACGGGTGACGATTATGCCGTTTTTCTCATCTCCGAGAATAAGCAGCGTATCGCCGGGAGCAATGCCGAAAATTTCGCGGGCATCCTTCGGGATAACAATTTGTCCCTTTTCGCCAACTTTAACGGTGCCGAAGATATGTTTACCTCCGTTAATGCCGTATAAATGCTTGCCTTTAGCCAAGGATTTTGCTCTCCTTCCAATGTGTTATTGGTATGAAAGTCATACAAGTAGGAATATTATACACCTTGCATGAGCAATATACAAGCATTGTCGCAGTTTTCGACATAGAAAAATTTACATTTAGTTTATTGACTTTAGTGCGATATGCTGACATACTGATTATAATTTTGTAAATATATTCGTAATTTGGAGCGTTCTATGAGAGAAAAGTTTGCAAGGTTTATGTATGGCCGCAACGGAGCGGACCATCTTGGCAGATTTATAAGCTATCTTGTGCTGATATTTATACTGATAGATGTTTTCATTGAAGGCAGTATATTCTACAGCATAGCTTTTATTTTGCTTGTTTATAACATCTTTCGTATGTTTTCCAAAAATCTTGATAAGCGCAGAGCTGAGAATGCACGTTATCTTCAAATGCGAAATAAGTTCGTGTATGCATTCAAAAACTGGAACGAGCGCAGAAAGCAGAGCAAGGATTATGCTTTTTTCCGCTGTCCCTCCTGTAAGGCTATGCTTCGCGTACCCAGAGGAAAGGGAAAAATCAGAGTAACCTGCCGCAAATGCGGAAGAGCCTTTGAACGCAGGACTTAAGCTATGTTTGGATATATAGAAGCCAATGCCGCTCTTTTAAGCGAAGAGCAGCTTTCAAGATATAAAGGTTGTTACTGTGGTCTTTGCCGCGCGCTCAAGGAGCGCCACGGTCAGCTAAGCAGAATTACGCTCAGCTTTGATATGACCTTCCTCATAATGTTTCTTAGCAGCATGTATGAGCCGGAAGAAACTTCTGGAGAGGGCGGGTGCATGGTTCACCCCATCAAAAAGAGAGGATACTGGTCCGACCGCTTTACCGACTATGCAGCGGATATGAATCTTGCCCTTGCTTATTATAACTGTCTTGATGACTGGAAGGACGAGCATAACGCTCTTCGCTTTGCCCAGGCAAAAGCGTTTGAGGGTAGATATAAGAAAATAAAAGAGCTCTGGCCTCGCCAGTGCGAAGCAATCGAAGGCTGTATAAACTCACTTTCAGAAATTGAAAAGAGGTCCGACAGCGAAGCGGACGATGCCGCGAATTGCTTTGCCGAGTTGATGGGTGAGCTTTTCGTATGCGAGGAGGACAGCGTCTGGTCTTCGCGCATCCGTAATTTCGGGCAGGCTTTGGGCAGGTTTATCTATATGATGGATGCCTGTGTAGACCTTGAGAAGGACAGAAAGCATTCTCGCTTTAATCCTTTCATCAGAGAAGGCGGCGAGAGCGTCACGGAAGATGACAGACTTCTGATTTTGAAAATGCTTGCCGGAGAGTGCACCCGTATTTTTGAGATGCTGCCTCTTCTGCAGGATGTGGATATAATGCGCAATATTTTATTCAGCGGCGTGTGGCATCAGTATGCTCTGGCCATAAGAAAAAACAAGGAGGACACACAAGTTGATAAGTGATCCCTATAAAGTGCTTGGTGTATCCCCCGATGCCAGCGACGAGGAGATAAAGGCAGCGTATAGAAAGCTTGCTAAAAAGTATCACCCCGATCTTAATCCGGGTGACGCCTATGCTGCTCAGAAAATGAATGAGATCAATGCGGCCTATGATCAGATAAAGAACCCGCAGAGTCAGCAGGATGGCTTCGGCGGCTACGGCTATAGCGGCTATGGTTACGGCGGATATAGCTATGGCGGACAGGGAAGCGGTGAGCGCAGTGAAATCCAGGCTGCCAGAAGCTACTTAAGAGCCCGCCATTTCCGCGAAGCTCTTACCGCTCTTTCCGGCGTTCCCGTTTCCGAGCGTGACGGAGAGTGGTATTATCTCCACGCAATCGCAAACTATAATGTGGGCAACCGCGTTGCCGCGCTGGAAGATGCCCGCACAGCCTGCCGCTTAAGTCCGGGCAATATGCAGTATCGCCAGCTTCTTGAGCAGATAGAGTCCGGAGCTCAGGTTTATGAGGCTGCGTGTCAGGGCTTTGGTTACCGAGGATTCCAGATGGATGACAGCAGTATGTGCACAAAGCTTTGCCTTGCAAACCTTCTCTGCAATCTTTGCTGCGGCGCCAGATTTTGTTACTGTATATGAAATAAAAAAGCTCCATCCGATTTCGGATGGAGCTTTGAATTTTTTAACTTACAGAAGGTTCAGAACGAAGGTAAGAACAACGAAAGCAAGAGCGATCCACTTGGTCATCTTGGTGAGCTTTGCGTCCATGGTCTTTGCCTTAGCCTTGAAGGAATAGCTGTCGTTACCGCCGCCGATAGCGCCGCTGAGACCGGAACCCTTACCGGACTGGAGCATAATGATGATGATAAGACCGAGGCCTGCGATAAGCTGAATGATGGTGAGTATGAGTTTGATGGTTTCCATTAATGTTTCATCCTTTCAAAGTCAAATGGGCTATGCCCATACTTGTCGATAGTCACGCAGAACATACTAACACATATAAATTGTTATTTCAAGTATTTTTTTGCTTTTGTGAGCAAATACTGTCAGCTCTAAAAGAACTTAATTATAAGGAAATAGCCGTTATCTTATACCAAACCAATTACAAACTGAAAGTGCAGGAATCCCGAGCCGGATTTATCGGAAAGATATACGGCGTTTATGTAAATAGCGCTGTCATCGTTCAGGTCAACACGATAGCTAATATTCTCCTGACGTGTTTTTCCGGAGTTGCTGACGTTTGTTTGAATATTAATGCTTAAAGGCTCAATGGAAACCGCCTTGCGTCCGTCCAGATAATCACATAACTGCGCAATGGCTTCGTCTGAGTCTTCTTCCGTGTCGGGGTGAAGCAAGGCCTTTGCATCGGTGGTGCGATTTTCCGCAAGTGCGTTCATCATTTCATCAACTATCGGGGAAGCTTCGGACTTGTTTTCTAAACTTTCGGTGAAATTTCTTAATAGGCCGCAGCCTGTTAAACAGCTGAGAAGAATCATAATAACCAAAAAGATGCATATGGATTTTCTCATAGGCGAAACTCCTTTCTAATCAGCCTTTTCTAAACAAACAACCGTCTCCACATGGTGTGTGCGGGGGAACATATCAACTGCAGCAGCTTTTTTTGCCGTATAGCCTTTCTCGGCGAATATTTTCAAATCCCGGGCCTGAGTGGAAACATCGCAGGAAACATAGACAACTCTTTCGGGAGACATTGCGCATATGGCGTCGATAACTTCCGCTGAAAGTCCTTTTCGGGGCGGATCCACAACGACAGCGTCGGGTTTTGTCCCCCTGCGAAGAAGCTCTGCGGCGGCTTCACCTGCATCCGCGCAGATGAACTCAGCATTTTGGATGCCGTTTCTCAACGCATTCATTTTTGCGTTTTCAACAGCCTCGGGAACGATTTCAGCGCCGATTACCTTTTCGCAGCCTCGGGCAAGACAGAGGGAAATAGTACCCGCTCCGCAATAGAGGTCCAGAATAAGGCCTTTTCCGTCGGGAGAGGCGTATTCAAGAGCCTTGTAATAAAGCTTTTCAGCCTGTACGGGATTTATTTGATAAAAGGAGCGGGGAGAAAGTTCAAATTCCAATCCGCAAAGAGTATCACTGATGGTATCCTTGCCCCAGAGGGTATAGAAGTCTCCCGCAAGGACAGTGTTGCCTTTGCTGCGGTTAACATTGAGAACAATGCTTACACACTCGGGACAAGCCTTGCGGATCGCTTCGGTGAGAGCAGTGGTTTTGCTGCCGAAACCGCCTGCGGCAACCACGGTTACCTGAAGCTCGCCGGATACACGGCCATAGCGGGTGAAAACATGGCGGACAAGTCCCTTGCTGCTGAGTTCGTGATAGGCGGGGACAGCGTTTTCGGCCATAAAATCGCATACCGCCTTAGCGGCGCAGTTGGAGGACTTGTCCTGAATAATGCAGTCCTCCACGGGGATAATGTCGTGGCTGCGGGGGCGGAAAAATCCTTTTACGGGTCCCTCGCCGATTGCGTAAATACCCTTGTTGCGGTAGCGCTCGGTTTCCTCTCCGCCAATTATTTCATCGGCAATCAAATCAAGTCCGCCAATGCGCTTATATGCCTCGTTTACTCTCTCCAGTTTAAAATCAAGCTCGGCATCATAAGTGATGTGTCTCAGGGCGCAGCCTCCGCATTTCTTGAAATAGGGGCAGTCGGGAGTAATGCGGTCCGGGGAGGGGGAAAGGAGCTTTTCTCCCTTTCCGAAAATTGCGGTTTTAGTAACCTTGAGAATGCGAACTTCCCACCTTTCACCGGGAATTGCACCGGGAACAAACACCGCTCTGCCATTAATGCGGCAGACTCCGCCTCCGTCACTGGACCAGGAGACTATATCAGCTTCATATATTTGGTTTTTCTTAAGTTCAATATTATTTTCCATAATTCGGATTTTATCATAATCTATATCGATTAACAACTTTCTTTTTTTGAAATCAGGTGGTATACTTTATGAAAACATTTTCTGGAGGTGGAAGAGTGAACAACTATCTGGATGTTTTTTTAACCTTTGCAAAGGTTGGAGTGATGACCTTTGGCGGAGGTTATGCAATGCTTCCCATTCTGCAGCGCGAGGTTGTTGAAAATAAAGGCTGGGCAACGGAGGAGGAGCTTTCGGATTATTTCGCCATCGGTCAGTGCACCCCGGGCGTTATAGCCGTCAATACCGCAACTTTCATAGGCAAAAAGCTTCTGGGAATTTGGGGTGGCTTTGCTGCCACTGCCGGCGTTGTGTTTCCTTCTGTTGTTATAATCACGGTAATCGCTGCCCTTATTAGCAATTTTGCGGATATTCCCGCTGTTATTCATGTATTCGGCGGCATTCGAGTTTGCGTATGTGTACTTATTCTTAATGCTGTTGTTAAGCTTTGGAAGAAAACCGTTGTGGACAGGATAACCCTTGCCATTTTTATTGTTGTCTTTGTTCTTGCTGTATTTATAGATATTACACCCGTTGTTTTTGTCCTTATGTCAGCGATTGCCGGTCTCCTTATCGGAAGTATAAAAGCAAAGGGGGCTGAGAAGAAGTGATTTATATTCAGCTTTTCATTGAATTTTTTCTGACGGGTCTTTTTTCTGTAGGCGGCGGAATGGCAACTATTCCATTCCTTGAGGATATTTCCGCCCGCACAGGATGGTTCACCCCTGCTCAGCTTGCGGATATGGTGGCGGTAAGCGAATCAACCCCCGGTCCCATAGGCGTAAATATGGCAACCTATGTGGGTTATCTCACCGCAGGCATACCCGGAAGCATTATAGCAACCTTGGGTCTTGTTCTCCCGTCAGCTATTGTTATTTTGATAGTGGCCGCTTTTTTGAAGGCCTTCAGAAACAGCAAGTATGTTGACCGTGTTTTTTACGGGATAAGACCTGCCTCAACAGCCTTGATAGCCGCCGCGGGAGTCAGCGTTCTTATGCTGTGTATTGTGGATATACCCGCATTTAAGCTAAGTGGAAGGATATTTGACCTTGTTGACCCGAAAGCGATAATACTCTTCGCTGTTATCTGGGTGTTTACCAACCTTGTGAAGAAGACAAAGAAATTCCACCCTCTTGTGTTTATTGCATTTTCCGCAGTTGCGGGACTTGTGTTCAAATTCTGATAATGCCGTAAAAAATATATATTAAAAGAGCCGAAATGGCTCCGTGTAAAATGCGTCCGACAAAATGTCGGGCGCATTTTATATTTGCTTCGCTTACAACTGCAAAAGTCTGACAATGCACGGACAGACTTCCGAATCCAAGAATGAATGCCGCAAGGGTAAGGCTGCTTCGGCATAATTTCATCCCCGCCATGGAAGCAATTCCACCGCCAAGCTCAGTAAATCCCGCGATGAGACTTTCGCATATTCCGATTTCAAGTCCGCTTGCTTTGTTAAGGGCAAGGGATACTGATGATATTATTCCGAGAGACTTTAGAATTTCTGAGATAACAGCGAAAAAAATAACGAATGAGCATATTGTAAAACATTTGTCTAAAGCAAGCCTCACACAAGCGGGCAAAATCCTGAGCAAGGATGGATAGTTATCTACTGATTCAAGGGAGAAAGTCTGTTCGTTTCTTAAGCTATGCAAGGATAATACAGCAAGAATCAAGGCGGCGGCAATATGACAGCAGTATAGCATTATGCCCGCCTTGCCCGAAGCAAATATTCCGCTTCCAACGGCGCCGACTATAAATGCCGGGCCGGTATTATTGCAGAATGGGAGAATCCTTTCTGCTTCTTTGGAGCTTATTTTTTCATCCTTCACAAGTTCCGAAATTGCTATCGCACCCACAGGATAACCACCAAGTATACCAAGGAGGAAGGGGGTGCATGCATAAGCCGCTACACAAGAAAAACGCTTAAAAGGTTTTTGCATGAGCTTTGCCATATCATCTGCAAAGCCCATAGAAGAAATAAGTCCGGATATAAAGAAAAACGGAAGGAGAGAGGGGATAATGATGCTGGCGCAGACATTTAATGCATCTTTTACAGCTTCTGAAAATTCCCCGGGGTTTAATGTTAGAACAAATAATGCAGAGGCAATTATACAAGCGCTAAAAAAACGAACAATATACTTTTTGATTTATGGCACCCCCTTTGCTTTAATACTATGATTTCGAGGGGCTAAAGTTGTCCTTCTCTGCATAGATTTTCATAAGAGGTGATCAGGTGGGAGTGGTTGAAAACGCCCTTGAAAAATATGGTCTGCCGTCTGATGCAGCCGGAGCATGCCGCATATGCTTGACGGGCAAGAAGCGAATGAGTATTGAAAACTGCAGGGGAGTTCTTGAATGCAATTGTGAATGCATAGTGGTTGATTGTAAAAAAGAGAGAGTTAGGATAGGCGGGGAGAATCTTTATATTATTGCGATGAAGAAGGAGGGGCTCATAATAGGCGGAAATATTTTAAGCCTTGAGCTTGAATAAAAATGTCTGCAATTTTTGGCTATCTTTCCGGAATGGCTCATATCAGAATTAAGGGCTTAATTCCGGAAAGTTTCTTGAATAGCTGCGCGGATGCGGCAATTGAACTTGCTTCAATTAGAAGAATTGATAAGTTTACTGCGGAACTGAAGGTACATACAGGAGATATTGAGCCCTGCAAGAATATTGCGAAAAAATGTTTTTGTGATTTAACGGTACTTAGCAGCGGCAAAGAATGGATAAGAACATTTCGTAGGAAAATACTTCCTGTTATTTTTATGATTTCTTTGATAGGACTTGTTTTTTGGTCAAAATTCTATGTTTGGGAAATTGAGCTTAAAGGCAACAAAAATATTCCGGATGGGGAAATTCTATGTGCACTTTCTGAGTGCGGTGTTGGCTGCGGTTCTTTCTGGCCGGGATTTTCTGCAGACTCTATCAGAAGCAAGATGCTTTACCGCATACCGGAACTGAGCTGGATAACAGTCAATATGCACGGGAGCTTGGCAGAGGTAATCATTGTCGAAAGAAAGTCTCCGCCGGAAATGATATATGAAAATGAATGTTCAAATATTATATCGGATAAAGACGCATTTATAATGGAGATAAACACTCTTGAGGGAAAAAGCGTTGTTAAATCCGGAGACGCGGTGAAAAAGGGCGATATTTTAATATCGGGAATCGTGGAAAGCAGTTATTCTCCGCCACGTTTTCTCCATTCCCTTGGCAGCATAAAGGCTGAAACAAATAATATTTTTTCGGCAATAAGACCGTCAATAAAACAAAAACGTATAGCTACAGGTGAGAAATCAAGAAAATATGCTTTAATAATAGGCAATAAACGAATAAATTTTTATTCAAGCAGTAGCATTTCAGACAGCTTTTGTGATAAAATCATATCTGTATGGAGTCCTGAGATTAAAGGTTTGATTAAGCTTCCATTGAGTATAGTGAAGGAAACATCCTGTTACTATACTTGCGAAGAATATGAAACAGATTATTATGTGGCGGCACAGGAATTGGAATACTGTCTGAGAGAGGAACTTTCCCGGGAAATTAAAGACGGCGAGATTCTCGGCGAGAAACTTAATTTCAGCAAAAATGAAGGACTGATTATTTCAACATTGAGAGTTCGCTGCGTCGAAAATATCGGAAGGACTGTAGCTGTAAGCGAGGATGAAATCGCCCAAAGCAAATATAGGTTCAGTCAGAAAGCGGATGATGAATAAATGGCAGAGAAAAGAATAGAAGTGGACAGAATTGAAAACATAGTCAATGTTTTTGGCTCTTTCGACCAGAATATAAGAATTATTGAGACCGAGCTGGATGTGGCCGTAACGGACAGGGACAGCAGCCTTCGCATAAGCGGAAGCGAGGAAAATGTTGCCCTTGCGGAAAAGGCCATTGAAGGGCTTATCTCTCTTGCTGCAAGGGGCGAGAATATTGACGCCCAGAATGTGCGCTATATACTTAAGCTTGTACGTGAGGGTAAAGAAACCAAAATATCCGCCATCGCAGGGGACACTGTTTGCGTAAGCAGCAAGGGCAAGGCTGTCAAAGCCAAAACTCTCGGCCAACGTGCCTACTGCGAGGCCATTAAAAATAACACCATCACTCTTGGTATAGGACCTGCGGGAACCGGTAAGACCTATCTCGCAGTTGCTGCAGCAGTTGCTGCCTTCCGTGCCAAGGAAGTAAACAGAATAATCCTTACAAGACCTGCGGTTGAAGCAGGCGAGAGACTGGGCTTTTTGCCCGGAGATCTGCAGAGCAAGGTAGACCCTTACCTCCGCCCGCTGTATGACGCACTCTTTGATATGTTCGGAGCGGAAACTTATAACAGCTATCTGGAAAAAGGCAATATTGAGGTTGCCCCTCTTGCATATATGCGCGGACGCACTCTTGATGATAGCTTTATTATCCTTGATGAAGCCCAGAATACCTCCCGGGAACAGATGAAGATGTTTCTTACCCGTATGGGCTTCGGTTCAAAAATGGTTATCACCGGCGATGTTACCCAGATAGATCTGCCCAGTGATAAGCCCAGCGGTCTGAAAGAGGCAATGCGCGTTCTTGACGGAATTGAGGATATTGCTATCTGCCGCCTGACAAGTGAGGACGTTGTACGCCATGTGCTTGTTCAGCGGATAATTGAGGCATACGAAAAGAAGTCTTTTCCTGACAAAGCACCGGCAAAGACGATGCCCGGAAAATATAAGAAAAAGTAATCAGTCCAAAAGAGGAAAATTAGATTATGCATAAGATACAGGTATACAGAGAAAAACGCGGTCTTGGCCATTTTGGAGTTGCCCGGCTGCTCAAACGCGCCGCGTCAGCAGCGCTGAAGGCCGAGGGGATTAGTGAGAAGTGTCATATAAGTATTATGTTAACTGATGACGCGGGTATCCACGCCATTAATTTGGAGCAAAGGGAGATTGACCGCCCCACGGATGTGCTGTCTTTCCCTATGAATGAGCTTGTTCCCGGCGCATTTTCATCTGAATTATGCGAATATGACCATGAGAAGGGAAGAATAGTTCTGGGAGACATGGTTTTATCGCTGGAGCGCTGCTATGCTCAGGCTGAAGAATACGGTCATAGCTTTGCTCGCGAGATTAGCTATCTTTGCGTTCATTCCGTTTTGCATCTTCTTGGCTATGACCATCTTGACGAGGCGGAGCAGAAAGCCCAGATGCGCTCAAGAGAAGACGCGATTATGAAAATCATAGGTTTATAAAGAAGGTCAAATGTCCTTTACCTTCTAAAAATATTAGGGAGATTACAGATGATAAACAAAACTGCAATGATTACTATCTGCGGTAGACCCAATGTAGGAAAATCCACTTTAACCAACTCCCTTGTTGGTGAGAAAATTGCCATTGTTTCCAACAAGCCCCAGACCACAAGAAACCGAATTACCGCTGTTATCAACAGGGGAGATACTCAGCTTGTGCTTATGGATACCCCCGGTTTCCACAAGCCCCGCACAAAACTTGGAGACTATATGGTGAATGTGGTAAATGAGTCCATTCCCGATGTTGACCTTATTCTCCTCGTTGTTGAGCCTATTGCCAATATCGGCTCTCAGGAGGAAGCGCTCATTGCACGTATCAAGCAGAGCGGATGCCCAGCAATATTGATCATCAATAAGATTGATACCGTTGAAAAAGAGGCTCTTCTGGCCGTTATCGCCTGTTATGCTGAGGTGTTCGACTGGAAAGCCATCATCCCCATTTCCGCAATGCGTAAAAACGGCACCGAGCAGCTACTTGAGATGATGGAAGACTACGCCGTTGAATCTCCCGCACTTTTCCCCGAGGATATGGTAACTGACCAGCCGGACAAGCATGTCTGCGCCGAAATAGTCCGCGAGAAGCTTCTGCGCTGTCTTGATAAAGAGATTCCCCACGGAACAGCCGTTGAGGTTACCCGTTTTACTGAGCGTGAAAATGAGATAATTGACCTTGATGTGACCATTTATTGCGAAAAAGCAAGTCATAAAGGTATTATTATCGGAAAGCAGGGGGCAATGCTCAAGAAGATAGGCGAGCAGGCCCGACGCGATATTGAGCGCTTTATGGGTACCAAGGTTTATCTCCAGACATGGGTCAAGGTTAAGGAAAACTGGCGAGACAGCGATGTGCTGCTTCGCAACTTCGGATTTAAAGAATAATAAAATTTACCTTTCATATTTTCGCTGCGAAACGCAAGGCTAATAATATGGAGGCGGAAATATGAAGGATACTTATTGGAGCGTATTCAAGGAAACCGGCGAGCCAATGTGCTTCCTTCTGCTGAAGGCGGAGGAAAAATGCCGTTCAAGGGATAAAACGCGATAAGAATTATGTGGGGCGAATACAAAATTCGCCCTGCTGCAGTATTTAATTGGGGTTTACATAATATGTATCTTAATACCAAAGCTTTAGTGCTTCGGGAAACAAAATACAAAGATGCGGACAAAATACTCACGGTGTTGACTGCGGAAGAAGGCAAGCTTACTGTAAAGGCAAGGGGAGCATTGAGAAAAAGCTGCAAATATGCAGCGGCATCCCAGGTTCTTTGCTTCAGCGATATGACCTTGTTTGGCAACAAGGGTAAATGGAGTTTAAATGAAGCACAGACTATTGAACAGTTTCTTCCATTGAGAGAAGATATTGAGTATCTTGCTTTGGCAAATTATTTTGCAGATATGCTGGATGCGGTCAGTGATGAGGATAGTCCCAATCCTGAGCTTCTTCAGCTTGGACTGAATTCTCTGTTTGCTTTAAGCAGAAAACTTTATGACCCTTTGCATATTAAGGCTGTTTTTGAACTGAGACTAATGTGCCTCTCCGGATTTGAACCGGACCTCTTTGGCTGTGTTTCCTGTGGTGAAGAGATGCCCGTGGACGCTCTGTTTTCTATAAAGGGAGGAGTTTTGCATTGCCGGGGCTGCACCCCGGGAACTGCCGGTATAAGTATGCCGCTTTCCAAGGATACTCTTGAAGCTATGAGATATATTTGCCTTGCAGAACCTAAAAAGATTTTCTCTTTCAGTATTTCTGAAATGGACAAAAAACAGCTTTCGGATATCGTTGAAGCCTATGTTGCGTCTCAGCTTGAAAGAGGTTTTTCGTCGCTGGATTACTGGAAAGGTGTAAGTTACAAAGGATAGATTATATGGAATTATACGAAAAATCCATGATAACACTGGAACTTCCCGCGGTGCTGGAAATGCTCGCTAAAGAGGCTGTCAGCGAGGCCGCGAAGGAGAAGTGTCTTGAAATTCGACCCAGCGCCCATCGAACTGAGGTCCAGCGTCTTATGGGACAAACAAGCGCAGCCAAGGAAATGATGGTTACAAGAGGCACTCCCGGCTTCAGCGGTGTTAAAGATGTCCGCAATGCTCTTGCTCGCGCCGATATGGGCGGAGTCTTAAATACCCGTGAATTACTCAATATTGCCGGCGTTTTGCAGTGCGCACGCCTTGCGAAGGCCTATGGCAGCGGTGATGCTGCCGGAAGGAGCGATATTAATTATCTTTTCCTTTCTTTGCATGCCAACAAGTATCTTGAGGAAAAGATTTTTACTTCCATTACCGGTGAAGATGAAATCGCTGATCTGGCAAGCAAGGAGCTTGCAGACATACGCAGAAAGATTCGCGCGGCAGCGTCGAGGGTAAGAGAGGTCCTTCAGAAGATCATTTCTTCTCCCAGCTACTCAAAAGCTTTGCAGGAGGCTATAATAACCACCCGCTCCGACAGATATGTTGTTCCTGTCCGCGCCGACCATAAAAATGCAATTCCCGGACTTATTCACGATATATCTTCTTCCGGCGCCACAGTGTTTGTGGAGCCAATGGCTGCGGTGAAAGCCAATAACGAGATAAGAGAGCTGCGAATTCAGGAAAAGAAAGAAATTGAGCGAATTCTTATGGAGCTTAGCGCCGAGTGCGCATCATTTCGCGATGATATTTCTTCTGACTGTATTCTTCTTATTGAACTTGATCTTATATTCGCGAAAGCAAAACTCAGCTATAAGCTTGATTGCGGCGAGCCTATAATAAGCAACAGGGATATCAATCTTAAGCGCGCCCGACATCCTCTTCTGCCAAAGGGAAGCGCAGTGCCTATTGATGTTCGCCTTGGCAGTGAATTTGATACTATTGTTATCACCGGACCCAATACGGGCGGTAAAACGGTTTCTATCAAAACAATGGGGCTGCTCTCCCTGATGGCGGCCTGCGGTCTCCATATTCCCGCATCCGACGGCAGTGAAATTCCGGTTTTCGATAAAGTGCTTGCAGATATCGGTGACGAGCAGAGCATAGAGCAAAGCCTTTCCACCTTCTCGGCTCATATGACAAACATTGTGGGAATATTGGAGGAATGCGGCGAAAACACCCTCCTTCTCTTTGATGAGCTTGGAGCGGGTACAGATCCTACGGAAGGTGCTGCTCTTGCAATTTCCATAATCGAAAGCGCAAGAAAAGCCGGAGCTCTTGTAGCGGCAACTACCCATTACGCAGAACTAAAGGTTTATGCAACGACCCAGAAGGGCGTTCAGAATGCATCCTGCGAGTTTGATGTTGAAACGCTGAAACCAACATACCGTCTGCTTATCGGAATTCCCGGAAAGTCCAATGCTTTTGCTATTTCCAAGCGCCTTGGTCTTCCTGAATATATAATTGAAGACGCAAAAGGTCGCGTAGGAAGCGAAAGCGCAAGCATGGAAGAGGTTTTGGAAAAGCTTGAATATCAGCGTCAGCTTATGGAGAAAGACAAGGACGAAATCGCCCGCAAGCTCCGTGACGCTGAGGAGAATGCAAAAAAGAGTGCCCAGCTAAGAGCGGAACTTGAGGTGCGCCTTGAAAAGGCTGAAATAAAAGCAAAACGCGAGGCGCAGATTATTCTTGATGATGCACGCCGTCAGGCAGAGTATGTTTTTGAAGAGCTTGACCGAATCAGGAAGCTTGAAAAAGGGGAGAGGGACCATCTTGCCGTTAATGAGGCAAGAGCGGCGCTCCGCCGGAGCATGAACGAGGCGGAGGATGCTCTTTCCGCAAGTATGGAAAAGCCGGAGGAACGCAAGGAATCTTCACGTGAAATTCGCGTTGGTGATACTGTTGAAATTCGTTCTATGGGAATAAAAGCTGATGTTATTTCCATTGGTGCTGACAGAGTTTTGCAGCTTCAGGCGGGTATTATGAAAGTCAGCGCAAGGGAAGACGAGGTACTCTTGGTTGATAAGCCGCAAAAAGCCCAAAAGAGCGTTGCTGAAAAAAGCAGCGCTGCGCTTAGAAACATGAGTGTTTCTCCGGATGTTGACCTTCGCGGAATGATGGTGGATGAAGCTCTTTTGGCAATGGAGCGTTATCTTGACAGCGCCGTTATGGCAAAACTGAAAACAGTAACCATTATCCACGGCAAAGGAACAGGCACTCTTCGTCAGGCTGTTCAGAATGAGTTGAAACGCAACCGTTATGTTAAAAGCTACAGACTTGGACGTTACGGCGAGGGAGAGATGGGCGTAACAGTTGTTGAGTTGAAGTGATTATTTATTTTAATAATGATGTTATAAAAGCCTAATAATCATATTGACGCGAAAAAGAACTTTTGTTAAAATATAAAGGTAGATTTTCCGATGAGGAGTAGCTGATATGGTAATTAAAACTGTTTCTATCAATAATAATTTCGGACTTTATGCAAAGCCTGCAACTTTTTTTATCCAGAAGGCAAATGAATTTAAGTGCAGCATCTGGGTTGAAAAGAACGATCGCAAGGTAAACGCAAAGAGCCTCCTTGGCGTCCTCACCCTCTGCATCTCTGCCGATGACACTATCAATATTATTGCTGATGGCATTGACGAGGCAAAGGCTGTTGAAACACTTGCTGAGTTTGTTTCTGTCAAGTTCGAGGAATAATAATTATGCATATTTTTAAGGGGCGTGTTGTGTACACGCCCCTTAAGTTTAAAGTGATGTTATATGATTGAAATACTTCGTGAAAAAGCGAATAAGCTTCCTCTTTTGCCCGGCGTATACATTATGAAAGATTCCTTCGGGAATGTTATATATGTAGGCAAGGCAAAGAAACTGAAAAACAGGGTAACAAGCTATTTCCGGGGAGAGCATCTTCCAAAGGTGGAGGCCATGGTGCGGAAGGTTGCGGATTTCGAGGTCATAGTCGTCAATTCCGAGTTTGAGGCTCTTGTGCTGGAAAATTCCCTTATCAAGCGGCATATGCCTCATTATAATATTCTGCTTCGGGACGACAAGACATATCCATTCATTCGCATTGATGCAAAAAGCGAGTATCCGAGAATCAGTATAGTAAACCGCATCAGTGATGACGGGGCGAAATATTTTGGGCCTTTTGGAAGCAGAGGAACAAGCTTCGGTATTATTTCTGCTCTGAAGAAAGCGCTTCTTCTGCCTGATTGCAGCAGAAAATTCCCGAGAGATATCGGAAAAGAGCGCCCCTGTCTGAATTATCAGATGGGACTTTGCAGCGGCTTTTGCCGCGGTGAGCCCGATGCCGCGGAATTCCGTGCCCGCATTGCACAGGCGGAAATGGTGCTTTCCGGAAATAGCGAGCAGCTTCTTGATTCTTTGCGCGTTGAAATGGAATCAGCTGCGGAGGAACTGCGTTTTGAAGCTGCGGCGGAGCTTCGTGACCGTATGCGCGCTATTGAAAGCCTGAGTAATAAGCAAAAAGTTATCGCAACAGCCTTTGCGGATACTGACGTTATCGGTTTTTTCCGCGGTGCAAAAACCGCGTTTGCCGTTTTGCATTTTAACGGCGGAAATATGGCGGGCAAGGATTTCGAGCTTATGGATGAGCCTCTTGAGGCAGATGCTGAAGTGCTTGGGCAGCTCTTAATTCAGTATTATACCATCAAGGGAAATTTGCCTAAAAACATTCTGCTGCCCTTCGAGATTGAGGATATGGAGGATGTTAAAAATCTTCTTCGTGAGAAATCGGGAAAAGCGGTAAATATCTCCGTTCCTCAAAGGGGAGAAAAAGCGGAACTTGTCAAATCTGCTCTCGTAAATGCACGTGAAGAGGTTATGAGAGCTACCACCCAGTCGCAGCGAAGCAATAAAACCCTTGAGTGGCTCCAGAAGACGCTTGCCCTTCCGTCATTTCCAAACAGGATTGAATCATTCGATATTTCAAACATCGGCTCATTCGGAATAGTTGCCGCAATGGTCGTTTTTGTTAACGCTAAGCCCTTGAAGCGCGAATACAGAAAGTTCAGAATAAAAGAAACTGATAAGCAGGATGACTATGCCAGTATGTACGAAGCCCTTTACCGCCGCTTCAAGCGCTGCATTGAAGGGGATGAGAAGTTTGCCGATGTTCCCGATTTGCTTCTCATCGATGGTGGAGAAACCCACGCAGCCGTTGCGGAACGTGCTCTTGCAGATCTGGGCTTGATACTGCCGGTTTTTGGCATGGTAAAGGATGACCGACACCGCACAAGAGCCCTTGTAAACAGCAGCGGGGAAGAGATAGGAATTATTGGAAATCAGGCAGTGTTCTCCTTTGTGGGTACGGTGCAGGAGGAAGTCCACCGCTTTGCTATAGAATATCACCGTTTGCTGAGGAGCGAAAACATTGCATCTGAGCTGGACAGAATTCCCGGCGTCGGAGAAAAACGGAAAGCTCAGCTTTTGAAAGAATTTAAGACAGTAAAAGCAATAAGTCAAGCCGATTTGCAGACCCTGGCACAGGTTGTGCCTTCGAATACTGCCAAGGCGGTTTATGAATATTTCCATCAAAAGGAGAAAAATACATGAGAGTTATTACCGGCACTGCCAGGGGAAGAAAGCTTAAAACCCCCAATGGCTACGATGTCCGTCCTACAAGCGACCAGGTTAAAGAGGCCATTTTCAATATAGTTCAGTTTGATGTTGAGGGGCGCAGAGTCCTTGACCTTTTTGGAGGTACCGGTCAGTTGGGCATTGAGGCAAAGAGCAGAGGCGCAGGCGAGGTTGTTATCGTTGACCTTGCAAGAGACAGCGTTAAGCTTATAAAGGAAAATGTAGACTACTGCAAGCTGAATTGTAAGGTAATTCAGGCAGATGCAATAAGTTATCTCCACAGCTGCGGTAATTTTGACTTGATTTTCATCGATCCTCCTTATGATTCGGATCTTGCTGAAAAAGCTCTGAAGACTATTAAAGAAATTGACATCTTGTCAGAAGGTGGTATAATCGTCTGTGAGACAAGAAGGGAAACTCCAACTCCCGAATTGGAGGCGCCATATAAGAAGCGCAAGGAGTATACCTACGGAAAGATCAAACTGAGCGTTTATACAAAGGAAAGCTAAGCTAATGAGTACTGCTATTTATCCCGGCAGCTTTGACCCCATCACTTTGGGACATCTCAATATTATTCGCCGTGCCAGCAAGATATTTGATAAAGTTGTTGTTTGTGTGATGGTGAACAGCAGCAAGACGCCTATGTTTTCTCTTGAAGAGAGAGTAGAGCTTATTAAGCGCGTTGTTAAGCGATTTCCTAATGTTGAGGTTGACACAAGCAGCATACTTCTGGCTGAATATGTCAAGAGACATGAGGGAGCTGTCCTCGTCAAAGGACTTCGAGCGGTTAGTGACTTTGAGTCGGAGTTCCAGATGGCGATAATAAACAAAAAGCTCAATCCCGATCTCGAGACGGTTTTTCTTACCAGCAGTGAGAAATATACGTATATAAGTTCTTCTGTTGTTAAGGAGATGGCGAAGTACGGAGCTGACCTTCGGGAGCTTGTTCCTTCGGAAATTTTGAAGGATGTTATTGAACGCAGTAAAACCTATAAAAGATAATTATAGATCAGGAGGCATACGCAATGGAGAACAGTATACTTGATATGCTCGAAATGCTTTATACAATGGTGAGTGAAGCATGGGGAGTCCCTCTCGGAAATGATAAGTGCATAATTGAAAGAGATAAATTTATGAATATTCTTGACGAGATCAAGGCTCAGCTTCCTGTTGAAGTTGCTGAGGCAAAGCGTCTCGTAACCGCAAGAGATGAATTTATCGGTTCCGCAAAGCGTGAAGCCGAGTCCATTCGCAAGTCCGCTGAGGAGCGCGCAAAAGAACTCACCGATGAGCAGGAAATCGTGAAAGCTGCAGCTCTTCGCAGCAATGAGCTTATTGCCAATGCAGAAGGACGCACTCGCGAGCTTTACCGCGTTGCTAACGGATATGTTGATGATGCTCTCCGCCGCACTGAGGAAGCTATAACCGCCGCCCTTTCTGAGGTTAGAAACTCCAGAAATGAGTTTCGTTCTGCTGCTGTTTCTGCCCAGAGAAACAGTATTGACTAAAAAAATAATTAATAAAAAAATATTTTTTATGAAGTCCCCCACAAGATTTTGTGGGGGACTTTTGCATATCGGACAACATCCTTTGTTTTAAGGTAAAATAGCAATGTTTTTTGATGGCATCTGACAAAAAATGGAAAAAATTTATGCTTGCATTTTTTATGTCTACCTCTTATAATTAACTTGCGGTGGGGGAAAGTGGTGTATTGTGCATCAAAATCCCACAAAAATACAATATTTTACTTGATTATTATAAAATAGCAAGGGGGTGAAGAGTCAATGACAGGTGAATATCAGCATAATCTGGATTCCAAAGGCAGACTTTTCATTCCTGCGAGACTTAGGGAAGAACTGGGTAATATATTCTATGTGACCCTCTCCATGGATAAATGTCTTTCGGCTTATTCCGCCGAGAGCTGGAGAGATTTTTCTGACAAGGTCAATGCAATGCCCTATGTGAAGCAGCGCAAAATGCGCCCGCTTTTTGCTTACGCTGCAAAGTGTGAGCTTGATGCTCAGGGAAGAATATTGCTTCCCCAAAATCTTCGTGAATATGCAGGCCTTAGCAAGAATGTAACAGTTGTGGGCTGCAATAATCATGCAGAACTTTGGGATAGTTCTGTATGGAGCGAGATAAACGCAATTGAAACAACCCCGGAGAACATCTCCGCGGTAATGGAGGAGCTGGAATTTTAATGGAATTTAAGCATTATTCTGTTCTCCTTGATGAGTGCATTGAGGCTTTGAATATAAAACCCAATGGAATATATGTTGACGGTACCCTTGGAATGGGTGGTCACAGCGGTCAGATAGCAGCGAGGCTTACAACAGGTCGCCTTATAAGCATTGATCGTGATGAACGTGCAATTGCACGTGCCGGTGAACGCCTGAAAGAATATTCCGACAGAATTACATATATTCACGGTAATTTCCGCGATCTTCATAACATACTTGCCGAGCTTGGTATAGACAAGGTTGACGGTATGCTTTTCGATCTTGGAGTTTCTTCTCCTCAGCTGGATGAGGCTGAAAGAGGTTTTTCTTATATGTTGGACGCGCCGCTGGATATGCGTATGGATGAAACAGAAAGCCTTTCCGCTTGGTTTGTTGTCAACAAATGGCCGGAGGAGAAACTAAAACGCATTCTTTATGATTTCGGTGAGGAACGTTATGCACCGAGAATAGCAGCTGCCATTGTTGATAAGAGAAGCTATAAGAGTATTGACACGACCCTTGAGCTCGTTGATGTTATTAAAGGCGCAATGCCGGCAGCGGCACTGAGAGAGAAGCAGCATCCTGCAAAACGCAGCTTTCAGGCTATAAGAATTGCCGTTAATGATGAACTTGAGGCTATCAGCGAACTTATGTCCTGCGCGGCTGACCATCTTGGGAAGGGTGGACGTCTTGCGGTTATAAGCTTCCATAGCCTTGAAGACAGAATAATCAAAAACGCCATACAGTCCCGTGAGAAAGGGTGTACCTGCCCAAGGGAGTTTCCTGTCTGCACCTGCGGCTTTGTCCAGACTCTCAAGAGTGTAAGCCGCAAACCCATACTTCCTTCCGCAAAGGAATTGGATGAAAATCCCCGTTCTCGCAGTGCAAAACTGAGAGTAGCCGAAAAAGTATAAGGAAAGGACTTGGCTATGGTTCGACGCGGGGATTATTCATACAGAGTCTATGGCTCACTTGCCTATAACTTTCAACCCCGCGGGAATGAATTCCCGGGGGCGTACGGAATGCTCCCGCAAAAAAAGAAGAAGCATAATTATTTTTTATGGAGAAACTCTTCTCCAGCCTTGATTGCTGCCATTACTTTGTGTGCTGCTCTTGTTTTCGTGTCTCTTTTTTTCAGAACATCTCTTGTTCTGATTTCTGATGAAACAATTGAATTGGAAAATAAGATAATTGAGCTTGAAGAACGCCGTATAGAGCTAAAAATTAGACATGCGGAAGTTTTTTCACTTGAGGAGACAGAACGATATGCACTGGAAGTGCTTGGAATGCAAAGAGCCGGCGTGGATCAGATAAGATTTGTAGAATTTGCAAATCCGGCTGAAGATGAGAATGTGGACCAAAAGAATATAAAAGGGGATTTTATATCTCTGATTAAAGAATATTTTCCGGGATAAAGACAGTATAATCACATTGGACGTGTCTTTTTAATATTTAACTGTTTCCGGGAGAATATAATGACTAATCGTAAAAGCTCTGATAATGGCGTAAAACCGCCGGACAGAAAAATGCTCAGCCGCACACTTCTATTAATGACAGTGTGCGGCGTCGCTGCATTTTTGGTACTAATAGGAAGATTATTTTACCTGCAAATAATAATGCACGATGAACTGGAATCCTCTGCAATTGAACAGCAGCTTCGGGAAACTGCTTTGAAGGGGAACCGTGGAACTATATATGACCGCAATATGAATGTTCTCGCCATAAGTGCGGATTCTGAAACTATTTACTTAAGTCCCGCAGAGATTGCAATGTATGGAGAAGACATTGAACTGATTGCAGACGGATTGAGTGAAATTCTGGTTATAGACAGAGAAAAAATATTGAGTTTAGCAGGAGACAGAGCATCCTGGTATAAAACTCTTGCCAGAAAAGTTGATGCTGAAACCGTTGATAAAGTCAGGGAATTTAAAAATCTATATAATTTGAACGGCATTAAGATAGAGCCGGATACTAAACGTTATTATCCATACGGAAGTCTTGCAGCCCATGTTATTGGATATACCGGATATGAGAATGTAGGCTTGTCCGGTATGGAACTGAGTCTTGATAAAAATCTCAGCGGAGTTGAAGGCAGAATTGTCCGGGTAAAAAATGCATACGGAACGGATATGCTCTATACCAAATTTGAAGACTATATTGCCGGACAGGAAGGCATGGATGCTGTTTTGACAATTGACAGCAGCATACAGTACTATGTGGAGAAGCATCTTAAACAGGCTGTTGAAGACTATGATATTCAAAATGGTGCCGCAGCGATTGCTATGGATGTTAACAGCGGGGAAATCCTTGCGATGGCATCTCTTGGTAATTTCGATTTGAATGACTATCAGAATGTGGGAGATGAAGCACAGCAAATTATAGATGAAGCTCCAAAAGAAGAACGCAGCACACTTTTGTCATCATTTCAACAGAAAATGTGGCGCAATAAAGCTCTTTCCGATACATATGAACCTGGTTCAACTTTTAAAATCATCACCCTTGCGATGGCTTTGGAGGAAGATGCAGTAAAAACTTCCGAACATTTTTACTGCGGTGGAAGTATTTCTGTTGTTGGAGACGGAGCGGGCAGAGGGCGAAAATGTTGGAAGACAACAGGTCACGGCGACCAGACTCTCACTCAGTGTATGCAGCACTCATGCAATGTGGCTCTAATTCGCATTGGTCAGCGCGTAGGTGCAGAAAAATTCTATGAGTATATTGATTCCTTTGGCTTTTTTGATACAACTGGAATTGAATTGGGAGGGGAAGCAAAGGGCCTATGGTGGAGCGAGAAGGTATTTTGTGATTCGGAAAATCTTACCCAGCTGGCTGCGGCTTCCTTCGGCCAAACATTTACCATTACACCCCTACAGTTGATACGGGCGGTTAGTGCCTGTGTTAACGGAGGTTACCTTGTTCAACCTCATCTTGTAGACAGGATAGTCGATAAGGAAGGAAACGTTGTAGCGGAATCTGCCAATGAACCTGTTCGTCAGGTTATAAGCGAAGAAACCAGCAACGAGATACGCAGTATTTTGGAACAGGTGGTATGTGATACAAAAGAGGGTACCGGGAAAAATGCCTATGTTGCCGGATACAGAATAGGAGGAAAGACCGGTACAAGTACAAAAACGGTTCTTGAAGCGGGAGGCGTGAAGGAATATATTGTTTCCTTCATTGGTTTTGCCCCGGCGGATAAACCGGAAATATGCATTCTTGTTTTGCTTGATAATCCCAGCAGCGCGACGGGGCAATATATTTCTGGCGGAAATATGGCAGCTCCTACAGTGGGGAAAATGTTTGCGGATATTCTTCCCTACATGGGAATAATGCCTGTATACACAGAGGAAGAAAAAGCTCTGATGGATAGATCCGTTCCGCATCTTGAGGGCTATACAATAGAGGAAGCGAAGAAAAGGCTATATGAATCCGGTCTTGACTACTGTATAATAGGTGAAAAAGACTCGGTCGTGGAAACACTTCCGGAAGCGGGAACAATGGTTGCTCCGGGAAGCAGGATCATGCTGTATACAGAAAGTTCCAATGATATCGAGGAAAGCTATGTTCCGGATCTTGTTGGAATGAGCTATACTCAGGCAAGAGATGTTCTTGAAGCAAGAGGACTATATATTTCATCTCTATCTCCACGTCCCGCAAACAGCAATACAATGGTTATATCACATCAGGAAGTGCAATTTGGCAGCATAGTTCCAAGAGGTATTTGCATTAAGGTTGAGTTGATTGATAAAGATGAGAGTATTTACGGAATATATTGATTTGATATTTCTAAAGTTTTGATATATAATAAATTGTTAAAACAGAGAATGCCCAAAGGAGGGTATGCACTTGAAACTGAAAGAGCTTCTTATTGGCCTTGATGTTATTGAACTCAGTGCCGATGAGGAAATGGAAATAAGCGGAATTTGCTATGATTCACGTCAGGCAGCACCCGGGCAGCTTTTCACTGCCGTTACCGGTTTCGCCAGCGATGGACATAAGTTTATTCCTATGGCTGTTAGTAAGGGCGCATCGGCCGTTTTGTGTGAGAGAAAACCCGAAATTAATGTGCCATACATACTTGTTGCAAATACCCGCTATGCTCTTGCCATCGTTTCCGGTAATTTTTACGGCAATCCCGCCGGTAAAATGAAGATGATTGGCATCACCGGAACGAATGGAAAAACGACAAGTACCTATCTTATCAAGCATATGCTGGAAGAGGGCTTTGGTGCAAAAGTCGGTCTTATAGGCACAAACGCAAATATGATAGGCGATAAAGAACTTCATACGGAGAGAACCACTCCTGAAAGCCTTGAACTTCATAAGCTCTTTGCGGAAATGTACGACGCCGGATGCACCCATGTTGTTATGGAAGTTTCAAGCCATGCACTTGTTCTTGACAGGGTTGCAGGCATAAAGTTTGATGTTGCATCCTTCAGTAACCTTACGCAGGATCACCTTGATTTCCACAAGGATATGGATGATTACGCTTCGGCAAAGGCTATGCTTTTTGAACGCTGTGTTTCCGCTTCTGTAAATACTGATGACCCTTATTCTGGGGTTATGCTCTCAGCTGCGAAATGTCCCATTCTCACTTACTCCATTGAGAAAGCTTCCGATTTGAGAGCAGAGGATATTGTTCTTAAACCCAATGGTGTATGTTTCAGAGCATGTATGAGAGATGAGGAATGCTCCATTAATCTCGGCATCCCTGGAAGATTTTCCGTTTATAATGCGCTCTGCGTTATTTGCTGCGGCCTTCAGCTGGGGCTCAGTCTTAAGCAGTGTGCTGATGCTCTTGGGAGCGCAAATGGGGTTAAAGGTCGCGTTGAAACTGTACCTACAGACGGAGATTACACTGTTATAATCGACTATTCCCATACTCCCGATTCCCTTGAAAATGTTCTCAAAACCGTTCGGGAGGCCACAAAGGGACGCGTTGTGGCATTGTTTGGCTGCGGGGGAGACAGGGACAGAGCAAAGAGACCAATAATGGGACGCATTGGAACCGAGCTTTCCGATTTTGCTATCATAACAAGCGATAACCCCCGTACGGAAGATCCTGACGAAATTATTGAAGAGATTCTCACGGGTGTATCAGTTCCGGAGGATCGCTATGTTGCTGTTACAGACCGTATCGAAGCAATAAGATATGCAATCAATAATCATATGCCCGGAGATATAATAGTTCTCGCGGGCAAGGGACACGAAACCTATCAGGAGATTAACCACCATAAGATACATATGGATGAACGGGAAATCGTGGCCGACATATTAAAGGAGAGAGAAAGAAAATGACACTTCAGATAATTCTTGCTTTTGTTATTGCGTTTTTGGTAGCTTCCGCTTTTGGAGCATGGCTGGTGCCTTTCCTCAGAAAAATCAAAGCCGGTCAGTTTATTCGCGAAGATGGTCCCACCTGGCATAACAGCAAAGCAGGCACACCCGCTATGGGCGGACTTATGTTTATTCTTGCATCTATCGTTGTATGCCTCACCGTAGGATTCAAGAATATGCTCGATGGCGATTATACTCACATTATCGTCCTCGTGTTCGCTCTTGTTTTTGGTGCTATCGGTTTCCTTGATGACTATGAAAAGCTCCGTAAAAAGCAGAATATGGGTCTCACTGCAAAGCAGAAGTTCCTTCTCCAGCTTGTTGTTGCTATTGCTTTTATCTATCTGCTGCGCGTTTGCGGAATTATTGAAGCAAGCAGCGCTAAGCCCCATTGCATTGACCTTTACGTTCCTTTCTTTAATGTCACCTTTGCAATCCACGAGATCATTTATGTTATATTTGCTGCGTTTGTTATCGTAGGCTGCGTGAATGCGGTTAATATCACTGATGGCGTTGACGGCCTTTCCAGCGGCAGCAGCATACCCGTTTTCGTTTTCTATACCGCTCTTTGCTTTTATTGGGGCAAGGAGTATCTGGGTCTTGGAATTTTCTCCGCTGCAATCACCGGCGGTCTTATGGGATTTCTTATCTATAACTTTAATCCTGCTAAAATTTTTATGGGCGATACCGGCAGCCTTTTCCTTGGCGGCGCTGTTGCGGCCTGTGCTTTTGCATACGATATGCCTCTTATTCTGATTACACTCGGAATAGTTTACATTATCGAAACATTGTCCGATATTATTCAGGTTATTTACTTCAAGGCAACTCATGGTAAGCGTTTCTTTAAGATGGCTCCTTTCCATCATCATCTTGAGATGGGTGGATGGACAGGAAAGAAATGGAAGGAAAGAGAGCTTTTTGTTCTTTTCACCGGAGTTTCCCTCGTTTTTGCTATCATCAGCTTCCTTGGAGTCAGCGCAAGATTTTAAATTGCTTTTGGGGAGGGAAGCATGGAATATTCCGACAGGCAAATTATAAACTTTAGCAATGCTGACCGAACCGCGCGGGGGAGGGTGGACTCCCCGTTCACAATACTTACTTTGCTGCTTCTTCTAATTGGCGTTATGATGGTGCTCTCTGCATCATTTGCAAGAGCGTATTATGACCCCGATAAGGAAGCTACCTACTATTTTATAAGACAAAGTTTTTTCGCATTAAGCGGTTGCGCTATAATGTACATAGTATCAAGAATACCGCTTGATTTATATAAGCGCTATTCAATGCCTGTTTTTGCGCTGTCGCTGTTGCTTCTTGTTCTTGTCCTCGTGGCAGGTACAGCTGCCAATGGGGCAAAAAGATGGTTTTCCATAGGAGGAATAACATTCCAACCCTCCGAAATTGCAAAAATAGCAGTTATAATTTTCGAGGCTCGTATTATATGCGCTTATAAGGGCAAGATGCATTCCTTCAGATACGGAGTGATTCCTTTCGTGCTGGTTGCTGTTTCGGTTGTAGGACTTCTTGTGCTTGAGCCTCACCTTTCCGCATCTATAATTATTCTGGGTGTTACCGCCGCGATGATGTATATGGGCGGGACGTCTATGAAATGGTTTTTAATTCTTGGCGCAGCTGCCGCGCTTGCATTGGGGCTTATGGCCTTCGGTATGGATTATTCCTCTGATCGTATTTCTGCATGGATGGATCCTTTTGCCGATTCATCCGATACAGGTTATCAGATTGTTCAGTCTTTATATTCAATCGGCAGTGGGGGCCTCAGCGGACTTGGACTGGGTCAAAGCAGGCAAAAAAACCTCTATCTTCCTGAGGAGCATAATGACTTTATTTTTGCGGTAGTATGCGAGGAACTTGGCTTTATCGGTGCAGCTGCCATCTTGTGTTTGTTCGCAATGCTCATAATCCGCGGATTTTGGCTTGCTCTGCATTGCAAAGATAGATACCATTGTCTCGTATGCGGCGGTATAAGTTCGTTGCTGGCGTTTCAAGTTATATTGAATGTTGCCGTTGTTACAAATCTTATACCGTGTACCGGAATTTCGCTGCCCTTTTTCAGCTATGGAGGAACGGCTCTCTGGCTTCAGCTTGGGGAAATGGGAATAATCCTCTCTGCTTCACGAACAATTCCCGAAAAGGTTGTGCGGTACCGGAATACAAATAGCAATTTCCAATATGTAAGGGAGTAAAGATATATGAAGTTCTTGTTTTCCTGCGGTGGAACTGCAGGGCATATAAATCCCGCAATAGGTGTTGCAGGCAGACTGAAACAGCTTGATCCCGAATGTCAGATACTTTTTATAGGTGCTGAAAATATGATGGAGACATCTCTCGTACCCCGAGAGGGTTATGAGATTAAAACGGTGAAAATTTCCAATTTGAGCCGTAGTCTTTCGATAAAAGGCATAAAACACAATATCGCAACTGTTAAAAACGTTTTTGGAAGCATATCTCAGGCAAAAAAAATCGTTCGCGATTTTGCGCCCGATGTTGTGATTGGAACGGGCGGCTATGTATGCTATCCTGTGTTGAAGGCTGCCCATTCCCTTAAAATACCAACTATCGTGCATGAGTCCAACGCCGTGCCGGGTCTTACCACAAAAATGCTTGCGGGAATTGCGGACTGCATTATGGTTGGATTTGAAAAGGCAAAAGAAAACTATAAATCCGGATGTAATGTTGTATATACAGGCACTCCGGTCAGAAATGATTTTTTGAACTATGATAAAGCGAAAGCCAAGGCGGAGCTGGGAATTCCGGCAGATAAAAAACTGGTTGTTTCTGTATGGGGAAGTCTTGGAAGCGGACATATGAATACGATAATGGAAAGCTTTGCGCCGATTGCAGCAGAAAGAGGGGAGTTTATTCTCATTCATTCGGCAGGTAAGGGCTATTATCCAAAACTGGAAAAGATTCTTGATGAACGTTGTCCCAACAGACTTGATTTGGGCGTTGATGTTCGTCCGTATATCTATGATATGTCCAGAGTTATGGCTGCAGCGGACCTTATAATGTGCCGCAGCGGTGCCTCCACTCTTGCGGAACTTGCTGCCATGGGAAAACCGGCTCTTCTTGTTCCTTCTCCCAATGTTACCAACAACCATCAGGAAAAAAACGCAAGAGTTCTTGAAGAGCTTGGCGGAGCGAGAGTACGTCTCGAGGGAGAGTTCAGCCCGGAAAGCTTATATGATGATATCTGCTCAATGATAAGCGATACCGATAGTCTTGAGGCGATGGGCCTTGCTATGAGTAATGCAGCGGCTTCTGATTCCCTTGAAAAAATAAGCGATATAATTCTTGGATATGTAAAATAATAATTTGCTTCAATATTGGCATTTTTCTTCTTTTGCGCATAGTATGTCATAAAAACTGTGCTTTCGGAGGGAGAATATGCCCACATGGATCGTCCACGGTGGAAAAAAGCTTAAGGGAAAACTTAAAGTTCAGGGAGCCAAAAATGCCGTGCTTCCAATAATGGCTGCCTGTATACTTGGTGGAGGAACCTCACGGCTTACCAATTGTCCGGAGCTTTCTGATAAAAATGCTTCTATAGATATTCTTCGCCATCTTGGATGCAAAGTTAAATGCTGCAATAATGAAATAGTTATCGATTCTAATGATGTATGCAAAAGTTATATTCCACATGAGCTGATGCTAAAAATGCGCTCTTCGGTTATGTATATGGGCGCGATATTGGCACGCACAGGAGAGGTAAGACTTTCAAAACCAGGCGGTTGCGAGCTTGGAAGCAGACCGATAGACCTTCATTTGAAAGCATTAAAAGCTCTTGGCGCGGAGATCAGCGAAGAAGGCGGAGAAGTATATTGCCGCGCCAAAAAACTGCGGGGTGCAAATATACACCTTGATTTTCCAAGTGTAGGTGCCACTGAAAATGCGATGCTGGCTTCCTGCGCAGCGGAGGGCGAAACTGTAATATGCAACGCTGCGTGCGAGCCTGAAATTGTTGACCTGCAGAATTTCCTGAGACTTAAGGGCGTAAAAGTGAGTGGCGCAGGAAGCTCCATAGTAAAAATCTCGGGATTCGCGCCAAAGGAATTCACTTTCCACCGTATTATGCCTGACAGAATTGCGGCATCTACATATCTTTGCGCAGCTGCTTCGTGCGGTGGCGAGATAATTTTGGAAGATGTTGTTCCAAATCATTTTTATACCGTAATTACTTCCCTGAGAGCAATGGGATGTGATATAATGTGCGGAAGCAACTATGTTCGCATTAAAAGCTCGGGTCGGCTCAAGGTAGGGAGACCCATTGTCACAAAGCCTTATCCCGGGTTTCCTACAGACTCTCAGGCTCTTATGATGGCATCTTGTCTGAAAGCTGAGGGAACAAGCGTATTTGTTGAAAATATTTTTGAAAACCGGTTCAGACACGTTCCGGAAATGCGCAGACTTGGCGCAGACATTCGCACTGAAGGGCGCGTTGCAATTGTAACAGGAGTTAAGGAGCTTTCCGGTGCGCCTGTTAGTGCCTGTGATTTGAGAGGCGGAGCGGCCCTTGTACTTTCAGGACTTATATCTGAAGGAGAAACCCGCGTTTATGATGTTGGACATATTGAGCGCGGTTATGAGCGCTTTGAATTTGCATTGAGCTCTCTTGGCGCTGATATTAAAAGACAGTGATGATTCTATCTTTTGTGTTTATTTATACATAAGATACAACTTATATACGAAAGAGGGATAAAATTGCCTTCAAACAACAAAAAAAATAAACATAGCGTTATTTTCTGGCCTTTGGCCTTTGCACTTGTATGTGCAGCGCTGATATTTGTTCTTGGTGTTTTCTTCCAGGTTAAAAATATCGAGGTAAACGGAAATAAATTCTATACCGATGAAGAGATTTCGGTTGCATCCGGTGTGGCAGAGGGAGATAACCTCTTCTTTATCAACCGTTTTTCTGCAGCCAGCAGAATTTTTGCAAAGCTTCCGTATGTTGAAGAGGTTTCTATAGACAGAAAAATGCCAAACAGCATCATTGTTCAGGTTATAGAAAGCGAGGCAATTGCCTGCATTGAAACCGACAACGGCCTTTGGGCCATAGACAGGAGCTGCAAACTTCTCTCCAAGGTCAGCAGTGCTGATGCAAGTGCCCTTGTCTATGTTAAGGGCCTTACCGCGGTTTCTCCTGCAGAAGGCGAGATGCTGGTTTCTCCGGAAGCAAATGAAGATAATGTTAATTATCTCTCCGATATGCTTAAACAGATTTCCGCATTAAACCTCAGACAAAGCATTAAGGTGCTTGATATGAGAGATCTTAATAATCCGCAATTCGATTTTGTTGGGCGATTTAATGTTAAAATGGGTCGATATGAAAACGTTGGGTATAAATTCCAGCTTTTGATTGCAACTGTGCAGGCTCTTCAAAGCGGAGACTGCGGAACAATAGATTTATCAATTGACTCTGCGGCTCATCTCACATATGATTAATTTGTCAAAAGGTATACATAATATTTCTAAAAAGCATTGACCTTATAGAAAAAATGTATTAAAATAAATTGATAAAAAATCATTTACCTCGGAAAATCTCCGTAAACTATAAAAATATGTTAGGGAGGCAATAGATATGTCATATGTTCCTGATAATAGCGGTGAAACCGTTGTTAATCTCAAGGTTATCGGTGTAGGCGGTGCCGGCAACAATGTTGTCAACCGCATGGTAAGTTCCTCTGCAAAGGGTGTAGAGTTTATTGCTGTTAATACCGATAAGCAGGCTCTTGTTGTTTCCACCGCTGATCAGAAGATTCAGATAGGTGAAAAGCTTACCCATGGTCAGGGCGCCGGTTCCGATCCCGCAGTCGGAAAAAACTCTGCTGAGGAAAGCCGCAATAATATAGCAAAGGCAATTGAAGATGCAGATATGGTTTTCATTACTGCTGGTATGGGTGGTGGCACCGGTACCGGTGCAGCTCCCATTGTTGCTGAAATTGCCAAGGAAGCTGGAAAGCTCACTGTCGGTGTTGTTACTAAGCCCTTCACTTTTGAAGGAAAGCGCCGCATGGATCAGGCTAAGAAGGGCATTGAAGAGCTTCTCGGCAAGGTGGATAGCCTTCTTATTATCCCCAATGATCGCCTGAAGTACGCAACTGACCAGAAGGTCACCTTTGCAAACGCATTTGAAATTGCTGACGATGTCCTCAAACAAGCCGTTATTTCCATTTCTGACCTTATTAAGAATACCGGCTTTATTAACCTTGACTTTGCCGATGTTACCACAATAATGAAGGATGCAGGCTATGCACATATGGGCGTAGGTACTGCTGTAGGCAAGGGCAAGGCGGAAGAAGCTGCGCGTATTGCTGTATCCAGTCCTCTGATGGAAACTTCCATCGATGGAGCCCGCGGCGTTCTTATCAACATCACCGGCTCCGCGGATATGGGTCTTGAAGATGTTGAGGCTGCTGCAACTCTGGTTCAGGAAGCAGCTCATCCCGATGCCAATATCATCTTCGGTGCAACCTTTGATGACAGTATGGATGACACTATCCGTGTTACCATCATCGCCACCGGCTTTGATGAGAAGAAAGATACCGCTGCAGCTCCTGCACAGCAGGCTGCTCCCGCTGCTCCTGTTGCAGAGCCCGTTCAGGCTGCTGAGCTCTTTACCGCTGCAACCCAGATGGCACAGAAGGCTGAACCCGAAAATGCCTCCAGCGATGAAGATCCTTTTGACAGCATTTTCAAAATTTTCAACAGCAAATAATTTGTGTAAAAAATCACCCCGTGTTTTCACGGGGTGATTTTTTTATATGATGATTTGATTATTCTTCGGTCTGCTTTTTCTGTTCTCTTTTCCAGAGTACGTATCCTATACCAATAGCCATTGCGCCGCTGGGGATAATCATAAATCCTACACTGCCAATTAAAGAGGGAACAAACACAAAAAGCAGAGACATTACAACCAGAGGAATTGCTACTATCTTAATTCCTTTGCGGAAATATTGATAAGCAAGGGCTCCGAAAAGGGCAGGAACAACATTGTTGAAAGCGGGTGCGAGAACAGGATTGGAAAGCACGGGCTGAAGAGGAATGAGGAGAAGAACACCCACAGCTATAACAGCAGTAGTTGTCATAGCTGATGCAGCAATGGAGAGGGTGGCAACAATTTCGCTTTCAGGAGTTCCAACTTCGGCTTTGGTAATTTCCTTTGCGTTCATCATGCAGGGTATCTTCATGTTTATAAGATTACCTGTGATAAATGCAAGATAGCTTCCGCCTGCGCCCATCATAGGTGTATATATCAAAAACTCAACAGCGCAGCTGGGGATATATACAACAGCAACCTGCAAAAAGCCTTTCCAGAAGGCTTTCATATCCGGCATGGCGTGAAGCACCATTCCCATTGCAAAGGGAAAGCCCAGCATGAGAATAAGACCAATAATGAGTCCTATGCGTCCGTATGTATGGGTGCGGGCGTTATATTTTTCAAAAAATGTCTTTTTTTCCATTATCCGCACCTCCTTACATAAAGACTCCAGCCAAAACTGCAGCGGCCATACCAATGATCATACTGCCTGCAACTGAGAAGCTTTCCAGCCAGCTGATATTTTTCTTTTCTGTCAGCCAGGTAAATCCAGCCATAGCAAGGGCGCTTACAACAAGAACTATAAGAGGAATATAATTTCTCGTTGAGGTGAAAGTTCCAACATAGCTGCCTATATACGCAGCCACAAGACCGATGAACATAGCTACCATAGCTGTATCGCCAAACCCTTTGCCTTTTTTGGCTTTGGGAGTCTGAAGACGGCCGGTGTAGCGCTTGTTGAAGAGAACAGTCAATACAATACCCCATATTATACCGGCGCTCATAACAAGAGCTATCGTGGTATATGCAGTGGCAGTCATCTCACTGATGTTAAGACCGGAGAGACCAATTGCCCTTGCTGCTATGTCGGCAACACTTGTTTCATAGTGAAGTGCGCCGATAACGCTGAGTCTGACCCAGGGGAGGGGAACGCCCAAGGAGCCGCTAAGTGCGATTACGCCAAGAAGAATGCTGATGCTGGGGAGCAGGGTGAAGCTTATGCTTGATGCAACTGCCCGGCGCAATTTTGCGTTGTCCATGCCTATGGCCAGACCTGCTTTCCAGGCTCTCACCATAAAAAACACGCTCATTGCAAGCACAAAGAGAATTATAATTCCGCAGATAAGATATATTGGCCATGAGTTCATTTGTTCCAAAACAGTCACTGTACTCACTCCTTTTCTATTTTTTTACAGTTTATCACATTTGAATAACTCTTACAACCGATAATTGTTTTTATCTAAGATCTTCTGCATTGGAATAAATTTTGTTTTACCTGCTTAATATTTTCATAGGTGGTTATATGATTAAAAAAACTGCATACCTTGCTGAAAATGTAATACGGCTTTATTTTATCAATCATATTTCAAGAGCATCAGCGGCACTTTCATATTTTTTTATGCTGTCATTATTTCCTTTGCTTATTTGTCTTAATTCAATGCTTGGAAGCTTGTTCCCGACCGCGGAAGAATTTGAGGGGATATTAAGAGGAATGTTGCCTGTCGAAACGGTTAATACATTAATGGATTATTTGGCTTATGTTAGTTCAAACTCAAGCCATAGAATGGTCACAGTTGCACTTGTTGCTCTTGCCACGAGCTCTGCTGCGGGATTTAGAATTGTCGATAAAGTAATGAACGAGATCAGGAGAGTAAAAAAGGTAAAGAAGCAATTTGCCTTTTTTATGTCTTTTGTATACTCTCTTGTTTTTCTCTCAGCCATATATTTTGCAGCATTGCTTATTGCCAGCGGTGGATGGTTTATAAACTTTATTGATGAGAATGTAAAGATAATAAATATATCAAAAAATTGGGAGTGGTTCAGGTTTCTGCTTTTGTTTTTTGTACTGTTTATATTCATTCTGGGAGCCTATAGGCTGTGCAGCCCAAAGAAAAGCGATACGCTTATTGTGCCGGGGGCGTTTTGGGCGTCTTTTGCAATTGTTGCCGTCAGCTTTGTCTTTTCGTGGTTTATTGGAATAAGTATAAAATATCCGCTCATATATGGTTCTCTCGCTTCGGTAATGGTAATGCTTCTTTGGCTTTATATTTTCAGCAATCTTCTTTTCCTGGGGAATATTCTGAATACTGCATTGGAAAAAATAAATGAGGCGCGGACATAAATCCTGCGCCTCGTTATTTATGTATCTTTGCATATATTGATTACCGAAACTTCGTATGCGGTTTTTTCAAAATACTCGCCGTTAATTATTTTTGTATAATTTCTGCTTTGAATTCGGCCGTTTAGAATGACAGAAGTTCCTACGCTCCATTGTGCTGCCTCTCTTGCTTTAAGACCCCATGTTATGCAGGGAAGATAATCACTGCGGCCGTAGGGGCGGTTAACTGCCAGCATTAAATCGCATATTTCTCTGCCCATTGGTGTTGCTCTGAATGAGGGCGGTTTGCAAATTGTCCCTCTTAGTTCAATTATATTTTCGTCGTCACCGGGTTCGAAATACATTTCCTTTGCGAAAACCGTTATGACCAGTTTTGGGCCTGCTCCGCTTTTATTATTGAAGGAACGAAGGGTGCCCTCAATGCAAAGATTGCAGTTTTTCTTTACTTCAATATCGTCAAGAAGCGAGCTTCTTGATATGATGTTAATGATGTCTGTTGTGCCGGAAAGTCTGCTGATTTCAAGAGGGAAATGATAAAAGTCTTCCCCCCTTGCTGAATGGGAATAACGGGGGACTTCCGTCATTCGTCCCCGCAGAAGGCAATAATTATTTACTGTAATTTCGTCCATTAAATCACCTCGTATATAGCTGTTTAACTGTTCAATTGATGATATTCGAATGGAGCATTATTTATGTGTTCTCATCATTGAAATTTGTACGGCTATCTGTTATTATTAATTTATAATATGAACACAAAAGGAGATAATCTTATGGAACTCAAAGATATCCTTGCTAAATGCGACCACACTCTGCTTCGTCAGGACTGCACTTCTTCTGAAATAATGGCACTCTGCGATCAGGGAATAAAATATGGCTGTGCAAGTGTTTGCATACCCCCCGCCCACGTTGCAGGAGCGAAACGCTATGTTGGTAATAAACTTGCAATCTGCACCGTTATTGGTTTTCCCAACGGGTATATGACGAGCGCGGCAAAAGCTGCTGAAACAGCTGATGCGATCGCCCACGGTGCTGATGAAATTGATATGGTTATTAATATTGGAATGGTTAAAGACCGCTGCTGGGATGCCCTTCTCGCCGATATAAAGGCTGTTCGTCAGGCTTGTCCCGGCAAGATAATGAAAGTTATAATTGAGACTTGCCTCCTTACTGAGGACGAAAAAATAAAGCTCTGTGAGATCGTGAACAATTCCGGTGCGGAATACATCAAGACCTCCACCGGTTTTTCCACCGGCGGCGCAACTTTCGAGGATGTTGAGCTTCTGCGCAAGCACAGTGCAGAACATGTTAAGGTTAAGGCATCCGGCGGAATCAGTTCCCTTGAAGATGCTGAAAAATTTATTGAGCTCGGCGCCGAGCGTCTCGGTACCAGTCGAATCGTTAAGATTGCAATGTCTCAGGAAGCATCCGGAGATAGTTATTGATATTAATATGAAAAACGGCTTACCTTATATTGGTAAGCCGTTTTTATTTCTTTAAATTCGGTAAGAATATTGTTTTATGAATTAGCTTAGAGAAAAGTATGCATGGTATACTGAGTGCCATCCACATTAATGAGAATGTAGGACATATTTGACCCATCAGATTCATCGGTATAGATGAATAATCCCACACATCCCATCCTAAGCGGATATTGACAATACAGCCCGTGATAAATTCAAGTGTTGTTACAATAAATGCGCACATTATGGCCTTTTTACCAATGCTTTCCCTCATTCGGCTTGAAATTAAATATATTAGATAAAGGCAGACTCCGCCCAATAAAATCATTGTCCAATGTGTATGTCCGCGCCAGAGCATTTCAATGCTTCCATAGCCGATTGCACCGATTATAAATATAAAAGAAAATTCCAGAAAAGCCATTATATTATCACCCGGACTTATTTTTGCCCGATATGGGAGATTTTATGTGGAGAAATATTTTTCACATGGGAAAAATATTTTCAGGTGATCAGTATGATAAAAAAGATGAGTGTTTTAATTCTTGCTATTTTATACATTTTTCAAAGCGAATGCATCTGTGTTCAGGCTCAAGAAACTATTAAGCTTCCAATATTGATGTATCATCAGATATCGCCAAATAGGAACAGCTGGAATGACTATGTTATAAGCCCCGAGGAATTCCGAGAGGATATGGAGTATATAAATTCCCTTGGGTGGGAAAGTATCGGCATTAAAGACCTTCTTGCGTGGCAGCGCGGAGAGTTTGAAATGCCGGAAAAACCAGTAATGATAACATTTGATGATGGGTTTCGCAGTTTGATAGAATATGCGGAACCGGTTTTGGAAGAGTTTGGTTACAAAGGTGTGGCAGCAATAATTGGTTCATTATGCGACCAAAACAACTCAGAAAACCAATATCCGGGTGAATGGGACTATCTGGATTGGAATGATGCAATGGAAATATCAAAGCGAGGGATAATGGAGCTTCAATGCCATAGCTGGGATTTGCACTCATCCAAAAGCAATGCCGGATGTGCAAAAAGGTGGGGGGAAACCCTGCAGGCATATAGACGTCGCTTATCAGAAGACTTAAGCAAATTTATTTCGGAGTTCGAAAAAAGAAAAATTGATTTTTGTTATACGATGGCTTATCCCTACGGTTCATATGACAGGTATACCTGCGATGTTGTCAAAGATATGGGATTTGATGCTGCATTTACATGCACAGAAAAAATTAACATCTTGACAGGTGACCCGGATGAATTATATTATCTTGGAAGATTTAATCGACCCCACGGAATTTCAAGTGAAAAATATTTTACAAACATCAAAAAAAGTGTTGACATAGAATAACTGTGCTGTTATAATAAACGAGCTGAAAATGAAGTAGGTACGGATGGCGTCCGTCCTCACCCCGCCGCCAAGAGCGAGCCGAGGTTAATAATCACCGCTTCTGCCTTAATGGGGGGAGGAGTGTGGATTTTGTGCGGATGCCTGAGTAGTGTGCATTCGCATTTATTTTTTATGGAGGTGTTCTGACATCGCAAACCTGGACCATCTGATAAACGACGAAATTGATGCCCCCGAGGTCAGACTCATAAGCGATACCGGTGAACAGCTTGGAATTATGTCTGCTGAAGCCGCACAGAAGATCGCCGATGAAAAGGAAATGGACCTTGTGCTGATTTCTCCCAATGCTAAGCCCCCCGTATGCAAGATAATGGATTACGGCAAGTATCGTTTTGAGCAGGCAAAGCGCGAGAAAGAGGCCAAGAAAAATCAGCGTGTTATTGAAGTTAAAGAGATTCGTATGTCTCCCGGCATTGGTGAGAATGACTTCAATACCAAACTGCGTAACGGCCAGAAATTCCTTGCTGACGGAGACCGCCTGAAGGTTACCATACGTTTCCGCGGCAGAGAGATGGCTCACACCAATATCGGTGAACAGCTTCTCAAGGATTTTGCTGCCAAATGTGCCGACGTGGCAACTATGGACAAAAACCCCAAGCTTGAGGGAAGAAATATGTCTATGTTCCTGTCACCCAAGGCCAAGTAATTTTTGTTAAACCAAGGAAGGAGAAATATACTATGCCCAAACTTAAGACCCACAGTGGCGCTAAGAAGAGATTCAATCTCACCAAGACCGGCAAGGTTAAGCGCGCACATGCTTACAAGAGCCACATCCTGAACAAGAAGACCACCAAGCGTAAGAGAGGCCTCCGCCAGAGTGCCATCGCAGACGT
>SVKK01000004.1:36586-103219 GCA_015068425.1 Oscillospiraceae bacterium | reverse complement strand
CTTTCGGCATCCAGGTGAGCCACTCTCACAGACGCTCCAACCGTACTTGGAAGCCCAACGTCAAGCGCGTTAAGGTTATCATGGACGGTACCCCCAAGCATGCCTACGCATGCACCCGTTGTCTGCGCAGCGGCAAGGTTACCCGCGCTGTGTGATTGAAGAGAATTAAATCCCGACAGTTTGTCGGGATTTTTTTCATTTTAAAGCCTTCCCCTTGAGGGGAAGGCTTTGTTCTCGGCGGGAGCAAGCTTCGCGAAGCGAGGCAGGAATGGAAGGTTTTCGCGAAGCGAAAAGCCCAACCGCCCTACGGAGATGCGGCAAATTCCGTAGTGTCGCCGTAGGGGTCGGACACCCGGCCGACCCGTTGCGGTACGGCGCGGGGTTTATTGTAGGGGCGGGCATTGCCCGCCCGTTAGGTGCGGCGTTGTTTGCGGGCGGCCAGTGGCCGCCCCTACGATAGGTGCGGCAATTTAAAGGCCCCCTTGTAAAGGGGGCTGTCACGCGCAATGCGTGACTGGGGGATTTGCGGGCGATGCCCGCCCTACGGAGGCGGTGGATTCTGGTGCGATGCGATCAGTTCCCTCCTCGAGGCACATTTTCTTAACGCACCGGCCTCAAGGGGGAAGGCTTTTTCCAATCCCTGCTTCTTTTTTGTTTTTTTACTATTATTTTTCATCGCTGTGTGTTATTATAGCTTTGTATATAACTTGAGCCAAGGAGGGATGCAGAAGTGGAAAATATTCTTTCTCCCGCAGACACTCTTCCCGCGCAGTTTCTGCAGGGAAATTCCCTGAACGCCTACCAATACTTCGGAAACCATTTTATGCCCGATGGGCGCTGCCGTTTCACCGTGTGGGCTCCCCACGCCAAGTCCGTGAGCCTTGTGGGTCAGTTCAACAACTGGCAGGTGGGCGCCACGCCGATGTTCCGCCAAAGCAGCGGTGAATGGACCTGCACCATAGACGGCATCACTCAAGGCGAGATTTATAAATATGCCATCACCTGGCAAAACGGCAAGGTGGTGCTGAAGGCCGACCCATATGCCTTCCATGCCGAAACCGGCCCGGGTACGGGCAGCAAGGTGTGGGATTTGGGCGGTCACAGCTGGAGTGACGGGCGCTATCTTGCCGCCAGAAAGAAAAAAGACTTTCTCACCCGTCCCGTCAGTGTGTATGAACTGCATATGGGCGCGTGGAAAAAGGGCGAGGATGAGATTTATCCCAACTACCGCGCCGTTGCCGACGCTCTTGCGGATTACTGCCTTGATATGGGTTACACCCATGTTGAGCTTATGCCCGTAACCGAATATCCCTACCCCCCCAGCTGGGGCTATCAGGTGACGGGTTACTTTGCCCCCACCAGCCGCTACGGCACTCCGCAGGATTTTATGTACTTTGTGGACCGTATGCATAAGGCGGGCATTGGCGTTCTCATCGACTGGGTCCCCGCCCACTTCCCCAAGGACGCCCACGGTCTGGGTATGTTTGACGGCACACCCACCTATGAGCGAGACAACGAGAAGATGGCAAACCACCCTGAGTGGGGTACCCTTATTTTCGATTATCAGAAGGCTCCCGTAAAAAGCTTCCTCCTCTCCTCCGCCGCCTTCTTTATGGATGTTTACCATATTGACGGCATCCGTGTTGACGCGGTGAGCAGTATGCTGTATCTCAGCTACGCCCGAAACGGCGACTATCTTCCCAATATTCACGGCGGAGACGTGTGCCTGGGAGCTGTGGACTTCCTCAAAGCGCTCACCACCCTCATCCGCAGCAGAGGCGGCATAAGCATAGCCGAGGAGGCCACCACCTATCCCGGAATTACAAAGCCCGTTGCCGAGGGCGGCATAGGCTTTGATATGAAGTGGGATATGGGCTTTATGCACGACACCCTTGACTATATGAAGCTTGACCCCATTTACCGCCGCTATAACCATAATAAGCTCACCTTCTCCATGATGTACGCATTTTCCGAGCGCTATATGCTGGCCTTCTCCCACGACGAGGTGGTACACGGAAAATGCTCCATGCTCAACAAGATGAGCGGACTTTATAACGATAAATTCGCCAACCTCCGCTGCCTGCTGGCCTATCAGTACGGCCACCCCGGAAAGAAGCATAACTTTATGGGAACGGAAATTGCCCAGTTCATAGAGTTTGACGAAAAGCGTCAGGTGGACTGGTTTTTGCTGGAATATCCCAAGCATCTTGAGATGCAGCGCTTTGTCCGGGAGCTCAACCGCATCTACCGCTCCCGCAATGCCCTCTATGAAAACGAGGTGAACTGGGAAGGCTTCAAGTGGCTGAATGTGAACGACGCGGACAGAAGCTGCCTTTGCTTTATGCGCACTTCCCTAAGCGGCGAAAAAATCGTCTGCGCCTTCAACTTCACCCCCAGAGACTGGGAGCTGCAGGTGGGTCTCCCCGAAAAAGGCAGACTCTGGCTTTTGCTCAACAGCGATGAGCACCGCTTCGGCGGCACGGGAATGGATATTCCCAAACAGCTGAAAAGCAGCGGCAAGCCCTTTGTCGAGCATCCCGACTCCGCATTCCTGAAACTTCCCCCGCTCAGCGCGGTTTATTACACATATAAGGAGGACAAAAAGTGAACGCTGAACTTGAAAAGCTGCTGGAATTAAAAGGACGCAGCAGCCTTCCCAAAGTGCTTCTGGCAGCAGCCGAATGCTCTCCCCTCTCCAAAACAGGAGGTCTTGCCGATGTTGCGGGCGCTCTTCCCAAGAGTCTCAACGCCCTCGGCTTTGACACCCGGGTAATCACCCCCTACCACCGCTGCGTAAAGGAAAAATTCGCTGAGCGCGTGGAGCATATCACCGAGTTTTACGTCAATCTTGGCTGGAGACGCCAGTACGCGGGTCTTGAAAAGCTCACTCTCGGCGAGCTCACCATATATCTTATCGACAGCGAATACTATTTCGGCGACAAGATTTACCGCGGCGGTCTTGCAGAAGGCGAGCAGTATGCCTTCTTCCAGAGAGCAGTGCTTGAAGCCATCCCCCATCTGGACTTTGTTCCCGAGGTTATCCACTGCAACGATTGGCACACCGCCTTCATCCCCTTCCTGCTGACGACCCAGTATTATGACAAGATGCAGGCCAATATCAAGACCGTTTTCTCCATCCATAATATCGCCTTCCAGGGTCAGTTCGGTTTCGACTTTGTTGCCGACTTCCTCAGCGTGGACGGCTATTGGTATAACCATTTCTGCATTGAGCATAACGGCTGCGTCAATTTCATGAAGAGCGCCTGCGTCTATGCGGATAAGATAAACACCGTCAGCCCCAGCTACGCGGAGGAAATCAAGACCACCCGGTTCAGCGAGGGTATGCATGAGCCCCTCATCTATCGCGGCGATGACCTGAGCGGCATTATCAACGGTCTGGACACCGAGGTTTTCAATCCCGAAACCGATCCCGAGATCCCCTTCAACTTCTCCGCCAATGACCTTGGCGGCAAAGCGGGCTGCAAGCTGGCTCTCATCGAAGAGCTGGGTCTGGAAATTGAGCACGACACCCCCATCGTTGCTATGGTCACCCGTATGACAAGCCAGAAGGGCTTTGACATTGTTCTGGAAGCCATTGACGGCATAGTTGCCTCCGGCGCAGCCTTCGTTCTTCTTGGCTCCGGCGACAGCAGATACGAAAAAGCTATGCGCGAATGCGAAATGCGCCACCGGGGCAAGGTCTGCGCCTACATCGGCTACAGCGAAGCACTCAGCCGCCGCATTTACGCGGGCGCCGACTTCCTGCTGATGCCCTCTGCCTTTGAGCCCTGCGGTCTCAGCCAGATGATAGCAATGCGCTACGGCACTCTCCCCATCGTCCACGAGGTTGGCGGTCTGCGGGACACTGTGCAGGCTTATAACGAATTCACCGGCGAGGGCAACGGCTTCTCCTTTGAGGAATACAGCGGTGAGATGCTTCTCAAGGCCGTACGCTTCGCTCTTGACACCTGCTCCGACCCCGAAAAGCACGAGCTTATCCGCTCCAATGCGATGAACACCGACTTTGGCTTCGGTCCTTCCGCCATCGAATACGGAAAGCTCTTTGTATCCATACTCCCTGAAAAGGCCTTCGAATTCGAACACGACCCTTTTGAGGAAGTCTGCCGCATGCCTCTCGGCGCTCTGGCCTGCGGACAGACGGTTAAACTAAGTATAAAAGCGCCGGATACCGCCGAAAGTGTGCGCCTTGTAATCGGCGGTGAGAAATATGAAATGAACCGTCGCGGCAGACGCTTTGAAGCGGAGTTCACCGCTCCTGCCGAGCCCATTGTCCTCTGGTATCATTTTGAAGTGGACGGAAAGTTCTGCTTTGGCCCTCAGGGTCTGCGCAGCGGACACGCGGGAGACTGGCAGATGACGGTTTATGCCGCCGATTTTGAAACCCCGGAATGGTTTGAAGGCAAGACCATGTATCAGATCTTCCCCGACCGTTTCGCCCGGGGCGGCAAGGCAGCCGAAAAGGGCATTGCCTACCATCGGGAAGCGGGAAGAGAAATTGAGTTTCACGAGGAGTGGGGCGAAAAAGTAAAGTGGCAGCCCTCCCGGGGCAAGCGCTTCTACGCCCCCAACGATTTCTACGGCGGAACCTTGCAGGGCATCAGCGAAAAGCTGGATTACCTCAAGGAGCTGGGCGTTGATGTTATCTACCTCAACCCTATTTTCGAGGCTGACTCCAACCACCGCTACAACACAGGCGACTATAAGAAGATAGACCCCATCCTTGGCACTCTGGGTGACTTCAAGAAGCTTTGCGAGGCCGCGGAGGAGAGGGATATGCGCATCATCCTTGACGGCGTATTTTCCCACACCGGCGACGACAGCATCTATTTCAACAAATACGGACGCTACGGCGGAGTGGGCGCCTATCAGAACGTGGATAGCCCCTATCATTCCTGGTTCTGCTTCAAGGACTTCCCCGATAAATACCGCTGCTGGTGGAACTTTGAGTCTCTCCCCGAGGTTGAAGAGCACGACAAGGCATGGCAGGATGCCATAATTTCCGGACGCTACAGCGTTGTGAAAACCTGGCTGCGCCGGGGCGCAGGCGGCTGGCGGCTGGATGTGGCCGACGAGCTGCCCGACGATGTTATCGAGCTTATCCGCTCCTCCGCCAAGGCGGAAAACAGCGAAGCCCTTATTCTGGGCGAGGTTTGGGAAGACGCCACCACCAAAAAGAGCTACAACTGCGACAGAACTTATGCGCTGGGCAAGGCTCTGGACACCGTTATGAACTATCCTCTCCGCAAGGCTCTTGTGGACTTTGCTCTGGGTACTGCCGACGCATACACTACCCGCGCCTTCCTCATCGGTCAGAAGCTCAACTATCCCGCCCCCATGTACCGCTGCCTTATGAATCTTCTGGGCAGCCACGACACCGCCCGAATTCGCAGCGTTCTCGGTCTCGGTCACGACGGAGGCGGAATGGGAAGACCCGAGCAGGCAAAGCTTAAGCTCACTCCCGAGCAGAACGACCGCGGCCGCCTTCTCCAGCATCTTTGCGCCGCAATAGTCTTTGCTCTTCCCGGAATGCCCTGCATTTACTACGGCGACGAGGAGGGCATGGAAGGACTTCGCGACCCCTTCTGCCGTGCCCCCTATGTGAAGCAGGAGAAGGACACCAGAGAGTGGTATAGCTATCTGGCAAATCTCCGCCGCGGCAGCAGCGCCCTTTCAAAAGGCGATGTGGCCTTTGCCTCCCCCGATGAGGACTGTCTCTGCATCCTCCGCTTTGACGAGAAAGAGCGCTATATCTGCTGCGTCAACAGAGGCTGGGACGCCAAGAGACTCCGCATCACTCCCGAAATGTTCTCCGGCGCTTACCGCAGCGCGGTGGAGGGAAGTTTTGAAGAGTTCGAAGTCTATATGGATAAGCTCAGCGCACAGATTATAAAGGTAGGGTAAGAGCATGAACGAAAAACAGCTTCATATGGAAGAGGGCATCCGCGCCTTCCTGGACAAAATAAACAGGGAGCAGAGCGACACCATTATCGGAATGCTTCACCCCCGCTTTGTTGAATGCTCCGCGGAGGAAGCCTCTCTCACTATGGCCTATCCCGCAATGGCATGGGAGCGCAACCCCCTCAATGTTATGCAGGGGGGCGTTGTTGCCACCATTCTGGATTTCTCCATCGCCTGCCTTGCCGTTTATTATGGCGGTGACAAGGCTGTCACCGTATCTCTCCAGACCAGCTATCTCCGAGGCTGCCCCATTGACGGCACCCTGATAGTAAAAGTCAAAGCCACCAAGGCCGGACGGACCATGATCCACGCCTACTCGGAATGCTGGGAGGAGAAAACTCCCGATAAGCTTGTTGCAACAAGCGTTGGCGTGTATTACGCATAATGTTTACCGCATATAATGTTAAAGAACCATCGGTTATGCCGATGGTTCTTTTTTGCTCGCGGCATAGCCTCCAACGTTTTCCGCTCAGGACGCTGCTGCCTTTTGGCGCCTGTTCGGCGCCACGAAGGGGTGTACCTCGTTATATTTTCCTCCGCGGCAGGCGGCGTTGCCAAGCCAGCCGCCGGACCATCGCCGCTTGACGGCGCCCTCCAATAAAAGCGGAGCGTTCTTTTTATCCCCTTGGGGGCCAGGGGGCCGCAGCCCCCGGTCGCCCTTTGGTGACTTTCCGTCGATACGGAAAGTTACCCGCCGGAGGCAAACAAAAAACCTCAGCGACAAGGGCGGACACACCGGTCCGCCCCTACGAGGAATAGTTAGCATTTTACTCCATCGCAGGGCAGGTGTTTATCCCACCCCCCTGTTCACCGCGTTAAATTGATAAAAAATTTATTCTCTTTTCCCTTGTAATTTGCTTGTCCGTACATTATAATGAGTTCCAATCCCTTCAAGAGCGAGGTGCAAACTATGAAAACTTATTTTGAAATGAGCATAGATGAAAAGCGGGCGGAGCTGGATGTGCTTCTGGCTCGCTATGAGAACGAGAAGAAGGTTGGGCATAAGCTGGATATGTCCCGCGGCAAACCTGACCCCACTCAGCTTAATCTCAGTATGGAGATGCTTCAGCAGAATCCCTATGACCTTATCTATACCCGCAAGGGCACCGATGTCCGCAACTATGGCGAGCTGGCAGGCGTGGACGAGGCCAAGGAGCTTTTTGCGGAGCTTCTGGGCGTGAAGATGGAAAACGTCATCATGGGCGGCCAGAGCAGCCTTGCCCTTATGTACGATATGATGATAAAGGCCATCGTTCTGGGTGTCTGCGGCGGCAGCAAGCCCTGGGGACAGCAGGGCAAACTGAAGTTCCTCTGCCCCATCCCCGGCTACGACCGCCACTTCCGCATCTGCCAGGAATTCGGCATTGAAATGATAAATATCCCCATGACCTCCGCAGGTCCCAACATGGACCTTGTCCGTGAGTACGCGGAAAACGACCCCTCCGTCAAGGGTATTTGGTGCGTTCCCAAGTATTCCAACCCTCAGGGCATCACCTATTCCCCCGAAACTGTTGAAGCACTGGCCGCCCTGAAGCCCGCCGCCGACGACTTCCGCATTTTCTGGGATAACGCCTACTATGTCCACGGCTTCCGTGAAAAGGACGATTATCTTATGAACATCTTCGAGGCCTGCGAAAAGTATGGCAGCGAGGATATGGTCTATGAGTTTATGTCCACAAGCAAGGTCACCTTCTCCGGCGCAGGTCTTGCGGTTTTCGTGGCCAGCAAGCGGAATGTGGACTTTCTCCTCAAGCAGATGGGCGTTCAGACAATAGGCTATGACAAGATTAACCAGCTCCGCCATATCAAGTATTTCAAAAATGTGGACGGACTTCGTGCCCATATGAAAAAGCAGGCGGACTATCTCCGCCCCAAGTTTGACTGCGCCCTTGCGGCTCTTGCCAGCGGTCTTTCCGGCACCGGCATAGGCAGCTGGACCAACCCCAACGGCGGCTACTTCATCAGCTATGAGGGTCTGGACGGCACCGCGGCACGCTGCGTGGAGCTTTGCGCTCAGGCGGGCGTTAAGTTCACCGAGGCAGGCGCCGCCTTCCCCTACGGCATTGACCCCCACGACAGAGAAGTGAGAATTGCCCCCTCCTATCCCTCCACCCCGGAGCTTTACGCCAGCATGAACGTTTTCTGCATCTGCCAGCGTATCGCCGCTCTGGAAAAGCTGATAGCGGAGGAAAAATAAAAAAAGCAGGAACAGACTTTTTGCCTGTTCCTGCTTTTTTGCGCGCCTGTACCGCACCCACCGTAGGGGCGGGCATTGCCCGCCCGTTTAAAGCCTTCCCCTTGGGGGTAAGGTGGCTGCCGAAGGCAGACGGATGAGGTGTTATGCGTCTCCGACGTCGGGGCGTTAAGAAAACATGCCGGTGGCATGTTTTTAGCCACCGACCGGAGCGGCTATGCCGCGAGGAGGGAAGTTGTTTGGTGCGATAACTATATAATTCCCGCAGGCAAATGACGGATGAGGTGTTATGCGTCTCCGACGGCCATATTCTTTTTGTGCCAGCAAAAAGAATATGGAAAGAAAAACAGGCCAAAGAGGGGATTTGAAACCCCTCTTTGGAAACTCCCCAAGTGCGGATAGCGGAAACACATCGTGCCACATAATCAGAGCCGAAACCTTAGAGTGCTTGCCTCGTTTTCCGCTCAGGACGCTGCTGCACAGAGCTGCCTGTTCGGCAGCACGAAGGCTGTACCTCGTAATGTTCCAGCCTTTAAAGCCTTCCCCTTTAGGGGAAGGTGGCATTTGCGAAGCAAATGACGGATGAGGGGTTTTTCCGGAACGGTCACGACCGTTCCCTACACCGCATTAAAACATCGATTGTAGGGGCCGGACACTGGCCGGCCCGTTTACGCCGCACCCTTCGTAGGGCAGGGGCTTGCTCCCGCCGCCCATCTCCACACCCGCAAAAAGGACGAACGGTCTTTCCGTTCGTCCTTTTTTATTACCATTCAAAGGGTTTTGCGTTTTTAAATCTGCGGAAGGCGCCCTCGGCAGTGGCTATAAGAAGCTCCGGCTCCCGGGTGTCATACATCTCCGCCCGCACCTGAACCACACTGCCGCCTTCCATAGTTATCTGGCTTCTCACCGCCAGAATTCCATCCGCGGGGCAAGGGCGAAGATAGCTGATATGGAGATTTATTGTGGGGGTCAGGCTGTCCACAATGCAGATGGTGGTAATGCCCATAGCTGTATCAAGCATTGTTGCGATAATTCCACCGTGGATAACTCCGTTGGGGTTGCGCTCCCAGTCCTGAGCGGGAAAGCCGATAAGGGTTTGCCTTGCGTTATAGTCGCAGTCAATGAGAAAGGGCTTTATCATTCCCGCAACCATACCCTTGTTTCTTTCCTCCGCCTGAGCAAGAAGGTTATTGAGTTTTTCACAAAGAACGCAGTTTTCCATTTTTCCCTCCGTGGGTCTTTTTCTTTCCGTCATTATATATCCATTATTCTCTCTTCGCAACAAAAAATCCCTCAGCTCGTTGCATTGAAAGGAAAAAGGGTTTATAATCAATCTGTTGATTATCTCAGGTTTTGGGAGGTAAGCGAAAAATGGCATACACCCGTGAAGACTATCTAAAAATGTATAATGAGCGCAAGGCCAGTCTGCAGGAGTGTCTGGATCTCATCCGCTCCGGCGATATTATCTGGTGCTCCAATAACTATAATGAGCCCTCCACCCTCTTTGAGCATCTCCACGAGATAGCTCCGAGAGTGGAAAATGTGCTCGTCTACAAAAGCCGCATCCGCCGCTATCCCTTTATGGTGACTCCCGGCATGGACGGCCACATAAATTTCGCCAACTATTTCTACGGTCCCGCTTATAAGGAAGCTCACCGCCTTCTAAACTGCACCTATGTCCCCATTGACCTGCCCAATTATTATCATCAGGTCAGCGCCCGCCAGCCCTGGGATATCTTCACCGCCCAAGTCAGCCCTATGACAGAGGACGGCAAGTTCTATATAGGCATGAACCAAACCTTCGAGGCCGAGCTTGTCCGCGACGCCGTTGAGAGACGAAAGACAATCATTCTGGAGGTCAATCCCAATCTCACATGGATGCGGGGCAGCATCGCCATCCCCGTTGAAGCCGTCACCAAGCTTTTCGAGGTAAACACCCCCGAGGATGTTACTCCCCCCATAGTCTGCACCGAGGACGAGATAAATATAGGCCGCACCTGCGCCGGAATAATCGAAAACGGCGACACCATTCAGATGGGCATAGGCGGCATTCCCAACGCCATCGGCAATTTCCTTATGGATAAGCGGGAGCTGGGTCTCCACACAGAGCAGTTCACCTCCTCCATGGCCGACCTTATCAAGGCGGGCGTCATCACCGGCGAGAGAAAGGTTTTCGACAAGGGTCTGCACGTGGGCGTTTTTGCCGACGGCACCCACGAGCTTTATGAGTATCTCCACAAAAATTCCGACTGTGTGCTCAAGCCCGGCTGCGAGGTGGTAAATCCCTTCAACATTGCCCGACAGGATCATATGGTCAGCATCAATACCTGCATTGAATTAGACCTCACCGGTCAGGTCTGTGCCGAGAGCATCGGTCCCATGCAGTATTCCGGCTCCGGCGGCGGCTTCTGCTTCGCCCTTGGCGCCTACTACGCCGACCACGGCAAGGGTATTATGGCTCTCACCAGCCGCACAAAAAAGGGTATGCCCAAGATAAAGGCTCAGCTTACCCCTGGCGCAATAGTCACCCATCCCAGAAACTATATCGACTATGTTGTCACCGAATACGGCGCCGTCCGCCTCAAGGGCACCAACGTGAAGGAGAGAGCCCAGATGCTCATCTCCATCGCCCACCCCGATGACCGCGCCGAACTCACCAAGGCCGCAAGAGAGCTTTTCTACTTCTGATAAATATTCAAAGCCCTCCCCGCATAACGCGGGGAGGGCTTTTGCTATGCAGGTCATCAAACCGCCGCACCCATTGTAGGGGCAGGCAGTGCCCGCCCGCTGCCTCGAGCTGCCTGTTCGGCAGCACGGGGGCTGTACCTCGTAATGTTATCACGCCGACCCGTAGGGCGGGATGCCCACATCCCGCCGCCGTTTCCGCCAAACAGTAACCACCCCTCCCCGCATAACGCGGGGAGGGGTTAATCAATCACTCAATACAGGGAAACTTAAGCTGCACCTTGAAAAGGTCTCCGTCGCAGATAATTTCCATTTTGCCGCCTTGCAGCTCGGTAAGGCTGCGGGCTATGCTCAGCCCAAGTCCGCTGCCCTCGCCGCCGCGGGAGCTGTCTCCTCTTACAAAGCGCTCCATAAGCTCCTCAGGGCTCAGGTTCAGCTGTTCTCTGGAAGTATTTTTGAAGCTGATAACTGCCTCGCCGCCTTTGCTCTCCGCAGAGAGGTAAACACGGGTTCCGCAAAGGGCGTATTTGCAGATATTGTTCATAAGATTATCTACAACCCGCCATAGTCTGCGTCCGTCTGCCATTATCTTGACGAACTGTTTTGGTGCCGCGAACACGGGAGTGAGTCCCGCCTCAGAGAGTCGCTGTTCATATTCCGCAGCCGCCTGCGCAAGGAGCACATCTACGGCGCAGGGAGCAAGGTTTATATCCAGATTTCCGCTGCTGGCCTTGCTGGCCTCCACAAGGTCATCAATGAGCCGCTTCATTTTCTCGCTCTGGCGGTGGAGAACATCGGCATACTCCCTGTGGTTTGGATTATCGCAGCTTTCGCGGCAGATAAAGTCGGAATAATTTATAAGGCTGGTCAGAGGGGTCTTTAAATCGTGGCTTACATTGGTGATAAGCTCCGTTTTCATTCTCTCGGATACCATTCTTTGCTCCACTGCCTTGTTCACGATTTGAGAAATGCCCTTGAGATCCTCCGCGTGCTCGCGGAAAGCACGGGGCATAAAACGTGTATCCGGCTCGAAGCTCATATCACCTTCAGCAACCGCCTTGCCGCAGCGGCGCAGTTCACGGAGCATAAGGCAGAAATATATAAGCCCCGCCAGCAGCACAATCATTTCCAAAATCCACAGCAGCACTTCCGCGTCGGGAGTGTAGCCCGTAATGAGGATGAAAAACAGCTCCAAGATGGCTATGCCGCCGAAGACAAGTCCCGCCTGCCAGAAAAATCGCAAATTCATAAAGTATCCGAAAAGCTTTTTCACGCCCCGCCAGATGGCTTTTACAGCCCGCCAGCAAAGCTTCAGCAGCCGGAAAACAAGGGTGTTGCGCCAGAGCGTGCCCAACTTTATGCGCAGAGCGAGGCTCATAAGCCATGCCACAAGCAGCGCAGCCATAGCCGCCGCCACAGGCAGAGCAAAAACCAGCAAAAACTCTTCTTCATAGCTCAAGTGCACCAATAGCGCTATCAGCAATATCTCAAGCCCAACAAGGGCAGCCGTCAGCAGGTCGGAGGGTATTGCGCTTGCCCAGGAGGGAGTGATACCGGGTTTTTGGGGTCTGCGCCCTGCGGCTCTCATAAGAAAGACAAGACATAAAATTTCAAAAACCAGAGAGAGCAGCGCCACAGGGTACACGGCATACATCATTCCGTAGGCAAGCTCGCTTATCCAATAGGCAAGCCAGTACATATCCAAAGCCTCCGGCTTTTCCGCGATAAGCAGCCGAACAAGCATAGTGTTTTCAGCACGGGAGTTGTAGCCGGGTATAGCCAGCCCACCCTCGGCAACGGAATAGTTCCATGCATATTCATAAACATGTCCCGCCTGCGCCATATCGCCGTGGCTCCATGTCCAGTTCTGCACTCCGGCGCAGACTATGTCGGCAGCGATTATGTTGCTGCCGGTCATCACGGTGTCCACAGCCTCCTGATACTCGCCGCAGCCCACATACCATGCAATATTTTGGGTGTCGCTAAATACCTCGCCCCAGTTCAGTTCCTCAAGAAACTCCTCCTTGGGGGTACTATACACCTCATAACCTATCATAAACACAGCGCCAAGTGCACTTGCGGCGAGGACAAAAAGCATCACAACCGCCAGAATGAAAGCCAAAGCCTTCAAAATGCCGGAGTGGCTCAGCGGCAGCCTCTTCTTTTCGGCTGCATTAAGGTTTTCACTCATCTCCCTGCTCCTTTCTCCATTTTATAGCCCTGACCCCAGACAACCTTTATATATCGGGGATTGGCCGGGTCAATTTCAATTTTCTCACGAAGATGGCGGATATGCACCGCCACAGTGTTCTCGCTTCCGTATGGGGCATCCTTCCAGACCCTGCGGTAAATTTCCTGAGGGGAAAACACCTGCCCCGGATGCTCCATCAAAAGCCGAAGAATTTCGAACTCTGTGGGAGTGAGGCTCACGCCCTCTCCGTCCAGAGCCACGCTTTTTTCCCTGTTATCCAGCTCAATTCCTCCTATGCGAAGGCTCTCGGAGGGGGCAGCGCCGCCTCCAAGAAGCATATAGCGCCGAAGAGCCGAGCGGACGCGGGCAATTAACTCAACAGGGTTAAAGGGCTTTGTTATATAGTCATCGGCGCCGGTGTTGAGACCGAGGATAATATCCGTATCCTCGCTCTTCGCGGTGAGAAGTATCACGGGCACATTGCTCTTTTCACGGATAGCCACCATTGCGGAAATACCGTCCATGGCGGGCATCATAATATCCATAAGCACCAGCTGGATATCCTGCTTTTCGATTATATCCAGAGCCTCAAGGCCGTTATATGCCTCGAAAGTGCGTATATCCTCCGCGGATAAATATATCTTCAGAGCGTTGACAATGTCCCGCTCATCATCGCAGATAAGAACGTTGTACATTTTCTCTCTCCTGCCTTTCATCTTGGCTATATTCTATCGTAAAAGTTCTTAATAAAAAAGAGCTAAAATGTTTAAGACTTTATTAAGATTCGCCCCGAATTGCCTCCCGCCTTTAAAGTCTCCCCTATGAGGGGAGGTGGCTGCCCGAAGGGCAGACGGAGAGGTTTATTTCGCTGCGGTCAAGACCGTTCCCTACAAAAGGCTTCCCGTAGGGCGGGGGCTTGCTCCCGCCTTTAAAGCCTTCCCCTTGGGGGGAAGGTGGCTGCCGAAGGCAGACGGATGAGGTGTTTTTCGCTGCGGTCAAGACCGTTCCCTACAAAGTACCGTAGCAAAACAATGATTGTAGGGGCCGGACACCCGGCCGGCCCACAAAAGTTCAGGCACCCATCGTAGGGCACGAGCCCATGGCCGTCGGCGCGCCTTTAAAGTCTCCCCTATGAGGGGAGGTGGCTGCCCGAAGGGCAGACGGAGAGGCTTTTGTCTCCGACGGCCATATTCTTTTTGTGCCAGCAAAAAGAATATGGAAAGAAAAACAGGCCAAAGAGGGGATTTAAAACCCCTCTTTGGAAACTCCCCAGGTGCAGAAAACGGAACAACACTGTGCCACAAAATGGGAGCCTAAACCTTATAGTACTTGCCTCGATTTCCGCTCAGGACGCTGCTGCATATAAGCTGCCTGTTCGGCAGCACGGGGGCTGTACCTCGTAATGTTATCACGCCGGCCCGTAGGGCGGGATGCCCACATCCCGCCGAAAAAGCCTCCCGGCACATTTGTATAAATATGTTGGATTTTTGTCCGCTAATTAAATTATAATGTAGACATCCAATATCTGGATATGTTAAAATTATATAGTGCAAATCCATTAAAATACTACAAAATTTTAATTTCAGAGGAGCGAAATTATGAAAAGATTCGGTGTGGAAGTTCAGCTTAAAAACACCCCTTGCCTCGACAAGGAGTTTATGCCCATCCTGCGTTTCAACCGCGCATTTCTCGCCACCGCCAAAAAGCCCTTCTCCGTCGCTGTAGAGCGTGCCGACGGCCAGATGGCGAGCTGCAGCACCTTCATTCACGGCACCGAAGAAATGTTCGAGGCCGACTGCTACTATATCGAGCGCCTTGTAAAGACCATCCTCTGGATGAAAGGCGGCTACAAAGTCTATGTTGCCGGCGACGATAAGGTTTACGAATATCTGAAGAGCACCTACGCAGCAGGCGGCCAGCAGGAGTTCGACTGGGACTACATGGGCAACATTTTTGAAAAGCCCTTCGAGGTTGTTATGGTTGACACCGTTCCCGAAGCCAAAGACTCTCCCAAGGCAATGGGCGGCCATCTGGGCGGCTGCCGCATCGGCTTTGATGCAGGCGGAAGCGACCGCAAGGTCAGTGCAGTTGTGGACGGCGAAACCGTTTACTCCGAGGAGGTTGTCTGGTTCCCCAAAATCAACTCCGACCCCGACTATCACTACGATGGCATCGTTGCCGCACTGAAGTCCGCCGCTTCCCATATGCCCAGAGTTGACGCTGTGGGCGTTTCCTCCGCAGGCATTTATATCAATAACCGCACCATGTCCGCCTCCCTCTTCCTTCAGGTTCCCAAAGAGCTCTACGAAGAGAAGGTCAAGGATATCTACATCCGCGCCATCACCGATACCTTCGGCGATGTGCCCTACTCCGTCATCAACGACGGCGATGTCAGCGCTCTTGCAGGCGCAATGAGCCTTGGCGAAAACAGCGTTCTGGGCATCGCAATGGGCACCAGCGAGGCTGTCGGCTATGTTGACGGCGAAGGCCGCATCACCGGCTGGCTCAACGAGCTTGCGTTCGTCCCCGTGGACGCTCATCCCGACGCTATGCGGGACGAGTGGAGCGGCGATATAGGCTGCGGCGTCAAGTATTTCTCTCAGGACAGCGTTATCAAGCTGGCTCCCAGAGCCGGTATCGAGCTTGATGAGAGCCTCTCTCCCGCTGAGAAGCTGAAGGTTGTCCAGAAGCTGATGGCTGAGGACGATGAGCGCGCCATTAAGGTTTATGACTCCATCGGCGTATACCTCGGCCACACCCTGGCCTACTACTTCGACCTCTACGGCTGCAAGCACGTTCTTCTGCTGGGCCGTGTTATGTCCGGCAAGGGCGGCGATCTTATCCTCGAGCGCGCCAAGGCAGTCCTCGCCGACGAATATGCCGACATCGCTTCCCTTATTAATCCCTGCCTCCCCGACGAAAAGTTCCGCCGCGTGGGTCAGTCCATGGCCGCCGCCAGCCTTCCCGAAGCATAAGATCGACTATAAGGAGGAAAAATCATGCTTATTAAAAATGCAAAGGTTTTCATCGGCAAAAGCTTTGTTGAAGCCGATGTTGAATTTGATAAGACCATCCTCGCTGTGGGCAAGCTCAGCGGTGAGGCTGATATAGACGCAAAGGGCGCTTACCTTGTCCCCGGCTTCGTGGATATCCACACCCACGGCGCAATGGATCAGGATTTTTCCGACGGAATTGCCGAGGGTCTGCACGTAATGGCCGACTACTATGCCGCTCACGGCGTCACCAGTTTCCTTGCCACCACTATGACCCTCAAAGAGGAAGCTCTCACTCCCGCAATGAACACCATCCGCGACTTCAAGAGAGAGAAGGGCGCTAAATGCGCAGGTATCCATCTTGAAGGTCCCTTCCTTGGCTACGCAAAGAGGGGCGCTCAGGCCGCCGAAAATCTCCACGCTCCGGACTGCGATATGTATGACCGTCTTAACGCTGAATGCGGCGGACAGGTTCGCCTTATCACAGTTGCCCCCGATGAGCCCGGCGCAATGGAATTTATAAGCCACGCCAGCAAAACCGCCGCTGTCAGCCTCGGTCACAGCTCCTGCAGCTATGAGCAGGCTATGGAGGCCTTCGGACGGGGCGCAAGCCACGCCACCCACCTTTTCAACGGTATGGACGGACTCCACCACCGCAAGCCCGGCATCGTTGCCGCAGCTATGGACGCAGGTGCAAGCGTTGAGCTTATCTGCGACGGTCTCCACATCCACCCCGCTGTTATCCGCCTTGTTCACCGTCTTTACGGCGACAAGCTGAACCTTATCTCTGACTCTCTCCGCTGCGCGGGTATGCCCGACGGCGACTATATGTTGGGCGGTCAGCCTATCACCGTGAAAAGCGGCAAAGCCACTCTTACCGGCACGGACACCCTTGCGGGTTCTTCCATCTCCATGCTGGACGCTGTGCGCAATGTGGTCTCCTTTGGTCTGCCCCTTGCCGATGCCATTTACTGCGCCAGCACCGCTCCCGCCGACGCAGTGCGCCTTTACAACATCGGCCGCATCTCCTGCGGCTGCGCCGCAGACCTGCTGCTCCTTGACGAAAAGCTGGAGCTGAAGGCTGTGTTTGTTGACGGCGAAAGCCAGAAAATCTAACATAACGCCGCGCTGATACCGTCTCCGGCATCAGCGCGGCTTATCCTGTTTTTGGAGAAAAACTATGGACTACAAGGGCAGAAAACTGAAAAAAGTTATAGATGTGGACGAGCTTTTTTCCGTTCACTATTTTGAGTATTCCAGCTCCTACTCCTTCATCGGCGAAGAGCACGACTTCTGGGAAATCGTTTATGTGGACTCAGGCACAATAGAAATAACTGCCGCCCAGAGCAAAAGCTCTCTCGCCAGAGGGCAGGTCATCTTCCACCCTCCCGGCGAATTTCACGCTCTTGCCGCCAACGGTCTTGAAGCCCCCAATCTTGTTGTCATAGGCTTCGGCTGCAAAAGCGCCGCCATGGAATTTTTCAAGGGCTATCACGGATTTATGGGCGCCGCTGAGCGCGAACTTCTCGCCCGTGTGGTGGAGGAGAGCCGCCTCGCCTACCTTACCCCTCTCAATGACCCCACTACCAAGAGCCTGCAGCTTTCTCCCAATGCCCCAATCGGTGCGGAGCAGATAATAAGAGCCTCTCTTGAGGAGCTTTTGCTTCTGCTTCTGCGACGGGGCGAAAGCCTCAGCGGAAGAGAAAGCGGAAAGCTTCGTGGAGGCAGCGCTGCAGCGGAGGACATAAAGAAATACCTTGAGGCGCGGCTGGACCAGCCTCTCAGTGTTGAGCAGATCTGCCGCGACAATATGATAGGCCGCAGCCAGCTCCAAAAGCTTTTTCATGACGAAACAGGCGGCGGCATTATGGAATATTTCTCCGGGCTGAAAATCAAGGCCGCCAGAAGAATGATCCGGGAGGGAAGGCTGAACATGACCCAGATTGCCCTCCATTTAGGCTTTCAGTCCGTTCACTATTTCTCCCGCCGCTTCAAGCAGTTCACGGGTATGAGCCCAAGCGAATATGCTGAAAGTGTGAAGATGCTGGCAGAGGCTGACAATAGTTTGTCGGACAATCGTACAAATAATTTGTAATATTAACTATTTGCATTTTGTGATAAATATTATATAATGTAAAAGTTGGAACAAAACACACTATAGTTTTTTTGAAAGGAAGATAAGCTTATGTCCATTCTTGTCACCGGCGGCACCGGATATATAGGCAGCCACGCCTGCATTGAGCTCATCGAAGCAGGCTATGACATAATCGTAGTGGATAACCTCAGCAACTCCTGCGAGGAATCTCTGGCCCGCGTAGAGAAGATAACCGGCAAAACTATCCCCTTTATAAATACCGAGCTTTGCGACGAAGCGGCCACCGAGGCTGTTTTTGAGAAATATCCCAATATCGACGCTGTTATGCATTTCGCAGGTCTCAAGGCTGTTGGGGAGAGCGTCCGCAAGCCCCTCGAGTACTACACCAACAACCTTATCAGCACTCTCAACCTTCTCAATGTAATGCGCCGCCACGGCGTGAAGAACTTCGTGTTCTCCTCCTCCGCCACTGTTTACGGTGACCCCGCCAGCGTTCCCATCAACGAGGATTTCCCCACCGGCGGCACCACAAATCCCTACGGCACCACCAAGCTTTTCATCGAGCGCATTCTCATTGACTACTGCAAGGCAGCTCCGGAACTGAATGTTGCCCTGCTGCGCTACTTCAACCCCATCGGAGCTCACGAGAGCGGCCTTATCGGCGAGGACCCCAACGGCATTCCCAACAACCTGGTCCCCTACATTGCTCAGGTTGCCGTGGGCAAGCTGGAAAAGCTCCATGTTTACGGCGACGATTATCCCACTCCCGACGGCACCGGCGTCCGTGACTATATCCACGTTGTTGACCTTGCAAAGGGACATGTTGCCGCACTGAAGAAGCTGGAAACCGGCTGCGGAATGTTCATCTGCAATCTGGGAACCGGCAACGGTTACAGCGTTCTTGAGGTTCTCCGCGCCTATGAAAAGGCCTGCGGCAAAACCCTTCCCTATGTCATTGACCCCCGCCGCAGCGGCGACATTGCTGAGTGCTTCGCAGACCCCAAAAAGGCTTTTGAGGAAATGGGCTGGAAGGCCGAGCTTGGCATCGAGGAGATGTGCGCAAGCAGCTGGAAATGGCAGAGTATGAATCCCAACGGCTTTAAGAGCTGAGAAATCGAGAGGAGACAGAGATATGAACAAACCCGTTTTGGTAGTTATGGCAGCAGGTATGGGCAGCCGTTACGGCGGTCTCAAGCAGATCGACCCCGTTGGAAGCCACGGCCAGCTTATTATAGATTATTCCATTTATGACGCTGTCCGCGCCGGTTTTGAAACTGTCGTCTTCGTCATCAAGCACGAAATCGAGGATGCCTTCAAGGAGGCAATAGGCGCTCGTATGGAAAAAATCTGCAAGGTCAAGTACGCCTATCAGGAGCTTAATGACCTCCCCGAGGGCTACTCCGTTCCCGAAGGCCGCAGCAAGCCCTGGGGCACCTGCCACGCTATCCTTGCCGCACGCAAGGTTGTTGACGGTCCCTTCGCCGTTGTCAACGCCGATGACTACTATGGTCCTGACGCTTTCAAGACCATCTATGACTATCTCAGTACTCACGAAGACAGCGAGGGCTGCTATGAGTTCTCTATGGTTGGCTACCTCCTGGGCAACACCGTAACCGAGCACGGCCATGTTGCCAGAGGTGTCTGCGTTGAGGACGAGAACAACTATCTTGTGTCCGTAACCGAGCGTACCCGCATCGAAAAAGAGGGTGAAGATGCCCGCTACACCGAGGATGACGGCGCAACCTGGCACCCACTCTCCGGCAACACCATCGTATCCATGAACCTCTGGGGTCTCAGCGCCTCCTTTATGGCCGAGGCTGAGGCTCGTTTCGGAGCTTTCCTCGACAAGGCTCTTGTTGAAAATCCCCTTAAGGGTGAGTACTTCCTCCCCAGCGTTATCAGCGCTCTCATCGAAGAGGGCAAAGCCCGCGCCAAGGTGCTGAGAAGCGCCGACAAGTGGTACGGCGTCACCTATCAGGCAGATAAGCCCGTTGTTGTTGCTGCAATCGCAGAGAAGACCGCCGCAGGCGTGTATCCCGACAAACTTTGGGAGGTATAAGAAAATGCCCGATGTATCAAAGAAAATTCTTGACGAAGTGCTGGAAGCCTTTGATTTCGGCGCTCCCGTTGTGGGCGCTGTCCGCTATGGCTGCGGTCATATTAACGACACCTTCTGCGTCCACGCTCAGCCTGTGGATGACTATTGCCACTGCTTTATCCTTCAGCGTATGAGCACCGCCGCCTTCAAGCATCCCGAGCAGCTTATGAGCAACGTTATCGGCGTTACCGAGTATCTGGCAAAGAAGATAATCGCCGCCGGCGGCGACCGTTCCCGTGAGGCTATGGAGGTTATCCGCCCCCGCAACGGCGAGGATTATTACACCGACTCAGAAGGCGGCGCATGGCGTGTGTTCCCCTTCGTGACGGATATCTACTGTTATCAGTCCGCTGAAACCCCCGAGCTTTTCGAGGCTTCCGCCTATGCCTTCGGCAAGTTCCAGCGTATGCTGGACGGCTACCCCGCCGATACCCTCTATGAGACCATTCCCCACTTCCACGACACCGAAGACCGCCTTCAGAAGCTCAAGGATGCCATCGCCGCCGACAAGGTGGGCCGTGTTGCCTCTGTTGCCGAGGAGATAGCCTTTGCCATGGCCCGTGAGAAGGATTGCTCCGTGGCTATGCAGGCTCAGCGTGACGGCATTTTGCCCCTGCGCGTAACCCATAACGACACCAAGCTCAACAATGTTCTTATCGATAAGAAAACCGGCGAGGGTATGTGCGTCATCGACCTTGACACCACCATGCCCGGTCTTGCTATCAATGATTTCGGCGATTCCATCCGCTTCGGCGCCAACCATTCCGCCGAGGACGAGAAGGATCTCAGCAAGGTCAATTTCGACATTGAGCTTTTCGAGGTTTATACCCGCGGCTTCCTTGCAGGCGCTGCCGGCACCCTCACCGATGCGGAGCTTGAGTACCTTCCCTGGGGCGCCAAGCTTATGACTCTGGAATGCGGTATGCGCTTCCTCACCGACTATCTGGACGGAGACAACTACTTCCGCACCCACTATCCCGAGCAGAATCTGGACCGCTGCCGCACCCAGTTTAAGCTGGTTCGCGATATGGAGGCTCAATTCGAGGAAATGTCCGCCGTTATCAGAAAGTGCGCAGGCAAATAAATACATAGACAGCATTAAAAAAGGCGCAGCAGTTTGATCAAACTGCTGCGCCTTTTGTGCTTTTCGGCGTGGGCGGTGACCCCGGCGCGGTGAGGGGATTTGCGGGCGGGCGATGCCCGCCCCTACAATAGGGTGCAGGTTTTGCCGGACGTCGCCGTAGGGGCGGCCATTGGCCGCCCGTTTGCCGGCGGTGCTGTTTTGCGGCGGAATATGGGAACAAAAAAGGAGAAGCCCGACGGACTTCTCCTTTTAATTTTGCTTGAGTCTTAGCCCTTGACGCCGCCGGAGGTGAGGCCGGAGACCAGATGCTTCTCAATGCACATGAACATGATGATGACGGGGATGGTTGCAAAGACGGAGGATGCAAACAGGTACTGCCACTGGATCATGTTGTAGCCGTTGAAGATGTTGATACCAACGGTGATAGGCTTGAGAACATCGGTGGAGATAATGCACATAGCCACGGTGTATTCGTTCCATGCATTGATGAAGATGAATATCAGGGTGGTGACAATGCCGGGAGCTGCCACGGGGAGAAGAACCCGGAACATAGCCTGAAGGCGGTTGCAGCCGTCGATGGTGGCGGCCTGCTCCATCTCGGCGGAGATGGTCATAAATGTGCCTCGGAGGAGCCAGACGGTAAAGGCCTGGTTAAACGCCGCATTGATACAAATCAGACCAAAGAGGGAGTTGGTGAGACCGAATGCTGCCAGAATCTTGTAAATACCGATGAGGAGAACAACGGGAGCAAACATCTGGGAAACGATGATGAAGCCCAAAAATGCGGTCTGTCCCTTGAACTTCATACGGCTGAGAGCGTAGGCTGCGGGGATACCGCAGACAACGGCGATAATGGTGCTGCCGCCGGCGACGATGAGGGAGTTTATCATATTTCTGCCGATAGGAGCCTTTACCCAGATATCAACGAAGTTCTGCCAAAGAGCCTTGATGGGAAATACGGTGCCTTCTTTTGCAAATATTTCGGCACGGCTCTTGAGAGCGGTGCAGAACATTACGAAGTAGGGATAGAGAATGAGGATGCAAATATCGATAACGACTATGTAGAGAATAAACTTCAGAAGAAGCTTCTTGACGCGGGGGTTAAGGAGAGAGGCTGTCATAATCATTCATCTCCTTTCTTCAGGGTAGAGATCATATAGAGGCTGGCGCAGGCGAGGAGTATAACAAAGCCTATAACAGAAATTGCCGCCGCCTCTCCCGGCTTGAAGTTGGCGAAGTTTAGCTTATACAGGTAAGTGACAAGAGTGTCCGTCATATATGCCGGGTCGCCCTTTGTCATAGTCCAGACGATGGGGAAGGAGTTGAAGACGTAGATAATATTCAAAACGGTGGAAACTGTGAGGCTGGGCTTTACAAGGGGAATGGTGATCTTGAAAAGCTTGCTCCAGTATCCGGCACCATCAACGGTGGCAGCCTCATAAAGGCTGGAGTCTATGCTCTGGAGACCGGAGAGCACGGTAAAGCAGACGAAAGGTATGGTAACGAAAATACCGCAGGCGATCTCCCAGGCGAAGAAGGCCTCGGGAGTGGGGGTCCAGTCGATGTTTGTGGAGATGATGCCGAGGGTTTTCAGCAGGGTATTCAGGGCGCCGAAGTCCTTGTTGATGATGAAGCTCCATACGCTGGCCTGAACGACCAGGGTGGTTGCCCAGGGGAAGACCACGATTGCGCGGGCAATCTTGCGGCCCTTGAAATCGTTGTTGAGAAGCAGAGCCAGAATAAAGCCCAGAATGGTACTAATGACAACGACGAGGACTGTCCAGACTATGGTGTTCAGGAACACACGGCCAACCTCGGGGTTATCCAGAACATTGGCAAAGTTTTCAAATCCGCCGAATCCGCTGATTCTGCCGAATCTGTCAACTTTACCGAAGGCAGTGGCGAAAACATATACGATGGGAACAATTATGAACAGGCACATGAGTATGAGGCTGGGAGCTATCCAAATATAGGGCTCTGCCTTCCGGTAGGCCCGTTTCCTGGCGGCCAGCTTCTTGGGGTCCAGCTCTCTGGCGGACGTTTTCTCAAGAGTTTTTGTACTCAACGGTAGCAACCTCCTATTTTTTTGGAGCAGACTTAAAAATGCTGTGGCGGCTGTCTGCCTGACAGCCGCTTTCAAAATGCGCAAGGCAGCTTGCCGGCGCACTTTGAAAGCGGCTGACAAAATGGGCCGGGCCATTAAGACCCGGCCCATCTGCTGCAACTAATATTTAATGCTTGGTATGGGATTCGCTCTTAGCCGGCGATCTCAGCCTGGAGATCGTCGAGAAGCTCCTGAACGTTGCCGCCCTGAAGTGCAGACTGCTCAACCTCGATAACGCCGGTCTTAACATCTGCCCACTCAGCCTTGGACTGGGGATAGAACTTAGCGGTGCCAACGATCTCGATCCATGCTGCGTTTGCGGGGTCAGCCTTTGCCATAGCCTCGCCACCGGCGGTGGTTGCGGGGAGGAAGCCTTCCATCAGAACCCACTCAGAGTAACGGGTATCCTCATAGAAGAAATCATAGAAAGTGGTGATGGCAGCCATTTCAGCCTCGCTGTAGCCATTGTCGAAGGTCATGAAACGGTCCATAACGCCGTGAGCGATGGAGTTGCCGGTGGAAGCGGGGATACCTGCAACACCCCAGTTGACGGAGTAGCCGCCGTCAGCAATGTAGGTGGGGATGGAGTTGGGTCCGATCATCATGGCAACCTGGCCAGCGCCGAACATATCCTGGTTGACATAGCGGGTCTCGGTAGCGGGGTCAGAGTTGGTGAGGCCGTCCTGTACGAGGCCTACGATGAACTCGATAGCTTCAACGTTCTTGGGATCGTTGAGAGTCCAGTTGCCTTCAGCGTCGGTGAAGTCGCCGCCGTTGTTCCAGATGTAGTAAGCGAAGCAGGCCTGGCCTTCATCGGAGGTCATGTCAACGCCCCAGGGATAGATGCTGGAGTCATAAGCCTTGATAGCTTCGCAAGCCTTGCGGAGCTCTTCGAAGGTGGTGGGAACTGCAACGCCGGCTGCATCAAGGATGTCCTTGTTGTAGTACATAGCACGGCAGGAAGCCAGGTCGGGAACAGCCCAAACGGTGCCGTCAACAACGCTCTGGTCCAGGAAGGACTGATAGAACTTTGCATAGGTGGTCTCAGAAACATAATCCTGAGCGGGAAGGAGAAGACCTGCAGCCTGATAATCGGCGAAGGAGTCGATGTTCAGGATGTCGGGAGCATTGTTGTTTGCAATGAGGGTCTGAACCTTGGCGGTGATGTCGTTCCAGGAAACAACGTCAACGAGAAGGTCGATGTCCTTGTTGGCAGCTTCGAAGTCAGCCTCGAACTGCTTCCACCATGCGGCGGTGTTGGGGCCGTACTCAGCGACAACGACATCGAGAGTTACCTTATCGTCCTTGCCGCAGCCTGCGAACATGGCAGCGAGCATAACAACGACAAGAATGAGCGCGATGAGCTTTTTAACATTCATGGGATTGTCCTCCTAATTTTTCGTTTATGGAGATTGTGGGAAACCTCCATATTTACCCTTCAAATATACTTTATTTTTATAATGAAGTCAATGTTTGGATTGACTGTAAATAATTTTTGTATAATGTTAACAAAATGTTAAGGCAAAAAATGCCTGCGAAGGAGTTGGGGGGAGGGAAAAAAGGAAAAAGCACGAAGCAACAGGGCAAATCTCTCTACACGCTTTATCGGGTAAAATGGTAAAAGGAACGCAGGACCGGGAACGGGGAAGAATGTCCTCTTGGGAAAGACACAAGGGCGACTTAGTCAATCTGCGAAGGAGCGGGAGTGGAAATTTGTTGAAAGGGGAGAATTTGAAAAAAATCTTGTGCCCGCAGGTCTTATGGAATATAATTACCCTAAGCGCAGTATGCGCTCAAAAGATTCGTCGCTCCGCCGAGCTACTCCATCACCATAGCCGCCGGAGACGATACAAGGAGGAAAAAGCTAACCGCAGCGGCTTGCGGTGCGGCAGTGTGGAGACCTGCCGTAATGTCCCACGGGGCTTCGCTCTCCGGGGATGAGATGCGTGAAGGCGGAGGCCTGCGCGTCAGAGCCGGGAACTATGGCAAGTTTGACCCTGAAAAACGTAAAGAAGATCTACCCCAACTCCGGTGAGAAAAAGAGCAAGAAGAACAAAAAGGAAGCTCCTGTTGACCCCAACGAGGAGAAAATCAATCTTCAGATCACCGATAAGGGCGTTGTCGCCGTTCAGGAATTCAATCTGGAGATCGCAGACAACGAGTTTATCGTTCTGGTCGGACCTTCCGGCTGCGGCAAGTCCACCACTCTCCGCATGATCGCAGGTCTTGAAGAGATCAGCGAAGGCGAGCTTTATATCGGCGACCGCCTTGTCAACGATGTTGAGCCCAAGGACCGCGACATCGCAATGGTTTTCCAGAGCTATGCACTTTACCCCCACATGAGCGTTTATGAGAACATGGCCTTTCCCCTCAAGCTGCGCAAGATGAACAAGGAAGAGATTGACCAGCGCGTACGCAAGGCTGCCGAAACTCTGGATATCACCCAGTATCTGGACCGCAAGCCCAAGGCTCTCTCCGGCGGTCAGCGCCAGCGTGTTGCCATCGGCCGCGCCATCGTCCGCGAGCCCAAGGTTCTCCTGATGGACGAGCCCCTGAGCAACCTGGACGCAAAGCTCCGCAACCAGATGCGTGCAGAGATCATCAAGCTCCGCCAGCAGATCAACACCACCTTTATATATGTTACCCACGACCAGACCGAGGCTATGACTCTGGGCGACCGCATCGTCATTATGCGCGACGGTTTCATCCAGCAGATCGGCACTCCTCAGGAGGTCTATGACCATCCCGCAAACCTTTTCGTCGCCGGCTTCATCGGCATGCCCCAGATGAACTTCTTCGATGCAAAGCTCTGCAAGGAAGACGGAAGCTACTATGTAAGCTACGGCGAAATGAAGGTTGAGCTCAGTGCCGAAAAGCAGAAGAGACTCAGCGCCAATGGCGTAGAGGCTCAGGATATCACCCTCGGCGTTCGTCCCAACCATATCCGCCTCAGCGAAAGCGGCGTCAACTGCAACAAGGCCACTGTTGATGTCAGTGAAATGATGGGCAGCGAGATCCATCTCCATGCCAATGCCTACGGCAAGGATGTTGTTATCATTGTTTCCACTATGAAGATGGCCGACCAGGGCATCTATGGCTTCAAGTACGGCGAGGAAGTCAAGTTCGACTTTGGCGGCAATGTCTGCCACCTCTTCGGCAAGGACGGCAAAAACCTGGAGCTCTGAAAAACAGTATAAAAAGGACGGAGATAAATTCTCCGTCCTTTTTTGATTTAGCGCTGTAAAGTTTTTCTTGACAAACGGGAATTATAGTATATAATAACCGCATAAACTGAACATAGCGTGATAGAGGCGCGGGAAACATCAGTAGCTCCCCAATTTATGACGGCAGGAATCGTCGGGAGCAAAAGGGTTTACCGCCGAAGGGTCTTTCCGTTCCTGAGGAAGATACCTGGTCCTATGGGAAAACATCCCTCGGACTGTCGCAAAAATATTTGCGGAGAGCTGTCATGGGTATAAGCCCCCAACCGGAGTTTTTGGTCATGAAACAGTATCTGCTGTGTTCATGACTATTTTTTATTTTTGGAGGTTGATCTTATGGTCGGCACATTCTGGGCTCTTGTCCCCCCCATCGTAGCAATCGTTCTTGCTCTGATCACCAAGGAGGCTTATTCCTCCCTCTTTATCGGTATTGTTGTAGGCGCTCTGTTCTACACCGGCTTCTCCCCCATCGGCACTTTGGACACCGTTCTCAACGACGGCTTCCTGGCCGCTCTGGCAGACGGCTGGAACGCCGGTATTTTCCTCTTCCTGGTGCTGCTCGGCACCATGGTCGCTCTTATCAACGCAGCCGGCGGCTCCGCAGCCTTCGGACGCTGGGCAACCACCCATGTTAAGAGCCGCGGCGGCGCTATGCTGGCCACCTTCGTTCTCGGTGTTCTCATCTTCATCGATGACTATTTCAACTGCCTCACCGTTGGCAGCGTCATGCGTCCTCTCACCGACACCCACCGCATCTCCCGCAGCAAGCTGGCATACCTCATCGATGCCACCGCCGCTCCCATCTGCATGATCGCTCCAATCTCCTCCTGGGCCGCAGCCGTGTCCTCCACCGCTGCAGACCTGAACGCAGGCATCACCGGCATTCAGCTTTTCATCCGCGCAATCCCTTATAACTTCTATTCTCTCCTCACCTTCGTTTTTGTCATTGCTCTCATCGTTCTGAAGTTCGACTTCGGTCCCATGAAGCTCCAGGAGCTTAACGCAATGGTCAATGGCGATACCGGCGCCAACGCAGCCGAGGAAAAGAGCGAAGCAAATCCCAGGGGCCGCGTCATCGACCTGATACTCCCCACCATCGTTCTTATTATCACCTGCGTCCTCGGTATGGTCTATATCGGCGGCTTCTTCGGCACCGACCTTTGGGGCGGCACCGACTGCGCCGGCGATTTCGTCGGAGCCTTTGGCAACACCGATGCTTCCGTAGGTCTCAGCTGGGGCGCAATCATCGCTCTTGTTATCACTATCATCTACTTCTGCTGCCGCAGAGTTCTCACTTTCCGCCAGTGCATGGAATGCCTGCCTAAGGGCTTCGTCTCCATGGTTCCCGCAATGATCATCCTCACCTTCGCTCTGACCCTCAAGAATGTCACCGGTCTTCTGGGCGCTGCCGAGTATGTTGGCGCTCTCATGGAAAGCGCCAGCGCAGGTCTTGCCGCTCTGCTGCCCGCAGTTATCTTCATTGTTGGCTGCGCTCTGGCATTCTCCACCGGCACCTCCTGGGGTACCTTCGGCATCCTCATCCCCATCGTTGTTGCAATGTATCCCGCTGACAGCGAGATGCTCTATATCGGCATCTCCGCCTGCCTTGCCGGCGCTGTCTGCGGCGACCACTGCTCCCCCATCTCCGACACCACCATCATGGCTTCCGCCGGCGCTCAGTGCGAGCATGTCACCCACGTTTCCACCCAGCTGCCCTATGCTCTCACCGTTGCAGCTATCTGCTTCGTGAACTACATAATCGCAGGCTTCGTCCAGAACGCATGGATCTGCCTTGCAATCGGCGCAGTTCTGACTGTTGCCACTCTGCTGGTTATCAAGGCTGTTTCCAACAGAAAGGAAGCAAAGGCCGCATAAATTCACATTTACTTACAAAGGGCACAGACTTCGGTCTGTGCCCTTCTCTTTTTTCGGGAAAATGCCCCTGTCTTTTTGCTTGACATAACAATACTTTGGTAATAAAATATATCGGTGGAGAAAGATACTCTTTGGGGAGAAAGAGTTTTTTTGCTCCGCAAAAACCGTAAATTGATCCCGTCAGGTTCGTTTTATGACCTGTTTTATTAGATGAACTTCCCTTTTTAAGGAGCTTGTCCCTGCTAAAAAAACATAAAACAAAAACCACCGCAAAATTCTTAAAGAATGGAGGTGTGTTTACTTTACTATGCCAAGTTTAGGATGGATTATCGGCACCGTAGTTGTGCTTGTTATAGTTGCAGTTTTGATGTTCCTTTTGGGTATTCTCTACCGCAAGAAGGTCTCCGAGCGAGAGATCTCCAGCGCAGAGGAGGAAGCCCGCAGAATAATCAATGAGTCCATAAAGAGCGCAGAGAGCAAAAAGCGTGAAGCGCTCCTCGAGGCAAAGGAAGAAATACACAGAAGTCGTACCGAGTACGAGCGCGAAGTGAAAGAGCGTCGCGCAGACCTGCAGAAGCAGGAACGCCGTCTTCAGCAGAAGGAAGAAAACCTTGACAAGAAGATGGATAACTTTGAGCGCAAGACCGAAAATCTCAGCCGCAAAATTGCTGAAGTTGAATCTCAGCAGGAAGAGATCAAGACCATCAAGAAGAGCCAGCTTGAGATGCTCGAGCGCATCTCCGGCTACACTGTAGAGGAGGCCAAGGCCTACCTTATCTCCACCATTGAAGCAGAAGTCACCCACGAGATGGCTGTCAAGGTGAAGGAAATCGAGGCACGCTATAAGGAAGAGGCGGACAACCACGCCCGCGAACTCATCTCCATAGCTATCCAGCGTTGCGCCGCCGACCACGCCAGCGAGATCACCGTATCCGTCGTACCCCTCCCCAACGACGAGATGAAGGGCCGCATTATCGGACGCGAAGGCCGCAACATCCGCAGCATAGAGACTCTCACCGGCTGCGACCTCATTATTGACGATACCCCCGAAGCCATCACTGTTTCCAGCTTTGACCCCGTGCGCCGCGAAATCGCCCGCATGGCTCTGGAAAAGCTCATTGCCGACGGACGCATCCATCCCGCCCGCATCGAGGAAATGGTTGCAAAAGCACAGAGAGAAGTTAACGCAACCATTAAGGCCGAAGGCGAGCGCGCTGTTTTCGAGACCAATGTTCAGGGTCTCCACCCCGACCTTATCAAGCTCATCGGCCGCCAGAAATACCGCACCAGCTACGGTCAGAACGTTCTTAACCATTCCATGGAAGTTGCCCACATTGCAGGTCTCCTCGCCAGCGAGCTGGGTGTTGACGTTGCCACCGCCAAGCGCGCAGGTCTCCTCCACGACCTGGGCAAGAGCGTTGACCACGAGGTTGAAGGCAGCCACGTAACCATCGGTGTGGATATCGCCCGCAAGTATAAGGAGAGCGAAGAGGTTATCCACGCTATCCACGCCCATCACGGCGATGTGGAGCCTCACACCATAATCGCCTGCATCGTTCAGGCAGCAGACGCGATCTCCGCCGCCCGTCCCGGTGCCCGCCGCGAGAATATTGAAAACTATGTCAAGCGCCTTGAAAAGCTTGAAGAGGTTTCCAAGTCCTTCCCCGGCATCGAAAGCACCTATGCCATTCAGGCCGGCCGCGAGATCCGCGTTATGGTCAAGCCCGACGAAGTTGGAGAGGACCAGATGGTTTTGCTTGCAAGAGACATTGCCAAGAAGATCGAGGAAGAGCTTACCTATCCCGGTCAGATCAAGGTTCACGTCCTTCGCGAGACTAAGGCTATCGAATACGCCAAGTAAAAAACAACTCGAGCCGCATCGAACGATGCGGCTCTTTTTGGAATAAAACGCTTCTTGCCAAACACCTGCCCATATATTAGAATAATCCCAAAGAAAGTTTTCCTGAAAGGACGGGGAAAATGGACATTCAGCATCTCAAATATGCCATAGAAATTGAACGCAGCCGCTCAATTTCCAAAGCGGCGGAAAAGCTTTATGTGAGCCAGCCTTTTCTCAGCAAAGCCATAAAGGAGCTGGAGACCGATATTGGCGTGGATATTTTCAACCGCACCAGCAGAGGCGTTGTTCCCACCAAAAAGGGCGAGGAGTTTCTCGCCCGGGCCAAGGATATTCTTGCCGAGATGGAGGCTTTGGAAAACCGCTTCCGCTCCAGCTCCTCGGAGTCTGTAAGCGTGGAAATAAGTGTGCCCATCGCCTGCTATATCTCCCATGCCTTTGTGGATTTTATCAGGGAACTTGAGGGCGGTCAGGAAATCAAGGTGAATTACCGTGAAACCAACACCATGAGCACCATCCACCACGTTGAGGCCCGTGACTACAATATAGGCATCATCCGCTACCAGACCTCCTTCGAGGAATATTACCTCCACTATATAGAGAGCAAGGATCTTGTGGTGGAGCCCATCTGGAAATTTAATTACCATCTTGTTATGAGCAAAGCCAACCCCCTTGCCAACAAGGAGCATATCACCACCGATGATTTGCAGGGACTCATAGAGATAAGCCACGGCGACCCCACCATTCCCGCCCTCTCCGCCAGTATGCTCACCGAGCTGCGCAGCAGAGTTTCAAACCGACGGGAGATAGTTGTATATGAGCGCCAGAGCCAGTTTGAGCTCCTCTGCGCCATGCCCGAAACCTATATGTGGGCATCCCCCACACCCCCCGGTGTTTTCGAGACCTATCCCCTCACCGAGAAAAACTGCGACTTCCCCGATAATGAGTATAAAGACCTCCTCATCTACCGCAAAGGCTACCGTCTCAGCGATGCGGAAAAATTATTTGTACGCAAGGTTCACGAAATGGTGGAGTCTCTCCGCTGAGTACGGAAATCCTTGATATAACGACATTCATATATTAAAACGCGCATATATGCCCTTTTTGCCAATATTTAAGGGTGTGTATGCGCGTTTTTGCAAAATAGCTATAACCCCACAGAATAGCTCCATGCTTTTTTTGTCTCTTCCGATAATATCAAACGTCTGATACAATTTCCTCAGAAATGGTAATAATATAAGAGTCAAACTGTTTGTGCCCTATAATGGGCAGAAAGGGATAAAATATGGAATTTGTCAAAGGCGCATGGAACGAGGAAATCAACGTTCGCGATTTTATTCAGAAAAACTACACTCCCTATGACGGTGACGAGAGCTTTCTCGCCTCTCCCACAGAGCGCACCAAGCAGCTCTGGGATGAGCTCTGCGTGCTTCTGGAGCAGGAACGCAAGGCTCCCGGCCGCGTTCTCGATGCAGACACCAAGGTTATCTCCGGCATAACCGCCCACGCTGCAGGCTATATCAACAAGGATCTTGAGGTTATTGTCGGTCTTCAGACTGAAAAGCCCCTCAAGCGCGCCATTATGCCCTTCGGCGGCATAAGAATGGTTGAGCAGAGTCTTGAGGAGCACGGCTTCCATATGGACGAAGAGGTCAAGAAGATCTTCAAGTATCGCCACAGCCACAATGAGCAGGTTTTCGCTATTTACACCCCCGACATCCGCGCAGCCAGAAGCGCAAAGCTTCTCACCGGTCTCCCCGATGCCTACGGACGCGGACGCATCATCGGCGACTACCGCCGCGTTGCCCTCTACGGCGTTGACTATCTCATTAAGGAGAAGAAGGCCGCCAAGGACCGCTATGACTCCGCCGAGCTCACCGAGGAGCTTCTCCGCAAGCGCGAGGAGATAAGCGAGCATATCGACGCCCTTAACGAGCTGAAGGAAATGGGCGCTATCTACGGCTTTGACATCAGCCGTCCCGCTCAGGACACCAAGGAAGCCATTCAGTGGACCTATCTTGGATATCTGGCCGCCGTCAAGGAGCAGAACGGCGCCGCAATGAGCCTTGGACGCACCAGCACCTTCCTTGATATCTATGCCCAGCGCGACCTTGAAGAAGGACGCTACACCGAGGAGGAAATTCAGGAAATGGTTGACCATTTCATCATGAAGCTGCGCATTGTCCGCTTCCTCCGCATTCTGGACTATGATGATATCTTCGCCGGCGATCCCGTTTGGGTAACCGAGTCCATCGGCGGTATGGGTCTGGACGGACGCCATATGGTCACCAAGATGAGCTACCGCTTCCTCCACACCCTTGTGAACCTGGGACCCGCTCCCGAGCCCAACCTCACTGTTTTGTGGTCTCCCGCTCTTCCCGAAAACTTCAAAAAGTACGCAACCAACATTTCCATCCAGACCAGCTCCATCCAGTATGAGAACGACGACCTTATGCGTGCCGACCTTGGTGATGACTACGGTATCGCCTGCTGCGTCAGCCCCATGCGCATAGGCAAGCAGATGCAGTTCTTCGGCGCCCGCGCAAACCTTGCAAAGGCTCTCCTTTACGCCATCAACGGCGGCGTGGACGAGCGCAGCGGCAAGCAGGTCGGCCCCAAGACCGAGCCTATCAAGAGCGAGTATCTGGATTATGAAGAGGTTATGGAGCGCTTCACCGCCATGGCAAAGTATCTTGCCAATGTCTACACCAAGGCTCTCTATATGATCCACTATATCCACGATAAGTATAACTATGAGCGCATCGAGATGGCACTTATGGACGAGGAAATCAAGCGCACCACCGCCTGCGGCATTGCAGGTCTCAGCGTTGTTGCCGACTCCCTCTCCGCCATCAAGTACGCAAAGGTAAAGCCCATCCGCAACGAGCAGGGCATCGCCACCGACTTCCGCATCGAGGGCGATTTCCCCAAGTATGGCAACAACGACGAGCGCGTTGACTCCATCGCCGTGGATGTTACCCGTATGTTTATGAACTTCATCCGGGAGAATAAGATGTATCGCGATTCCATCGCAACCCAGTCCGTCCTCACCATCACCTCCAACGTTGAGTACGGCAAGAACACCGGCACCACTCCCGACGGACGTCAGGCAGGCGTTCCTCTGGCTCCCGGCGCAAACCCCATGCACGGCAGAGACACCAACGGCGCTCTGGCATCCCTCCTCTCCGTTTCCAAGATCCCCTTCGAGGACTGCGAGGACGGCATCAGCTACACCTTCTCCATGGCTCCTTCCGCTCTGGGCAAGGAGGACGCTGACCGCAGCCAGAACCTCATCACCCTCATCGACGCTTATATGGAGGCCACCGGTCAGCACGTGAACATCAACGTTCTCAACCGGGAAACCCTTATGGACGCTATGGAGCATCCCGAGAAGTATCCCCAGCTCACCATCCGCGTCAGCGGCTACGCCGTCAACTTCATCAAGCTCAGCCGCGAGCAGCAGCTTGATGTTATCTCCCGCACCTTCCACGAAAAGATGTAACTTCAGGAGATGAGCCTATGACTACCGGCAGAATACACTCCTATGAAACCTTCGGCGCCGTGGACGGTCCCGGAATCCGTTTCATCGTGTTTCTGCAGGGCTGTCCTCTCCGCTGCCTTTACTGTCATAACCCCGACTCCTGGAACGGTGCCGATGGCACCGAAGCCACAGTGGATGAAATAGTTGAAAAGGTTATGGCCTATAAGGGCTTTTATAAAAACGGCGGCGGCGTCACTTTCTCCGGCGGCGAGCCCATGCTCCAGCACGAGTTTGTGTATGAAGTAATCCGCGCCCTCAAAGAGCGTGGAATCCACACCGCCATCGACACCAGCGGCATAGTCCCCCTCGACCTCTGCAAAAAAACTGTGGACGCGGCGGATATGCTCCTTCTGGACATCAAGAGCCTTGACGCCGAGCTCTCCCGCCGCATCACCGGCAGCGAAGTATGTCTGCAGCGGGAAAAAGAGCTGCTTGATTACTGCGAGGAGCAGGGCAAGCGGGTCTGGATACGCCATGTGGTTGTGCCCGGACTCACTATGGATGAGGATAAGCTTCGCGCCCTTGCCCACTTCCTCTCCGGCTATAAATGCATTGAGCGTATTGAGCCTCTGCCTTTCCACAAGCTGGGTGAGCACAAATGGGAAGAAGGCTGCTATCAGCTGAGCGATACACCGGCTCCAACGAAGGAAGAGATGGACAAGGTGGACGCAATTTTGAAAAAAGTATAAAAATAAAAGGCACAGCAGTTTCCTGCTGTGCCTTTTATTTTTTATTCCATTACGAACTCAAAAAGCTCTGTATCGAAATATTGGAGCAGGGCGCTGCGGTCCGCGGCAAAGTTATCCTCCTCAAGAGTGATAACAAGCCTTTCTCCGGCGCTCTCCCAGCCGACCACACCTTCAAGGTGAGGAAAAACATTCTCCTCCAGCTCGGCAGCCAGCTCCTCAATATTCTCAGCGTAATAATCGCTGTCTCTTGGCGGCTCATAGTCCGGAATGGGGTCCTTGCCCGCGGTGAGACAGATGATGACAGTAAGCACCATTATCACAAGGCAGAGTATGCAGCCGAAGGGCTTCAGATTCTTCCAAAGCCACTGGCCGCTCTGCACAGGCTTTTTCTCCTCGCGGTGTTCGGGAAGTCTTTCTGTTTCCATAGTGGGAAATCTCCGCTTCCGTATCAATACTTGATGCGCTGAGCGATGTAGTCTTTAACCTGGGAGATGGGGATGCGAACCTGCTCCATGCTGTCGCGCTCGCGAACGGTTACACAGCCGTCCGCCTCGTCGGTCTCGGTGCCCACGGTGTTGAAGTCGAAGGTGACGCAGAAGGGAGTGCCTATCTCGTCCTCGCGGCGGTAACGCTTGCCGATAGAGCCGGTTTCGTCATAATCGCACATAAACTCCTTACTCAGCTCCTCATAAAGCTCCATAGCGGGGCCGGTGAGGACGTCCTTCTTGCTCAGGGGCAGAATGGCGCACTTGAAGGGAGCCAGAGCGGGATGGAGGTGCAGAACGGTGCGGACATCGTCCTTGCCCTTCTTATCGGTTCCCACAACCTCTTCGTCATAAGCTTCAACAAGGAAGGCGAGGGTCACACGGTCTGCGCCAAGGCTGGGCTCGATGACATAGGGAATGTAGTGCTCGTTGCGCTCCTGGTCATAATAGGTCATATCCTGACCGGAGGTGGTCTGGTGGGCGGTCAGGTCAAAGTTGGTGCGGCTGGCAACGCCCCAGAGCTCGCCCCACTCGGTGAAGGGGAAGGCAAACTCAAAGTCGGTGGTGGCGTTGGAGTAGTGGCTCAGCTCCTCGCTCTCGTGGTCACGGAGGCGGAGGTTTTCGTCCTTGATGCCAAGACCCAGGAGCCACTGGTGGCAAAATTCCTTCCAATACTTGAACCACTCAAGCTCGGTGCCGGGCTGGCAGAAGAACTCAAGCTCCATCTGCTCGAACTCGCGGGTGCGGAAGGTGAAGTTGCCGGGGGTGATTTCGTTGCGGAAGCTCTTGCCTATCTGGCAGACGCCGAAGGGGAGCTTGCGGCGGGTGGAGCGCTGAATATTCTGGAAATTGACAAAAATGCCCTGTGCGGTTTCGGGACGGAGATAAACGGTGTTCTTAGCGTCCTCGGTAACGCCCTGGAAGGTCTTGAACATCAGGTTGAACTGGCGGATATCGGTCCAGTTGTGCTTGCCGCAGGTGGGGCAAAGGATGTTGTGCTCTTCAACAAATTCCTTCATCTGTGCCTGAGTCATGGCGTCGACGCTGTGACCAAGCTCGAAATTATTTTCTGCGCACCAATCCTCGATTACCTTGTCGGCGCGGAAGCGCTCGTGGCACTCCTTGCAGTCCATGAGAGGATCGCTGAAGCCTCCAACATGGCCGGAGGCGACCCAAGTCTGGGGATTCATAAGGATGGCGGCATCCAGACCTACGTTATAGCGGTTTTCCTGAACGAACTTCTTCCACCATGCCTTTTTAACGTTGTTTTTGAGCTCAACGCCGAGAGGGCCGTAGTCCCAGGTGTTTGCAAGACCGCCGTAAATTTCGCTGCCCGCGAAGATGAAGCCGCGGTTTTTGCAAAGGGCGACGATTTTGTCCATTGTCTTTTCGCTGTTTTTCATTTCTATATTACTCCTTTTCCCGCGGCTGGCCGCCGCGGAGATTTTTAATAACTGAAATACTATATCATTTTACACAGCCTTTTGCAATCTTAAAATAACAAAGCCTCGTAGGGGCGGGCATTGCCCGCCCGTTTAAAGCCTTCCCCTTGGGGAAGGTGGCTGCCCAAAGGGCAGACGGATGAGGTGTTTAAAGCCTCCCTCTGACGAGGGAGGTGGCTTTTGCAACAGGCAAAAGCCGGAGGGAGAGATACGCCGCAGCCAGATTTTCTCTCCCCCAGTCTGCTGCGCAGACAGCCCCCTCGTCAGAGGGGGCCTTAAATCCACATTTAAAGCCCCCCCTGTAAAGGGAGGTGGCTCGGCTTTAGCCGAGTCGGAGGGGTTGTTGCCTCCGGTGCGCAGCGGCTATGCCGCGAGGAGGGAACTCATTATGCCCGCCTCAACGAAAAAAGCACCGGATATTTCCGGTGCTTTTTTTCAGCTTCTCTTTACATTTTTTCTTGCCAGAGGAGCCTTGTTGCCCTTTTCGTCCACCACATAGGTGTTCTCCAGCAGGGCGATGGTGCTTGCGCGCCACTCTTCAATATATTCCTTGCGAAGACGTGCCTGCTCACTAAGCTCCTCAGCGGTCAGCTCCCGCTCTTTTTTCAGGCGGGCAAGCTCATTAATTCTGTCCAGTTTACTCTGTATCATTTCTCAATCCTCTATTGTTCCAAGTTCGTCCAGATTTTTCTCGAAGGCATCCATAAAATGCTCCATAAAATACCGCACCTCGGGCAGGGGGTTTTCCTCCAAAGCACGGCGGGTGCTCTTTTCGGCGGAGGCAAACTCTCTGTTGCCCGCCTTGCGCTCTTCAACGCATTTTATGTATGCGCTTATCTTGTCGGCAGATTTCACCAGCTCGTAGCGGGCGCTGTCCTCCGCAGCCTCAAAGAGATTGGAGTAGGAGGCTCTCAGCTCCTCGGGCAAGGTTGCAAGAAGCTTGGAGCAGGCCAGCGCCTCCACCTCGTCATAGGCTTTTTTAATTCTGCGGCTATGATACTTGATTGGGGTGGGCAGATCGCCGGTGAGTATCTCGCCCGCATCGTGGAAAAGGGCAATGGCAGCCTGCTCGTTGGGGTCGCAGTCGCCTCCGAAAACATCCCTGCGGATGAGTCCCAGAGCGTGGGCGATAACCGCCACCATATGGCTGTGCTCCTGAATGTTCTCCCGCTCACTGTTGCGCATAAGGCTCCAGCGGACTATATATTTCATTCTGCCTATGAAGGCGAAAAAATCATACTTCATATCTTAACCTCTTGATTTTTCTTTATAAGGCTTTTTGTTTTCCAGCGTCCCGAAGCGTAGTAGATAAGGTCAAAGGCCAAAGCGCAGCTCCAGCCGTAGACAAGATTCTCCCAGCAGGCCTCGTAGCCGATACCGAAGGCATAGACCATCAGGTATGCCGCCGCTATACGCACGCCCAGAGCAATGCAGGAGGCGGCGGTGGCAGCCATAGGGTCTCCGCAGCCCTGGTACATTCCGCTGAAGGGAATATAGAGGGCGAAAATTGGGTAGCAAAGGCAGATAAAACGGAGATACTCCACGCTCTGGCTCACTTCTTCGCCGCTTACGCCGAAGAGTCTGGCCAGGGGAGCGGCAAAAATGTAAAGGGGAACGCAGAGAACAGCAACCATTATAAGGTCAATGGCAAGGGCGCTGAAAACGCCTCTTTTCACCCGGTCATATCTGCCCGCGCCGGTATTCTGCCCGGAGAAGGCGGCCATAGCCTGATTGATGCCCATAATTGGGATGGATGCATAGTGGTCATAGCGGGAGCCCACCGTGAAGGCGGCCATGGTGACGGCGCCGAAGGAGTTCACCAGACGCTGGAGGGCTATGTGGCCGCAGCTGATAACAAGGTGCTGAACGGTGGTGGGGATTGCCATTTTGAGGCAGAGGGAGAACTTCTCCCTGTCAAACACCAGTTCTTTGGTCTTGAAGCGGAATTCCGGATATCTCTTGAACATATAGCGCAGGCTCACCAGCATACAGGCAGCCTGAGCTATAACCGTTGCGGCGGCAGCGCCGGCAACACCCCAGGGCAGCACAGCCACAAAGAGCAGGTCCAGCACCACATTCAGCAGCGTTGCCACCAGCAGGAAATAAAGCACCGCCTTGCTGTCGCCCACACTGCGGAGTATGCCCGCAACGGCATTATATATGAACTGGAAGATAAGTCCCGCGGAGTAGATGGCGATATAGGTGACGCTGTATGAAAGAATTTGCGCGTCATCTATCTTCAGAAGATATTTAGAGGCGGGTCTCGCCGTTATAATGCAGAACACCGTGAAGAAAGCTCCCAGGGCGATAAGCATTATCATAATTGTGGAGGCGGTGCGGCGCATCTCGCCAAAGCGCTTCGCGCCGAAATACTGGCTTATTACAACGCCGCTGCCGTTGGCAACGCCCATTGCCAGAAACACGAACATGGACGTATAGCTCATGCAGCTGCCCATTGCGGCAAGGGCAGTGGAGTTGACAAAGTTGCCAACGATGATGCCGTCCACCGTGGAGTAAAGCTGCTGCAGCAGGCTGCCCAGCATTATGGGCAGAGCAAAGCCCAGTATGGCCCGCCACTCAGAGCCCTGAGTTAAGTCGTTTCTCTTCATTATTGTTCCTTTACCACTTGTTCTTTACCTTCTCGGCAAAGCCGAAGAAGTCCTTTATTTCAATAGCAGTGCCGTCATCCAGCACAGCCTTGCCGCTGAAGCGGCCGAAAACCTGATGCTGTATGGACTCTATCACCACAACGCTGGTGCCGCTATAGCGGTCGAGGACGGGAATGAAGTCCATCTCGAAGCGTCCGTCGTCACTGGTGAAGGTCCAGGGGTTCATATAATCCTCGCTTCCGTCCTCTTTCTCGGGGATGTTGAAGCTGACATGGCTGAGTTTATGGGCCTTTCCGTTATAGAAAAGCATATTTTCCGTGGCGGCAGAGGTGTCGCCAAAGCCGTAACCGATGTTGAAGCCGAAGGGTACGCCGTCCACCTGACCGCTGGCAGACCCCCAGTACCAGGTGTTTTTGTATGTCCATACTCCCCGTCCCCAGTCCAGAACAGCGAAGGAATCCTCGTCGGAGAATTCATATGTTTTGCCGCCGAAGCCGTAGCAAACGCTGCCGGAAGCCCGCATGCAGTTAATTTTCTGGTTATAGTAGAAGTGACCCTCCTTTTCGAAGGGTGTGGCTATAACCATACTCTCCTCGGGCTCATCCCTAAGCTCCACCTTGGCGATGAGACTGCCCTCGGGTCCGAAGTTTTTCATCTGGGCGATAAGCACTCTCTTGCCCTCAACGTGCTTAAAGTGGATGGAATAATCCTTGCCCACTATGCTAACATCGCCCTTTGCGCTGCTGGAGGGGAAGCGGGTTCGTCCCAAAGTCAAAACCCGCATAGGGCTCTTGGTTATCTCCCAGCCCTCCTCAAAGTTCAGAAGGCTGATGGAGTCAAGGCCCATATAGCTGTTATCGGCTATGGTGAGAGCCAGTCCGAAGCGGCCGTTGGTTATGAGATAATAGTCCCATTCCTTTATGCGGAGAGGATTGGCCTTTATATCGCTGCGGCGATATGCCCAAAGAAGCTTTTTGGCATATCCGGGCTGAGCGATGTTTCCCTTTTCATTGAGAAGGGGTATGCGTTTTGTTATCTCGTGCTGCATGGTTTTTCCTCCTTCAGCTTCTTTAGCTATAGCGCTGCTCCTTTTTTATAAGTCGGATATCCCGACCCCGGAAGGGAACAGTGTCATATTCTCCGCTTATGCGGCTCACTACCTGAGGGGTGTAGCGCTCTTCCATTTCGGAAGCGCTGAGATTTGTGCTGACTATGGTCTTTTTGCCTGCGGCAAGGCGGGAATTGATAATGTTATAAAGGGCGCTGTGGGTAAATGCGGTGCGCATCTCTGTGCCCAGATCGTCCAGAATAAGAAGCTCGCAGTCCAGTATGCGGCGAACTCTCTCCGCGGCGATGGCATAGGTCTCATCATCCCGGGAGAACTTTTTATCTTCAAAGGCGGCAAAGGCGTCTCCCGCGCTTTCATACACCACGGAAAAGCCCTTGTCGGAAACGGCTTTGGCAACGCAGCCGCTGAGGAAGGTCTTGCCAAGGCCCGTGCCTCCTCTGAAAAGCAGGTTGGGGGATTTTTTTCCAAAGAAGAGAGCATACTCTTTGCAGAAATTAAGGCTCATCTCCATAACTTCCCTGTCGGCACCCGTGTAGTAATCAAGGCTGAAGGCGGCAAAGGAATCTCCCTCGTGACCGGGAATGGAGCTGAGATAGGCGCTTTTCTCCTCCTCATATAGCTTCATAAGGCAGGAGCAGGCATTGCCGAAGCGGTCATAGCCTGTATCGTGGCAGAGGGGGCAGGAATAAACTCCTTCCAGATAGTCGGCGCTATAACCCGCCGCCACAAGAGCCTCCACCTTTTCTCCGCAGAGAAGCAGGCTCTCCTTTTCAAGAGCGGCTATCTCCCGCTTTCCCGCTTCGCCCTTCAGGCTGGCGGAAATCACCTTTCCCATAATGGCGCGAAGACTTTCATCCAGCTCCTTCACCTCAGGCAGGCGGCTGTAAACCTCCTCCTGACGCTGTTCGCTGAGCTCTTCGTTTTTCGCTTTTATCTCGGCAAGACGGTCTCTTGCCTTTGCCATGAGTTTACCGTCAACGGCCATCTTTAATTCTCCTTACCCTTCATATACGCATACATTCTGCGCATATCCTCGATCTCTCTGTCATCGCTTTGGGCGGCTTTTTCCTGCTTTTTGCTCTGGCGGGGGTCTCCCGCAATAACTTCCGCCTCGCTGTGGAGTCCCTTTTCGTGCCAGGAGGAGACAATCTTGTCCATATATCTCCATGCCAGCTTGCCTGTTCCCAAAACGGTGCGGTCATAAGCCACCGCAAGCGCCTCCGGCTCAAAGCCCATTTCCAGCCATGACTCTATGTAGCGTCTCTCGCTTTGGCTCAGCTGTCTGCCTTTTATCTGCAGCATTTCCGCAGTGCGGAAAAGCTTGCTTTTCCTCTCTTTTTCGCCCTTTATATGCTCTTCCGCCGCATCAAGGCTCATAATTTCCTCCCTTGCCCAATACCACGCTTCCTTTTCAATATAGCGCATAGTGGGCATGCGGCCTTCCCCGTGGCTTTCACGATAGGTCTCTATGCAGTGAGCCACAAGAAGATATATAACCTCGGCAGGTATGCCAAGATGGTCATATATTCCGAAAAGACTTCTCAGATCCGGGGTGGAGAGCAGCCTGCCCAAGGCGTGCTGAACCGCGTCCACAAGACCTTCAAAAACGCTGTCGCGTCCTGCGCGGCTTACAATATCCGCCGCACTGTATTCGGGCATCTCGCAGCCTTCAAGAGGCTTTTCAGCGCTGAGCAGTCCCATTTCACGCAAGGCTGCGGCGGCTGCGGAAATTTCCGCCTCGCTGCGGCGAAGCTTTTTCCCGGCAGCAGAAAGGGAAAACTCTCCTCTTTCACGGATATGAAGATATAAAAGCGCGGCAAGGCCGTCGCCTCTTTCCAAAAGCTTTTCGGCAGCATCGGCGCCGATTATAATATTCTTATCTGCCAGAGGTCTCCCCTCCTTTTCTTTGGTATCTGAAGAATTTCCACAAAAAGGGCACATTGCCCCTATTTTGTATCTATTCAGGGATTATACCATATAAATAGCACTTGAATCAAGGGCTTATTATATGGTATAATTCATTGTTAATATTAAGTTGGGTTATTATGTCCATTTAGAGCCTGAGCTATATAGAGGTAGATACAGATGCTTGAACTTCTCTCCCCCGCCGGAAGCCCTGAAGCCGTTATCGCCGCCGTTCAGAGCGGTGCCGACGCCATTTATCTGGGTCTCGGCGATTTCAACGCCAGACGCGGCGCAAAAAATTTCACAGAGCAGGAATTTCTCGATTCCGTAAGATACTGCCGGGAGCGCGGCTGCAAGGTGTATGTCACTCTCAACACCCTTGCCTCCGACCGGGAGATGGAAACCGTTGCCCAAATGGGTCGCTTTGTCTCCGAAGCCGGTGTTGACGCTGTTATAGTTCAGGATCTGGGTGTAGCAATGGTGCTCCGCTCCGTATGCCCCGACCTGCCTCTCCACGCCAGCACCCAGATGAGCATTCATAATCTGGGCGGCGTTTATGCCGCGGCGCAGATGGGCATCAGCAGAGTTGTTCTCGCAAGAGAGCTTACTCTGGATCAGATAGCCATCATCGCCTCCCGCTCTCCCATTGAGGTGGAAGTTTTTGTCCACGGCGCACTGTGCTTCTGCCACAGCGGTCAGTGCTATATGTCCGCCCTCATAGGCCGCAGAAGCGGCAACAGAGGAATGTGCGCCCAGCCCTGCCGACTCCAGTACAGCATGGGTCGCCGCATGGGTGACTATCCCATGAGCCTGAAGGATAACTGCCTTGTGGATTATCTGGAAGCTCTGGACAAGGCCGGCGTTTCCTGCATCAAGATTGAGGGCAGAATGAAGCGCCCCGAGTACACCGCCATCGTAACCGAAATATACTCAAAAGCACTTCGCGAGGGCAAATCTCCCACCGAGGAGGACTATGAAAAGCTCACTCTTGCTTTCTCCAGAGAGGGCTTCACCGACGGTTACCTCACCGGAAAGAAGGATAACATGTTCGGTGTTCGCGAAGAATCCGACAAGAGCGTAAACAAGCTCTTCGCCGAAACCCGCCGCCGCTATGCCGCAAGCGAGGAGCGCCGCGTTGGCATAAGCTTCTGCGCAATCATAAAAGCCGGTCTCAACGCAAAGCTGCTGGCTCAGGACAGCGACGGAAACCGGGTTGTTGTGGACGGTCCCCGCGTTGCAAGGGCGGAAAAGGCAGCCCTGACTCAGCGAAGCGTCTGCGACCAGCTTTATAAAACCGGCGGCACCCCCTTCCGCTGCGAGGACGCCATCTGCCAGCTTGATGAGGGCGTGTTCCTCTCCGCCGCCGCCATAAACAATATGCGCCGCCAGGCAATAAGCCAGATGCTGGAAAAGCGCGCCGCGCCCCCCGCCCGCCGCTACGGACGCATTCCAAAGATGCCCCCTCAGCTGGGAAGCAAAAAGGCGGTTTTGAATGTTCAGGTAATGAAGGCCGAGCAGCTCACTGCCGAGCTTGCGGAGCTTGAGATCGCAAATCTCTATGTGCCTCTTGATGCGGCCGAGGACAGCGAAGCTCTCGCCCCCTTCTTTGCCAAGGGCATCAACGTTGCCGCCGTTCTCCCCAGAGTTATTACCGATACGGAAATTCCCCTTGTCCGCGAAAAGCTGGAAAAGCTCCCCGCGCTGGGCATAAAGGAAGTGCTTCTGGGCAACCTTGGCCACATTGCTCTCGCAAAACAGTGCGGTCTTGAAATTCGGGGCGACTTTGGGCTGAATGTTTTCAACAGCCACACCCTCACCGTTCTTGCCGCAGCGGGTCTCCGCTCCGCCACCGCCTCCTTCGAGCTGCGTATGGCTCAGGTTCGTGACCTTGTCAAGAGTATGGACACCGAACTTATCGTATATGGCCGCCTGCCCCTCATGGTCAGCGACCAGTGCATAATAAAAGGGGCCAACGGCAGCTGCAACTGCGAAAATGGAGCAACACTTTCCGACAGAATGGGCTCTGTTTTCCCTGTTGTGAGGGAATTTGGATGCAGAAATGTGATACTTAATGCCCATAAGCTGTTTTTGGGCGACAAAAGAGAGGATATTCTCTCCTGCGGTCTCTGGGCCGCCAGACTTATGTTCACCACCGAAAGCCCCAGAGAGGTTCTTCAGGTGACAAAGAGTTATCTTGGTCTCAGCGACTACCGTCCCAACGGTCTCACAAGAGGACTTTACTACAGGGGCGTTGAATAAAAACGCGAGGTAGATATCAAATGCGAATCATACTGGCCTCCGGCTCTCCCCGCCGCAGGGAGCTGCTGGAGATGCTTAAGGTTAAAAATCTTGAAATAATCCCCGCAAAGGGCGAGGAAAAACTCCACCCCGAGCTGAGTCCCGATGAGCTTGTCAAAGAACTCAGCCGCTGCAAAGCCGCGGAAATTGCCCCCGCAGGGGAGGAGGACACCGTAACCATCGGTGCTGACACCATAGTGGTGCTGGACGGAAAGGTTATGGGAAAACCTGCCGGCGAGGCAGATGCGGCGCGGATGCTCCGCTCCCTCAGCGGCAGAAGCCACACTGTTTATACGGGTGTCACCGTAATCCGCGGCGACAAGGTGCTCAGCCGCGCGGAGGAAACCACAGTTCGCTTCCGCCCTCTCAGCGAAAGCGAGATAGAGGCCTATATCCGCACCGGGGAACCAATGGACAAAGCCGGCGCTTACGGAGCGCAGGGCTATGCCAGTCTCTTTGTGGAGGCTCTCGACGGAGACTTTTTCAATGTTATGGGGCTGCCTCTGTGCACTCTTGGAATAATGCTTAAGGAATTGGGCGTGAATTTGATTTGAAAATTAAAACCTATATGAAAAAACATGGCGTCAAAGTTGCCATTATAGTTATTATAGCTGCCATCTTCGTGCTGGCAGGCTCTGCCTCCCGAGGCGGCAGGGCAGGCTTTATCAAGGATGCCCAGGGCTCCCTTGCCGCTCCCTCCCGCAACGCTGCCGCCGCTCTCACCGACTGGATGCAGGGTATCTACGGTTACCTCTATGAGTACGATATGCTCGTTGAGGATAACAACGCCCTCCGCGCGGAGCTGGCCGAAGCTCAGGAAATGGCTCGCGAATATGAAGAGCTCAAGGCCGAGAACGACCGTCTCTACACTCTCCTTGAGCTGAAAGAAAAGCGCGCCGACTTTGTCATTGAGTCCAGCAAGATAGTCTCCTGGGACACCAGCAACTACACCTCCGCTTTCACCATCGGTAAAGGCTCCAACAGCGGCATTGAGCTGGGCGACTGCGTTATCACCGAGTATGGCGCCCTTGTGGGACAGGTTTATGAGCTTGGCACCAACTGGGCAACCATCCGTACCGTTATCGACGTTAATATGGACGTTGGCGCCTTCGTCGGCAGCAACAACTATGCCGGCGTTATATCCGGCGAGTTCTCCCTGATGAAGCAGGGCAAAACCCGCGTTACCTATCTTGCCGGCGGCGCGCAGATCTTTACCGACGATGAGGTTCTCACATCCGGTCGCGGCGGTGCCTTCCCCTCCGGACTTCTTATCGGCACCGTTACCACCGTTATGACTGAAGCCGGCGGTCAGAACACCTACGGTGTTATCGAGCCCGCCTGCGACGTTGACGCCCTCACTCAGGTTTTCATTGTAACCGACTACGAAATTGTTGAATAATCAGGCCGAATTCAGGCAAAAGGAATATTATGGCATTTATTGAGCTAATTAATTTTAAAAAAATACGCAAAGCCCTATGGTATCTGCTCTGCGTCATAATAAGCATTTCTCTCCAGAATTTGCTTTGCTCCCGCATCGCCCTTTTTGGAGTTCACGCTTTCTTTATTCCCGTTGTCGTCATTGCCTTCGGCGTGTTTGAAGGTGCCGTCTGGGGCGCTTCACTGGGTCTTATAACAGGTTACTTCTGCGACATAACCATGCTGGAGTCCACCGTTCTCTTTATGGTGCTTTTTGCCGCGCTGGGCTTTGCCGCGGGTTTCCTCGCTGAATTCATTATCAACCGGCGCTTCTTCTCCTATTTCGTTCTGGCTCTCTCGGGACTTATTCTCACCGTTATATGCCAAATCGTACCTCTTTGGATATTCAAGGGCACTTCTTTGCTCCAACTTCTTCCCACTATGATTTTGCAGATTCTCTGGTCCGCTCCATTCACTGTTCCCGCTTACTTCGCGGTTAAAGCTGTCAGCATAAAAAGAAAAGAAGAAGACGAGTAAGCCCCCGCCTCCCCATTGAAAGGAAATTCTCTATGAACAGAATTATTAAACCCGGTCGTCTGCTGGCTTTTGCCCTTGTAGTCGTGGTCATATCTGTAATCTATATGGTGACACTTTATAAGCTCCAGGTCATAGAAGGCGAAGCCTACTATCAGAAGAGCCAGAATAATGTCACCTCCACGGAGCGTATTCCCGCCGCCCGAGGCAGCTTGCTTGACCGTTACGGCCGCGTGCTTGTGGAAAACAAGGAGTGCAACAACCTCCTCATAGATATCGAAGACCTTTTCTACACCGAGGGCGTTGACCCCAACGCATCCATACTCAGCCTTATCCGTATGGTGCAGAGCTTTGGTGATACCCATATCGACACCCTGCCCATAACTATGGAAGCCCCCTTCGAGTATACCAATATGACCGCCGCCCAGACGGAGATGCTCAACGCATACCTGAAGGATAAAAAGCTCCCCGCAGACACAAGCGCTATAGAGCTTTTGGCCTATATGCGCGACCGTTATGAAATAGACAACAACTATTCCAGCGAGGAAATGCGTCTTATCGCCGGCATCAGATACGAGATAAACGCCCGTTTTTCTCAGAACTTCTCCACCGCTGACTACATCTTCGTTGAAGATGCCAGCATGGACCTTATTACCACTCTTATGGAAAACGACATCCCCGGCTTCCGCGTGGAAACCGGCTTCGTCCGCGAATATAAAACCACCTATGCTTCCCATCTGCTGGGTATGATAGGTCAGATGAATGAAAGCGACTATAAGCGCCTTGCCAAGCAGGGCAACTACGACCTTGACGCCCTTGTGGGCAAGGACGGCGCCGAGTACGCCTTTGAGGATTATCTCCACGGCGAAAACGGAACAGCACGCATCACCCAAACCGCCAACGGCGTTGTCACCAGCAAGGTTTATACGGAAATTCCCGTTCCCGGCGACCATGTTTATCTCACCATAGACATCGGTCTTCAGGAGGTTTGCGAAAACGCCCTCAACAGCCATATCACCGAGGAGAACATCCTCCGTGAGCAAAACCGCAAGGAATATGAGCTCTACGGCGGCGACGAGGAGCTTCTCAACCGCGAAAACATCTCCGGCGCAGGCGCCGTTGTTGTACGTGTGGACACCGGCGAACCTCTGGCTCTGGCCAGCTGGCCCGCCTTCGACCTTGCCAACTTCTACGAAACCTATGACGAGATCCGTGAGGCGGAGTATGACCCCCTGTTCAACCGCGCTCTTCAGGGTGTTTACGCCCCCGGCTCCACCTTCAAGCCCTGCACCGCCATGGCAGGTCTTATGGAAAAGAGAATAGACACCGACACCCTCATCGAATGCGTTGGTGTTTTCGATAAGTATAAAGATGAAGGCTACGCGCCTCAGTGCTGGATTTACGGTAAGGGTCTCCACGGCGAGCTGAACGTTGTTGAAGCTCTCGGCCACTCCTGCAACCTTTTCTTCTACACTACAGGCGACCTTCTCCAGATAAGCCTTATGGCGAAATACGCCAAGCTCTTCGGTCTGGGCGAGCCCACCGGAATTGAGCTTTATGAGGATATAGGCGTTATGGCCAGCGACGAGTATATGCAGAAAAAGGAAGGCCGTGATATGTACGCCGGCGATACTCTGCAGGCCGCCATCGGCCAGTCCGACAGCCTTTTCTCTCCCCTCCAGCTGGCAGAATACTGCGCCGCCATCGCAAATAAGGGCTATCGCCACAGCGCCAGCATCCTCAAGAGTGTCCGCTCCTTTGATTTCTCCGAAACCGTCTACGAGCGTCAGGACGAAATCCTCTCCACAATCGATGCCTACGACTTCTACTGGGAAGCCATTCACCAGGGTATGCGCGGCGTTGCAACCGAGGCCAAGTACGGTACCGTCTACGAAGCATTCCTCTCCGCTCCCTACTCCGTTGCCGCGAAAACCGGTACTTCCCAGCTGGGTAAAGACCGTACCAACAACGGTATTTTCATCTGCTTTGCCCCCTATGAGAACCCGGAAATCGCCGTTGCCATAGTTCTTGAACACGGCAACGCCGGTAGTGAAGCGGCTCCCATCGCCCGCCAGATTATGGATCACTACTTCTCCTTCAAAAACTCCACCGCCCCTCTTGAAAGCGACAGCGCCCTTCTCCGCTGATACAGCATGAATTTTCCTTAATTATCTCTTGCGATATTGAAAAAACTGGTATAGAATATCTCTATTATAGCCTGAGCAATATAATCCGAACCCGCTCCATGGGGCGGATTTTAGCGCCAGACTTCATTTCATTCTTTGGTGGGCAGCAAGCCCACCTGCATAATTCAATTTTGCCTGACACAAAAATCCACTCCCATGGAGTCGCAGATTTCTGAGGTCATATGCTAGTGCAGTGCAAGGCGAACTCTTGCAGATGGGCTTTCGCCCTTCAATAGAGTTCAACGCAGCAATGCCGACGCATATGTCATCAGAAACGGGTTTGGATCATATTGCTCAGGCTACAGATATTTTCAGAAAGGATGTGGTGCTTTTGAATATAGCACTGATGGCCCACGACGGTAAGAAAGAGCTTATGGTGCAGTTTTGCATTGCTTACTGCGGAATTCTTGCCGGCCATTCCATATGCGCCACCAGAACCACAGGTAAGCTTGTGGCAGATGCCACCGGCCTCCCCATCCAGCTGTGCCTTTCCGCAAATCAGGGCGGCAGCCAGCAGATGGGTTCCCGCATCCGCTGCAATGAGATAGACCTTGTTCTCTATTTCTGCGACCCCGACGATATCCATAATCAGGAGAAAATTAACGAGATCAGCCGCCTTTGCGACCGTTATGCAATTCCCTTCGCCTCCAATGTGGCCACCGCCGAGGTTCTTATTCAGGGTCTCCGCCGTGGAGATCTGGATTGGCGCGAGCTCGTTCGGGCCAGATAAAACAGTCCAAGCTAATATACCGCATAGATCGGAAGCCAGTAGCCCCCGTATGCCCCTTACAGAGAGAAGAACATAGCTGAGAGTTCTTCGGAAAGCGCGGAGGTGAAGATAGTCCGGGAGCGGGCTCAGTCTGCGGAGATGGCGCAGACAACCAGAGGGCAGATAATCTGCCGAAATTGGGTGGCACCACGAAAGCAAAATGCTCTCGTCCCGATACAAGGGATGAGAGCATTTATTTTTGGGCTTTCGCCCAAAAATAAGCCTATTTTAATCGTGAAGGGGCCTTGCCCCCTCACAACCCCCGCTGCTCAATATTCTCTTTTCCCTGCGTTTATTATTTTCTGCAGCGCAAGTCTTCTTGGGCTTTCGCCCAAAAATAAATGCAAATATACACCTTTTAAGCCTCCCTTGCAAAGGGAGGTGGCTCGGCTTTAGCCGTGTCGGATGAGGTGTATATTTCGGAACGGTCAAGACCGTTCCCTACATTTGCTGCCCCAAGGCAACGGTTGTAGGGGCCGGACACTGGCCGGCCCGCCCCCTCGTAGGGCGGGGGCTTGCTCCCGCCATCAAAGCCTCCCTTGCAAAGGGAGGTGGCTCGGCTTTAGCCGAGACGGAGGGATTGTTGTCTCCGACGTCGGGGCGTTAAGAAAACATGCCGGTGGCATGTTTTTAGCCATCGACCGCAGCAGCTATGCTGCGAGGAGGGAAGTTACGGGACGTCGGGGACGCCGTCCCCGACGCAGCCGAAAAGAATATGGAAAGAAAAGTCCACCAAAGAGGGGCGCAGAAAGCCCCTCTTTGGAAACTCCCCAACTGCGACAAAAGGAAAACTATTGTACCACATAATCAAATCCGAAACCTTAGTGTGCATCCCTCGTTTTCCGTTCAGGACGCTGCTGCGCCATGGCGCCTGTTCGGCGCCACGGAGATGGCTCCTCGTTATGTTTTTCGGCGGGAGTAAACTCCCGCCCTACGGTGGGTGCATCGCACTTGGAATATATCAGCAGGTTTTCCAATGCAGCAGGCGGCGTTGCGAAGCCAGCCGCCGGACCATCGCCGCTTGACGGCGCGCTCCAATAAAAGCGGAGCGTTCTCGAAAGCCCCTCGGGGGCCAGGGGGGCCGCAGCCCCCGGTCGCCCTTTGGTTACTTTCCGTCGATACGGAAAGTTACCCGCCGGAGGCTTCGCTTTTCAGCACCTGCCTCACTGCACACCCCCCCCCGACAGCAAAGTAAAAAACTCCCGAAAGGATTGAAAATATGGAAAGAATCAAAGCACGCACTCTCTCCGGCTTTATGGAGCTGCTCCCCGCCGATCAGGCAAAGATGGAGCGCTTTATGGAAGTTTTGCGTAACACCTATTCCCTCTACGGCTTCACAGCTTTGGATACCCCCATCATTGAGGCCGCCGAGGTTCTGCTGGCCAAGGGCGGCGGAGATACCGAAAAGCAGATATATCGCTTTATGAAGGGCGACACAGATCTTGCTATGCGTTTCGACCTGACCGTTCCCCTTGCCAAATATGTTGCCATCAACTATCCCAACCTCTCCTTCCCCTTCCGCCGCTACCAGATAGGCAAGGTGTACCGCGGCGAGCGCGCCCAGAGAGGCCGCTTCCGCGAGTTCTATCAGGCCGATATCGACATCATAGGCGACGGCAGGCTGGACATTATCAACGAGGCGGAGATCCCCTCCGTTATCTACCGCACCTTCTCCCGTCTGGGTCTGAAAAAGTTCGTCATCCGCGTTAATAACCGCAAAATCCTCAACGGCTTTTACTCCATGCTTGGTCTCAGCGAAAAAAGCGGCGACATTATGCGCACCGTTGATAAGCTGGACAAGATAGGCGCGGAAAAGGTGAAGGTCATCCTGATGGGTGAAGAGATCGGCCTCAGCGAAGAGCAGGCCGATGAAATACTCAAATTCATCGCCATCAGCGGCAGCAACAGCGAAGTTCTCTCCGCTCTGGAGCAGTATGTGGGACGCGACGAAATTTTCGACACAGGTCTTGAGGAGCTGAAGGCTGTTGTTGCCTATCTCCCCGAGTTCGGCGTACCCGAGGAAAACTTTGCCGTTGACCTTACCATCGCCCGTGGTCTTGACTACTACACCGGCACCGTTTATGAGACCCTTATGGTGGACCACCCCGAAATCGGCTCCGTCTGCTCCGGCGGACGCTACGATAACCTTGCCGGCTATTATACCGACAAGGCTCTCCCCGGCGTTGGTATCTCCATCGGCGTTACCAGACTTTTCTATGTTCTCTCCGAGCAGGGTCTTCTCAGCGACGAGATCGTATCCGCTCCCGCCGAGGCCCTTGTTATCCCTATGACCGATAACATCGGCTACGCTGTAAAGACCGCCACCGTGCTGCGCGACGCAGGAGTCCGCACCCAGCTTTACACCGAGAAAAAGAAGTTCAAGGCCCGTATGAGCTATGCCTCCAAGCTTGGCTTCCCCTACACCGTTCTCATCGGTGAGGATGAAATCGCCGAAGGCGTGGTTGCCCTGAAGAATATGACTACCGGCGAGCAGGTCAAGCTCTCTGCCGCCGAAGCGGCAGCCATCATCAGAAAGGATATGGAAGCAAAAGCCTCCGCCGCCCTCATCCGCGAATGAGCGAGAAAATCCGACATAGAAAATCGCTCCGATTGAAGGAATTTGACTACAGCACTAACGCGGCTTACTTCGTTACCATCTGTTCGAAAAACCGCGCGAACATTTTCTCTTCTGTTGTAGGGGCCGTACACCCGGACGGCCCGCGCGCAGAGCCGTCCGCAATCGGACGCATCGTGGAAAAGCATATTCAAGCAATCCCGAATGTATACGTCAATGTGTTTGTGGATGCTTATGTGATCATGCCGAACCATGTGCATCTTATTCTGCGAATAGATAACCCTCAAGGGTCGGCCGGGTGTCCGACCCCTACGGCGGAATTGCCAAAAATAATCTCGGCTTTGAAGAGCCTAAACAGCAGAGATGCCGACATTTCCTTGTGGCAACGCGGATATTATGAACACATATGCCGCGATTACCGCGATTATATCGACTGTTGCCGGTACATCGACTCCAATCCCTCCAAATGGGCGGAGGACGAATACTATTCAAAATAAAAATTCACATATAAAGGAGAAATACCAAAATGATGCAGAACCGCACCCATAACTGCAACGAGCTTCGTCTCGAGCACGTCGGTCAGAGCGTGAAGCTCTGCGGCTGGATGGAAAATGTCCGCGAAGTTGGCGCAGGCCTTGCCTTCGTCGTCCTCCGCGATTTTTACGGCACCACTCAGGTGGTTGTTGAAACCGAAGAAATGATGAGCGTTATCAAGCCCCTGAACAAGGAGACCACCATCTCCGTAGAGGGCGTTGTCCGGGAGCGCAGCAGCAAAAACCCCAAGCAGGCCACCGGTGACATCGAAGTTGTTCCCCAGCGCATCGAGGTTCTTGGCACCTGCCAGCATAACGAGCTGCCCTTTGAAATCAACCGCAGCCGCGAGGCTGACGAGATGCAGCGACTGAAGTATCGCTATCTGGACCTGCGCAACCCAGCAGTTAAGAATAACATCATCCTCCGCTGCCAGGTTGTTGCCGAAATTCGCCGCATGATGACCGAAAAGGGCTTCCTTGAGATCACCACCCCCATCCTCACCGCCTCCTCTCCCGAGGGCGCCCGCGACTATCTTGTTCCCGCAAGAAAGCACCCCGGCAAGTTCTATGCTCTGCCCCAGGCTCCCCAGCAGTTCAAGCAGCTGCTTATGACAAGCGGCTTCGACCGTTATTTCCAGATCGCCCCCTGCTTCCGCGATGAAGACGCCCGCGGCGACCGCACCCCCGGTGAGTTCTATCAGCTGGATATGGAAATGAGCTGGGCAAGCCAGGAAGACGTTCTCTCCACTCTGGAAGACGTTATGGTTCCCCTGTTTAAAAAGTTCGGTAAGTGGGGCCGCGTAAGCGAGGCTCCCTTCCGCCACATTCCCTTCAACGAGGCTATGGAGCGCTATGGCTCCGATAAGCCCGACCTTCGAATTGACCTTGAGCTTCAGGATGTAAGCGAGACCGTTCAGGGCTGCGGTTTCGGTCCCTTCGAGGGCGCCTGCGTAAAGGCCGTTGTTGTTCACGATTTCACCCAGGCCCGCAAGTGGATAGACAAGCTCCTTGTTGATGTTGAGGTTCAGACCGGCAACAAGGCCTGCTGGGTCAAGGTTGACGAACAGGGCAACCTCACCGGCGGCATCAGCAAGTTCCTCACCGGCATTGGTGAGCAGTTTAAGGCCGCTCTCGGCCTCAAGCCCGGCTCCTTCGTCTGCATGGCAGCCGGCAAGAAGCTGGCAGCACAGAAAACCGCAGGCGTTATCCGCACCATGCTTGGCAAGCGCGTTCCCGGCCACTTTGACGAGGAGCAGTACGCAATGTGCTGGATTGTTGACTTCCCCATGTACGAGATGGGCGAAGAGAGCGGCGAGCTGGAGTTCTGCCATAATCCCTTCTCCATGCCCCAGGGCGGCATGCAGGCTCTCCTTGATGCCGAGGGCGACATTGAGAAGCTTCTTGCCATCAACGCAAACCAGTATGACCTTGTTATCAACGGCTATGAGTCCGCCTCCGGCGCCGTCCGCAACCACAGCCCCGAGATTATGATAAAGGCCTTCCAGATGGTGGGTCTGGGCGAAGAGGATGTTAAGGCCAAGTTCCCCGCAATGTACAACGCCTTCACCTACGGCGCTCCTCCCCACGCAGGCGCAGCTCCCGGCGTTGACCGCATTGTTATGCTTCTCACCGGCGAGGAGTCCATCCGCGAGGTTATCACCTTCCCTATGAACCAGAAGGCTCAGGACGTTATGATGGATGCTCCCTCCACCGTTGAGCAGCGCCAGCTGGATGAGCTCCACATCGCTATTGTCAAGGAAGAAGAATAATTTTCCGCAAATAATCAACAAACATGAGGTGAGATAAAAATGGTATCCCGTGTCCGCTCTCTGGGTCTTCAGGGTATAGGAGGCTATGAGGTAAGCTGCGAATGCTTCCTCTCCAACGGTCTGCCCGCCTTTGATATAGTCGGACTCCCCGACGCCGCCGTCAAGGAGGCAAGGGAGAGAGTCCGTGCCGCCATCAAAACCGCGGGACTGGGCTTCCCCGTAAGCCGCCTCACCGTTAATCTCGCCCCTGCCGATACAAAAAAAGCAGGCACCGTTTATGACCTGCCTATTATGCTGGGCATTCTCCTGTGCTCCGGAGAGTTGAAATCTCTGCCGGAGGACGCGGCTTTTATCGGTGAGCTGAGCCTCACCGGTGAAGTGCGGGGAGTGCGGGGTGCTCTGCCTATGGCTCTCCACGCCGCCAAATGCGGCATAAAGGAGCTCTTTGTCCCCGCCGAGAACGCCTCCGAGGCGGCTTTTGCCCAGGAAATAAAGGTTTATCCCCTCCGCAGCGTGGGAGAGCTTCTCTCCCATCTCAAGGGCGAGGCTCTTATTGCTCCCGCCGAAAGCCCCAAAATTTCCGACTATGCTCTTCCTGTTCCGGATTTTGCCGATGTGAAGTCTCAGGAAAATGTTAAGCGGGCTTTGGAGGTTGCTGCCGCCGGCGGCCACAACATACTCCTTGTAGGCCCTCCCGGCTCCGGAAAAAGCATGCTGGCCAAGCGCCTGCCGGGAATTTTGCCGGATATGAGCCGTCAGGAGATGACGGAAGCCACGGAGGTTCACTCCGTTGCGGGAAACACAACTCCCGACCGACCCATAGTCTCCCTCCGCCCCTTCCGCTCCCCCCACCACACCGTTTCCAATGTGGCGATGAGCGGCGGAGGAAGCAATCCCCGTCCCGGAGAGATAAGCCTTGCCCATACAGGCGTGCTCTTTTTAGACGAGCTTCCCGAATTTTCCCGGGATACTCTGGAGGTTCTGCGCCAGCCCCTTGAGGACGGAAAGATAACCGTCTCCCGGGCGGCAGGCAGCTGCTCCTTCCCCAGCCGCTTTATGCTGGTCTGCGCAATGAATCCCTGCAAGTGCGGTTGGTACGGCCACAGCGGCGGACGCTGCCGCTGCACAGAGTCTTCCCTGCGCCAATACCAAAGCCGTATTTCCGGTCCTCTTATGGACCGTGTAGACATTATTGTTGAAGTTCCCGCGCTGGACTTTGACTCTCTCCGCTCTCGCCCCAAGGGGGAGACAAGCGCTGAGATAAAAGCAAGGGTCAACGCCGCGCGCGCCATTCAAAGCCGCCGCTTCGGCGACAAGGGAGCCAGCTGCAACGCCTATATGCAGCCCAAGGATATGCGGGAGCACTGCGCCCTCAGCAGCGAATGCGAGGAGCTGATGCGCGGCGCTTTTGAGGCTCTCGGCCTCACCGCCAGAAGCTATGACCGCATACTCCGTGTTGCCCGCACAATTGCCGACCTTGACTCCAGCGAGGATATTCTTCCTCAGCATATCGCCGAGGCAGTGCAGTACCGCAGCTACACCCTCTATGACAGTAATTGAGGAGTTTTTATTAAATGAACGATATTATTTTGCTTAAACAGGGCGAGATAGTCCTGAAGGGGCTTAACAGAAGAAATTTCGAGCAGAAGCTCATCGCCAATGTGGTGCGCCGTCTGCGTGAATTTGGCTCTTTCAAGGTCTACGCCCTTCAGTCCACCGTTTATGTGGAGCCCCAGGACGATTCCTGCGATATGGACGGAGCCTTCGAGGCTCTTCAGACGGTTTTCGGAGTTATCGCCATCACCCGGGCAGCCGCCTGCGAAAAGGACCCCGATGCCATCGCCGCCAAGGCCATCGAATATCTGGCGGAGGATATGTCCGCCGCCCGCTCCTTCAAGGTTGAGTCCAAGCGCAGCGATAAGCGCTTTCCCCTCACCAGCATCGAGCTGAGCCAGCATGTTGGCGGTCTTCTATCCGAGGCCTTCCCCGATACCGAGGTTGATGTCCGCTCCCCCGAGCTTATAGTCCATGTTGAAGTCCGCGACCTTGCCGCCTATGTCCACTCCACCCCCCTGCCCGGCGCAGGCGGAATGCCCGTTGGCAGCAACGGCAGAGCCGTCACCCTCCTCTCCGGCGGCATAGACAGCCCCGTCAGCAGCTATATGATAGCAAAGCGCGGCGTCCACCTTATCCCCGTCCACTTCTTCTCCTTCCCCTATACCAGCGAGGCAGCCAAGGAAAAGGTTCTCACTCTGGCTGAAAAGCTCACCGCTTACTGCGGCAAGCTGATGGTTGAAATTGTTCCCTTCACCCATATTCAGGAGGAGATACGGGATAAGTGCCCCGAGGAGTATTTCACCATTATTATGCGCCGCTTTATGATGCGCATAGCCCAGCGCATTGCTCAGGATAACGGCTGCGGCGCTATTGTAACCGGCGAAAATCTCGGTCAGGTTGCAAGCCAGACCATGTCCGCAATGGCAGTTACCGAGGCGGTCACCGATCTGCCTGTGCTGCGCCCCCTCATCGGCTTCGACAAGGCGGAGATAGTCTCTCTCGCCCGTAAAATAGACACCTTTGAAACCAGCATCCTCCCCTATGAGGACTGCTGCACCGTCTTCACCCCCCGTCACCCCAAGCTCAGACCCAGCATTGCCGAGTGCGAGGAGATCGAGAAAGCTCTTGATATGGAAGAGCTCATCGAAGACGCAATAAAGAATATAGAAAGAATCAGGTTAGCATAAAAATGACAAACGGCAATTACCAGTATGAACTGACCCAAAAGCTCAGCTTTGTCCGCTATGGCGGCACGGAGCAGGAGCTTAAAGCGGCAAAGATTATTCTTGCCGAAATAGAAAAAATAGGCGGCAAGGCTGAACTTATGGACTTCAATGTTCCCGCCTTTGAGATCCACCGCTGCTCCATGGCTGTGGCAGAGCCCTATGAAAAGCCCATCGCCTGCGCACCCTTCGGTCTGGGCGGCGACTTCCCCGAGGGCATTGAGCTGCGCCCCTACTACGCCGCCCGAGGCGTGGAGGAGGACTATCTTGGAATGGAAAGCCTTGAAGGCTATCTGGTGATGATCGATTCCCCCACCCCCGAGGCCTATAAGCTTATGATAGAGAAGCATGCTTCCGCCTTTGCGGTTATTCAGGGCAAGCACTATGATCCCCACGCAGCGGATAATCTCTATCTCCGCCCCCTGCGCCCCAAGTTCCTGAAACACGGCCGCCTTCCCGGCTTTGTTATCACCGCCGCCGACGCCGCGGACATTATCCGCTCCGGAGCCGAGCGCATTCGCATCGAAACGGAATTTACCGAGACCCGCCATACCTCCCGCAATGTTATTGCCTTCATCCCCGGCACCGAAAGCCGCGGCGAGGAAATAGTTGTCACCGCTCACTATGACAGTGTCCCCGTGGGCACCGGCAGCTGGGATAACGCCACCGGCAGCGCCACCATTTTGTGGCTTTATAAGCACTTCCTTGAAAATCCTCCCCGCCGGGATATGCGCTTTATCTGGTGCGGCAGCGAGGAGCAGGGTCTTCTGGGTGCCCGCGCCTTTATAGAGCAAAATCCTCAGGAAGTTGAAAAGATAAAGTTCTGCTTCAACTTTGATATGTGCGGCACCGTTCTGGGTGCCAACACCCTCTTTGTCACCGGCAAGGACGACTTGGTGAGCTACGCCCGCCAGTACTGCCGGGAAGTTGGCTTCTCCGCCGAGATAAGCAAAATCGTCCACGCCAGCGACAGTGCAGCCTTTGCCGATAAAGGCATCCCAGCCATCGGCATTTCCCGCCGCACCAATACCGCCGAAATCCACACAGTCCACGACACTATGGCACCTCTTTGCCCCAAGTCTCTGGCTCTTACTGCGGATTTCGCCATCGGAATGATGGAGAGAGTTATAAATTCCGCCGTGCTGCCTGTCGAGCTGGGTATGCCCGATGACCTTATTGAGGTTTTGAACAAGAGATTTAGAGGATAAGTCTATGAACGCTGAAATCATCTCCATCGGCACCGAGCTGCTGCTGGGCAACATCGTTAATACAAACACCAGAGATTTGAGCCTTATGCTGGCGGATCTGGGCATAAATGTGTTCTGGCATTCCACCGTGGGGGATAATCCCGCCCGGCTGAGAGAGAGCCTGCTCCTTGCCAAGTCTCGCGCCGACCTTATAATCACCACCGGCGGTCTTGGCCCCACCTGCGATGACCTTACAAGGCAGACCGTCTGCCAGGTTTTCGGCACGGAGATGTATTTTGACGAAAAGGTCAAGGCAGAGCTGGAGGAGTATTTTGCCGCTTGGGCACCCAATATGCCCGACAACAATCTCTCCCAATGCTGGCTGCCCAAGGGCTGCACACCCTTTTATAACACCTGCGGCACAGCCCCCGGCTGCGGTTTTCAGGCTGAGGGCAAAACCGTGCTGATTTTGCCCGGTCCTCCCAAGGAGATGCGCGCTATGATGGCTCACGGCGGTCTTGATTATCTGAGAAAAGTCAGCGCCGAGCCTATCTTTTCCCACAATCTCCATATTTTCGGCATGGGCGAAAGCCATGTGGAAGAAATGCTTCGGGATGAGATGAACGCCCTTCAAAACCCCAGCCTTGCGCCTTACGCCAAGGAGGGAGAGGTGCGCCTGAGAGTGACCGCCAAGGCGGAAAACGCCGAAAAGGCGGAGGAGATGATGGCGCCCATTATTGCCCTTTGCCGGGAAAAGCTGGGTGACTTCATATACGGAGTGGACAGCGACAGCCTTGAAAACACCGTGCTGCAGCTTCTGAAGGAAAAGGGTCTCAGCTTTGCGGCGGCGGAGAGCTGCACCGGCGGTCTTATCGCCAAGCGCATAACCGACCTGCCCGGCTCCAGCGCCGTTTTCCGCGGCGGCTGCACCGTTTATACCAATGAGGCCAAGAATATTCTTCTGGGCCTGCCCTATGAGCTTATTGAGGAGAAAAGCGTCTATTCTCCCGAAGTGGCTCTTGCCCTTGCGGAAAATATCCGCAAAATCCTCGGCTCGGACTTCGGAATCGGAGTCACCGGCATCGCAGGTCCCGACGGAGACGGAGTTCACGATGTGGGCACGGTTTTTGTAGCTTTGGCCTGCGAAAAGGGAAGCTTTGTGCGCCATCTCCATCTTGGAGCGCGCAGCGACCGCAGCCGCATCCGCACCCTCAGCGCAAACTATGCCTTTGATATGCTCCGCCGCGCCCTCACCGGTCTTGAAGTTAATGGATAAAGCCTTGATTTTATCGTAGGAGTCTGTATAATATTCTTGAAATTAAAATAACATTTTTTCACATATTTTTAGGAGGAAGAAAAATGAAATACGAGATAGACATAGCCGGCCTTAAGCGGGATCTTCCCATCTGCAAGGTAACCGATGACCTTTATATAGGCGCATTTGTTATTTTCGGCGATGTTGAGCTTACCGTCCACTGCGCAGCCGAGCTTTTGAAGCTGGCTCCCGACTATGACTACCTGATTGCCCCCGAGGCAAAAGCAATCCCCCTGCTCTACGAAATGGCCCGCCAGTCCGGCGCCGACAAGTATTTCCTTGCCCGCAAAAAGGCAAAGGCATATATGAGCGGCGTTCTGGAGGTTGAGGTTCAGTCCATCACCACCGCAGGCAAGCAGACTCTCGTAATGGACACCGAAGATGCCGAGATGATCAAGGGCAAGCGTATGCTCATCCTTGACGACGTTATCTCCACCGGCGAGAGCCTCCACGCAATGGAAGTTCTTGTGGAAAAGTGCGGCGGTATCATAGCCGGCAGAATGGCTATTCTCGCCGAGGGCGACGCGGCTAACCGCGAGGATATCATCACCCTTGCTCCTCTTCCCCTTTTCAATGCCGACGGCAGCATAAAATAAGCAAAGAACATCCCTCAGTCCGAACGGGCGAGGGATGTTCCCGCCTTTAAAGCCTTCCCCTTGAGGTCGGGGCGTTAAGAAAACATGCCGGTGGCATGTTTTTAGCCACCGACCGGAGCGGCTATGCCGCGAGGAGGGAAGTTGTTTGGTGCGATAACTATATAATTCCCGCAGGCAAAAGACGGATGAGGTGTTTTTCGGAACGGTCAGGACCGTTCCCTACATGGCACCGCACAAAGTCTTACAACAAAAAAACACCCGCACCATTGGTGCGGGTGTTTTTTTCATCTTAAATTAGTCAACAACGTAAGGCAGGAGGGCCACCTGACGGGCTCTCTTAATGGCCTCAGTGAGCTGACGCTGATGCATAGCGCAGGTACCGGTTGCACGGCGGGGCAGAATCTTGCCGCGCTCGGACATATAGCGGCGGAGCTTAGCAGTATCTTTGTAGTCGATAAAAGTGCTCTTATCGGCACAGAACTGGCAAACCTTTCTGCGCTTATGGTTCTTTGCATTGTTCTTATCAAAAGCCAAGGCTGTATCCTCCTTTAAGTATTTTGTTCGCAGCTATTTTTAGAAGGGGAGTTCCCCGTCGGTGTCGCTCAGGTCAGAGAAAGCACCTGCGGAGGGAGCAGAGTCGAAGCTCTGGTATCCGCCCTGATAGGGGTTGCTCTGATAACTGTCGCGAGAGCTGCTGCGAGGAGCGCTCTGATAGCCGTCTTCACGGCTGCGCTTGCTTTCACCGAAGTAAACGTTCTCCGCAACAACTTCTGCTGTGCGGCGCTTGTTATTATCGCGGTCGGTCCAATCTCTTATCTGCAGGCGGCCGGAAACAACTGCCATGCTGCCCTTAGAGAAATACTTGGAAACGAATTCCGCGGTGTTGCGCCATGCCACGATATCAATAAAATCGGTCTGGCGCTCTGCTCCGTCACGTCCGCCGAAATCACGGTCAACAGCCAGAGTGAAGCTGGCCACGGGAACCTGACTTCCGGTGTAGCGGAGCTCGGGGTCACGGACAAGGCGACCCATAAGGGTGATGTGGTTAAGCATAGTCTTTACTCCTTATTCACAACGAAGAGTGATGAGACTGCGGATAACGCCATCGGTGATTCCGAGGACGCGGTCGAGCTCAGCGGGGAACTCAGGGCCGCTGGTGAACTTGACGAGAACGTAGTAACCTTCGGTGAGGTAGTTGATTTCGTAAGCCAGCTTGCGCTTACCCATCTCCTGCATTTCATCGATAGTACCGTTTGCCTCGACAAGAGCCTTGAACTTTTCTACGACAGCAGCGTACTCCTCCTCAGCCAGGTTGGGATTGAGGATGTACATGCACTCGTACTTAGCGGTAGTCTTTGCCATTTCAGCACCTCCTTCTGGACTAATGGCCTGCACTTATATACAGGCAAGGATTAGGCAACATCTGACCGTTGCCTTGCTTGCTCTTGCACGGCAAGCCTTTATATTATACACTTTTTCGGCAGCTTGTCAAGGGAAAAGTCTTGATTTCTCAATGCTTTTTGCCATTTCTCTCCCTTGTGGAGGAGAGGAAAATCCCGCCCAATATATAGAACCGCAGCCCTAAAAAATACTTCCTTTCGCTATTTACAAAAACTTTTTCAGCATTTATAATACTTTCAGTTATCATTTTGGGATGTGACGAAAATGAAAATATTTTCTCAGACTATGTCGGAGCTGCGGAAAGAGCGGGGTATAAGCCAGCGCAAGGCAGCCGCCGACCTTAAAATAAGTCAGGCTCTCTTGAGCCACTATGAAAACGATGCCCGCGAACCGGGTCTGGATTTTGTATGCCGCGCCTGCCGCTATTACGGAGTAAGCGCCGACTATCTTCTCGGCCTTGCCGATGAGTCCGCCCGAACCGCATCACGGGAGGAATTCGAAAGCCTTGTGGAGGAGCTCCGCGCCCTCAGCGAAAAGGCAGGCAAAAAACTGGAGGAACTGAAGAAATGATCGCAAAAGACCATATCAGAAACTTTTCCATAATCGCACATATAGACCACGGCAAGTCCACCCTTTCCGACCGTCTTATCGAGCACTGCAACGCGGTGCCTCAGCGCGAGATGGAAAACCAGATTTTGGACAATATGGAGCTGGAGCGTGAGCGCGGTATCACCATCAAGGCCCGCGCCGTCCGTCTGGACTATACTGCCGAAAACGGCGAGACTTATGCTCTCAACCTTATAGACACCCCGGGTCATGTTGACTTCAACTATGAAGTCAGCCGCTCTCTGGCCGCCTGCGAAGGCGCCGTGCTGGTAGTCGATGCCGCGCAGGGCGTTGAAGCCCAGACTCTCGCCAACACCTATCTGGCTTTGGATCACGATCTGGAAATACTCCCTGTCGTCAACAAGATAGACCTGCCCGCCGCCGACCCTGCAAAGGTTAAGCAGGAGATCGAGGATATCATCGGTCTGGATTGCTCCGAGGCTCCGGAAATCAGCGCCAAAATGGGTCTCAACACCCGCGCCGTTCTGGAGGATGTTGTGAAAAACATTCCCGCTCCCACCGGCGACGCTTCCGCCCCCCTCCAAGCTCTTATTTTTGACAGCCAGTATGACGCCTATGTGGGTGTTATCGTATATGTCTGCGTAAAGGAAGGCACTTTGGAGGTGGGTCAGGAGATAAAGATGATGGCCTCCGGCGCCACCTTCAAGGTTCTGGAGTGCGGGTATCTCCGCCCCAAGGGAGTGGAAAACACCCGCTGCCTCCGTGCCGGCGAGGTTGGCTGCTTCACTGCTTCCATCAAGAATGTGAAAGACACCAGCGTGGGCGACACCGTCACCGATGCCGCCGCTCCCGCCGCCGAGGCTCTCCCCGGTTACCGTCCCGCCCGCCCCATGGTCTACTGCGGCATCTACACCGAGGACGGAAGCCGCTTTGGCGACCTCCGCGAGGCTCTGGAAAAGCTCCAGCTCAACGATGCATCTCTGGTGTTTGAGCCGGAAAGCTCCGTGGCTCTGGGCTTTGGCTTCCGCTGCGGCTTTTTGGGTATGCTCCATATGGAAATTATTCAGGAGCGCCTTGAGCGCGAGTTTAATCTGGATCTCATCACCACTCTCCCCAGCGTTATTTACGAAATTCAGAAGTCCGACGGCAGCATAATCCGCATTGATAACCCCCACGATTATCCCGACCCCACCGTTATTGAGGAGAGTCAGGAGCCCTTCGTGAAGGCCAGCATCATCTCTCCCCCCGATTACATAGGCAATATTATGCCCATGTGCCAGGATAGACGGGGCGAGTTCAAGGATATGCAGTATCTGGACAAAAACCTTGTTGAGATTCATTATAACCTGCCCCTCAATGAGATAGTGTATGACTTCTTTGACACCCTCAAGGCACGCACCAAGGGCTACGCCAGCCTTGACTATGAGTTCCTCGAGTATCGCCCCAGCGACCTTGTTAAGGTGGATATCCTCCTCAACGGCGAGCAGGTGGACGCCCTCAGCTTCATAGTCCACAGGGAAAAAGCCTATGGCCGCGCCCGCAGAATATGCGAAAAGCTCAAGGAGAATATTCCCCGCCAGCTTTTCGAGGTTCCTGTGCAGGCCGCCATCGGCGGCAAGATTATCGCCCGCGAAACCGTCAAGGCCGTCCGCAAGGATGTTCTCGCCAAGTGCTACGGCGGCGACATCACCCGCAAAAAGAAGCTTCTGGAAAAGCAGAAGGAAGGCAAAAAGCGTATGCGCTCTCTGGGTACTGTTCAGATGCCCACCGAGGCATTTATGGCTGTCCTCAAGCTGGACGACGAGGATTGATTATATTTATAGGGACGAGGTCGCAAGACCCCGTCCCTGTTTTTTATCTCCCGCCTGTACCGCGCCGCCATTGCCTTCCCCTTGGGGAAGGTGGCATTTGCGAAGCAAATGACGGATGAGGTGTTTTTTTCGGAACGGTCAAGACCGTTCCCTACATGGCACCGCCGCAAACTAACGCTCGTAGGGGCCGGACACTGGCCGGCCCGTTTGTGCCGTCAAATCCTCCTCATCCCACACAAAACATTTATTTACCCCCTTTTCAAATCCCTTTCTTTGGAGTATAATACAGCAAATGTATCCATCTCGCGCACAAGTTTCTTTCCTGTGCGAACAAGGAGGGTTTTCATTATGAAGTATCTGCTTTTTATAGGTGACGGCATCGCCGATAACAGCGTTCCGGAGTTGGGCGGCAAGACGCCCATTGAATATGCCGCAACGCCCACCATCGATGCTCTTGCGGCAAAGGGCATTCTTGGCAGCGTGAAAAACTGCCCCGATAGCCTCCCCGCAGGCAGCGACACCGCCATTTTGTCCATCTTCGGCTGCGACCCTCTCAAATACTACACCGGCCGCGCCCCTCTGGAAGCTGCCGCAACAGGTATTAAGCTGAAAAACGGAGACATTGCCTACCGCTGCAACATGGTCTGCTATGAGGATGGGGATATGCCTTTTGAAGAAAAGCGCATTCTCTCCCACTCCGCAGGCAGCATAGAGGGTGATGCTTCGGACGCTATCATAAAGGCTCTGTTTGCCGACAGCGAGTTTGCCGCCGCTGCCGAAAAGGCGGGAATGGTGGTCTACCCCGCCTCTTCCTTCCGCCACATAGCTGTTCAGAGCGGAGCAAAGGCCGCAGGAATGAAGCTTATCCCTCCCCACGATCACTTAGGAGAAGTGATAGGTTCTCTGCTGCCCTCCGGCAGCGCCAATGCCGAAACTCTCCTCTCTCTTATGAAGCTGGCTCACGAAAAGCTGGAACAGCTGCCTATAAACGCCCAACGCCGCACCCAGGGAAAAATGCCCGCCAACGGCATATGGTTCTGGGCGGAAGGCACCGCCGTGGAGCTCCCCTCCTTCCCCGAGAACTTCGGAAAAATGGGCGGAGTTGTCTCCGCCGTTCCTCTCTGCCACGGCATAGCCGCCCTTGCGGGACTGGAGAGAGTGTTTGTGGAGGGCGCCACCGGCGAGCTGGAGACCAACTATGAAGGCAAGGTTGCCGCCGTTATCGAAACTCTTGAAAAATATGACTTTGCCGCGCTGCACGTTGAAGCCCCTGATGAATGCACCCATAACGGGGATACCCCCGGCAAGATAAAGGCCATTGAAAATCTGGACTCCCGCTGCATGGCCCCTCTTGTAAAGGCCTTCGATGAGCGGGGCTGGGATTACCGCATTCTCTTCCTCTCCGACCATAAAACCCTCACCGCCACCCGTGGCCACGACGGAGAGCCGGTGCCCTTCCTGCTATATGATTCCACAGTGGATACCCGTCTGGGTCTGCCCTATTCTGAGAAAAACGGCAGCTTGGGGGCAAGCTACCCCTCCGGCGCCGAAAGCTGTATGAAGCTTCTTTTTGGACTATGAACGAGATTTTTGAAAAAGCCTATGCAAAAGTGAATATATCTCTGGATGTTCTGGGACTGCTCCCAAACGGTTACCACGAAATGCGTATGATAATGCAGTCCGTGAGCCTTTGCGATGACATTTCCATTTCCCTGAACGGCACGGGGCATATCAGCTGCCAAAGCGATGCAGCCTTCCTCCCCAACGACGAGGGCAATATCGCCGTCCGCGCCACAAAGAAATTCTTTTCAGCCGCAGCTATGGAAAACACCGGCGCCGATATCCGCATCACGAAGCGCATCCCCACCTGCGCAGGTATGGGCGGCGGCTCCAGTGACGGTGCCGCGGTGCTGCGAGGACTGAACCGCCTTTGCGGAAACAGATTTTCCCGCGTCGAGCTTGAAGCAATCGCCGCCTCCGTGGGCAGCGATATCCCCTTCTGCGTAGCGGGAGGCACTCAGCTTGCTACCGGCACGGGTACCACCCTGGAGGATCTTCCCCCTCTGCCCGACTGTTTCTTCGTCATCTGCAAGCCCTCCTTTGCCATACGCACCCCCGAGCTTTTCGCAAAAATCGACTCCCGGCGCAGCCGTCTCCATCCGGACACCGCAGGTATGCTGTCCTCCCTCAACTCCGCCTCTCTCGAAGGCGTGGTCTGCCGAATGTACAATGTGTTTGAAGATGTGCTCCCCCGCTCCTGCGCGGATATTGCCCGCCTCAAAAGCCGCCTTTTGGACTTCGGTGCTCTGGGCAGCGTTATGACAGGCACCGGCAGCGCCCTTTTCGGAATTTTTGAAAGCGAAGCTCTGGCCGAAAAGGCATTTCAGCAGCTGAAGAACGAATGCCCTGAATGCTATCTGGCAAAACCCGTGAGAAAACTTATGGATTAACGGTTTCAAGAGCCCCCTCAGCCGAGGGGGCTCTTGAATTATCCCCGCCTTTAAAGCCTTCCCCTTGAGGGAAGGTGGCATTTGCGGAGCAAATGACGGATGAGGTGTTTTTCGGAACGGTCAAGACCGTTCCCTACGGTAAATCCGAAATCAACATTGTAGGGGCCGGACACTGGCCGGCCCGCAAACCACCGCACCCACTGTAGGGGTGGGCATTGCCCGCCCTTAAAGCCTTCCCCTCGAGGGGAAGGCGGCATTTGCGGAGCAAATGACGGATGAGGTGTTTTTCGGAACGGTCAAGACCGTTCCCTACGGTAAATCCGAAATCA
>SVKK01000004.1:0-36486 GCA_015068425.1 Oscillospiraceae bacterium | reverse complement strand
GGCATTTGCGGAGCAAATGACGGATGAGGTGTTTTTCGGAACGGTCAAGACCGTTCCCTACGGTAAATCCGAAATCAACATTGTAGGGGCCGGACACTGGCCGGCCCGCAAACCACCGCACCCACTGTAGGGGTGGGCATTGCCCGCCCTTATAGCCTCCCCTATCAGGGGAGGTGGCTGCCCAAAGGGCAGACGGAGAGGTTTATTGGTTTTGTGAACCTCTTCGTCAGCTTCGCTGACAGCTCTCCTTTCAGGAAAGCCTTTGCATCGCCCCTCTCTTTTCCGAAAAATATACCGTTCAAAGCTCAATTTTTTGACTGTATTTTCTTGACAAAGCCAGCCTGCACGAGTAAAATTTATCCCATCGATTTAGTGATTTAAACTGTTTGTCCGAAAGGAGCACTATAAATGAAAAACGAATATCTCAAGAGAGTTATTGCCGAGGTTGAAGCTCGCAACGAGGGCGAAAAGGAGTTTTTCCAGACCATTCATGAGGTTCTTGAATCTCTCGAGCCTGTTGTTGAACAGCATCCCGAATATGAGAAGCTGGGTCTCATCGAGCGCCTCACCGAGCCTGAGCGTATGATTAAGTTCCGCGTTCCCTGGACTGACGACGAAGGCAAGGTTCACGTCAACCGTGGATTCCGGGTTCAGTTCAACTCCGCCATCGGCCCCTACAAGGGCGGTCTCCGTTTCCACCCCAGCGTGAAGGAAGGCACCATCAAGTTCCTGGGCTTTGAGCAGATTTTCAAAAACTCCCTCACCGGTCTGCCCATTGGCGGCGGCAAGGGCGGCAGCGACTTTGACCCCAAGGGCAAGAGCGATGCCGAGGTTATGCGTTTCTGCCAGAGCTATATGACCGAGCTTTATAAATATGTGGGACAGGATGTTGACGTTCCTGCAGGCGATATCGGCGTTGGCGCACGTGAAGTTGGTTATCTCTTCGGCCAGTTCAAGCGCATCACCGGCGCTTATGAGGGCGGCGTTATCACCGGTAAGGGCATCCCCTATGGCGGCTCTCTCGCCCGCACCGAGGCTACCGGCTTCGGCGTATGCTATTTCACCGATGCTATGCTCCGGGATAACGGCAAGAGCTTTGAAGGCAAAACCGTTGTCATCTCCGGCAGCGGCAATGTTGCCACCTATGCCTGCGTAAAGGCCACCGAGCTGGGCGCCAAGGTTGTTGCACTCAGCGACTCCAACGGCTATATCCACGATCCCGAGGGCATCGACATCGAGGCAATCAAGGAGATAAAGCAGGTGCGCCGCGCCCGCATCAAGGAATACATCGCCGACCATCCCAAGGCCACCTACACCGAGGGCTGCAGGGGCATCTGGACCATCCCCTGTGATATTGCCATCCCCTGTGCAACCCAGAACGAGCTGGATCTTGACTCCGCCAAGGCTCTCGTAGCAAACGGCTGCTTCGCCGTCAGCGAAGGCGCAAATATGCCCTGCACCAATGAGGCTGTTGCATACCTGCAGGCAAGCGGTCTGCTCTTCGCTCCCGCCAAGGCTGCCAACGCAGGCGGCGTTGCCACCTCCGCTCTGGAAATGAGCCAGAACTCCATGCGCTATAGCTGGAGCTTCGAGGAAGTGGACGCAAAGCTCAAGGGCATTATGGAAAACATCTATAAAAATGCCTCCTCCGCTGCCGCCGAGTACGGTATGGCAGGCAATCTGGTTGCCGGCGCCAACATTGCAGGCTTCCTGAAGGTTGCCAACGCAATGATAGCTCAGGGCATTGTATAATTCTATAAACAAAAAAACTCCCGCAGAGGTTTTCTCTGCGGGAGTTTTTTATGCTTTGCAGCTATCAGTTGTTCACAACGTGAACATTCAGGTGAGCATAGCTCATCTTTACGCCGTTGCGGGCGAAGGACTCGCGCACGCGCTCATTGAGACCGAAGTAAACATCCCAGTAATCGGCATTATCGCACCATACACGGACAATATACTCAACGGTGCTGTCCTTGTATGCGCTGACAACAACGAAGGGAGGCTGGAAGTCGGAAATACGGCTGTCCTCGGCAATGGCTTCAAGGATGGCTGCCTTGACGGACGCGGTGGAGCTTTCGTAGGAAGCGTTGAAGGTGAGATCCACGCGGCGGAGGGGATTGCGGCTGTAGTTAACGATGCTGGCAGCGGTGACATCACCGTTGGGGATGGAAACAACGCGGTTATCCAGAGTGTCGATAACGGTGTAGAAAAGGCCTACACTCTTTACGGTACCCAGATTTGCGCCCACCTCAATAAGATCGCCCTGAACAAAGGGGCGGGTGAGAAGCAGGGTGATGCCGCTGAAAAGGTTGCTCATAACATTCTGCACAGCAAGGCTGAGAGCCAAACCTGCGATGGAGAGCACAGCCACGAGAGAGGCGGTGTCAATGCCCAGAGAACCGGCAACAATGATAACGGCGAGAGCCCAGAGAACTATCTTGAGAGCGGTCTTAATAAAGCCCTTGAGCGTTCCCTCCAGCTTTTTGCTCTTGTCGAGAAGCTTGCCGATAACGGTGCTGACAACCTTGATTGCAATAAGGCAGATAAGGAAAATAACGATGGCGCTTATGATGTTACTTGCTCCCGCGAGACCGATGTCCGCAAGAAATTCAGTGATAAATCCCATTTTTGTTCCTCCTTAATATTTGATTTAACTCCATCATTATATCACCGTTACCTGTCAATGCAACAAGATATTGTCGCCAATTCCAAAACACGGCAGAGGAGTTTAAATTTATTTTTGCCTTTGTTCATTTTTTTGTCATATATGGCGGTTATTATATGGACATCTCAAAACTATGCGAGGTGAAGCCTTATGACTCCATTTGACGAAAATTCTTTTGAGAAATCTCAAAGCAACGATAATTCCCCCTCCGAATCCCGCTATAAAAACATTGCAGGAGAGTTTGCCGCCGGCAATGAGGGTGAATACCACTATATACGCCCCGAAGCAACACGCAGAGCCTACTCCGATGCCAGCTACATTCCAGCCGACAGAGCAGGCGCAGTTCCTCAAAACTACCATTGCCGCGAACATCTTCCCGAAAAGAAGAAAAAAGACCGCAGCGCTCGCCGCGGTATGCCCGCCGCGGCAGTTATTGCCCTCTGCCTTGTCTGCGCCATTCTGGGCGGCGTGGGTGGAGGCGCTTTTGCGGGAAATTATTTTGCCCGGCACATCGAAGACTATCTCCCCGATGAGTCCGATTTTTCCATCCAGCAGGATAGCGGTCTTTTCCTCCCGAAGGATGAGACCACTCTTCCCGACAGCAGCGCTGCCATTGCCGATAGCGGCAGTCTCGCACTGAAGGACATATACGCCCTCGCCTGCAAGCAGGTCGTTGCAGTCACCACGGAAATTACCTATAAAAATTTCTTCGGCTACACAACTTCATCCGCCGTTTCCGGTTCGGGCTTTATAATCAGCGAGGACGGCTATATCCTTACAAACTTCCATGTTATTGAAGAAGCTGCAAAAGGCGGCTACGAAATAAGCGTGCTCACCCACGACGGCAGCGAATATATCGCCTCTATCGTAGGCTTTGAGGCAGATAATGACGTGGCGGTTTTGAAAATCGAGGCCGAAAACCTCTCCCCCGTCAGCATTGGCAACAGCGACAACATGTCCGTGGGCGACAGCGTATACGCCGTGGGCAATCCCCTCGGTGAGCTTGAATATACCATGACAGGCGGAATGGTCTCCGCCCTTGACAGAGATATCAGCACCTATGACTCCGCTTTGGGCGCTTATACCACTATAAATATGTTCCAGATCGATGCGGCGGTCAACTCCGGCAACTCCGGCGGTCCGGTGTATAACAGGAGCGGTCAGGTCATCGGTATTGTCACCGCCAAGTATTCCAACACCGGTGTTGAGGGTCTCGGCTTTGCCGTTCCCATCAACGACGCGGTTAAAATTGCCGAGGATCTTATAAACAACGGCTATGTCAGCGGCAAGGCCTATCTGGGCATCCAGGCGGATACCCTTCCCGCCTCTGTCAGCCAGTACTATAGTCTCCCCGCCGGCGCCTATGTTGTAAGCGTGGAGCCCGGCTCCTGCGCCGACAAGGCAGGTCTTGAGGCCGGCGATATTATCACCGCCATTGACGGCAAAGCTATCCGCAGCAGCGATGAGCTCATCGCTGTGAAAAAAGACTACAGAGCAGGAGATGAGGCCGTTTTGACCGTTTCCCGCTCCGACGGAGATATTCAGCTGCAAATCGTCTTTGACGAAGAGCTTCCCAACCGCAGATAAGCTATCTCTCAAATTACTTTGATATATCCTCTCTTTCTTATCTTTCTTATCTCTCCATTACCCCATAGCGCGAAGATGCCGCAGGTTTTCCTGCGGCATCTTTGTTTTTTGCCCTAAAGTCTTCCCCTTGGGGAAGGTGGCTGCCCGAAGGGCAGACGGAGAGGTGCTGACTGAGGGATTGTCTTTTCGTATTGTCTCCGACGGCCACATTCTTTTTGCGCCTGCAAAAAGAATGTGGGAAGAAAAACAGGCCAAAGAGGGGGGCGAGGAAAGCCCCCTCTTTGGAAACTCCCCTCGGTGCGGAGATAGAAACGGCGTCGTGCCACATAATAAGCGCCTAAACCTTAGTGTGCTTCCCTCGTTTTCCGCTCAGAACGCTGCTACTTTTTGGCGCCTGTTCGGCGCCACCGGGATTTCACCTCGTTCTATTTCAGCACCCGTAGGGCGCGATGCCCTCATCGCGCCGCAGAGCCTTCCCCTTGGGGAAGGTGGCTGCCCGAAGGGCAGACGGAGAGGTTTATTTCGGAACGGTCAAGACCGTTCCCTACGGTAAATCCGAAATCAACATTGTAGGGGCCGGACACTGGCCGTGGGCGCATCATCCGCGCCAACCGTAGGGGCGGGCATTGCCCGCCCGCATAATCCCCTCAAGGGTAGCCTTTAAATTTCCCCGCGATTGCCCAGTATAGGCTGGCTCTGTTTTCCCTCCAGCGCGTCAAGAATGCTCCGCTCCAGCGAGGCATAATCCGAAGCCAGAGAGCGGGGCTTTCCTACAGGGTCATCCTGATAAAATGGCAGAAAGTATATATTCTTCCTGTTGAGAAGCTCCGCTATGTTTCTTGCGCCGGCGCTGAGACCGTCGTTTGTTCCGATGGCAAGAAGCACCGGTCCGCCGTTTCTCAGGTGGCTTTTTGCTGCCATAGTTACGCAGGAATCGGTGATGCCGCTGGCAAGTTTTGCGGCAGTGTTCCCTGTGCAGGGGGCAATTACCAGCACATCGAACATCTTTTGAGGGCCTATGGGCTCAACCTCCACTATTGTTTTCAGCACAGCCTTCCCGGTCATAGCTTCAAGGCGGGCTATAAAATCCTCTGCGGCGCCGAAGCGGCTGTCCGTGGAGGCGGCGGTCTCGCTCATAATTGCTGTCACATCATATTTTTCGCAAAGCTCCCCTATTGCGGTCAGAGCCTTGTCATAGGTGCAGTAAGAGCCGGTCAGGGCTATGCCTATCCGAAGTTTTTCCACAATTTATTCCTCCAATATCGCGTCTTTGATAGCTCCCGCCGCCGACTCCGCTCCGAAGCGGGAGGGCAGCGCGGAAGCAATCGTCACTTTTATTCCAAGCTCTTCCGCGGCAGTCATATCGAAGCCATATGGCGGCGAGGCAAGCTCAATAAGCGCCGCATCCCCAAAACGGGATAGCTCCTCTTTTTTGAATATGACAGAGGGAACAGTGTTCACAACAAAGTCCCATTCTGACTTTGCGCATTGGCTTATTTTCACGCTTTCCAGTCCCATAGCCTCCGCCAGCACCCTGTCCTCTTCCGAGCGGGCAGCAACGCAAACCCTCATTCCCAAGGCGCGAAGTCGGGGCGCGAGAAGCCTTGCAATCCGTCCGAAGCCGCTTATAAGCACCTGTCTGCCGCAGAGGCATTTCCCGTCCATAGTCAGCATCAGCGCCAATGCTCCCTCGGCTGTCAGCAGCGCATTTTTTCTCTGGAGGGCTTCGGAGGCAAAATAATCCTTCAGTATAAGCCCCCTTTGCCGGCAGAATGCGGAAAGTGTCTCCCCCGCCATACCTGCCCAAACCACTGTGCCCGGCCGCAGCTTCTCCAGAAACTCCTCTGCCTTATGTACTTCGCCGCAAAGGGGCGCGTTCAGATTGCCGGAGCGCTGGGCAGGCAATGGTAAAATGGCGCAATCTATGCCTGCATAGTCCACAGGCCCCTCCATAGAAAGTGCCTTTTCCATAGCCAGCGGGAAAAAGCCATGGCCTTTCTCTGAAAGCATTCTCCAAAGATGGGGAAATCGCTCATCTCCCCCTATTATCAAGCCTTTCATTTTTTCTCTCCCTTCTGCTCCATAATATGTACCCGCGTTCCCGCTGGTGAGAAGCCCGGAGGATACAAAAATTCCCCGTCAATCTTGACATTTCCACCAAAAGTGCTAAAGTTAATTTGTCAGAAAATAAACTTCTTTTTAATCTACTAACTGGAGGAAAATGTAAATGTTTGCTAAGCTTAATGCAATGCTCAAAGAAAACCGCAAGACCATCGTTTTCACCGAGGGTACCGACCACCGCATCCTCAACGCCACCGAGCGTCTTCTTGCTGACGGTCTCATCGGCGTTGTCCTCGTTGGCAATGTTGAAGCTGTAAAAGCCGCCGCTGCCAAGGACGGCTACAACATCGAAGGCGCACAGATTCTCGACCCCGCCACCTATGAAGGCATGGACGCTATGGTTGAGAAGATGGTTGAGCTCCGCAAGGGCAAGATGAGCCCCGAGGACTGCCGCAAGAATCTTATGATGGGCAACTATTTCGGCACCATGCTGGTAAAGATGGGTGTTGCTGACGCTCTTCTCGGCGGCGCAACCTACTCCACCGCCGACACCGTTCGTCCCGCTCTCCAGCTCATCAAGACTAAGCCCGGCAACTCCATCGTTTCCTCCTGCTTCATCATGGCTCGCGACAAGGCAGACGGCACTCAGGAGCTTCTGGCTATGGGCGACTGCGCCATCAATATTCACCCCACCGACGATAATCTGGTCGAGATCGCCAAGGAAACCGCCCAGTGCGCAAAGACCTTCGGCATCGACCCCAAGGTTGCTTTCCTGAGCTTCTCCACCAAGGGCTCTGCCAAGGACGACGAAGTCACCAAGGTTCAGAACGCTGTTGCCAAGGCAAAGGAAGTTATGGATGTTCCCGTGGACGGCGAGATGCAGTTTGACGCAGCCGTTGCTCCCGAAGTCGGCCAGCTGAAGTTCCCCGGCTCTCCCGTTGCAGGTCAGGCCAACACCTTCATCTTCCCCGACGTTACCGCCGGCAACATCGGCTACAAGATCGCTCAGCGTCTTGGCGGCTTTGCAGCTTACGGTCCCATCCTTCTGGGTCTTAACGCTCCCATCAATGACCTCAGCCGCGGCTGCAATGCCGACGAGGTTTACAAGATGGCCATCATCACCTGCGCCCTCGCATAAGTTAAAACTTAAAACCAAAACTCCCGCAGCAAAAAGCTGCGGGAGTTTTTTTATTTTCCGCACCCGCCCGCTTTAAAGCCCCCCTCTCGAGGTAGAGGCGTTTAAAGCCTCCCTTGTAAAGGGAGGTGCCCCGAAGGGGCGGAGGGATTCATACCTCCGGAGGCCATATTCTTTTTGTGCCGGCAAAAAGAATATGGAAAGTCGGGGCGTTAAGAAAATGTGCCGGTGGCACATTTTTAGCCGCCGACCGCAGCGGCTATGCCGCGAGGAGGGAAGTTATTAAATTCGACCTACCCCCCTCTTTGGAAACTCCCCAAGTTGCGGTGGCAGAAAACACTTCCCGCCACATAATCAAAACCCAAAGCTTGAAGTCCTTCCCTCGTTTTCCGCTCAGGACGCTGCTGCATCTTGGCGCCTGTTCGGCGCCACAGGGATTTCACCTTGTAATGTTTTGGAGCACTTCTCGTAGGGGCGGGCATTGCCCGCCTTTATAGCCTCCCCTATCAGGGGAGGTGGCTGCCCAAAGGGCAGACGGAGAGGTATTTAAAGCCTCCCTCTGACGGGGGAGGTGGCTTTTGCCACAGGCAAAAGCCGGAGGGAGAGATACGCCGCAGTCAGGTTTTCTCTCCCCCAGTCTGCTGCGCAGACAGCCCCCTCGTCAGAGGGGGCCTTAAATCCGCCGCCAATGTCTTCGCTGACAGCTCTTTAGAAAGGAGAGCCTTTGCCTCGCCCCGCCGCAAAAAAAGTGCGGGCCGAGAAATCGGCCCGCTAAGGGTTGTGGGATAAAGATATGAGCTGGGTATCCAACGACAAGTTCATGCCCATCAATTGGATAAGCTGTGCTCAAATATTACCTCTTTTTCATAAAATTGTAAATAGCGAAGGCTGTCAAGCCGCGGGAAGTTTTGTCGAATCCGTATTTTCAACGAAAATTTTTCCGTTACGGACTCCCGCGAAGGCCTTGTCCCCCTCACGAAGGGCCCCGCTCAGCACCATTTCCGCAACGGAGTCCTCCAGCATACTCTGTATGCAGCGGCGGAGGGGTCTTGCGCCGTAGGCCCTGTCAAAGCCCTTGTCGCAGAGCAGGCTGATGGCCTCTTCATCCACCTCAAGCTCTATTCCCATGTCTGCCACACGCTTTACGGATATCTCCACAAGATTTTTGGTGATGAGGCGGAGATTTTCCTTGCTGAGGCTGCGGAAAACAATGGTTTCGTCAATGCGGTTGAGAAATTCGGGCTTGAAGGTCTGCCGCAGGGCGCCCATAACAAGCTCTTTGCTGTCGCGCTCCTCCTCTGCTCCGGCGGAAAAGCCCAAAGACTGCTTTTTGTTTGTGAGGAGGGAAGCTCCCACATTGCTGGTCATTACTATTATAGTGTTTTTGAAGTTCACGCGGCGTCCCTGACTATCCGTCAGATGTCCGTCATCCATAATCTGGAGAAGAATGTTGAATACATCCTCGTTGGCCTTTTCAATCTCATCGAAGAGAATGAGGGAATAAGGCTTTCTTCTCACCTTTTCGGTGAGCTGTCCGCCGTCATCATAGCCCACATAGCCCGGAGGAGAGCCTATGAGCTTGCTGACAGTGTGCTTTTCCATAAACTCGGACATATCAAGGCGAATCATGGCGTTCTCATCTCCGAAAACTGCCTCGGCAAGAGCCTTGCAAAGCTCTGTTTTTCCAACACCCGTTGGACCGAGGAAGAGGAAAGAGCCCACCGGGCGGCGGGGGTCCTTGAGCCCCACGCGACCTCTGCGCACGGCGCGGGATACGGCGGAAACCGCTTCGTCCTGACCGATAACTCTGCGATGGAGCACTTCCTCCATCTGCAGAAGCCTTTCGCTCTCGTCCTTGGAAAGGCTGCCCGCGGGAATTCCGGTCCAAAGACTGACTACAGTGGCTATATCCTCAGCGCTTACGCTGCGCCCTGACCCGTCGCTTTTCATCTCCCATTTCCTGCGCATTTCCGCAAGAAGCTCCCGCTCCTTCGTTTCATTGTCGCGCAGTCGTGCCGCCGCTTCAAAGTCCTGCGCCTTAACGGCCTCATTCTTCTCCTCGGAGAGGGCGCGAATTCTTGCCTCCACCGTCTTGAACTCCTCGGGCGGAGCCTTGTCCTCCATCCTCACAGCGGAGCAGGCCTCGTCCATCAGGTCTATAGCCTTGTCGGGCAAATAGCGGTCGGAGATATATCGCGCGGAGAGGTTTACGGCGGCTTCTATAGCCTCGTCGCTTATACTCAATTTATGATGAGCCTCATAGCGCTCTCGAAGTCCGCGGAGGATTTCTATGCTCTCCTCGGTGCTGGGCTCGTCCACAGTGACGCTCTGAAATCTTCGCTCAAGAGCCGCATCCTTTTCAATATGCCTGCGGTATTCCTCCAGGGTGGTAGCGCCGATTATCTGCACCTCACCCCTGCTGAGAGCGGGTTTGAGTATGTTGGCGGCATCTATTGCGCCTTCCGCGGCGCCTGCTCCCATAATGGTATGGAGCTCGTCCACAAAGAGGATAATATCGCCCGCTTTGCGCACTTCGCTTAGGACATTTTTAATGCGGTCCTCAAAATCGCCTCTATACTTTGTGCCTGCCAGCATAGCGGTCAGGTCAAGGCTCACAAGGCGCTTATTTCGAAGCTCCTCGGGCACATTGCCCATAACTATTCTCTGGGCAAGAGCCTCCGCAACGGCGGTTTTGCCCACACCGGGCTCGCCGATGAGAACCGGGTTATTCTTACTGCGGCGGGAGAGAATCTGCAAAACCCGGAGAATTTCCTTATCCCTGCCTATCACCGGGTCAAGGGTGGAAAGTCTTGCCGCGGCGGTCAGGTCTCTGGAATACTGGTCGAGAGTCTTGGTCTCGGCGCGGCGGGGACTGTTTGCGTTCGCCTTCGGAATTCCATTGGGGAAAACGCTCTCCGGCGAAGGATTGAAGGAGCTCACAAGCTCGGTATAGAGCTTATTTACATCGCAGCCTGTGCCGGAAATTATTCTCACCGCGGTGCTGTCAGCCTCCCGCAAAATTCCCATAAGCAGGTGCTCCACGCCCACAAAGCGATGTCCAAGACGGCCGGCATCACCAATAGCCAGCTCGATTATGTGTTTTGCCCGGGGACTGAGTCCGCCAACGGAGCCGCCCGCATCGCCCCGTCCCACATACTTTTCAACAAGAGATGTTATAAGCTCTTCACTGAGCCCGTATTTGCGGAGAACTTGCACGCCTTTGCCAAACTCCTCGCGAAGAATTCCGATGAGCAGATGCTCGCTGCCCACATAGCTGTGGCCAAGTTCTTCGGCTGCCACCTGAGCCTTTTCGATTGCTTTCTTTGCTCGTCCTGTGAATTTTTCGGAACCATTCATACAAAAATCAACTCCTTTTCCGATTTGTCGGATAAAGGGGGCACAACACCGTGCCCCCTTTTCTTTTTCCGATCGATTAGCCTAACTTTCGTAGAGCATCTCTCAGCACTATGGCCTGCTCATAGTCTTCGGCTTTGACCGCGTCCTCAAGCTGAGCTTTCAGCGCGGCCTTTTCCCTTGCAAGGCGAACCTCCTCGCCCATATCCTCGGGAATTTTATCCTCTGAACTCTCCCTTGCGGGGGCTGCAGAGCGCTCACCCCCGTCCAGCACAAAGTGGACCCTTGGGAAAGCAGGAGCCATTATACTACGCAGTCCTTCGCCGAAAAAATCGAAAGCGGGAAGGCGCATGAAACTTCTTGCGGGGCTGAAGAAGTCATCGATCATAGAGTCAAAGGCGCGGTCAAACACGCCTGCATTACCGAGCATTTCACCGAAGCCCTCTGCTCGGGCACATTCGGCGCAGAGATTTTTTTGAGTTTTATTGCCATTGAGATTTGCGCTGTAGAAAAATGTTGCTTCTCTTTCTTTGCACTTTTCGCACTTCACATTCAACACGTCCTTTCACGAAATTGATTTTTTTATTTTATATATTATTCATTCAGAAGGCTTACAAGCATATGCTTGAATATACCGCTGCGGAGGGTGTCTCTGTCCTCGGGGGCGATGGTTCGCAGAGCCTTATCGCTTATTGCAGTGAGGATAAGACGGGCGCAGCGCCTGTCAATAATACCCGCTTTGTAGAAATTTGAAACATAGGCCGCCGCCGTGGGCATATCCAAGGTGTTGCCCACCGCCTTAACCGCACCCATCACCACATCGGAGGGTGAGGAACGGACTCTGCTGATGCGGATATATCCGCCGCCGCCTCTTCGGCTTTCAACAACATAGCCATGTTCCGGTGAAAAGCGGGTGGAGATCACATAGTTTATCTGGCTGGGCACGCAGGAGAACATTTCCGCAAGAGCGCTGCGCTGCAATTCCGCAAAGCCCCTCTCGCTCTCCTCTATCGAGTCCATAATGAATCTTGCTATCAAATCGCTGGTTGCCATATTAACACCTCACAAATTGCCGATTGACCAAGTCTGACCTTTGTCATCTATATATTAGTCAGGATTGGTCAGTTTGTCAAGATATATTTTTGACCTTTTTTGACCAAAAGAAGAATATGTGGTTCTGTTGTTTCTAATTAGCACCTGCTAACTCTGTTTTTCGTCGTTTTTCGCCGTTTTTCGACCCCTTTTAAAATTTTTACAAAATATCCGCAAATTGAATTTGACAATCAAAAATAATGTTGTTATTATGAGTGTACCATTAAACAAGGAGGACTACGCCAATGTATGTTATCAACGACAGCTGCATCGCTTGCGGTGCTTGCAGCGATTCCTGCCCTGCTGAGGCTATTGCCATGAACGACGATCTCGGCCGCTACGCTATCGACGAGAACAAGTGCATGGACTGCGGCGCTTGCGCAGACACCTGCCCCATGGGTTGCATTGCTGCTGAGTAAATTACATATTTTCTCAAATTGAAGGCCGACATCAAAGATGTCGGCCTTTGATTTTGCGCGAGAGTTGTTGACCTTTTATTTATAATATTATAGAATATCTATGTATGGACTAAAAAAAGGAGGAAGCTTAAATATGGCTGAACCCTATGTGGCCGTAGTAGGTGCTATAAATATAGATATTTGGGGCAAGAGCAGCTCTGTCCTCATCCTCAACGACTCCAATCCCGGTATGATAAGCTATTCTTTCGGCGGAGTAGGCCGCAATATCGCCCATAACCTCGCCCTTTTGGGACAAAAGGTGAGTATGCTCACCGCCATAGGCGATGACCACTGGGCACCCCAGATTCGCCGCTCCTGCGAGGAAAACGGAATTGACCTTTCCCGCGCCTTTGTTGTCCCCGAATCCCGCACCGGAACTTATCTGGCCATCAGCGGTCCTGACGGAGATATGGCCATCGCCCTCAGTGACATGGCTATTGCCGACGAGATAAGTCCTCAGGTTGTTTTACGGGAAAAGGACTTCCTCAACGGCGCCGCCTGCGTTATTATTGACGGAAATCTCCGCGCCGAGACTATTGGCTGCATCTGCGAAAATATCACCGCGCCGATTTTTGCCGACCCTGTGTCTGTTACAAAAGGCAAAAAATTCCTGCCTTATCTCCACGCGCTCCACACCTTCAAGCCCAACAGCCTTGAAGCGGAAACTCTCACAGAAAGCTCCACTCCTGAGGACGCAGCAAGAGAACTTGTCCGCAGGGGCGTAAAAAGAGCCTTCGTCAGCGATGGCTCCGGCGGCATAGTTGTTGCCGAAGGGGAAGAGCTTTTCCGCACTCCCTGCCTTCCCACAACACTGGTGAACGCAACAGGAGGCGGCGACGCTGTTATGGCCGCAATATGCGATGCCTATTGCCGAGGCTGCAGCAACGAGGAAAGCGCTCGCCGCGCTATGGCAGCCGGCTCCATAGCCGTTGAATCTGCCGACACTATAAGTCCCCTGATGAGTCAGGACGCTATATCAGAAAGAATGTAAATAATTTTTCAATATATTCCAAACGGAGGATAACTCAAATGAACAAATTTCTCGACATCTCTCCCGAAGTAAAAGATGCCCTCGAAGCAGGCAAGCCCGTTGTTGCTCTCGAAAGCACCATCATCTCCCACGGTATGCCCTATCCCCAGAACGTTGAGACCGCTCTCAACGTTGAGCGCATCATTCGTGATAATGGCGCAGTTCCCGCCACCATCGCCATCATCGGCGGCCGCCTGAAGGCAGGCCTCAGCCCCGAGGAGATTGAGTATGTTGGCAAAAACGGCGCAAAGGTTGTCAAGGCAAGCCGCCGTGACCTGCCCGTTCTGGTAGCTCGCGGAGCAGACGGCGCAACCACCGTCACCACCACCATGATTATCGCCCATATGGCAGGCATCAAGGTTTTCGCCACCGGCGGCATCGGCGGCGTACACCGCGGCGCAGAGACCACTATGGACATCTCTGCCGACCTTGAAGAGCTTGGCCAGACCCCCGTTATGGTAGTTTGCGCAGGCGCAAAGAGCATTCTGGATATCGGCCTCACTCTGGAGTATCTGGAGACCAAGGGCGTTCCCGTAATCGGCTTCGGCACCAGCGAGCTTCCCGCTTTCTACACCCGCCACAGCGGCTTCGGCGTTGACTACCGCATCGACACCCCCGAAGAGCTGGCAGCAGCCTTTGCCGCCCAGAGAGAAATGGGTCTGCAGGCAGGTATGCTTGTTGCCAACCCCATTCCCGAGGAGTATTCCATGGACGAGGAGCTCATCAACTCCGCCATCGCCAAGGCAGTTGCCGAGAGCGAGGAGCTGGGCATCCACGGCAAGGCAACCACTCCCTTCCTCCTTGCCAAGGTCAAGGAGCTCACCGGCGGCGACAGTCTGGACAGCAACATCCAGCTTGTCTATAACAACGCCCGCCTTGCAGCCCGCACCGCTGCAGCCCTCTGCAAGTAATATTGCGTAAATATAATAAAAAAGCTCTCCCAAAATTACGGGAGAGCTTTTTTGCGCTGCTCGGGATGTTAAAACCTCCCTCTGACGAGAGAGGTGGCGCGGCATAGCCGCGACGGAGGGAGAGAAAACATTAAAGGCATTTCTCTCCCCCAGTCTCGCGCAAGCGCTCGACAGCCCCCTCGTCAGAGGGGGCCTTAAATCCACATTTAAAGCCTCCCTTGTAAAGGGAGGTGGCTCGGCTTTAGCCGAGTCGGAGGGATTGTTGCCACCGACCGCAGCGGCTATGCCGCGAGGAGGGAAGTTATTAAATTCGACCTATCCCCCTCTTTGGAAACTCCCTCGTTGCCGAGGTGAAGAATACATTGTGCCACATAATGGGAGCCTAAACCTTAGTGTGCGCCCCGACGTTTTCCGCTCAGGACGCTGCTGCGTCGAGGCGCCTGTTCGGCGCCACGAAGATTTCTCCTCGTACTGTTTTCGCTGAGGTCAGCGCTTCCTACGAATGGCGCATTATCCCAAATTTTCCGTAGTAGGGGCGGGCCGATGTGTCCGCCCAAAAAAGCAAGAATTTCCTCCGCAGCAGGCGGCGTTGCGAGGCCAGCCGCCGAACTGTCGCCGCTTGACGGCGAGCTCCAATAAAAGCGAAGCGTTCCTGAAAGCCCCACGGGGCCAGGGGGCCGCAGCCCCCGGTCGCCCTTTGGTGACTTTCCGTCGATACGGAAAGTTACCCGCCGGAGGCACAGACGAAGTACGCGGATGTTACAATCCGTCATTCTTTTTGCCTCACAAAAATTCATTTCCTGTGGCATCGCCGCCCCGACGGCGCGCCGCCGCAAACAAAAAAGACCTTGTGTCCCAAGGACACAAGGTCTTTTTGCTTAAACCATTTCAGCCAGCATATCTGCCGCCGTAATGCTCATCGCGTTTATAAGCATATGAATACCTATAGGCACCCAAATGCTGTTGCTGCGCTCATAAGCCCATGCAAGGGCAAAGGCCGCGGGCAAATACTGGAGCACAAATATAAGCACGGTCCAGTCCATTGCCACAAGTGCATACTGCCAAACGTGACAAAGGGCAAAAATCACCATACTCAGTATGTAGGCCCAAACTCTGCTTTTCTTGCGCAGACCGCCAAACAGAGCGCCGCGGAAGAGAACCTCCTCCACTATGGGAGCCATGAAAATCACAGCGGCTCTGAATGCCCCATTATCGGTCACCAAATCCATAACAAGCTGATCATTGGGGTTGCTCACTTCAGAGCTGAGACCGAGAACAACAAGATTGACCGCAACCGTTCCGATATAATAGATGCCCAAGGCCATCAAAAAACTGAGCAGGCAATGGATAAACCTTTCCGCCAGCGGGTCAAAGTTCGCCCGCAGATAGGGGAAATATACTATCAGTATCAGCAGCACGCTGAAGACATAGTAGTAAACGTTTATTTCCGCCAAATCTGTTATGCCCATAGCCATAAGCACCGCGGGCAGCAGCAGCGGCAGCAAAACAAGATGTATGGGCAGATAGATAAGCCCGAAAAGGGTTCTGCCCCAGTTCATGCGGTTTTCAAAAGGGGGAAGTTTTTTCATTAAAGCTCCACTTTCTTCTTAAGAGCGCTGAGAGCCATCAGGGCCTCCAGCGGGGTCATATTGTTTGGGTCAAGGCGGCGAAGATCATCTATTACCTCGTCAGCGCCAACATCCATAAGGCTTATCTGGTCGGCAGCAGCCGCTTTTTCAACGATGGGGGCTGCGCCCTCGCTCTCCAGCTCCCGGAGATAGGTCTTGGCTTTGGCAATAACGCTGTCGGGAACGCCGGCCAGCTTGGCAACCTCAATACCGTAGCTGTCATCCGCTGCGCCGGGAACTATCTTGCGGAGGAATATGAGCTTTCCTCCCTGCTTTTTGGCAGTGATATTATAATTGCGCACGCCGGGAAGGCTGCCTTCCAAAGCGCTCAGCTCGTGATAATGGGTGGCAAACATTGTTTTAGCGCCCAGCTTGCGCTGATCGGCGCAGTGCTCCAGCACGGCGCGGGCAATGGCCATTCCGTCATAGGTGCTCGTTCCGCGGCCAATTTCGTCCAGAATGAGAAGGCTCTTGTTGGTGGCATAGCGGAGGATATTGGCCATCTCGCTCATTTCCACCATAAAGGTGGACTGGCCGGCCGCAAGGTCGTCGCTGGCGCCGATGCGGGTGAAAACTCTGTCCACAATGCCGATGGTGGCGCTTTTCGCGGGAACAAAGGAGCCCATCTGAGCCATAAGGGTGATGATGGCGGTCTGGCGCATATAGGTGCTCTTACCTGCCATATTGGGGCCGGTAACGATGGCTACCCGATCCTCGGTGTCATTGAGAAGGGTGTCGTTGGGGACGAAAAGCACATTGCTCTGGGCCTTTTCAACAACGGGGTGGCGTCCGCCAACGATATGGAGAGTGCGGCTCAGGTCAACCTCGGGCATGCAGTAGCCTCCCCGCACCGCAACCTCCGCAAGGGAACAGAAGCAGTCCAGCGCGGCAACAGCGTCGGCGGAGCGCTGAATTCTCAGCACCTCGTCGGCAACAGCCATGCGAATGTTGGTGAAAAGCTCGAACTCAAGGGTGGCGAGTCTGTCCCCCGCATTGAGAAGGGTGTTTTCCAGTTCCTTCAGCTCGGGGGTGAAATAACGTTCATTGCTGACGAGAGTCTGCTTGCGGATATACTCCTCAGGCAGAGCCACATCACCGGCGGAACGGGGAACATCTATGTAGTAGCCGAAAACCTTGTTATAGCCCAGCTTCAGCTTCTTTATGCCGGTGCGCTCACGCTCCCGCTCTTCAAGCTCTCTCACCATAGCGGCGCCGTTATCGCGGACAGAGCGGAGATAATCCACTTCCTCGTTGTAGCCGGGGCGGATCATTCCGCCTTCACGGACGGAGAAGGGCGGGTCAAGGTCTATACTGCTGTCTATGAGGGCGCAGATATCCGAAAGGGTGTCCATCTCAGCTATTTCACCGAGAGCCTTGCTGCGGGCACCATGCAAAAGCGCGGCTATTTCGGGCAGGATGGCACAGTAAGTGCAAAGGGCGCGGAGGTCTTTGGCGTTGGCAGTGCCGTAAACAGCCTTTCCTCCCAGGCGGCGCATATCGCCCATATCCCGGAGAAGATGCATAAGCTCGCTGCGCTTCACCGTGTTGCCGAAAAGCTCCTCAACAGCGCTGAGGCGGCGGCGTATTGCGGTGGGGTTAAGGAGGGGTCGCTCCACCCAGCTGCGCAGCATTCTGCCGCCCATGGGTGTCTTGGTCTGGTCCAGAACCCAGAGCAGGCTGCCCTTTTTCTCCCCCGTGCGGAGAGATTCGGTGAGCTCCAGATTGCGCAGGGTGGTATAATCCAGCTCCATATACTTGTTTTCGGAGAAAACTTCAACGGAGTTTATGTGGCTTATATCAAATTTCTGAGTCTCGATTATGTAAGAGAGCAAAGCGCCCGCGGCGCAGACAGCGGCTTCCTCGCCGCCGAAACCGAGAGCATCCACGCTGGCAACATCAAACTGCTCGCAGACGCGCATTGCGGAGAGCATATAGTCGAACTTATCTCCGCCCTTTTCCAAAAGCGCATCCAGTCGGCCGGAGAGGAAGGCGCTTATTTCACCGCATTCCCATGCGCCGGGACTGAGCACAGCTTCCCGGGGAGAAAAACGTCCAAGCTCGTTGACGATGTGGCTGATTGCCTCCTCACCGAAGGCGCTGACGCAAAATTCGCCTGTGGAAATATCCGCAAAGGCCACCGCGCCGTTTTTGCCCTCCAGATAGACGGAGGCCAGATAGTTGCTGCGGCCTTCCTCAAGCATACTGCTTTCGGTAACGGTGCCGGGGGAGATTATGCGGACAACATCTCTGGTAACTAAGCCCTTCACAAGAGCGGGGTCTTCCATCTGCTCGCAGATTGCCACCTTGTAGCCTTTGGCTATAAGCCGTCCGATGTATGCCTCGGCACTGTGGTAGGGCACGCCGCACATGGGGGTCTGCTCCTCCACCGGCTTGCCTCTGTCCCGGGTGGTGAGGGCAAGGTCAAGCTCCCGGGAAGCCAGCTTTGCGTCCTCGTCGAACATTTCGTAAAAGTCGCCGAGGCGGAAAAAGAGCAGGCAATCCTCGTGGCGGGACTTTATTTCATTGTATTGCTGTTTCATGGGGGTTATTTCCGCCATGGTACACCTCCCTGAGGGCTATTTCTTTTACTTCTTCCTGCCGCCCTTTTTCTTTGGGGGGAACTTCTTGTCGGTAAGGGCATTGACTATGGGCGCAAGGGCAACCACGCATGCAATTTCAACGATAATCTGAGTCCAGTAGGCGGTCATATTGTCCTTGAAAACAACAAGGAGAACATAGGAAGTGATTGCGAGGAAAATAGCGATAAAGAAGCAGACTGCGCCTGCGGCCTTCTGAACATAGTTCCAGATCTCTTCGCTCTCTCTTGCTCTGCGGGTGGGGAAACCGAAGCTATCGTTGAAGGCAGGCTTGCCTATATAGAGCTTCCATGCGTAGAAAAGAAAAATAATGGGGATAACGAACTGCCAAATTCTGCCTGTCATTTTTTTATTCCTCCAACTCTCCGAACAGCGCCCAGGTTGTGCTGTCCGTAATTTTAACTTTCTTAAACTCACCCACGAGGGAGGCATCTCCCTTCAGGTGGACAAGCCTGCCGCCCTTGGTGCGGCTTGTGATCGGGTACTCTTCCCCTTCCGTATATCCGTCGATAAGAACCTCAACGCTTTTGCCCACATACTCTCTGTGCTTTTTAAGGCTCAGGGCGTTGGCCGTTTCAAGAAGCTTATCGAAATTCAGCTGCTTTTCCTGCCTTGTCATAGGGTCGGGAAGCTTTGCCGCAACGGTGCCCTCTCTGCGGGAATAGATAAAGGTGAACATGCTGTCATATTCCACGGTCTCCACAAGGCGGAGGGTGTCCTCAAATTCCTCATTGGTCTCTCCGGGGAAGCCAACAATCATATCCGTGGTTATCACAAGGTCGCTCATATACTCCCTTGCGATGCGCACCTTTTCAAGATAATCGGCGCTGGAATATCCTCTGTTCATGGCCTTGAGCACTCTGTCGTTGCCGCTCTGGACGGGCAGGTGGATATGGTGGGAGCATTTTTCGCACTCGGCCATGGTCTTGAAAAGCTTTTCCGTGGCGTCCTTGGGATGGCTTGTCATAAAGCGGATAACGAACTTTCCTGGGATGGCGTTCACCATTTTCAGAAGCTCACTGAAATCCACGCCGCAGTCAAGATCCTTGCCGTAGCTGTTTACATTCTGTCCAAGCAGAGTAATGTCCTTGTAGCCGGCGGCGATAAGCTCTCTGGCCTCTTCAACGATGGCCTCGGGACGGCGGGAGCGCTCCCTGCCCCGGACATAGGGGACTATGCAGTAGGAGCAGAAATTATTGCAGCCGTACATTATGCTTATCCATGCCTTGACACCCCGGTCGCGGACGCGGGGCTCTCCCTCGGTGACGCAGCCCTCATGGGGAGCGGTGGCGAAAACTCTCTTTTTCTTCACAAGATAGCGCTCCAGAAGCTCGGGGAAGCGCCAAAGCTCGTGAGGACCGAAGCAGAGGGAAACTATGGGATAGGAGTGCTTCACCTTATCGGACATATGCTGCTGCTGAACCATGCAGCCGCAGACGCAGATTATCTGCTCCGGCTTGGCCTTTTTGGTGTGGTTCAAGGCTCCAACATTGCCCAAAATACGCATTTCCGCGTGCTCGCGTACGGCGCAGGTGTTGATGACAATGATGTCCGCCTCCGCCTCATCCGAGGTGAAGGAGCAGCCCATCTCCGCAAGATAGCCGCGGAGTCTCTCGGAGTCGCTTTCGTTCTGCTGGCAGCCGTAGGTATCCACAAAGGCCAGCATATTTTTCCGCCCCTGAGAGATGAAGCGCTCTTTCAGCTTGCGGCAAAGAGCAATCTGGCGCTCTATCTCGGCTTTTTCAATTTCGATTCTTTCGTATGGCATAAGTTATAATTCCCTCTTGATATTATCAGACATTGTATTATAGCATTTTTATATGGCGTTTTCAATGCGTATGTAGTATAATGTAAGCTGGATTTGTATCTGCGGAGGAATTTTTATGTCCCTTATAAATATACTCTCACCCCATGTTGCGGATCTGATTGCCGCAGGCGAAGTTGTTGAGCGTCCCGCCAGCGTTGTTAAAGAGCTTGCGGAAAACGCCATCGACGCGGGAGCCAAAAATATAACCATCGAAATATCCGGCGGCGGCATGAAGCTCATCCGTGTCAGCGATGACGGCTGCGGAATGAGCCCCGAGGACGCGGGCATTGCCTTTTTGCGCCACGCCACCAGCAAGCTCCGTGATGAACGGGGTCTTGAAGCCATAGCCACTCTGGGCTTCCGCGGTGAAGCTCTTGCCGCCATATCCTCCGTATCCCGTATAGAGCTGCGCACCCGCACCGCCGATGCCGCCGAAGGCACCCGGGTTGCCCTCAGCGCAGGAGATATTGAGGAGATGGGTCCCGTGGGCTGCCCCGTGGGCACCACCATGGAGGTTCGCGACCTTTTCTATAACACCCCCGCCAGACTGAAGTTTATGAAAAGCGACAGGGCGGAAACCTCCGCCTGTATCAATGCCGCTCTGCGCTGCGCTCTGGGTCACCCCGAGGTGAGCCTGCGCATGATTCGCGACGGCGAGGAGGAGTTTTTCACCCCCGGTGACGGACGGAGCGAAAGCGCTGTTTACTCCCTGCTTGGGCGCGACGCCGCCAAAAACTTTCTCAGCGTCAGCGGCAGCGATGAAGGTGTCAGCGTAGATGGCTTTGTTTCCGCTCCCCATGCCTGCCGGGGCAACAGAGCAATGCAGTTTTTCTTTATAAACGGCAGACCCTTCCGCTCCCTTACCATTCAGGCAGCGCTGGAGCAGGCTTTTAAAAACAATATGCTGGTGGGGCGCTTCCCCGCCTGCGTGCTTTATATAACTCTGGGCTTCGGCAAGGTTGATGTGAATGTCCACCCCACCAAGAGCGAGGTTAAATTCAGCGAGGAGAAAAAGGTTTTTGACTGCGTCTACTATGCGGTTTTGAGCACGCTCGATGCCGCCAACGAAGTGAAAACCGCGGAAATAAGTCTCTCTCCCTCCACTAAAAAAGTCATCGCCCCCAAGGCGGATTTCTATAAAAAGATGAGCGCCGAGGAGTTTCGCGCTTCTCAAAAAGCAAGCGTCTCCGCCCCTGGGCGCAGCGCTCCCCCTCAGCAGACGAAGCTGAATATGGGCGATGTGACAAAGGCTCTTTTCGGCGAAAAAAAGGAGAGCCCTCTGCCTCCCCGGGTGGAAGCTCCGAAAATAACTCTCCGCTCTCCCGCTCCGGAGTATAAGCCCAGTCCTATTGTGCCCAGACCGGAAATCCCGGTGATAAGGGAGACTCCCGCCCCCGCAAAGGCGGAGGAAAAACCCATCATTCCCGATTATCGGCTTATCGGTGAGGTGCTCAATACCTATATAATCGTTGAAACCGAGGGCTCTCTGCTTCTTATAGATAAGCACGCCGCCCACGAGCGTATCATATTTGACCGGCTTAAAAGGGATGGGGCTGCAATGAGCCAGAGCCTTCTCATCCCCGTCACCTGGCGTCCCGATCCGGAAAGCCTTGAGCTTGTGGAAAATAACTCTGCCTTGCTTGAAAAAGCAGGCTTTGAGATAGAGCCCTATGGCGCCCGCGAAGTGATAATCCGCGCCGTTCCCTCCGATACGGACGGAAGCGAGATTGCAATGCTGGAGGATATCATCAGCGCAATATCTTCCGGAAAAGCGGAAAATCCTATGGAAAAGATTTATCATACCATTGCCTGCAAAGCGGCGATAAAAGCCGGCTGGAAAACCGACAGACGGGAGCTTGAAGTGCTGGTGGAAAAGGTGCTTAGCGGAGAAGTGCGCTATTGCCCCCACGGCAGACCCGTCAGCGTCGCCCTCACCCGCGCCGAGCTGGACAAGTTTTTCAAGCGCATCGTGTGAGTTTCCTCACCGCACCCTAACATAGATTGTAGGGGCCGGACACCCGGCCGGCCCGCCTTTGCATAACGCAAATATATGTCTCCGACGGGTAACTTTCCGTATCGACGGAAATGTAGCCTGCCGCGTAGGAATACCCAAAAATATAACGAGGGAAAATTCCCGTGGCGCCGAACAGGCGCCCTGGCGCAGCAGCGTCCTGAGTGGAAGTCGAGGCGTGCACACTAAGGTTTAGGTGCTAATTATGTGGCACAATGGTTTTCGCGGCGCTGCACTTAGGGGTGTTTCCAAAGAGGGGGGCTTTCCTCGCCCCCTCTTTGGTGGACTTTTCTTTCCATATTCTTTTCGGACATACGAAAAGAATATGGCCGTCGGAGACAAAACCCTCTCAGTCTGCTTCGCAGCCAGCTCTCCCAAAGGGAGAGCCAAGGAGCGCGCCCTGCAAACACAGCTTCCCCTCAAGGCGAAGACTTATCCCGCCCCACTCCCCAAACAAAAAAATTCCGGACGGTTTTCCGTCCGGAATTTGATGCAATTTCAGTTTACTTTCTCTCGAAGAGGATGCCAAGAGTTTTGGGGCCGCAGTGGTTGGAAACGGTGCAGCCTGCGCGGGTATGGAGAATTTCTCCGAAATTCTGATATTTCTTCACTTCGTCCTCAACAGCCTGAATCTCCTCGGCGGTAAAGCCGCCGGAATGGGTGATAAAGATGCGCTTGGTGTTTATGTCCTCCCGGCCTTCAAGGCGCTCACGGACATACTGGATAAGGCACTTGGCAATCTTGCCTCTATATTTCTTGCTGACTCCCATAGCGCCGTCCTTGACCTCGATACAGGGCTTGAGACCCAGCAGGTTTGCGCCAAGAGCAGCAACGGCGGAGCAGCGTCCGCCCTTATGGAGATAGTCCACACTGTCCACAACGAAGCTGGCTTCAACCTTGCCGCGGAGGGCATTCACTCCGTCAAGAATTTCCTGTCCGCTCTTTCCCTGCTCCGCCATTTCAATGGCATCGAGGATAAGCAGACCGATACCGGTGGAAAGGTTCTCGGAGTCCACGGGGTAAACATTCTCCACCTCATCGGTGGCGATAAGTGCGTTCTGGTAGCAGGAGGACATGGAGGAGGAGATGTGGAAATGCACAAGCTCCTCACAGCTTTCCAGCTGCTTTTTGAAAAAGTCTATGTAGTTGGCTACGGATACCGCGGCGGTTGAGCCCAGAGCGCCGCCTGCGGCAACGTGGGCATATATATCATCCGGCACGATGTCGATACCGTCAAGGCGGTCGCGGCCGTCCAGCATAACGGTGAGGGGCATTATCTCAATACCGTATTTTTCCTTCAGTTCGGGAGAGAGGTCGCATACGCTGTCGGAAGTGATTTTTACCTTCAAATTATTGCACATCCTTGTAATTAGATTTGTCGCAAGCGGCATTATATCACAGCTTTTTCATTAATTCAAGTACGGGTGTTTTCTATGAATAAAAGAGTAATCGTCATAACGGGTCCCACCGCCACCGGCAAAACTGCCCTCAGCGTGGCGTTGGCCGAAGCGCTCAGCGGCGAGATAATCTCCGCCGACAGTATGCAGATATACAAGGGTATGGATATTGGCACTGCCAAGGTTACTCCCGGTGAGGCCCGGGGCATCCCCCACCATATGGTGGATATTGCCGAGCCCGAGGAAAGCTTCTCCGTCTCCCGCTGGGTAGATATGGCCGCCGCAGCCTGCGAGGACATCTTCGCCAGAGGCAAAACCCCAATAATCGCCGGCGGCACCGGTCTTTACATCGACTCTCTTCTCAGCGGCAGGGATTTTGCCGCCGCCCCGGATGTTGACGAGGCACTGCGGGAAAAGCTCAGTCTGGAATATGACAGCATAGGGGGCGAGGCCTTTAGGGAAAAGCTGCGCCTTGTCGACCCCGAAAGAGCCGAAAAGCTCCATCCCTCCGATAAAAAGCGCCTCACCCGGGCAATGGAGGTTTACCTCCTTACGGGAGAGACCATTTCCGCCCACGACCGGCGGACCCGCGCCCTTCCAAAGCGCTACGAAAGCCTTCGCGTCGCCCTCACATACAAAAACCGTGACACTCTCTATGAGCGCATTGACCGCAGAGTGGATCTTATGGTGGAGCAGGGTCTTTTTGCCGAGGTGGAAGAGCTTCTCCGCCGTGGTCTCGCGGAGGGCTCCACCGCTATGCAGGCCATAGGCTATAAGGAAGCTGCCGCATATTTTGCCGGTCACCTGAGCCGGGAAGAGGCAATAGAAAAAATAAAGCAGGAATCCCGCCGCTACGCCAAGCGCCAGCTCACATGGCTGCGCCGGGACAGCGCTCTTCACTGGATATACCGGGACGGAGCGCTCTCTCCCGAGGACCATTTGGACGAGCTTCTTGCCCTTTGGTCAAAATAATTTCATCTCCCTCCTTCGACAGCTTTTGCCCATCCCCAGCGTGTAGAATATCAGCGAGCTCAAAAAAATATTCTACATACGCGGCGGGACAGGAAGATTTGCCCACAGCCGCGGGAAGGAGACAAAAATGCAGAAATCGCAGAATTTTCAGGACGCATTCCTCAGCGCCGCAAGGAGGGAAAAAGCCCCTCTCACCCTTTTCCTTATGAACGGCTTCCAGCTCAAAGGCGTTTGTAAGGGCTTTGATAATTTCGCCGTTTTGGTGGATAGCGACGGAAGGCAGCAAATGATTTATAAGCATGCCATTTCCACAATTTCACCTATGAAAAATCTGAAGCTGGGCGACGAGGAAGCTTGAGCTTTCGGGGAGGCGGGGCATTTTCAAGAGCTATAGCCGCTGTGCTTTTTCTCGCCCTTGCCGCCTATCTGGCCGCGGGGCTCGGCGGCAGGCTTAACAGGAATATCCGCTGGGAAAGGGTAAGCGAAAGAAGCGTTGAGCGTTTTTTCCTTGCCGAAGGCATAATAATCCGGAACGAAATCATTCCCGAAGGCGGACAGGCCCCCGAGGGCAAACGCCTCGGCGCGGGAGACAGTATGGGCGAAGGCTTCTTCGCCCCCGCTTCCGGAATTTATTTTGGCAGCTGCGACGGTTTTGAGCATCTTTCAGAGGAGGATATCCCCCTTCTTGACGCCGAAGCGGTCTCCCGTCTTTGCGATCTGGAAGCAGCGCCCCGTGCCGAAGGCAGGCTCATCACGGGGAATGACTGGTATTTCGCCTTTTTGCTGCCTCGGTATATGGAGCTTCAAAAAGGCGCCGCCCTTTCCCTCGATTTAGGTTCGGGGGAAATCCCCTGCCTTGTACATAGCTCAGGGGAGGGCTTCGCTGTCCTCAGCATGGATACGCAGCTGGAGCTTCACGCCTCTCTGCGAATATGCGAGGGAAAAATTATACGGGAAAAATTCAGCGGTTTGGCTCTGCCCTCTTCCGCCATCCGCGAGGCAGGCGGCGAAAAGTTTGTATGGACGGTCACTGCAGGCCGCCTTGAAAAAAAGAAAGCAGATATCATCTTCTTTGGGGAAGGCTTTGTCCTTGTCAGCCCGGGCATCGGCGCTGACCAAGTTCGGGAGGGGGACAAGGTTGTAACCGCCGGAGAAGATCTCTATGAAGGGAAGATAATTATATGAGCATAAAGGAAAATGTGGCTGAAATACGCCGCCGTATCGCCGAAATCCGCCCCGAAGGCGTAATACTGGTGGCTGCAAGCAAGATGAATGACGCCCAGCGCGTCCGCGAGGCTATCCAGGCCGGAGTGGACGCCTGCGGCGAAAACAAGGTGCAGGAGTTCCTGGAAAAGGACGCCCTCGCCGCCTATGAAGGAGCCCCGAAGCACTTCATCGGCCACCTCCAGAGAAACAAAGTCAACAAAATCGTCGGCAAGGTGGATCTTATCCAGAGCGTTGACAGCGAGGAGCTGCTGCGGCTCATCGACCGCCGCGCCCTCTCCATGGGCATTGTGCAGGATGTTCTCATCGAGATATCCATCGCGGGGGAGGAGCAGAAAAGCGGCATTGACCCCCATAGTCTTCCTGCTTTGCTGTCTTTTGCCTCCTGCTGCAAAGGTTTGCGGGTGAGGGGGCTTATGTGCGTTCCGCCAATACAGGAAAATTGTGGCGGAAACCGCCCTTATTTTGCCCAAATGAAGCAGCTTTTTGTTGACAATTCGGAGAAAAAATACGATAATGTTTCTATGGACTTTCTGTCTATGGGCATGACCGATGATTACCTTGAGGCTGTCAGTGAAGGCGCCAACATGGTACGCATCGGCTCCGCCATTTTCGGCGCAAGAAACTACGGAGGTTGAGCATGGGACTCTTTGATGAACTTAAAAGACTGACTCGTCCTTATGATGACGATGAGGACGATTTTCTGGATGAAGCCGATGATTTTGAGGAGGCACCTTCCCAGGAAAAACCTAAGATGAATCCCTTTGCCGGATTCTCCTTCGGCGGTGAAAAGACCGAAACCGAGTCCAAGATTCCCTCTCCTGTCCGTCCCGGCAGCAGCAAACCCGGCGGCAAGGTTGTGAATCTTGCAGGCGGAAACAGCGCAATGCAGATGGTTCTCGCCAAGCCCGACCGCTTTGAAGCCGCAGTGGAAATTGCTGACCACCTCCGCGATCGCCGCGCGGTTTTGATGAACCTTGAAACCACACCCAAGGATACCGCCCGCCGCCTTATCGATTTCCTCTCCGGCGTGGCCTATGCCATGGGCGGCAAGATTAAAAAGGTCAGCGCAAACACCTATATCATCACTCCCTCTTCCGTTAATCTGATGGGCGAGCTGATGGACGAGCTGGAAAGCACCAGCTTTTACTTCTGAGCACTACCCTCCCTCCGGGAGGCTGCTATAAATAAAAAACTAAAATCTACATAATTGGGGGATATTAAGATATGATCACTCCGCAGGATATAAGAGAAAAAGCATTTGAGAAGGCAATGTTCGGCGGCTATGATATGGCCGGCATCGACGAGTTCCTGGAGGAAATTGCCAACGATATGACCGCTCTCCAGAAGGAGAACGCCATCCTCAAGGGCAAGATGAAGGTTCTTGTTGAGAAGATGGATGAATACCGCAAGAACGAAGAAGCTCTCAACGGCGCTGTTCTCTCCGCCCAGCGTCTCGGCGTTATGATCGAGACCGAAGCCAAGCAGAAGGCCGCCGCCATCATCGCCGAGGCCGAGGCCGAGGCATTTGAGATCACCTCTGCCGCAGCTGAAAAGCTGGCAGCCGAGGAGAAGCGTCTGGCCGCCGCAAAGGCAGCAAGCGCCAAGTTCATCGAAGGTATGAACGCAATCTGCGCAAAGCAGGCTGCTTTCCTGAAGAAGATAGGCGAAGCCGAATTCGTTAAGTCCGCCCTCGCCTCCACCGCAAAGGCAGCTCCCGCTGCCCCTGCTGCTCCCGTCGAGATGCACGAAACTGTCAAGAGCATCGAGGAAACCGTCAATAAGGTTGCCGATGTTCCCGAGCAGACCATCGTCCCCGACATCGCAGCTCCCCAGCCCGCTTTTGACGCCGCTCCCACCAGAGCCTTCGGCATTGTAAGCGACGCTACCGTTCAGTTCTCCTTCGACAGCTTTGACGACGTGGAGTAAGAACCGATCTGCTTTCATACTAACACACGACCAATATGCCAAAAACGGCATATTGGTCTCTGTGCTGAAAAGGACACCTTTTATCCGGGTCTTTTCAGCCCTTCACAGATAAATTTTCCGGGAGAAAACACGAAATGTCTAAAGATTTTAACGCAACACTTAACCTGCCCCAGACCGATTTTCCTATGCGCGCAGGTCTTCCTATGCGCGAGCCCGCAATGCTTGAGCGCTGGGAAAAGGACGATATCTACAACGAACTGCTGAAAAAGAACGAGGGCAAGCCCCTCTTCTCTCTCCATGACGGCCCTCCCTTCTCCAACGGCTCCCTCCATATGGGACACGCCCTGAACAAGGCCCTCAAGGACTTCATCACCCGTTCCTATGCCATGCGCGGCTACTATACCCCCTATATCCCCGGCTGGGATAACCACGGTATGCCCATCGAAAGCGCAATTATCAAGGAGCAGAAGCTCAACCACAAGGCTATGAATGTGGCGGATTTCCGCTCTGCCTGCGCCGCTTATGCCCAGAAGTATGTTGAAAAGCAGATGGATGGCTTCAAGCGTATGGGCGTTGTAGCTGACTGGGAGCACCCCTACACGACTATGAGTCCCTCCTTCGAGGCCGAGGAAGTCAAGATTTTCGGCGAAATGTATAAGAAGGGCTATATATACAAGGGTCTTAAGCCCGTTTACTGGTGCCCCAAGGACGAAACCGCCCTTGCCGAGGCTGAAATCGAGTATAAGGATGACCCCTGCACCACCGTTTATGTGAAGTTCGCCATGAACGACGATCTTGGCAAGCTCTCTCACCTTGACCTGAGCAAGCTCTATTTCGTCATCTGGACCACCACTATCTGGACTCTCCCCGGCAACCTTGCCATCTCCCTCCATCCCGATGTTAACTATGCCATCGTCAAGGCAGAAAACGGCGAGATGTATGTTATGGCCGAGGCTCTTGTGGAGAAGGTTATGGGCGTTGCAGGCATCGCCTCCTACGAAACCATTGAAACCCATCCCGGTGTATTCTTCGAGAATATGCTGGCTGACCACCCCTTCCTGCCCAAGACCAGCCGCCTCCTCAACGCTGACTATGTCACCACCGAGAGCGGTACCGGCTGCGTCCACACCGCACCCGGCTTCGGCGCAGACGACTATCAGACCTGCCGCAGATACGGTATGGACATGGTTGTCCCCGTTGATGACCGGGGCCGCCACACCGAGTATGCCGGCAAGTATGCAGGCCTGAAGACCGAGGAATCCAACCCCGTGATCCTTGCCGATATGCGGGAAAGCGGCGCTCTGCTGGCAAGCGAGGATATTATCCATAGCTATCCCCACTGCTGGCGCTGCAAGGGTCCCATCATCTTCCGCGCAACCCCCCAGTGGTTCTGCTCCGTTGACGCCTTCAAGGATGCCGCCATTGAGGCTTGTGATGAGGTTGAATGGTTCCCCGCCTGGGGTATTGACCGTATGAAGAGCATGATCCGCGAGCGCAGCGACTGGTGCATCTCCCGTCAGCGCAAATGGGGTCTGCCCATACCCGTGTTCTACTGCCCCGACTGCGGCAAGCCCATCTGCAACGATGAGACCATCGCCGCCGTCAGCTCCCTCTTCGGCGCCGAGGGCTCCAACGCCTGGTTCCTGAAGGAAGCTTCTGAGATTCTGCCCCAGGGCTTCAAGTGCCCCCACTGCGGCTGCGACCATGGCTTCACCAAGGAAGAGGACACTCTGGACGGTTGGTTCGACTCCGGCTCTTCCCACTTCGCTTCCATGCAGCGCGACCAGAACTTCTGGCCCTGCACTGTTTATATTGAGGGTCTTGACCAGTACCGCGGCTGGTTCCAGAGCTCTATGCTCACCGCTGTCGGCGCACTGGGTAAGGGCGCTCCCTTCAAGCACTGCCTGACCCACGGCTGGACTGTTGACGGCCAGGGACGCGCAATGCATAAGAGCCTTGGCAACGGTATGGATCCCGCCGAAATTATCAAAAAGTACGGCGCAGACCTGCTCCGTCTTTGGGCCGCAAGCGCCGACTATCACGCCGATATGCGCTGCTCCGACCCCATCTTCAAGCAGCTGAGCCAGAACTACCTGAAGTTCCGCAACACCGCCCGCTACTGCCTTGGCAACCTTGCCGGCTTCAACCCCAACGCTCTTGTTGCTCCCGAGGATATGCTCTCTCTGGATAGGTGGGCAATGACCCGACTCAACGCTCTTATCGAAAAGTGCGAAAAAGCCTATGTTGGCTATGAGTTCAACGCCGTGACCCACGCTGTCAACGACTTCTGCGTTGTTGAAATGAGCAACTTCTACCTTGACATCATCAAGGACCGCCTCTACTGCGATGAGCGCAACGGACTTTCCCGCCGCAGCGCCCAGACCGCAATGTACCTGATCCTTGACACTATCACCAAGATCATGGCTCCCATTCTTGCCTTCACCTGCGATGAGATCTGGCAGGCAATGCCTCACGCCGACTCCGATGACAGCCGCAACGTTCTCTTCAACGAGATGAACAAGCCCTTCGCTGCTTACTCCCTTGCCGAGAGCGAGATGGTCAAGTGGGAAAAGCTGGCTGCTCTCCGCAGCGACGTTAACGCCGTTCTGGAAGCTGCCCGCGGCGAAAAGCGCATAGGCAAGAGCCTTGAAGCTCAGGTAACTCTCACCGCTCTCAACGAGGAAGGCACCCAGCTTCTCAAGGAGCTTGAAGGCTTCAATCTGGCTGAGCTTTTCATCGTCAGCAAGGTCACCCTTGGCGAGGGCGCAGTCACTGCCGGCGCCAACATCCCCGGTATTGCCGCAGCCGCCTCCGAAGCTCCCGGAACCAAGTGCCCCCGCTGCTGGAGCCACTCCGAAGAAGCTGATGCCGACGGTCTTTGCAAGCGCTGCGCCGCCGTTGTGGCCGCCATCGAGGAATAAAAAACCAAACTCCCCATGGGGAGAGAAATATACCCACTTAGGAGGTTAGACTATGCTGTACGCCATTGTTGCTGTCATAGCTCTCATCATTGATCAGGCGGTCAAGTATTGGGCCACCGCAAACATCGTTCTGAACACCGGAACCAAGGAGTTCATCCCCGGTTTCATCCAGTTCACCAATATCCATAACACCGGCGCCGCCTTTTCCATTCTGGAGGGTGCAAGATGGTTCTTTGTCATTCTGTGCCTTGTGTTTGTCGCCCTCATCGTTTATGTTCTTATAACCGACATAATCTCCGCCCCCGGCGCACGCTGGATGGCTGTTATCGTTATGGCCGGTGCTATCGGCAACTGCATTGACCGCCTTATCTGCGGCTATGTTGTTGATATGATCGAGTTTGAGTTCATGAACTTCCCCGTTTTCAACGTTGCTGACATCTACATCACCGTAGGCGCCATTCTCTTCGTTGTCTTCACTCTGCTTGAGAAGCCCAAGGCCAAGGCCGCCAAGGCTGCCAAGGCTCCTGCCCACGCAGAAGCTGAGCAGGCTGCTCCCGCAAAGAAGAGCGTTAAAGCCGCTCCCGCAAAGAAGCTTGGCTTCGAGCTGCCCTCCTTCGGCAAGAAGAAGACCCCCATTCCCGATTTCCCCAAGCGCGAGCACAAGGTTGAGAGCTACGACGTTGATCCTCTCGATCCCTTTGCCGAGTGGGAGCGCCGCGCCAGCCAGATAAAGGCTGCCAACGAGGCAAAGCCCCCTGTTGACTATGTTAAGCCCGAGCCTCCCAAGGCCAGAGAGACTGTTAGGGCAGACTCTCCCGCAACGGAAGCTCCCAGAACCGTTCGTCCCGCTGTAAGCTATCCCTCCATCAGCGCCGAACCTCAGGTAAGAGTTGCCCCCGCTGCACCCGCAGCTCCCAAGGCAGCACCTGTTGCCCCTGCGGCCCCCGTTGCCCCTGCAGCCCCCGTTGCACCCGCAGCTCCCAAGGCTGCTCCCGCAGCAGATACCTTCGATATTGATGAGTTCGACTTCAATATCGATGACATCCTTGCCGAGTTCAAGGATTTATGATAAATAAGTTCAGTTTCACCGCTGATACCGCAGGAGAGCGCATTGACGCTCTCCTTGCGCGTAATGTGGAAAACTTAAGCCGAAGCGCCGCCCAGCGCCTTCTTGAGCAGGGCGATGTGTTGGTAAACGGCAGTGTCGTGCGGAAAAATTATAAGAGTGCCCTTGGTGACGAGATAAGCGTCACCCTTCCTCAGGCGGAAGAGGTGGAGCTTGTTGCCCAAAATATCCCTCTCGATGTGGTTTTTGAGGATGAGGATGTTATAGTTATCAACAAAAGCCGCGGGATGGTTGTCCATCCCGCACCCGGTCACAGCGACGGCACTTTGGTGAACGCCCTTTTATACCACTGCGGTGACAGCCTCAGCGGCATAGGCGGGGAAAAGCGTCCCGGAATTGTCCACCGAATCGATATGGATACCTCCGGACTTCTCATCGTTGCCAAAAATGATTTCTCCCATCGCTTCCTCTCCGACCAGCTCAGCGACCACAGCCTGAGCCGGGTATACGAGGCGATAGTCTACGGACGCATACGTGAGGACAAGGGCACGGTGAATGCCCCCATCGGCCGCCATCCCGTGGACCGCAAACGTATGGCCATTGTTGAGCGTGGCGGCAGAGAGGCGGTCACCCACTATGAGGTCATAGCCCGCTATAATGGCTTCACCCATATCCGCTGCCGCCTTGAAACAGGGCGCACCCACCAGATAAGAGTTCATATGGAAAAGCTTGGCCACCCCCTTTTGGGTGATATGGTATATGGCCGCAAAAGAGCTGAAAAAGGGCTTGAGGGACAGTGCCTCCACGCACGGGAGCTTAAGTTCATTCACCCCCGCAGCGGAGAGGAAGTGCATCTCAAAACGGACTTGCCCGAGTATTTCCAAAATATTCTCGCCAAGCTGGGCGAGCCACAAAACTAATAATGGAGGCTAAGCTATGAGCCGCGCAGACGAAATATTCATCCAAAACTGCAAAGATATTCTTGAAAACGGCGTTTGGGACACCGAGCTTGATGTTCGTCCTCGCTGGGAGGACGGCACTCCCGCCCACACCGTCAAGAAATTCGGTATTGTCAACCGCTATAATCTCAAGGAAGAGTTCCCCATCCTCACCATCCGCCGCACCTATTGGAAAACCAGTCTGGACGAGCTGCTTTGGATATGGCAGAAAAAGAGCAACAACATCAATGAGCTCCGCGGCCACATCTGGGATGAATGGGCTGACGAAAACGGCAGCATAGGCAAGGCCTACGGTTATCAGCTGGGCGTTAAGCACCACTATAAAGAGGGCGATATGGATCAGGTGGACAGAGTTATCTACGACCTGAAGAATAACCCCGCCAGCCGCCGCATTATGACCAATATCTATAACTTCGCCGATCTCAGCGAGATGGCGCTTTACCCCTGCGCTTATTCCATGACCTTCAATGTCAGCGGAAACACCCTCAACGCCATTCTCAACCAGAGAAGCCAGGATATGCTGGCCGCCAACAACTGGAATGTTGTTCAGTATGCAATGCTGACTATGATGATGGCTCAGGTTGCAGGTCTTGAAGCAGGCGAGCTTGTCCACGTCATCGCCGATGCCCATATCTATGACCGCCATGTTCCCATTATCGAGGAAATGATCAAAAACGCTCCTCTGAGCGCTCCCAAGATGACTCTCGATCCCGACATCAAGGATTTTTATCAGTTCACCCGCGACTCCTTCAAGCTGGAGGGCTATGAGTATCATCCCTTCACCGCGACCATTCCGGTGGCAGTATGATGGAAGCGATAGTTGCCGTTTACTCCGATTGGGGAATAGGCTGCTGCGGCACTCAGCCCGTGGTTGTCCCCGAGGACAGAAAACATTTCCGCAATGTGACCGCCGGCAGCGCTGTCATCGTCGGCAGACGTACCCTTGGGGATTTCCCCGGCGGAAAACCTCTGAAGAACAGAGTCAACATCGTCCTCACATCTCAGAATGTAGAGATTGAGGGGGCAATAGTTGTCCACAGTGTTGAGGAGGCTCTTGCCGAAGCCGAAAAAACCGACCGCTGCCTTTGCATCGGCGGCGAGAGCGTGTATAAACAGTTTATGCCCTATGTGGATAAGGTGTTTGTGACAAAGGTGGATGCCCTTCCCCAGTCGGATGCCTTTTTCCATAATCTTGATGCCGATAAGTCCTGGCGCATTGCAGACCCCGGCGAGGAAAAGGAATACGAGGGTATTAAATACCGCTTTATGGTCTATGAGCGGGTCAAATAAAAGCCAAAAGGCATCCCACAAGAGGATGCCTTTTATTTTTTGCCTGCGCCGCACCCATTGTAGGGGCGGGCATTGCCCGCCCGCACACGTAGGAGCGATTCACGAATCGCCCGCGGGACGTCGAGGACGCCGTCCCCTACAAACACCGCACCTGTAGGGCGCGACGACCCTGGCGCGCCGCACTAGCCTTCCCCTTGAGAGGAAGGCTGTGCCACCGGCACATTTTCTTAACGCCCCGATGTCCCGTCACTTCCCTCCTCCCGGCGTAGCCGCTGCGCACCGGCCTGCTTTTGATGCGAAAATGATGTAAAAATTATGTGAATTGGGAACATTTCCCTCCTAAAATGTCAATATCAGGAGGTGTTTGAAATGTACGGAAAAGATGAGCACAAAAAATGGACATTCATCCGGGGCTGCTCTCTGCCTGCGATTGCACTGCTTATGCTTCTGGCAATTTTTCTTAGCGGCTGCTCGGCTGAGGGCTTTCTGCCCGATGAAATACTTCCCAATTTCCATTCTTCCCGCAGCGAAGCGGCTGCGCCCGCCCAAAGCGCGGACATTCTGACGCTGGTTAACCCCTGGAACAGCCTTGACAAGGACTATGTTCCCCAGCTAGCTTCCCTCAATGACGGCACAGAGCTGGATGAGCGCTCTCTCGATGCTCTTATCTCCCTTCTGGAGGATTGCCGGGAAGCCGGCAACGCCCCCTATGTATGCTCCGCATACAGAAGCTGGGAAACTCAAAGTTCATTATACGAAGATAAAGTCGGACGTATAATGGCGTCGGGAACGGAAGAAAATCTTGCCCGCATTGAAGCTGCCCGAGTGGTGGCAAAACCGGGCACAAGCGAGCACCAGCTTGGTCTCGCCTTTGATATAATAGATTCAAGCTACACTGTTCTTGACGAGGCTCAGGCTGATACCCCCACCCAAAAATGGCTTATGGAAAACTCCTGGCGCTACGGTTTCATTCTCCGCTACCCCGAAGGAAAAAGCGAAATAACCGGCATTATATATGAGCCCTGGCATTATCGCTATGTGGGAACGGAAGCTGCGGAGGATATATACAAAAGCGGTCTATGCTTTGAGGAATGGCTGGAAGAAAAGTGACGGGCAGCAATGCTGTCCGTCTTTTTTGATGCAAAATGATATAAATGCGTGACTTTAGGGCATTTTTCGCGTATAATGTTGGTATCAGGAGATGTATACTATGTACAAAAAACGCGACAACAAAAAATGTTCCTTTCTTCGTGGCTGCACTCTTTTGGGAAGCGCGCTTGCTTTGCTCATTTCGATATTCCTCAGCGGCTGCAGCGCGAACACAAGTAATCTCATGCTATCAAATATAATACTGAGCCCAAATACCTCCGTCCACTACATAAACGAATATCAAAAGGAAGCGGATCTTCTTTTTCTTGTGAATTCCTGGAACAGCATGGATAAAAACTATGTCCCCCGTCTTGCGTACTATAACGAAGACATCGCGCTTGATATACGCGCTTTCAATGACTTTGTTGAGCTTTTGGAGGACTGCCGCGCAGCGGGCTGTGATCCATATATCTGCTCAGCTTACAGAAGCTGCGAGAAGCAGCATGAGCTCCACGAGATAAAGGTTTATCATCTGACAGAGTCCGGGATGGATGAATCCCTTGCCCGAGAAACTGCCGCACGCGAAGTTGCCCGCCCGGGAACAAGCGAGCACCAACTTGGATTGGCTGTTGATTTAATTGACTCCGGCTACGGAGTTTTGGATGAAGCCCAGGAAGATACCCCCACTCAGCAATGGCTTATGGAAAACTCCTGGCGCTACGGCTTTATTCTCCGCTACCCCGAAGGGAAAAGCGAAATAACCGGAATTATATATGAGCCATGGCACTATCGCTATGTGGGCAAGGACACAGCAGAGGACATATATAAAAGCGGCCTTTGCTTCGAGGAATGGCTGGAGGAACGGGCTCAGGAGCATTTGAGCATTGTATCCGACCGATAAGGTTCATATGCGGTGAAAAAACAAAAAGGACAGACTAAAAAAGTCTGTCCTTTTTTAATTTGTGTTGGCGCCGCCCTATTTTCCCGGTCCGTCTCCAGACAAGTATTTTTGGCGCTGGTGAGCTTAACTGCCGTGTTCGGAATGGGAACGGGTGGACCCTCACCGCTAAAGGTACCAACTCTGACTGACGCCTCCTGCGTATCCGGCGGCAAATCCGCCTTCGTTTTGGCGCGTCATATATAAACTTTCCGCCTGCCCTCCAGCATCAAGCACTTCCAGGGCTGCGGTAAAGACCGTGAAAAAGCTCCCGAGTAAACTCGAGAGCTTTGTGTTGGCGTTGACCTATCTTCCCGGTCCGTCTCCAGACAAGTATTGTCGGCACTGGTGAGCTTAACTGCCGTG
>SVKK01000024.1 GCA_015068425.1 Oscillospiraceae bacterium | reverse complement strand
CAACACCCCCAGTTGTAGTCCTATACTACAACTGGGGGTGTTTTTTCTCAATGTCCGTTTTTAACGGTACAGTTCAGGTTTCTGCAGGGATTTTTCATCATATCAGATTATCAGAACTTATATTTAGGCTTTTTCTTGGGGGGCATTTCCCAGCAGTGATGATCGGTATGGAGGAGATGATGGCTCCTCTCGCCCAGAGGCGCTTTGAAATATTCCTCATAAATAGCGAGAACATCGCTGTTTTCATGGGAATAACGGATGGGTGCATCGCTGTCAAGCTGCCAGAGCACATCGCCGCGCTCTTCTGCCAGTTCAAGGCCTTCGTGGATGGGCTGACCGCCGCCGCCTGCGCAGCCGCCGGGGCAAGCCATAATCTCAACAAAATCAAAGCTGGCGCGTCCTGCGCGGATATCGCGCATAAGGAAGCGAGTATTTCTCAGGCCGCTTACAACGGCAACTCTCACATCGCCGGCACCGGGAATGGAGAAGGTTGCCTCCTTGCGTCCTTTGATACCGCGGACATCCTTAAATGCATCTGCAGGGGGATTCTCGCCTGTTATTAGATAATAGGCGCTTCTCAAAGCCGCATCCATAACACCGCCGGTTGCACCGAAAATAACGGCTGCGCCGGTTCCGCTGCCCAGAGGAGAATCAAAGGGAGTTTCAGGCAGATGCTGGATGGGCACATGCTCGCTGCGGAAGAGACGGTCCATTTCACGGGTGGTGAGAACAACATCAACATCAGGATCGCCGCAGGCATCGTTCATCTGAGGCAAGGCGGCCTCGCTCTTCTTTGCAAGGCAGGGCATAATGGAAACCACGAACATCTTGTGGGGGTCGATACCCATTTTTTCAGCAAAATAGCTCTTAGCCACTGCGCCAAACATCTGCTGCGGGCTCTTGGCTGTGGAAAGATTATCGGTGAACATAGGATACTGGCTCTTGATAAATCTTATCCAGCCCGGGCAACAGGAGGTGAACATAGGCCACTTGTGCTCTTCCTTATGGGTAAAGCGCTCAATAAACTCGCTGCCTTCCTCCATAATAGTAAGGTCGGCGGTAAAGTTGGTATCGAAAACATAGTCAAAGCCTACACGCTTGAGAGCGGAAACCATGCGCTCGGCGCTTGCGAACTCTCTGTTAACGCCAAGACTCTCGCCCCAAGCTGCGCGAACCGCGGGAGCAACCTGAACAACGGTTACAACCTCGGGGTCGTGGATAGCAGCCATTACACGGCTGGTGTCATCACGCTCACGGAGTGCTCCAACGGGACAGTGGGTAATGCACTGTCCGCAGTAGGTGCATTCGGAGTTATCAAGGGCTCGGTTATGGCTCACGTCAACGGTGGTGCGGGTACCGGTGCCGGATACGTCCCAGATATTAACGGTCTGTATTTTATCACAGACCTGAACGCAGCGCATGCACTTGATGCATTTGCTCTCATCACGAATAAGGGGCAGGTTCTTATCCCACGCGCGTTTTTTTACATTCTTATCATATGCAAGAGAATAGATATTAAGGTCTCTTGCAGTGCTTTGAAGGGTGCAGTTTCCGTTTCTTACACAGGCGGTGCACTCGCTGTCATGCTGGGAAAGAATTAGCTGAATATTGGTGCGTCTTGCAGCGCGGACGCGGGGACTGTTGGTATTTACAACCATGCCTTCCGCAACAGCGTTATTGCAGCTTGTAACCAGACGGTCAACGCCTTCCACCTCGACAACGCAAAGACGGCAGGCAGCAATCTCATTGAGATCCTTGAGATAGCAAAGATGGGGAATTTCAATATGGAGAGTTTTTGCAGCATCCAGAATTGTGGTGCCTTCTGGAACGCTGACAGCAATATTATCTATTGTCAGATTTACCATTTTTCCTTGCGACCTCCTTTGAAGATTCCGTAGCCATAATGGTCGCAGCGCAGGCATCTGGAAGACTCCTGATATGCTGCGGGCCAGCTCATGCCGCATTCAATGCACTCAAAATCGTGCTTGCGTTCGCTTGCCTCTCGCTCAAGGGTGTTAATTCGTCCATGGGGAGGCTTGTTGCCTATTCTGGGAGAGGGTATTTCCACATCTGTGGTAATGATATGGCGGTATCCCAGATATTCATCGATATTTGCAGCAGCAACCTTACCTGCAGCAATTGCGCGAATAACGGTTGCGGGACCAGTTACGCAGTCACCGCCTGCGAAGAAACCTTCAGTGTTCTTCAGCTGGCTGCTGGGAAGGGCGGAAATTGCTCCACGCTCGATTTCAATATCAACATCGTCGAAGGCATAGGTCTCAACGCCCTGGCCAACCGCAACGATGATAACATCTGCAGGCATGCGAACCTGCTCCTTGCCCTCGGCATTGCGGGGTCTGGGTCTTCCGTCGGCACCTATCTCGCCGATAATCTGAGGCTGAATCCAAAGAGCGGCGCAGCGACCGTTCTCATCAACCTCGATGCGCTGAGGAGAAGAGAGCATACAAAGCTCTGCGCCCTCGGCAATTGCGCCTTCGATTTCCTCGTCAAGAGCTGTCATATCCTTCTGGCGGCGTCTGTATACGCAGGACACCTTCTCGGCGCCAAGACGAATGGCACTTCTTACGCAGTCCATAGCAACGTTGCCGCCGCCGATGACAACAACCTTCTTGCCGGTGAAATCGGGCATCTCACCGTCACCTATGCCGCGGAGAAGCATAACAGCGGAGATAACGCCTTCGCTGTTCTCGCCCTCAATTCCGACTTTCTTATCAGTGTGGGCGCCAATGGAAATATAAACGCTGTCAAACTGCTTTCTCAGCTCGTCATAGTGGATATCCTTACCAACATCAACTTCGGTTTTGACCTCTATGGGATCGGCGCCGGCGGATAGTATGTAAGCGATTTCCTTATCCAGAATTTCTCTGGGCAGACGGTAGTTGGGAATACCGTAGCGAAGCATTCCGCCAAGCTGCTTTCTCTTTTCGAAAACGGTCACCTTATGACCCATAACGGAGAGGAAAAAGGCCGCGGAAAGACCGCCGGGGCCGCCGCCGACAACGGCAACGTGCTTTCCGGTAGCAGGAAAATGTCTCTTGGAGGCATTATTATAATCCTGATTATCAACAGCATAGCGCTTGAGGGCACGGATATTGATAGCGTTATCAACCATATTTCTGCGGCAGCGTGCCTCGCAGGGATGCTCGCAGATATAGGCGCAGGCAGATGGGAAGGGATTATCCTTGCGGATAAGGTTGACGGCATCGTCAAATCTTCCCTCGTGAACAAGAGCGATATAACCGGGAATATCAACTCCGGCGGGGCAAAGAGCAACGCAGGGCACGGGATTTTCAAGGCTGCCGAGACAGCGCTTGTTCAAGACATGCTCCATATAGTCGTCTCTGAAGCCGCGCACACCGTTGAGAACAATTCCTGCTGCCTCAATGCCGATGGCGCAGTCTGCGCTGGCAACTATATTTTCGGCGGTTTTTTCGATAAGAGCAACGGTTTCGGGAGTTCCCTCTCCGTCCAGCACCTTGGTAATAAGGGTGCTGAGCTGGCTGAGACCGATTCGGCAGGGAACGCACTTACCGCAGGTCTGTGCCTGGCACATGGAAAGGAAGCTCAGCGCCATATCAACGGGGCAAAGTCCCGGAGGGCTGGCTGCTATACGTCGCTCGATATCGCGGTAAATACCGTCGACAACTGTTTGTGCCCTTGAGGGCGTATTGATATCAAGTCTGCTCATAGTTATTCACCTTCTGTTTTTCTGTATAGAAAAAAATTGAAAAAATGTATATATCTGTGTAAATTTTCTCATAGGCTCTTTTTAATGTCAAGCGTTAAAAAATACACAGTTACCGCTCAGTTATATTGCAAAATGTTGAAAATAACGCAATATCAAGCTTTTCACCTGATATTGCGTTACTGAAAAATTTATAAAATTTTAGCTATAAGCTCTGCAATGGGTATGTACGCTATGGGAAGAAAAATTGCGGGGAGCATATTGGCAACCTTTATGCGTTTGGGGCTCAACTCCAGCATATTAATTCCCATACCTATGAGAATCACTCCGCCTACGGCGCTCATCTCACAGACAACCGCGGGACTGAGATAGGGAGATATTACCCCTGCCAGAAGGGTGAGTCCTCCTTGAAAGACTAATATGAATAGGATAGAGAAGGGCACACCCAACCCCATCGCCGCCGCAAACATCATACTTGAAACGAAATCCAGAGCACTCTTTGCGTAAATGATACTGTTATCTCCGTTGATGCCCGCCTCAAAAGAACCCATAATGGTCATGCTGCCCACGCAGAAAACAACGCAGGCGGTTACAAAGCCCTCGGTGAAGCGTCCTGAGCCCTTCCCTTTCAGCAGCTTGCCCTTTATAAACTCTCCCGCGCCTTCAATTCCGTCATCAATGCGGATTATCTCTCCAAGGAGTGTGCCAACAGCCATACAGATGATAATGCAAAGGATATCCTCTGTGCCTATCGCGCTTGTTATACCGATAAGCATAGTCACAAGGGCAAGGGCTCCAATTACCGCGCTTACCAGTTTTTCCTTTATAAACTTACGGAAAAGAATACCGATGGCGCTTCCCAAAAGCACCGTCGCCATATTTACAAATACCGCAATCATATTTTTCATCTCTTTTTCGATTTAATATGAGCTTGATTTTACAGTTTCGGCAGAAAAATGTCAATCATGGGATTTGACAAAGCCGCTCCCGTGGTGGTATTATATGCGGGCAACACAATATGCGGGTATGATGGAATTGGCAGACATGCAGGATTTAGGTTCCTGTGCGCAAGCGTTGGGGTTCAAGTCCCCATACCCGTACCAGAATTGGAAACCGGTATCGATACAATGCGTATTTGTTCCGGTTTCCAATTATTTATGGTCAAAAAATAAGGCTATGGGGATGCTGACAGCCAGCATCCCCATAGCCTTTTATTTTACTCGCCTACGGATTTGGAAGTGAAAAGAGAGTGCCAAAGCTTCAGCCTGCTAACTTTTCCCATTCCCGTTTCTCCTTCACCTATGCGCATCGAGCCCTTGCCTCCGGACTCCCATCGGGGAAGTCCCGCTCCGTTGGGATCTCCGTATTTTGCAAAATTGGTCAGATAATCCGACATTTGCCCGCTGATGGCATAGTCTTTCTCCTCCATAGGACGCCAGCAATTTTCAAGGGTTCCGAACCAATACCAAAGGTCGCTTGAATGCCACGCCCCCTTATCGTCGCCGGGAAGCTGGCGGTCAAAGAGCCACGTGAAGGAAGGCACTTCCTGCGCATCGCACCACTTTTTTGCCATAGCGTACAGCATCGGCGAACCGAAATCTTCACTTGTTGAGCCACACATATATGGAATCTTTTTATGGTGTCCGGCTTTTAATATGTCCACACCGTTACCCACTACAAGCTCTCCGTCTATGCATGGAAAGGCCGCAACTCCGCCGCCCTTCACCTCTTTTTTCGCCTTTTGCCAGACCTCGAAAAGCCTTTCGGGACTGAGTGCACGAAACTCCTCAAGATTTTCACAGCCTGCCATGCTCATAACGCTTTTCCAGAAATTATATGAGCGCTCTGCAGGAGCGTAATTCATAAGTCTGCTGACACCGCTTCCGCTGCACATAACTGCCTTGTGGAAAAGTCCTTCACCGAGAGGACTCAGGCAATGGAGCTGGATGCTCATTGCGCCTGCGCTCTGCCCCATAAGGCTTATATTTTCGCTGTCACCGCCAAAAGCGGAGATATTATCCTTTATCCAGCTGAGTGCGGTCAACTGGTCATAAAGACCGTAATTTCCAGTTTTCCCCGCCTCTTCCTTAAGCTCCGGCAGGCAGAGAAAGCCCAAAGGTCCAAGGCGATAATTGACAGTTACGCCAATGACGCCTTTCGCCGGCCACACAGGGCCGTCAAAGTGTTTTTCGTGTCCGCTGCCGCCAGTGAAGCTACCTCCATGGAAATAGACGATTACCGGGAGCTTATCCCCTTTTGCCGCGTTTTTCGGGGCAAAAACATTCAAAAACAGGCAGTCCTCGCTGTAGGTATAGCTATTTCCCTTGCGGAACTCGTTATAGTAGAAAAACTTTTTCGGGTTATTCTCTTCACTGCAGAAGGCGCGGGGCTGATAGGAGCAATTTCCGTAGCTTGTGGCATCATAGACACCCTCCCAGGAAGTGACCTGTTTCGGGTACTCCCATCGACCGGCGGTTGCATAGCGTATGCCCTTATAGGCGGCTGTTCCCGGCACGCGTCCCTGACAGCCTCGCAGTATTCCGCAGGGGGTATTGACGATATAATCCATATCATTCTCCATTCGTTTCTCAGTTGCTTTCCATGCCGGCTGCAGCTGAGACCTGCTTTTTCGCCTTTATCTTCTCGCGGATCTCCGGGGTGATGTTCCAGATGAACTTGAATGCCGCCCAGGAGCCAAGAATAAATACCGCGGGAAGGAGAACGCACAAAATCTTCATACCAAAGATAGTTCCCGCCGTTTGAATTTCCTCTGTGCCCTTATAGCCAATCCAGCCCAGAGCGTAGAGAGCAAAGCCCTGTCCGATTGTCTGCCCGACACGGCGGGAGAGGTTGAAGGTTCCGTAAATTGAGCCTTCCGTGCGCTTATCCGTGATATATTCGTTATAATCGATGGCTTCGCCCACCAGACCCCACTGCATCTGCACGGATACATAGGAAAATCCTATACCGACACCAAGCATAACGCCGTGGACAAGAGGATGCACATACATGACCATATGCATTACGAAAAGCACTCCGCAGAATACGCCGCCGAGAAGCAGAGAATATCGGATAAGCTTTTCCAAATCATATTTTTTGCAAAGGAAAGGAACGGCAACCATAGCGCCCACCATAAAGGGAGCGGACAAAATTGAGCTGATAGACTGGTAAGTTATGTCGTGATAAACGGCGGAATACATATACATTCCAAGAGTAATCGCGCCATACTGCATTGTGCAGTTGCATATACCGTGGACACATAGCGCAACAAAGGGACGGTTTCTGCGGATAACAGACAGAATATCCGTAAGCTTGATGTCATCAGCCTTTGTTTCCGTGCCTACTATATTTCTCTCCTCGGTCATTGCGTAGTGGAGAAGGCATGCAGCAAAACCGATTATCGCGCAGCATACGCCCACTATCATATATCCGCTTGTATCACGCTCGCCGAAGGCGGCAATGACAAGGGGCGCGGCAATGCCCGGAATGGCGTTGCCGAAGCCGGAGCCAGCACCTCTTGCGGAAGAAAGGGATGCGCGCTGCACATCGTTTGTGGACATAGCGGAAAGGAGCGAGCCCATGGGAATATTGAACATAGTATAGGCCGCTTCATACAGAATTTTTGCAGAGAAAAGAACTACTATAAGGGCAATGCCATCAAAAAAGGTGGGCACAGTCCATAGCGCAATGGCGGTGACAGCCAGAAGAGGAGTCGCGCGCAATATCCACGGGCGGAATTTACCCCGGGGATCCCTCTTTTTTGCAAAGGCTCTGTCCATCAAAGCTCCCATTAACGGGTCATTTATCGCATCCCAGATAGTCCAGATTATAACCAGAGTTCCCAACAGCATCGGATCCACGCCAAGCGCATTGGTGCAGAACATGGTAAAGGTACCACCCATCAATGTGAAGGTCATTGTTCCGCCCCAGTCGCCAAACATATACCCTATCCAATGCTTTTTTCTCAGACCGGATTTCTTAGCTTTTCCCATCTAAAAGTTCCCCCATTGCCGTTTATGAAATCATAATAGCAGATGTGGAGACAATTGTAAATTAAGTGCAAGTTTTTTGCATATAAAAAGTCCTGAAACTTCAGATTCAGGACTTTTTAGTTCTTTTTATATATTTAATCAGCATAAAGAGGATCAATTCGCTTGAGCTCATTGAATGAGTCAATTTCCACAACATCCTCATGAGCACATTCACGTATTTCCACTTTATAGTTTTCCTTCTTATAGAGCAGGGCAACTTGTTCCCAGTATCGTTCCTTTCCGCCGGGACTGCGATAAACTTCCTCAATATCGTTAGCCAGTTTAGCTCCAGCTTCTGCACTCCAATATGAGATTCCAACCATCTGATAGCAGTTTCTTCCACCTACGCATTGCCTTGTAATGATACCGTTTTTATCAGTGTAAAGGCACCAGTCATCGCTTAGCTCAACAGGTATACCCATAAAATTGGAAGTAAACTCATATTTGCGGATGAGTTTTGGATTACTTAAAACAAGATCAGCCTCCAATACATATGCATTTTGTAAAAGATAACGAGCGACCAAAGCCGAAGAGATGTTATTTGCTTCGTTATATATTGGGTTTTCCATAAATTTTATCATAGGGTACTTATACAAGAGTTGATCAAACTGCTCTCCAAGATATCCTCTCACAATTATGATCTCGGGAATACCAGCTGCTATGACAGCATCCAGGAGTGTGTCAATCATTCTTGTACCGTGTACGCGCACCAGAGGCTTGGGAGTGTTGAATGTTAGCGGAACCATTCTCGAGCCAAATCCAGCTGCAAGGAATACCGCCCGCTTTACCCTGTACGGCTCAAGAGCTTCTATACCTGCATTTGTTATCTTTCCATTTGCCATAAAACCGGCATATGTAAGACTTCTTACCACTTTATTGACAGTCCCCAGCGACAAACCGAGAAGTTGAGTAATGTTTCTTTGCGTAAGAGGTTCGGAACTTTGTTCAAGCAATTTAAGAACCTCAAATTCTTTCTTTTGCATCAGATTTTCCTGTCCTTTTTATATATTAGTTTTATATATTAGTTTTATCAAACTGCTTACCTTTGATCACATAGAAACAAATACCCAGCACAATCCACACGACAAGCATCAAATAAGATTCTTTTCCAAAATGCACACCCGAGAGCCCCGGAATCGGCACCAACTGAAGAACCATAAACATCCCAGAAAACATAGCGCCTATTATCGCCATTACTTTCACAAAAACGGATTTTTCTCCATTGTGTTTAAGGGTAACCATAGTAGACAAACAAGTAAACCCAAACCCTATGGAAGCTCCTATCGCAGACATATCGACAAACCAACCCAAAGCTTCCCTTCCCAAAACCGGTCCACAAAGAGAAATAACAAGGCAAAAGATTATCGCATTTCTGGGAACCCCATATTTATTGTCCAGTTTACCAAAAAATTTAGGAAGATATCCGTCGCGGCTCATCGAGAAAATCAATCGAGAAGATGCCATATAAAATCCCATTATACCTGAAAGTACGGCACAGGAAACCGCAACCGCAACCAATATTTTTCCATATACACCCAGTAGATGCTCGGCAGCCGCAAGCAATAGCCACGGTGTCGAATCTGAGTTAATTATCAATTCAGGCCAATTGGAAAGAGCCGCCGCTGCAATTGTGTTGTTTGCAATATAAACAAACGCTCCAAAAGCTATTGCAATTATCATGATTGCGCTTACTTTTTTATAAGAAAACTTGAACTCTTCGGACACCTGAGGAATTGTGTCAAAGCCTACAAATGCCCAGGGTGCAATCGCAAATGTTGCAAGAATTGCAGACATAACTCCGGTCGTTCCGCTCTTTGCAAATTCTGATATGCTGGTGTATGTTCCGCCTGTGGCCGCCGCAATAGCACCGGTTTTATCAAACCCCCATATTGGGGCAATGTTATCAATATTGGTTTTTGACGAAAAAATAGCGGCAATTGTAAGAGTAAAAACGGAGGTAACCAGAAGAACAGTCAAAACAGTCTGAACAAATCCGGCCTTTTTTACGCCTATCATATTCAGCACGGCAAATAATATAAGTATTATACTTGCAAAAATTATTTCTCCAAAGTACACTTCAAATCCAGCAATAGAATACGAAAAGGCAAATTTCAAAATGTCTGCAGAGCCGTCAACTCCATCAACTATCAGACCGATTGCTGTAGAGTTCATGGGGACGTTTGTAAGATACGCCGCTACGAGAAACCATCCACATATGTAGGCAGGTATTTTACCGAATGATTCCTTTGTAAATGTAAACTCACCGCCAGCTTTGGGATATCTCGGCACCATATATGCATAGCTGAAGGCTATGATGATCATAACCAGCGCACCCAAAATCATGGCAATCGCTGTGCCTCCCACACCTGAGTTGGGAAGAAACTTCTTACCGGGGTTAATAAAAGAACCCCAGCCGATGATACAGCCAAAGGCAATTGCCCATACATTTATGGGATTAAGTTTTTTTTGCAGTACAGGTTTATTATCCATAATTTAAATATCTCACACTCCACACGCTTAAACGTGTTCAAATATTTCATTTACACATAAACTTTGAACTCGATATTGATAATAGTCAAATATTTTTAGGGCAGACGCGCCAAGGTTGTTCATCTATGCCGCACTTAACCCTCAAAATGAACTATATTTGTATAATATCACTCTCCTGTTTATGTGTCAACAAAATGTAAACACATCACATAAAAATCAGATTCACCATACGTATGGCGTCCCTTATATAACCCAAATAGATACCCCTAATACGAGAATAGTGTCAATTCGCTTGATTTAAACAACCATATAATGTATTATAATCAAATTAGGTATCGCAATTTTTTACATTTTTCTAATATTTCGTGCATATCTCTTCCTTAAAGTAAAGAAACATATATGGAGGATCATTTATGAAATTTTACATAGATCCCGGTACGGGAAGTATGCTTTTTACTGTCCTAATCGGCGTAATAGGTGCTGCAATATACTCCGCTCGAATGTTAATAATCAAACTTCGTTTTAAGGTTAGTGGAGGCAAAATTACAGAGAGCGACGAAAAAATGCCCTTTGTCATTTTTTCTGACGACAAACGTTACTGGAACATCTTTGCACCTATCTGCCGAGAAATGGACAAACGCGGTAAAGACATTGTTTATATGACAGCTTCAGAGGATGATCCCGCTCTTAGCAATCCATATCCCCATGTGAAGGCGGAATTCATTGGTAAAGATAACAAGGCATTTACGCGGCTAAATTTTATGAATGCTTCAGTAGTTCTCTCCACCACTCCCGGCCTCGATGTTTACCAGTGGAAACGTTCCAAACAAGTCCAATACTACGTGCATATCCCTCACGCTGCAAATGATATTACCCTTTACAGAATGTTCGGCATTGATTATTATGACAGCATTCTTCTTTCCGGACAATATCAGGCCGATGATATTCGAAAACTTGAAGAACTTCGCAACCTTCCCCAAAAAGAGCTCATTCAGGTTGGTATTCCTTACATGGATGAAATGACCACACGATTTCAGAAACTTGGTCCTGCACCCGCACATCCGCGAACCATTCTTCTTGCTCCATCATGGGGACAAAGTGCAATTTTGAATGTATACGGCGGCAAGATCATTGATGTGCTCCTTAAAACCGGTTACCACGTTATTATCCGTCCTCACCCTCAGTCATTCAAATCAGAAACCGCTATGATTGAAAAGCTTATGAAGGAATATCCCGAATCCGATCAGCTTGAATGGAACCGCGATACAGACAACTTTGATGTGCTTCGATGTTCTGATATCCTGATTTCCGACTTTTCCGGCGTCATATTCGATTTTGCTCTTATTTATGACAAGCCCGTTATATACACCGATCCTCGATTTGATCTAAGTCTGTATGACGCTTGGTGGCTAAACAAGCCCCTTTGGACGGCTTCCGCACTCCCCAGATTGGGCAGTCAGCTCACCGAAGAAAATATGGAAAACCTCAAAGACCTGATTGATACCTGTCTGACAGATCCCAGATATGCCGAAGGCCGCTATCAGATCAAGAAAGAAACATGGGTTCACGAAGGAGAAGGTGCTCGACGCGCAGTTGACTACCTGATCGCTAAATATGATGAATTGACTTCTGCAGATAAGGATAAATGATATGACATTTTCTAATATTTTAGGCTCTTTGCTGATCGGTCCTCTTAAACTGATTTTTGAAATTATATTTCAGTTGGCAAGCCGGTTTATTTGGCATCCCGGTCTTGTAATCATTGTTTTAAGTCTTGTAATGAACATTCTTGTTCTTCCCTTATACAGAAGAGCAGATGCCATGCAGGAAGAAGCAAGGGATATTGATATCAAGCTTCGTGAGGGTGTGGCACACATTAAGAAAACCTTCTCCGGCGACGAGAGAATGTTGATTTTGCAGACCTACTATCGTCAGAACAATTATAAGCCCACTGACACGCTGAAAGGCTCTGTGTCCCTGCTGTTGGAAATCCCATTCTTCATTGCAGCATACCAGTTCCTCTCACATCTTGATATTCTCAACGGCGTATCTCTCGGTCCCATAGCAGACCTTGGTGCGCCGGACGCTCTTATTGTCATCGGCGGTCTAACATTGAATCTGCTGCCGATACTTATGACAGCAATAAACGTAATTTCCAGCGCACTCTATTTGAAGGGTTTTCCTCTTAAAGCTAAAATTCAGCTCTACGGCATGGCGCTGTTCTTCCTTGTTTTCCTTTATAATTCCCCTGCTTGTCTCGTATTCTACTGGACGCTGAACAATGTTTTCAGTTTGGTGAAAAACATTTTCTATAAGCTGAAAAACCCCAGATTGGCTCTACGTATTCTTTCATCACTTATCGGTCTGCTTAGTATTGCCGTCGGCATTTTTGTGATAACTCCTGAGTTTATAAAACGCAAAATATTTTTGATTGGTATCGGTCTGTTGCTCCAGCTTCCGTATATTATTCCCTTTATCGCAGCAAAAATCAATTTTGGAGTCAACACCGCCGAACCTGTTCCTCATAAGAGATTTTTCATAACCGGCTGCCTTTTCCTTGTCGTATTAACCGGATTGCTGATCCCCTCTGCATACATCAGCTCATCCCCTCTTGAATTCTTTTCTATTGCGAATGATTATAATCCCATATGGTATATTGTAAGCTCAACTTGTCTGGCAATCGGCTCTTTCATCGTGTGGTTTAATGTATTTTATTGGCTTGCAAGTCCCCGTATTAAAGCACTGTTCGACAAACTGGTATGGTGCCTTTGCGGTGTAATGCTGGTTAACTATATGTTCTTCGGCACAAATTTGGGTGTTATTACCCCAATGCTTCAGTATGAAGGATTTCTCACTTTTGAGCTTAAACAACAGCTGTTCAATCTTCTGATTGTTGCCCTTGTTGCACTTGTTATGTATTTCTTTGCCTCTAAATGGCGTCGTGCTGCAACAATGGTTATGCTTACGGCTGTTATTGCACTGAGCGGCATGTCCATATTCAACATTGGCAAAATTAATACAGCAATTGTTGAACGACCCACTGATTACACGGATAATTCCATACAGTTCCAGCTAAGCAAAAACGGAAAAAATGTTGTAGTATTAATGCTTGACCGCGGTATGGCAGAGTATATTCCTTTTATTATGAAGGAAAAACCCGTACTGGAAGAGAAGTTTGACGGCTTTACATTTTACGCAAACACTGTTTCCTACGGACGCATTACAAACATCGCAGCTCCTGCTCTTTTCGGTGGTTACGAGTATACACCTGTTGAGTTAAACAAGCGAAACAATGAAGCTCTTGCCGATAAGCACAATGAATCCCTCAAGGTTATGCCCGTTATATTCTCGGAAAACAACTATAAAGTGACTGTTTGTGATCCTCCCTATGCTGGTTATAGCTGGCTTCCCGACCTTTCCATTTATGACGAGTATCCCGAGATAAACACCTACATTACTAAGGGCAAAATCTATGATGCTGATACTAAAGCTGCAGCGGCTCCCGTCAATAGGCGAAACTTTTTCGTATTCAGCATAATGAAATCCATGCCGCTTATCCTTCAACCCACTATTTATAACAACGGCCAATATTGCAGAGTAAGTTCATTTGGTGGTGAATTTATATATACCACTCAGGAATATGATGGCATATCCCGCGCCCGCGGTATCTCAATGCTGTTTACTGACCCCTATAATGTTCTGCTTAATCTCTCTGAAATGTCCGAGATTACGGAAAGCGCAACAAATACATTCCTCATGTTAACCAACGACAGCACGCATGAACCCATGCTCCTGCAAACCCCGGATTATGTACCTATGGCTGTAGTGGACAACACCGAATATGACGCGCTCAACCTCGACAGATTCTGTACCGACGGTAAAACACTTAGGGTTGACAACTATACTCAAATGTCACATTACCACGCCAATATGGCGGCGCTGCTCAGGTTGTCCGACTGGTTTGATTACATGCGTGAAAACGATGTTTACGACAACACCAGAATAATTCTTGTTGCTGACCACGGAAAAACGATGTATCAATTGGAGGAACTTGGCTCTATTGAGGAATATTATCCCTTGCTCATGGTTAAAGATTTCGACAGCCACGGTTTCACTACCTCCTATGAGTTTATGACAAATGCCGATGTCCCCACATTGGCTACAGCCGACATTATAGAAAATCCCACCAATCCATTTACCGGTAATCCCATAAATTCCAATGAAAAAACCGCACACGAGCAGTTTCTCTCCGCCTCCGGTGACTGGGAGTTGGAAAAAAACAACGGAAATGCATTTCTCCCCTCTACATGGGTAAGCGTTAAAGACAATATTTGGGACAAAAACAACTGGACCTTCTATAATGAAACATCAATTTTAACCGAACATGCCTTTCCCCAGCCCTAACTCCTGATACGACCTTACCGACGCTTTCTTGAAACACCATTTTTATTAAAGTCCATCCTGATATGTTTAGGATGGACTTTATTTTTTTACCCTTTCGAATAAATTGACTTGAAAAGCAAGTTGTGATATACCTTATTCATAAAGATATACAAAATTTGGAGAGTGCGCCGTGAAGAAAAAGATATTGAAATTCATAAGAAAATGCTTTGACAGCACCCTTGCCAAAATCATTATATACTTACTTCTTATCGGTGTGATTTTCTTTTTCTTCGGGGCTTTTAAGCAATCCATCTCCGAATCTTTCAAGAGAATTTTCGCTATTTTCACCAGCGAAGACACGCTCTCCGTCTTTCTTGCAGGTATTTTTACAATATTCATTGCAATAATAGTAAGGCAGTTTGACGCCTATCTTGAGGAATCCAGCAAGATAAGCGATAACCACCACAAAGTTATATCCTCTTACAGCGGTCACCCCAAAACCGATAAATCCGAAATTCTCGCTAAAAAGGATAACTTCTGCGATAAGGGCGGCGGCTTTATGGCGCTCCACAGCGAACATATCACCGTTTTCAGAAAGAGCGATCTTAAAAACGAAGTGAAGGACAAGTATTCCAAGAAATACGCCGTTGTAAAGCAGGACAGAGAATCCTTTGACTACGGCAGAGGCAAGCTCTATCTTCCCTCTCTCAACGTTTTCTCCAATGTCCACGGCGACACCAGAATTATTTTTGAAGACAGCAAGGAAAATCACCAGCTCCCTGATTTCGTTATGCAGAACGCTCTCAAGCTCCTTGCCGCCCACAAAAGCTCCAAGCGCTCCAACAACGGTACTGTCCGCCTCAACGACTTTTCTTATAACAAAACAAATAAAACCCTCACTCTGGACACTCAGCGCAGCATGTATTTCCATATGCTCATAACAAACCGCTGCATGGACTACGAGTTTGACGATGGACTGACTATCAGAAATGTATATGAATACCGCAATAAGATCTCCCCTCTTCATAAATCCGTTTTCGGCAACCAGATAGGAATAAACGGCCTTATTCTTACCAGTGACGGCTATGTGCTTGTTGAAAAGCGCGACCAGAAAAAAATCACGTGGAAAAATAAGTACGCCCAGTCCATTTCCCTTGCCCTCAAGGTTTCTGACCTGAAATTGGGAAAAAGCGAGACCATTGACTCCACAGCCGAGGCTGCAAATATGCAGTTTAAGACCGTAATCGAAAAAACCGTCAAGGATAATTTCGGACTCATTCCCGAGGACTGCTTCGAGTTTTCCGTTGAGGATAACTTCCTCGGCATTGCTCGTGACCTTCTGGAGGGCGGCAAGCCGAATATGTATTTTTACCTCACCACAAAACACACTGCGGAAGATCTTAAAAAAATGTTGGAGAAAAATGCCGCAAGAACTGTAAGCGAAAATGGCGTAAAACCGCTCCAGACCTCCAAGCTTTCCTCCGACTATTACCTCATTCCCTATGAGGATATCCGCGTTAATTTCAACTACGTAATGAAGGTTGACCGCCGCAGCGCCCTATGGATACGCAGACGCATCCACCCTCGCGACAGTCGCCTCAACTCCTTCCGCGACGCTTTTCGCCATCGCTTCGGCAAGGTTTTTAACCCAATTCTTACCCGCGAATGCGGTGAAGCGCTGCTGGTAACCGTGGCCTTCCTTGAGCTTTGCAAGGAGAGAATAGACGCCATTAAGAATAAGTAAAGGTGATAATATGAATAAAAGAATACTCGCCTTCGGAGAAATTATGCTCCGTCTCACCCCTCCCTCCCACGGTCTTATAAGCGAGAGCCGCGCCTTCGACGCATGCTACGGCGGCACCGAGTCCAATGTGCTGGTCTGCCTCTCCTGCCTGGGTCACAATACCGAATATATCACCGCTCTTCCCGCCGATGACCTTGGCGACGCCACCATCAGACATCTTCGTTCCTACGGCGTTGAAACCGGTCGTATAATCCGCTCCGGAGACCGAATGGGACTTTATTTCCTTGAGGAGGGTCAGGGAGAGCGCACAAGCAAGGTTATCTATATGCGCAAGGGCTCTGAAGCCTCCAAGCTGGATGAAAACGCATTCGATCTTGATGCCATATTTGAAGGCTGCTCCCTTTTCCATATAAGCGGAATTTCCTTCGCTATCTCCGCGGGAGCAAGACGCCTCAGCTTTCAACTTTTGAAGGAGGCAAAGCGCCGCTCCATTCCCGTTAGCTTTGACTTCAACTACCGTGGCAAACTCTGGAGCATCGACGAAGCCGCCGAGGTTTACAAAGAGATAATTAACTATGTTGATATTGTCTTCTGCGCAGAAAAGGATCTCACCACCTTCCTCGGCACTAACAGAGAGCTTTTCCACAACAAATTTAACGCTACTATGCTCATAGTCCGAGAAAGGCAGTGGCTTTCCGACAACAGATGCGCCGTTTCTCTCTATGTCTCCCGCAAAACCGAAGATGGCGTCAAGAGCTTCGGCATTGAAAACACAGAGTTTTCCGCATATGAAAAAATCGGCTCCGGCGATGCCTTTGCCGCCGGCGTTCTCCATATTCTCTCGGACGATATGGGCGATATCGAAAATGCTCTTCGTTGGGGACTCGGCTGTTTTGTCCTCAAGCACAGTCAGCGTGGAGATGTTCTCAGCCAGAGCAAAAGCGCAATCGAAGCATATATCACCAATTTTTCAAAGGATGTGAGCAGATAAAATGAAACCTAAGATTTGTCTCAGCATTTCCAAACTGGACTCCGCTTTTGAAAAAATGCTTGAAGAGCTCAAAAAATATGCCGATGTTGACCTTGTGGATCTCGACGGATTTTCCCTGAAGGGTTACGACATTTTCATCGGCAAAAAACTGAGCGAGGAAGCACTTGCAACTGCCGACCGTTTGAAGGCTGTCTTTGCATACAAAACGGGCGTTGATGATTTCCCCCTTTCTGCCATGCAGGATATGGGCATCACCCTTGTCAACTCCCACATTGACGCCGATTATATTGCCGAATATTCCATAGGTCTTGGCATGAGCCTTCTCAACCGCATCACCGAAAGCGACAAAAAGCTCCGCAAAGGCATCTGGCGCGACAGCAAGAACCCCTATTGGACCAGCATATTTGATGTTAAAATAGGCCTTCTCGGCTTCGGCCATATCGGCAGGAGCATCAACAGGGTTCTTCGCCATAACTTTATTGAGACCTACACCATTGATCGGGGCAAGCAGTATGACGACGTGAAGCTTGTGTCCTCCCTCGATGAGCTTTGCGAGAAAACGAACCTCATTGTTATCTCACTGCCTAAAACGGCTGAAACAAACTGTCTCTTTGATGAGCGCCGCCTTAAGCTTATGAAGGATAAGTATATCGTTAATGTTGGCAGAAGCAACTGCATAGATCAGAAGGCTCTCTACAATGCCCTCAGCAGCGGCTATCTTGCAGGCGCCGCCATAGACACATGGGACTCCAAGCCCAAGAATATGAACGAGCGTCTCATCCCCTATGAATACCCCTTTGAAACTCTCGATAATATAGTTCTCTCACCCCATCAGGCAATGCAGGTTGAAGACGGACACGAGAGATATGTTATGGATACTCTCTCCAAGGTTATCGCATACATCACCGACGGCTCACTCAGTGATGTTGTTGACCTTACAAAAGGATATTAAAAAAGGAACTCCCGACAGGGAGTTCCTTTTTTTTAGAAATAGAGCATCGGGTCAACGCAGCCGCCGTTTACCCTTATCTCAAAATGAATGTGGGGACCGTTGGACGCTCCCGTTGAGCCAACATAGCCTATAACCTGTCCCCTGCTCACCTGTTGTCCCGTTGTAACCGTGAGGGCGCTCATATGACCGTAAAGAGTTGTTGTGCCGTTTGGGTGGTATATTGCGACATAGGTTCCATAACCCACAGAGCCATAGTCCAGCACCGCAATGCTTACCGTACCTTCTGCAGCAGCCGTTACTGCGCTGCCGTAGCTTGCGCCTATATCTACACCGGTATGAGGTTTAAGCTCTCCGTAAATAGGATGGATTCTAGGTCCGAAGGGTGAAGTTATATAACTTGTGTAGCTTGGCCAGCTATAATATCCCGAAGACGGAATTCCTCCCCAACCCCACTGATTTTTTGCGGCCTCCTCAGCCTCCTGCTGCCTGCGGAGCTCCTCGGCCTTTTCATCAATAAGCTTCTGCACCGCTGCCATTTCCTCTTCAACGGATTCCATATAGGCGGTATAGCTCTCTATATCCTGTTCAAGCTCGCTGATTATTTTTGCGGAGTCTTCAATCTTTTCCTCAAGCTCACTTTCTCGCTCCAGAAGAGTCTCCTGCTTTTCAATCAGTGCCTCCTGAAGGGCTATATATTCTCCAAGAACCTCTTCCGCTTTATTCCGGGAAGCAATGTATTCCTCGCGCAGATCTTCATCAAAACGCATTATATCCGAGATATCGGAAAGACGGGAGAGAAAGCTTGAAACGCTGTCAGCCTTAAAAATATAGTTTACATAATTCCATGCGCTGTGCTCCTCCATATCTCGCACACGGTAAAGATAAAGCTCGTAGTGACTCTCCTCCTGCTTTTTTGCCTCCTCCGCCGCCTCTTTCTTATCGGCGACAAGACTCCTATAGATTTCTATTTCCTCTTCCAGCAGCAAAATATCCTGACGAAGGATAGCGCACTGCTCGTCCAGAGCGGCCTTTTTATCCAGAGCGGCCTCCTTGCTGCTTTCAAGCGCCTCCAGCTGACTTTCTATATTGGCTTCACTTTCTTCGAGAGCTTCCCGTTGCTGCTCAAGGGCATCTATCTCCGCCTGAGACACAGCAAAGGCAGGAATGGATGAAAGGCAAAGACATAAACACAATATGGCACAAAGAAGCTTTTTTCTCATTGTTTTTCTCTCCTTCTTACTTAGTGCCACTATTTTCCTCCTATTTCCCATCAAAAATGAGTAAAATCTGTATCTCACTTGTATCTTATGTGAATAACAAAAAGCCGGTCTGCGTTTTTACGCAGACCGGCTTAAAATCGGAACCATGCTTAGAAAATATTCAGGTGGAAGAAGGTATCGATCTGGCCAACAAGGACAAGAAGCATTCCAATGGGAACGACAACCTTCATACAGGCGGAGAAGAACACGCGCAGCCACTTTTTGCCGCTGGGGTCTATCTCCTCCAGCAGAGTTTTGGGCTTGATTTCCCAACCCACCATAATGCTCATAAGCAGGGCGCCCAGAGGCATTGCAATACCTTCGGAGAGGGTATCCATAAAGTCGAGCCAGCAATCGTTGAACTCGCCGATGATACCGAAAGCGTTCTGGAAAGGCACCCACATACCGTTTGCGCCAAGTCCGTCAATCGCAACAACAGCAGCCTCAACCATAATGGCAAGGCAGGTCCAGAAAACGATCTTTCCGCGTTTTCCGGTCTTACCCTTCGCTGCGGCGCGGTCCATAAAGAAAGTGGAAATAACCTCAATGAGGGAAATTGCAGAAGAAATAGCTGCCAGAAGCACCAGCAGATAGAACACAACACCGAAGAGAGGACCGACAGTTCCCATCGCGCTGAAAACATCCTGCAGGGTAATGAACAGAAGTTTGGGACCGCTGAGAGCTGCGCTGGGACCATAGGTGGCAACAGCTGCGGGAATAACAGCGATACCGGCCATAAGAGCTACGATGGTATCGGCAATAACAATGATAACAGAGTTCTTTACAAGGCTTTCCTTCTTGCTCAGATAAGATCCATAGGTGATCATTGCGCCCATTGCAAGGGACAAAGAGAAGAACATTTGTCCGCCTGCAGTTGCGAGAACGGTAAGGAATCCGGGAGCTTCCTCAATAAAGCCTGCCTCCACAGCATAGCCGGGGACGAACATAAACTTCAGACCCTCGACTGCACCGGGCAGAGTGAGAGAGCGGATGATAATAATAACCAGCATTACAAACAGGGCGGGCATACCCACCTTATTGAACTTCTCAATGCCGCTGGCAATACCGCCGCGGTTAATGAGATAGCAGATCACCATAAACAGCAGAGTGAAAATAACTGCGCCAAAGGGATTGGTGAGCATAGCCACGAACAGATCGGAGCCGGTCATAATAGCGCCACCCGCAAAGGCAAGATTGCTAAGATTCAGAGCAAGATACTCAATGCAGTATGCACCGAGAACGGAATAGAAGCTCATGATTACAAAGGGAGAAAATACGGCAAGCCATCCAACCCATTTGAACTTCTTGCTCAGGTCGTGATAAGCGCCGATGGTGCCCTTACCGGTCTTACGTCCCATGGCAAGCTCGCCCATCATAATGACAAAGCCCACGAATATGGCAAGAAGCAGATAAACGATAAGGAATGTGAAACCGCCGGATTTACCCATCTTATAGGGGAAACCCCAAATGTTTCCGAGACCGACGGCAGAGCCGATGGCAGCAAGCAGGAAGCCTATATTACTTCCCCAGGATCCTCTTTCTTCTTTCAAATTTGTCCCCTCCAACGATTTAATTCTCTAATGGGATAAACTATCATTTACATTATCGCATTTGGAGAACATTGTCAAGAAATAAAAGAAAACATGTTCGTATTATGCAAAATTAGGGAAATTCGGGAAATAATAAAAAGTAAATTTATTGACGGGAAAAAATAATGCTGATATACTGTTTTTTGATTTTTAAGATAAATAAGGAGTGTTATCATGGCTAAAACTGTTCAGGATATTCTTGATTTTATCAAGGAAAACGACATTAAAATGGTTGACTTCAAGATGGTGGACATCAACGGTCAGTATCGCCACGTTACCATCCCCGCCGTCAGCTTCACCGAGGAGCTTATGACCGTTGGCGTTGGTTTTGACGCTTCCAACTACGGCTATGCCGTTGTTGAAAAAAGCGACATGGTCTTCATCCCCGACCCCGACACCGCCGCCATTGACCCCTTCTGCGAGATTCCTACCCTCTCTATGACCGGCAACGCCATGATAATTGACTATCCCCAGAACCGTCCTCTGGCTCAGTACCCCAGAAACATCGTTCTGGCCGCCGAAAAATATATGCGCGATAGCGGCATTGCCGACACCATGTATATCCTCCCCGAGTTTGAATTTTATCTCTTCGACCGTGTTGGCTGGGATGTTCGCCCCAACTCCATCGGTATGGAAATAGATGCAAACCAGTCCCACTGGAACACCGCTGTTGAAGGTCTTGGCGTTACTGTTGCGAAGCAGAAGAACTACCACATCGCAAAGCCCTTTGACACCACCTATGAATGCCGCAGCGAGATGGTTATGCTTATGGAAGAAGCAGGAATTCCCATCAAGTATCATCATCCCGAAGTTGGCGCATCCGGACAGTTCGAAATCGAACCCATGCTTGGCGTTATGAGCACTATGGCCGATGCCACTATGATGATTAAATACATCATCCACAACACCGCCCTCAAATACGGCAAGAGCGCAACCTTTATGCCCAAGCCCGTTTATGGCGAGGCAGGCAGCGGCATGCACGTTCATATGCTGCTGATGAAGGATGGCGAACCCGTATTCTCCGATGATAACGGCTACTCTCACCTGAGCAAGGAGGCGCACTGGTTCATGGGCGGTCTGCTCAAGCACATCAACGCCCTTTGCGCCATCACCAACCCCTCCACCAATTCCTTCAAGCGCCTTGTTCCCGGCTTCGAGGCTCCCGTAACCGTTGGCTATGCCACCAGCAACCGCTCCGCTGTTATCCGCATTCCCGCCTATGCAAAGAGTCCCAAGTCCCGCCGCTTCGAGCTGCGCAACCCCGACGCCACCTGCAACCCCTATTTCTGCTATGCAGCTCTGCTGATGGCAGGTCTTGACGGCATCAAAAATCAGATTGATCCTCACGCAAACGGTTGGGGTCCCTACGACATGAACCTCTACCACCTCCCCGAGGAGGAGAAGGCAAAGCTCCAGCAGCTGCCCACCTCCCTTGAGGCCGCTCTTGATGCTCTTGAGGCAGACCACCAGTTCCTCACCGCCGGCGGAGTATTCCCCGAGGAGCTTATCGCAAACTTTATCAAGACCAAGCGCGCAGAGTGCCGCGAGATGGCAGCCATCCCCACACCCGCGGAATTTGACAAGTACTACAATCTGTAAAAATCTACACAAAAAAAATAACGGAGAATACAAATGGTATTCTCCGTTATTTTTTTACTGATACTATTTTTCAGCCCTGATCTCTTTTATCCACTTCCAGGTAAAGTAGCGTATCATACACACCACACCCTTCAAAGGAAATTCAACACGGAGTATGGCGTAGACCCAAATTGGGTTCCAGCCCAGCACCAAGCCGCCAATAGCGCCCAAAGGCAGAGAAAGCAGCCAAACAAGGGCGCTGTCCGCTAAAAGAATGAAACGGGTGTCGCCGCCGCCGCGGAGTATGCCCTTGGAGGACACGTAGGCATTTGTTTGCAATGGCATAAAGAAGCAGTTGACCATCAGCATGCCGTGGCAGAGGGCAAGGGTCTCGCCGGACACATTGTATAATCCAAGATAGGGCTTCTCCAACAGCAGCAAAATGGGTATAAGCACCAGACCAAAGAGTATGCTGATAAGCATATAGCTGTTTCCTTCCCTCTTGACCTTTTGTATATCTCCGCTGCCTATGGTATTTCCTATAGCAATAGCTGAAGCACCTCCCATCGCCATATTCAATGCGTAGCTCACCTGAACAACACTGTTAACAATTGAGCTGGCGGCAGAAAACTCCTCGCCCATATGACCCACGACCACAAAACTCAATGTTATGCTAAGTCCAAGCAGTGTGTCGCTTATAACTACGGGCATAGAATACTTCACATACTGCTTCCGAATTGAATTTGATCTCAGCAATATATTACGGAGACGGAACGCAAAACGTTCATCTCTGAATATGAAATAGCCAAAAACAAAGACAAACTCAAAGGCGCGGGCAATAAGTGTACCCACCGCAGCGCCAACAATCTCCATTCTGGGGGCTCCCAGTTTTCCGAATATAAATACCCAGTTAAAGAAAAGATTGAGCACAAATGCGATTGCAGAGCCCAGAAGGGGCACTTTCACATTGCCAACACTGCGGAGAAGATAGGTTGCCGTTGAGGAAAGACCTGCCATAACAAAGGTTAAGCCGATAATGCGCATGTATTCCGTTCCTGCTTCCACAACGGCTGCTTCATTTGTGAAAATCCGCATTATAAGATTTGGGAAAGCCACGGAAAAAGCGGTGAAAACGGCGCAGAAAACAAAGGATACTCTCAGAGCAATGGCGGCTACCGTGCGCATTGGCTCAAGCTCTTTTCTCCCCCAGAACTGGGAAGACATAACAATGGCTCCCGAGCCCAGACCCATACATATAAACTGGAAGAGAGAATAAAACTGATTTCCGAAAGCCGCTGCCGCAATTTGGGTTTCGCCAAACCCGCCTACCATAAGGTTATCCAGAAAATTTATGCCGATAGTGATGAGCTGCTGCAGCACGATGGGCAGCATAAGCACCACTGTCTTTTTGAAAAAAGGCTTGTTCAGTTCAAAAGACTTCATATTATCCACTCTCAACAAATTCTTACTTTAATGATACTACAGGAAATTAGCCTTTTCAACATAAGTATATCGCCAAAAAGCACCACAATATTTCATTGCGGTGCTTTTTCCATATTCAGCAATATTCCATTATCTTACTCAAAAGCTCATCTCTGCCATTGCCTTTTTCCGCTGAGAAGGGTATTACCTTCACGCTTTCATCAAGCTGCAGAGTTTCCCTTATGCGCTGCATATTGGGCTCAATCTCGCTTTTTTTCAGTTTGTCGATCTTGTTTGCAACAATAACAAGATTGCACTGAGTGGATTTGAACCACTCGGCCATTGTGCAGTCATCAGCGGTGGGTTTATGGCGGGAGTCCACAATCATAACACCCAGAGTGATAAGCTCGGGCTCTTCGAAAAAGCGTTCCATAAGAGCGCCCCAACGGTCACGCTCATCCTTGCTGACTTTTGCATAGCCATAGCCGGGAAGATCGACGAAATAGGCGGTTTTATCAATGAGAAAGTAATTCACGTGGATGGTCTTGCCGGGCTGTGCGCCAACGCGGGCAAAATTCTTTCGGTTTAAGAGCTTGTTGATAACGGAAGACTTACCCACATTACTCTTACCGGAAAAAACTATCGTAGGTCTGCTGTCACGAATGAAGCCGGATGCGGAGGCCGCAGATTTTATAAATTCCACATTATGCAAATTCATACTCTCACCTACTGTCTGATACTGCGGCGGGCAGCATCGTTATTTTCGGGGATAGGCATTATGGTGCTCCCCTCCCCGCTCTCGCTGCTAAGGCAAACACTTGGACGAACAAGGACAGTGTCCAAAATTTTGTCCACATGGTCAGTGGTGATAAAATTCAGGGCAGCACGTACGCTCTGGTCAATTTCCTGAAGATCCTTCTCATTTTCGGAGGGGATTATTACAGTATTAATGCCTGTGCGAAGGGCAGCCATAGTCTTTTCCTTCAGTCCGCCTATTGCCATAACTCTGCCACGGAGACTTATTTCGCCGGTCATAGCGATATCGCGGCGCACAGGAGCTCCGGTAAGAGCGGAGATAAGGGCAACAGTTATTGTTATGCCGGCGGAAGGGCCATCCTTGGGAATTGCGCCCTCGGGGAAATGGATATGGATATCTTTAGTCTTGTAGAAATCGCTCTCTATTCCAAGAACCTTTGCGCGGGAGCGGATATAGCTGACAGCTGCCTTGGCGCTTTCCTGCATGACCTGACCGATATTACCGGTGAGCTCCAGCTTGCCGCTGCCTTCCAAAACAATGACTTCCACATCCAACACCTCGCCGCCAACGGAAGTCCATGCGAGACCGCGGACAAGACCAACCTCATCACGGGGATATACCTTATCGGCCTTGAACTTCGCAGCGCCAAGGAAGCTTTCAAGACCGCCTGCCTTAATGCTGACGCTCTTGCGCTGACCTTCTGCAATAATGCGGGCAGTCTTGCGGCAGACAGCTGCAATCTCACGCTCAAGAATTCGAACACCGGATTCGCGGGTGTAATCGGCGATTATCTCGCGGATGGCATCGTCGCTAAGCTTCAGGCTGCGGGCGGTGAGACCGTGCTTGCGCCTCTGCTTAGGCAGAAGATGGTCCTTTGCAATTCGCAGCTTTTCCTCGTCGGTATAGCTGGAAAGCTCAATTACCTCCATTCTGTCCAAAAGTGCTCTGGGAATGGTGGATGTTGTATTTGCGGTGGTGATGAAGAAAACTTCGCCAAGGTCTACTGGGATTTCAAGGAAATTATCACGGAAGGTACCGTTCTGTTCTCCGTCAAGAGCTTCCAAAAGAGCCGCGGAGGGATCTCCCTTATAGTCGCTGCCAAGCTTATCAATCTCATCAAGTACCATTACGGGGTTCATACTTCCCGCCTGCTGCAATCCGGAGATAAGGCGGCCGGGCATTGCCCCCACATAGGTTTTTCTGTGGCCGCGGATTTCTGCCTCATCGTGAACGCCGCCCAAAGAAATACGTGCCATTTTTCTGTTGGTTGCCCGGGCAATGCTCATAGCAACGCTGGTTTTACCAACACCGGGAGGGCCTACAAGACAGAGCACGCTGCCCTTGAGATTGGGTGCAAGCTGGCGAACCGCAAGATACTCAATTATGCGATCCTTGACCTTTTCAAGACCGAAATGGTCCTCATCAAGGCATTTCTTTGCCTTTTCTATATCGGTGGTATCCTCGGTTCTGCTGTTCCAGGGCATCTCGAGACACACATCCAGATAAGTGCGAAGCACAGCTCCCTCGCTGCTGCCGAAAGGCTGCTTCGCAAGACGACCAAGCTCCTTGAGAAGCTTATTCTCCGTCTCCTTCGGAAGACCGAGAGCGAGAATTTTTTCTTTATACTCGCTAAGCTCATCTCCGGAATCCTCAAAGCCTTCCCCACCCAGTTCCCTCTGGATCACTCTCATCTGCTCACGGAGATAATAGTCACGCTGCGCCCGGTTCATCTCTTCCTTTGTCACATCTTCTATGCTCTTTTCAAGGCTGAGAATATTTATCTCTCTGTTGAGAATTCTGCTCAGTATCTCAACACGTCGGAGAGGACGAAGTTCATCCAAAACCTCCTGCTTTTCGCTGTGCTTAAGGAACACATTCTGGGCAATATAGTCGGCAACATATCCGGGGTCATTGCTGTCCACCACGCTGAGGAAGGTCTCGGGAGGAACAGTTCCCACAATTTCGGAATATTCATCAAAAAGATTGATGCAGCTGCGCATAAGAGCCTCCACCTTGGGAGTTACGGAGCTCAGCTTTGTTTCGGGAAGCTTTTCCACAGTTGCGTTAAAGCAGGGTCTGCTCTCTTCAATGCTCATTGCGCGGGCGCGGCATTTGCCCTCCACCATAACCTTGACGATACTGCTTCCGGGAATTTTGAGTACCTGATGAATGGTGCAGACCGTGCCGATATTATAGAGGTCATTGGCCTTGGGTAAGGCAGTTGCAATTTCTTTCTGTGTTACAAGGAATATCTCCTGCTCGGAGCCGATTGCGGCATTCAAAGCAGCAACAGACATCGGACGTTCCACATCAAAGTTCACCATCATTCCGGGGAAAACAGTTATTTCTCGGAGAGGCAGCAGGGGCATTGTGGAAATATTTTTATTATAGTCCATAAGTATCCTCCTTCCTGAGGGGAAAAAAGGCAGAGCGGGAAACGCTCCGCCTTAGAATATTTTTAGTTATCGCTTTTTCTGATTATTTCGGGATCAGAACCGTTTTTCACGCAGTCAGCGGTTATGCGCACACTGCAGATGCTCTCGTCGGAGGGAACTGCAAACATCACGCCGGTCATTATGCTCTCCATAACGGAACGCAGACCGCGGGCGCCGATTTCCTTCTCAATGGCCTTATCGGCTATTGCACCGAGAGCCTCATCATCAAAGACAAGCTCAACATCGTCCATTTCCATCAGTGCCTTATACTGACGGGTCAGAGCATTTCTGGGCTCGGTGAGAATTCTTATAAGGTCCTCCCTGCTCAAAGAGTTCAGAGGTGTTACAACCGGCAGGCGGCCGATAAGCTCGGGGATGATGCCAAAGCGGAGAAGATCCTGCTGCTGGATATGCTGCAGGGTTTCACCCACATTTCTCTCCTTGCTGCTTTTAATGTCAGCGCCAAATCCCATGCTCTTTTTATCAAGACGTTGCTCGATAATTTTTTCAATACCGTCAAATGCACCGCCGCAGATAAACATGATGTTGCTTGTATCGATTGTGATGAACTCCTGATGGGGATGCTTTCTTCCGCCCTGGGGAGGAACATTGGCAACAGTACCCTCAAGTATTTTGAGAAGAGCCTGCTGAACGCCCTCACCGGAAACATCGCGGGTGATGGAGGTATTCTCGCTCTTGCGGGAAATTTTGTCCATCTCATCGATATAGATGATACCGCGCTGGGCTCTCTCAACATCGAAGTCGGCAGCCTGAAGCAGGCGGAGCAGGATATTTTCAACGTCCTCACCAACATAACCCGCCTCGGTAAGAGTGGTTGCATCAGCTATGGCAAAGGGCACATCCAGCATTTTTGCCATAGTCTGGGCGAAGAGGGTTTTTCCACTTCCCGTGGGTCCCACAAGGAGTATGTTGCTCTTCTGGAGCTCAACATCGCTGTCCTGAGCACCGTGAAGTATGCGCTTATAGTGGTTATAAACCGCAACGCTCAGGGCGATTTTTGCCTTGTCCTGACCTATTATATAGTCGTCGAGGG
>SVKK01000023.1 GCA_015068425.1 Oscillospiraceae bacterium | reverse complement strand
TGGTGGACGATACAAGACTCGAACTTGTGACCTCCCGCACGTCAAGCGGATGCGCTACCAGCTGCGCCAATCGTCCGTATTCGGTTCAGCTTTGTCAGTATAACAACATCATCGGCGTTTGTCAACACTTTTTTTAATGCCGACCCAAAAAAATTCGGGTCGGCATTAATTTACTTATATAAGCTATCTTTTATTCAGCGGGTTCTTCGCTTGTATCTTCAAAGCCCCATACGCGGACATTGATCTTGTGCTCGATCTCGCCAACATAGGCAACAACGATGCCCCAGCCGTTGCCGACAGGAGTTACAACGCCTTCTTCATCGACGGTGAACACAGCGGGGTTGCTGCTGCGCCACTTAATGGTGCAGATTTCATCAACGGGATAGGCAATGGCGTCAAGGTCGATGGTCTCGCCTGCCTTGAGGGAGAACTCATCCTTAAGGTCTCTGCCAAGATGATTGATAATAACAGTGTGGATATTGGGGTTTGCAAGCTCGGGAGTTGCAGCGGGAACCTGAACCTCGATAACTTCGGCCTCGGTTGCGATAACAAGGTCAAGACCGGAAGTATAAACGGTCTTTCCGTCGATGGGAGCGGCTTCAACGGCATAACGAATCTGAACATCGTTATCGTCATACATCTCCATATCGCCGAAATCATAGACCCAGTTGCCATCCTTATCGGGGGTGACAACAGCGCTGTCAATAGCCTGTCCGTTGGCAGTGAGGCTGACAGTGACGCTCTGAGGCATAGTGTCATCAGCGTCAAGGCTCCAGCTTATCTGACCGCTTACATCAACAACATCCTTACCTCCGCCAAGACTTGTGGAGATGAGAATGATAACTGCGACGATAACAGCAACAACCAACACAGCACCCATAATGAACTGCCACTGAGCATTGATGTTCAGCTTCGCATTTGCAGCACTGCCGCTGCTGGCAGCGGTGGTGGATGCGGCGGCACGTCCGCTCTGCTTGACGCGTCTGGTTCCGCAGTTGGGACAACGGTTAAAGATGGCCATAAAGGTCTGTCCGCAATGGCGGCAGCTTACCTGAGGAATAAAGCCCATAAAAACCAACCTTTCTTTGGTGGAATAATTCTGGAAATACACTTTATTCTACAACCTTTTGCGGCTTTCGTCAAGGGGGTACCACCATAGCCGTTTTTATAGTGTCAAAGAGCCATTTTCGTCCTCAAGAAGGATAAGAATCTTCTCCTGTTCCCCACTTATGGCATCAACATAGATGATATAGCGCTGCTCCTCTTCGTTCACGCACACGAACTCATAGCAGAGCACTTCTTCGCCGCCGGGATTGGGTATTACGGCAAGGCGATTGCTCTCCACCTGCAGTTCTTCCGGCACAGCTGCAGACGCTTCCTCCAGGCTCACCTGAGCCTCAGCTATCTCCCTCTCTTTGTGGGAGGAGATGTAGCCCAAGGCCTCAAAACCGCAGATTTCTCCGCTGCCCATATCCACAGACAGCTTTATAAGATCTGGATAGCAGGTGACATCTCCCTGAGTATAGGCATAGTTGGCTGTTAGAATGCCATCCTGAAGCATATAGTAGCTCTTTTCCATATTCCTGTAGCCGCGGCTGAGAAGAAATTCGTCGGCCACGCCAAGCGCATCCTCAATCTCCAAATTTTCTCCGCCGCTGAAATCGGAGGAGAGCATACTGAGCACCTGACCGCCCTGCTTCGTTACCGCTACAGTCTGCGTCTCCCCTCCCGACAGCTCGGTCTGATACACATAGCAGGGCAGCTCTCCATCGCTCTCCCATACGGGAAACACCTTTGTCTTCGGCATCTGGAGGAAATGCGCGGCCACCTCCCGCCCCTTGTTTTCATCTATTTCCTCGGTATTCTCCAGTAACGCCGGACTTTTATCGCTGAGGTGGTTGGAAAATGGTCCGTCATATATAAGAGAAGGCAACTCGGGAAACTCCTGCTCAATGAGACGCATACTCTCTCCTATGGTGGAGGGCAGGCTTTCCTCAGCGGCGTCAATCCTCTTTTCGGACTTATAAAGCTCATCCATTGTGAGGACTCCGTCCATCATATCCCTCTGCAGATTCTTCATATTGTCCCTCAGCAATGCGGAGCTTTCCGCAAGAGCCTTAAGGTTTTCTCTCTGTTCATCGCCGAGGCTTTCCCCCGCCGCCGCGGCGCGGCTCAGGGCAAAGGCATAGTCGCCCACGCGGCTTATGAAGCCCGCAGTCTGCTCCAACTCATATGTGGAAAAGGGAAGAACACCAAGGCTCATCTGCGCTGTCATAGCTTTTCCGAAAATTTCCGTGCATACCGCTCCCGAAAGGGCGGGTGAAACAGCGTAAATACTTTTCTGCAAAGCTGAATCCATCTCGCCGACGGCAGTTACAAGCTCGTCGAAAGCATGCTGGTAGTTGTTACTTATCTGAAGTTTATATTTTTCCGCTTTCGCATTTGCTGCCGCGGCATAAATTCCAAGCCCAAGCACAGTAACGGAAAGAAGGCAGATCGCAATTATGGCTGCTTTCCATTTTTTGTTGTGTTTCATTTTTACCACTCCTTTGTATCTATCTTGCACCGAAGCCAAATTTTTAGTTTAGAAATTTTTGATGAGACGAATAAAAAAATCCATCCGCTTCTGCAGATGGATTCTTTTTAAGATTTATTAAATTTTACAGGCTCTTTTCCAGTTTTTCGATGCCAAATGCCATACGGCGGAGGGTCTCCTCCTTGCCGAGAATGCGGGCAATCTCCACAGCGCCGCCGGGAGTTACGGCTTTGCCTGCGATTGCGATACGCACAGGCCACATAACCTTGGCGTTCTTAACGCCCTCGGCAGCTGCCATATCGGTCATAGCGGTGAGGATATTTTCATCGGACCAATCTTCGGTTGCTTCGAAAACGGCGCTCATCTTCTTCAGCATTTCAAGAGAGCCGGGGATATCGGTTTTGCTCTTCTTATGGATATAAAGCTCGGCTTCATACTCGGGCAGCTCATCGAAGAAATCCACCTTCTCGGGGATATCGGTGAGAACCTCGCAGCGCTGCTGAAGTATTGCGGCAATGGCGGCTGCGTCATAAGCTTCGTTCTTCACAGCCTGACGGATGAAGGGCTCTGCCACCTTGGCGAAGGCTTCGCTCTCCATTGCGCGGATATAGGCACTGTTGAAATAGCGGAGCTTTTCAATATCGAAAATGGCGGGAGACTTGCTTATACCCTGAAGGTCGAAAACCTTGATAAGCTCGTCCATGGTGAAAATCTCCTGCTCGGCATATTCGCCTCTGGGAGACCAGCCGAGAAGAGTTACATAGTTGACAACTGCCTCGGTGAGATAACCCTGAGCGATAAGATCCTCATAGCTGGGGTCGCCGTGGCGCTTACTCATCTTGTTATGGGCATCGCGCATAACGGGAGAGCAGTGGACATACTTGGGAATGTTCCAGCCGAAGCCTTCATAGAGAAGGTTATACTTAGGAGCGGAGGAGAGATATTCGCTGCCGCGGACAACATGGGTAATGCCCATCATATGGTCATCAACAACGTTTGCAAAGTTATAGGTGGGAAGTCCGTCACGTTTGATAAGGACCTGGTCATCAAGAGTGGAGCATTCAACGGTGATGTCACCGAAAATCTCGTCGTGGAAGGTGACGCTGCCCTCTTCGGGAATACGCTGGCGGATGACATAGGGCATGCCTGCGGCAAGCTTGGCTTCAACTTCCTCTTTGCTCATATTTCTGCAGGGGTCAGCGGTACGAACGAAGGAAGCTTCTTCCTCTTCGCTCTCGGTCTTTTCGCAGAAGCAGTAGTAGGCATGTCCGCGCTCAACAAGCCACTGGGCATACTTGATATAAAATCCCTTGCGCTGGGTCTGAACATAGGGAGCAACGGGACCGCCCACATCGGGGCCTTCATCGTGGCTGAGACCGCATTCACGCATGGTCTTATATATAACATCAACAGCGCCTTCAACCAGTCTGCCCTGGTCGGTATCCTCGATGCGGAGAATGAAGGTTCCGTCATAGTGGCGGGCAATAAGATAAGTGTAAAGAGCGGTGCGAAGATTGCCAACATGCATATATCCGGTGGGGGAAGGAGCGAAACGGGTACGCACTCCGCCAACGGGAATTCTGCCTTCCATCTCATTTATCCAATTCATATCTGCCATTTATTTTTCCTCCTGAAGCACACAGTGCTTTTTTATCCAAAATTATCACCCAAATATAATATTTTAATTGAGTGTAAAAGTCAATTATGAATTGTAAAAGCAAAAAAAGTGTGTTATTATGTGTATTTGATAAGGTGGAGTTATTATATTCTGCCGCAAAGATAAAATGATTTCTCAGAGAAAGAGGATAAGATAAATGGAAAACACCGCTCCCGCAAAAAAGATTATGCTCTCCGGCATCCAGCCCTCCGGTGATCTGCATCTGGGTAACTATCTGGGCGCAATCAAAAACTGGGTAGAGCGCACCGAAGAATTCGATAACTACTATTTTATGGCTGATATGCACACCATAACCGTCCGCCAGACTCCCGCAGATCTGCGCCGCCGCACACTTCAGCAGCTGGCTCAGTATATTGCCTGCGGTCTTGACCCCCAGAAGAACACTCTCTTCATCCAGAGCCATGTTCACGAGCACGCAGAGCTTGCATGGGTGCTCAGCTGCTACACCATGTTCGGCGAGCTCAGCCGTATGACTCAGTTCAAGGACAAGAGCGCAAAGCATTCCGAGAATATCAACGCAGGTCTTTTCACCTATCCCAGCCTTATGGCTGCCGACATTTTGCTTTATCAGGCTGACTTTGTTCCCGTTGGCGAGGATCAGAAACAGCACTGCGAGCTCACCCGCGATATTGCTATCCGCTTCAACAATGTCTACGGCAATGTTTTCAAGGTTCCCGAGCCCTACATCCAGAAGGTGGGTGCCCGCATTATGAGCCTTGGCAACCCCACAAGCAAAATGAGCAAGAGCGACCCCAACGGCTGCGTCTTCCTGCTGGAAAAGCCCGACGATATTATGCGCAAGTTCAAAAAGGCTGTCACCGACTCCGACACCGAAAACTGCGTCCGCTACGCTCCCTCCGAGAAGCCCGGCGTTGCCAACCTGATGGGTATTTATTCCGCCATCACCGGCAAGAGCTACGATGAAATCGAGTCCGAATTTGCCGGAAAGGGTTACGGCGCATTCAAGCCCGCCGTTGGTGAGGCCGTTGTTGAAACTCTCCGACCCATTCAGGAGGAGGCAAACCGCATACTCGCCGACAAGACTTATCTTGAAAGCGTTTACAAAGAGGGTGCGGAAAAGGCAAGCTATCTTGCCCGCAAAACTCTCCGCAAGGTCTACAAAAAAGTTGGCTTTGTTGAGCGCTGATTTGCTAAGCGATACAATCCGAAAATAGACATATAGGAGCACTTTCTTATGTTTCCTGAAATGCAGCTTTGGCTGAAAATAGTTCTGGCGTTGGTTGCCGCCATTATCCTTGCGTATGTAACCACCCCTCCCATCAAGCTTTTTGCCGAGAAGGTTGGGGCCATAGATGTGCCCAAGGATGCCCGCCGAGTACACAAAAAACCCATTCCCCGCATGGGTGGAATGGCAATATTTATCGGCTTTCTGTTTGCTGTTATACTCTTTGCGGAGATTGACAAGCCCCTTCGCGGAATACTTATCGGCTGCCTCATCATTGTTGCAACCGGAGCCATCGATGACATCAAACCCATGAGGTGGTGGGTCAAGCTCATATGCCAGATAGCCGCAGCAATTGTTGCCGTTGCCCACGGGGTTGTTATAAACGTGCTTTTCAACCCCAACATTCTCAGCGACAACACGACCCTTCTTTTGGGTTCCCTCAGCATACCTATCACTATAATATGGATAGTTGCCATCACAAACGCCGTTAACCTTATTGACGGACTGGACGGTCTGGCCTGCGGTGTAAGCTGCATAAGTTCCTTAACTATGCTTGTTGTTGCCCTCATTCTTTCCGAGGGTAACATCGCCGTTGTCCTCGCCGCTTTGGTTGGCGCCTGCATTGGTTTTCTCCCTTATAACGCCAATCCCGCCAAGATATTTATGGGCGATACCGGCGCTCTTTTGCTTGGCTTTGCCCTTTCTACCATTTCCGTCAGTGCCATGTTCAAGTTTTACGCTATTATCACTTTTGTAGTTCCTATGCTGGCTATGGCGCTGCCCCTTTTCGACACTCTCTTCGCAATCATCCGCCGCTTGCTCAAGGGTCAGAGTCCTATGACGCCCGACCGCGGACATCTCCACCACCGTCTTATCGATATGGGTCTCAGCCAGAAGCAGGCTGTTGCCATCCTTTACAGTCTCAGCGCCGTCCTGGGTCTCACCGCAGTTGTCATCAACACCCACGGCCCTCTGCGCATAACATTGCTTATTGCTGAGCTTCTTCTTGCTGTTATAATCGGATTTTTCGTCAAAAGTCAGATTGAGCATCCAGCAAATGTTCCTCACAAGGAGGAAGAGAAAACTTCTTCCGAGCCTACTGAATAAAAAGAAGGGCTCCTATCATTATAAGCAGTTCCTTGTCGCCGCTTTCCCTATACATCAGGTAAAGCACCGCCATAAGCAGCAAATCCTCCGTCTCCAGACTGAGGGAGCCAAGCTTTCCGAAAAGCTTTCCCAATTCACCGCTCAGCCCAAAGCCCGGACTGGGCGGTGCTGCTTGATGGGCGCTTTTCTTTTCCGAATATGTTTCTTTTTTCACCTCAGGCACCGGTGCAAGCTTTTTCCCATGGAAAGACCCTGCTTTTTTTACTGTCTCGGGAGCATACGGCGTTCTTCTTCCGTTTGGCTGATACTGCCTGTTATACATCCCCTTCTCCCCATTCGTTCAGGGCTATGCCCGCGATACCCGCTATGCGGCTTATTTTCAAAGCCTTTTCCAGCTTGCGTCTTCGCTCCGGTTTAAGATAAGGGGCGAGCGCTGCCACCAAAGCCGCTTTGTCACCGCCGCTTCCCGCCTTGCCCATCAAAGCGCTGAACAGCCCTCCCATATCGTCCCCGGCCTTATTATCCTGCTCTGTACCGAAAATTGACGAGGCAAGCCTGCTTATCTTTGCCATTTCCTCCGGATCTCCCAGAATTTTCCCCATCATATCCTCAAGTTCGCTCACAGTGCTTACCCCCCCTTTACTTACTTACCTAAATTCTTTCTGATTTTCTCTGCGAGAGAGCGGCCTTCCGGAGTTGAAAGCACCCCGGAGAGTATGTCCTTCAAAGCCTGCATATCCCCTGCCTTTGCCGCCTTCTCAACCGCCGCAGTGTCCAGATTGCGCAGCACCTTCTGTCCCTCCGGTGATGCTGCCGCAGCTTTGAGATGTTCCGCCGCCGGAGAGGCTTTTATTTCCCTTTCAAGAGCTTCAAGATCTGCCATATGCCACATTCCCTTCATTATTAGAAATCCGCTCTATACGCATTATATTCACTCAAAAGAAGGAAGGTGCCTGCCACGAAAATACTCGTTATGAGCGATTCCCACGGAAACGAAGACAACATGCTCCGCGCCATAGAGCAATTATCTCCCAATCTTATAATCCATCTGGGCGACTGCGTGCGGGACACCGACTGCATCGAACGGCATTATCCTTCCACTCCCCTTTGGCGTGTTCGTGGAAACTGCGATTTTGATTTTTCCACTCCCGATTGCGGTTTGGAGGAAGTTGACGGCATTCGCATTTTCTTTGCCCACGGCCACAGACACGGCGTTAAAATGAATATGGACTCTTTTTGCAACAGCGTCTGTTTCTCTGGAGCGCAGCTGGGTCTTTTCGGGCACACTCACCGTGCGGTATATGCTAAAATCAGCGGACTTGAACTTCTTAATCCCGGTTCAATAGGAGATCATCTAAATCCCACATATGCAGTTATTGAAACCACCCCAAGCGGCGCATTTTCCTGCCGCATATGTAAACTGGAGGAAGAGAAATGAGAACTCCCGAACAGGTTATGGGTCTTGTTGAGACCCTTGAAAATGAATACCCCGCCGAGTGCTCCCTACAGTACGACAAGGACTATGAGCTGCTTTTCGCCGTTCGCCTTGCCGCACAGTGCACCGACGAGCGGGTCAATATGATTACTCCCGCTCTATATGAGCGTTTTCCCACTTTGGAGGCCTTCGCTCAGGCTAAGCAGGAGGAGCTTGAAAAATATGTTCATTCCTGCGGCTTTTTCAGAGCCAAAGCGAGGGACATTATCCTCTGCGCCCAGATGCTTCTGGAGCGTTTCGGCGGAAAGGTTCCCGGCACTATGGAGGAGCTTCTATCCCTCCCCGGCGTGGGAAGAAAAACCGCAAACCTCATCCTTGGAGATATTTTCGGTGTTCCCGGCTCCACCGTTGTGGACACCCACTGCATAAGACTGAGCAACCGTATGGGTCTTGTGGACAACCTGAAAGACCCGGTTAAAATAGAGATGGAGCTTCGGAAGATACTTCCTCCCGAAAAAAGCTCCGACTTCTGCCACCGCCTTGTGCTCCACGGCAGAGCCGTCTGCACAGCCCGCAAGCCTATGTGCGAAAACTGCTGCTGCCGCATGTTCTGCCAAACCTTCACTTCGGAGAATTAATATATGTCTATGACTAATAACTTTGATAAGAAAAAAGAGCGTGCCGTTCTCTGCGGTCTGGCTGCCGCCTGCTTCGAAAAAGGCGAAAGCTCCGACGAGATAAGCATGGGCGAGCTGGCAGCGCTTGTTGAAACCGCAGGCGGCGAGGCCGTTGCATGGCTTATTCAGAACCGCGCCACGCCCGATCCCCGCTCCTTTATAGGCGAGGGCAAAGAGCAGGAGCTCAAGGAGCTCATCGAGATGAACGAATGCTCCCTCGCTGTTTTTGATAACGAGCTCAGTCCCTCACAGATGAGAGTTCTCAGCGAAGATCTCGGCGTAAAGGTTCTTGACCGCAGCGGCCTTATTCTGGATATTTTTGCCCAGAGAGCCCGCACAAGAGAAGGTCAGCTTCAGGTTGAGCTGGCTCAGTATAAATATCTGCTCCCCCGCCTTCTGGGTATGTGGACCCACCTTGAGCGTCAGGAAGGCGCCATCGGTACCCGAGGACCCGGTGAAACCCAGCTGGAAAGCGACCGACGCCACATCCGCCGCAAGATAGCAAAGCTTGAGGAAGAATTGGAAGAGGTACGCAAAATAAGAAGCGTTCAGCGTCGGCGCAGGGAGAAAAACGAGATGCCCGTTGTGGCCCTTGTTGGCTACACCAACGCAGGCAAAAGCACACTTCTCAACTGTCTCACCGGCGCGGATATACCCGCAAACAACCGCCTTTTCGACACACTGGACACCACCACCCGCAGATTAAAGGTTGACGAGCTTCAGGAGGTTCTCCTCTCCGACACCGTCGGCTTTATACGCAAGCTTCCCCACCATCTCATAGAGGCCTTCAAAGCCACCTTGGAGGAGCTTAGCTACGCGGATGTGCTCCTTCACGTTATCGACCTGAGCAATCCCGAATGGCAGACTCAGGCCGCCATTGTGGATAAGCTTATCGCTGAACTTGGTGCTGAGGGCACTCCCTGCATCAGAGTTTATAATAAGTGCGACGCATATTTGGGTGCTCTCCCCCGGGAAAACGATGCGGTATGCATCTCTGCCCGCACCGGCGAGGGCACGGCAGAGCTTCTTGGAAAGATAAGCGAGATGCTGGGCAGAAGCAAGCACAGGGCAATTTTCCGCATCCCCTATTCTCAGGGTGCCCTCGTTCAGCTTCTCCACTCCGAAGCTGCCGTTTTGAGCACCGAGTATGCTGAGGACGGCACTGTTATAGAAGCAATCGTAAAAAGCGAGCTTTGGGCAAAGGTTCGCGCCTACGCCGAGGGGGATAAAGAATGACAAGCTATCTTGTTCCCGCCGCCTACGGCGAGGCGGAATACACCGAAAAACGCTCACGCTTCATTGCCCGGGTCTGGCCTGTTGAGAGCGAAGCCGAGGCCATCGCCTGCATAGAAGCTATGCGAAAACAGCACTATGATGCCCGCCACAATGTGTATGCCTATATAATCCGCGAGGGCGGCATTATGCGCTACAGCGACGACGGCGAGCCTCAGGGCACCAGCGGTCAGCCCACACTGAATGTTTTCCGCTCTCAGGAGATACAAAACTTCTGCTGCGTTGTTACCCGCTATTTCGGAGGAATTTTGCTGGGCACCGGCGGTCTTGTCCGCGCCTATTCCACCGCTGCAAAAATGGCTCTTGAAAACGCAGGTATAAGCCGGATGGCTCTTTGGAAAAACATTGAGCTGGGCTGCTCTTACAGCCAGTATGAAAGAGTGAAGAGACTTCTGGATGAGCATGAGGCCGTTATTGAAAACACCGACTTTGGCACCGATATTGTTTTCTCCGCCCTGCTTCGGGAGGACATAGAAGCAAAGTTTGAAAAAGCTCTCACGGAGCTTACCGCAGCAACTTGTGAATACATCATTTGCGGAGAGAGCTTCCGCGGCGTGAAAATACTGTAATTTGCGATGCAGACCGTTAAAATGCGGTCTGCCGCATTTATTTTAAAAATTTTTAAAAAAAGAAGGGAAATAGCAGACGCGCGTCGTATTAAGTATAGGAACGGAAAAATATCATCGGAAAAATCGATACAGGAGGAAAGCTTATGCCCAAATGTCCCAGAGAGATCAGAGAAGACGCCGAAAAAAGTCTTATCTGCTCCTACGGTGTACTCTCCGCCAATAGCCGTGGCCGTCTTGTGCCCGAGGAAGAATGTCCTATGCGCAGCTGCTTCCAGCGGGATATTGACCGCATAACCCATTCCAAAAGCTTCCGCCGTCTCAAACATAAAACTCAGGTTTTTCTTCAGCCCGAAGGTGACCACTATCGCACCCGCCTGACCCACACTCTGGAGGTCACCCGTCTTGCACGCACAGCCGCAAGAGCGCTGATGCTCAACGAAGACCTTGCCGAAGCCATAGCCCTCGGCCATGATTTGGGGCATACCCCCTTCGGTCACGCGGGAGAGCGGGCTTTGAGAGAAATTCATCCCAGCGGCTTCAAGCACTATGAACAAAGTCTTCGCGTTGTTGACCTTATCGAAAAGGACGGCGAAGGACTCAACCTTTGCTATGAAACCCGCATGGGTATACTCAACCACACTCACGGCGCTCCCGACGACAGTTTGGAGGCCACCCTGGTCCGTTTTTCCGACCGAATTGCCTACATAAACCACGACCTTGACGATGCCCTTCGCGCGGGGATACTCTCCATAGAGGATGTTCCTCTTAAAATCAGGGAAGCTCTTGGCAACAGCAACAGTCAGCGCATAAACGCCATAATAAGCGACCTTATTGCCAGCAGCACTGAGGGCAAAATTGCCATGAGCCCCGATATGGCTGAAATTTATGAGCTTTTCCATAACTTCATGTATGAGAGCGTCTACTACAACCCTGTGGCCAAAAGCGAGGAGAGCAAGGTTCAGGGCATAATCGGCGGAATATATGAATACTACGTCAGTCATTCTGATAAACTTCCCGACGACTATAAGCGCATAGCCGACCGCGACGGTCTTGAACGGAGCGTTTGCGACTATGTTGCCGGCATGACGGATAAATATGCTCTTGAAACTTACAGCAGTATATTCATTCCAATGGCCTGGTCGGTCAAATAAACACACATACTAAAAAAAGGCAGGTGAACCCACATGGCATTCCCCGAAAGCTTCCTGCAGGAGCTTGCAGACAGAAACGATATAGCGGACGTGGTTGGCAGTTATGTGCGTCTCACCAAGCGCAGCGGAGCTAATCTTTTTGGTCTTTGCCCCTTCCACAGCGAAAAAACCCCCTCCTTCTCTGTAAGTCCGGACAAGCAGATTTACCACTGCTTCGGCTGCGGCAAGGGAGGCAGCGTTATTAACTTCATAATGGAAATCGAAAACCTCTCCTTCCCCGATGCGGTTGAGTTTCTTGCCCGCCGCTGCGGTATGGAACTTCCCGATGAAAAGGAAGACGAAGGCAGAAAAAAACGGGAAAGGCTTCTCAGTCTCAACCGCGATGCTGCACGCTTTTTCCACGAAAAGCTCAAGGAACCCGGTGGTGCCGTTGCGAGAGAATATATTGCAAAGCGCGGACTAAGCCCAACTGTTGTTAAAAACTTCGGCTTGGGTTTTGCACCCGAAAGCTGGTATGAACTCACAAACGCCATGAAGGCCAAGGGCTACACAGATTTTGAACTTGTAAACGCCGGACTTGCCAACTCCAATAAAAGCGGTAAGGGAGTCCACGATATTTTCCGCTCCCGCCTTATGTTTCCGATAATCGATGTCCGCGGAAATGTTCTCGGTTTTTCCGGAAGAATTCTGGGGGACGGAGAGCCCAAGTATCTGAACACAAGAGAAACTCCGGTTTTCAACAAAAGCAGAAATCTTTTTGCCCTTAATCTGGCAAAAAAGAGCAAAAATGGCTATATTCTTCTTGCGGAGGGTAATATAGATGTTGTGAGCCTCCATCAATCAGGCTTTGACAGCGCAGTTGCATCCCTCGGCACCTCCCTCACTCCCGAGCAGGCACGGCTTATCTCCCGCTATGCCAACGAGGTCGTCATCGCTTATGATAATGACGCGGCAGGGCAAAAGGCGGCTCAGCGTGCCATCGGCATACTGGAAAATCTTGACCTAAAGGTAAAAGTTCTGCGTATGAGCGGAGCTAAGGACCCGGATGAGTTTATAAAGCTCAAGGGTGCTGACGCCTTCAAAAACCTCCTCGAGCAATCGGAAAACCATGTGGAATACCGCCTGCAAAGCGCTATGAGCAAATATAACCTGAGTATTGACGAAGAAAAGGTTGCCGCTCTAAAGGATGCTGTAAACATCATCGCATCCCTGCCAAATGCCGTTGAGCGGGAGGTTTACTCCATGCGCGTTGCTGAGAAATGCTCCGTCAGCAAGGATGTTGTTATTGGCGAAGTGGTGAGGGCGCGAAAAAAGAAAATATATTACACAAAAATGCAGCAGGAGAAGGAATTATTGCGAAGCACAAACTCCTCCCGCGCAAAAAACAAGGCCGTGAGCTACGAAAATCCTCGCTCCGCTCTGGCTGAAGAAGGCGTCATTCGCCTTCTTTACCTGGATAGCGGCTTATTCTCCGGCGTCGAGATTTCTCCCGAAGATTTCTCCAGCCCACTGCTTGGTCGCTTTTTCGAGATACTCAAGGAAAAAACCGACGCGCATTTGCCCCTTTCCATGGCATCCCTTTCCGCGAACTTTAGCCCCGAGGAAACGGACCATCTTACGGGCATACTGCAAAAACCAGAAGTTCTCTCCAAGGGACAGCAAGCTCTTGGCGATTACATAAATATCATTAAAACCGAAAAACAAAGCGCCTTTGCCGAGGACGACCTTCGTGCCTACGCGCAAATGAGAAATAAAAAAGAAAAAGGATATGGTGGACAAAATGGCTGTTGAAAAGAACATGAATGAAGAACTCGCCAACCTGAGTGAAGAAGAGCTCAGCGCAATGGCAGACAAGCTCCTTGCCGAGGCGGAGGATGCTGCTCCCGCCGCTGAGGAAGAGGAGGCTTCCCGTTCTGTTGACGACTATATAGAGGAATTCACCCTCATAGAAATGGCTCCCGCAGGAGAGAAAAAGACCCGCGGCAAGAGCAAAAAGAGCAAGAGCAAGTCTGCTCCCGTCATCGACATCACCGGCAAAAGTGCTGAGGAGGTTATGAATGCCCTTCTTGAAAAGGGCAAAAAGAGCGGAACTCTCTCCAACAAGGAACTGGAGGTTCTTGAAGGGCTGAACATTGACCCAGAGCAGATGGACAAGTTCTATGCCTCTATCGAAGCCGCCGGCATCGACACTATCATCGACGAAGAGGACTTCCTTCCTCCCATCGATGACGATCTCCCCGTTCTTGACGAAATCGACGATGTCCCCGAAGAGGAGATTATTGACACCGACTCTCTGGTGGACACCTTCTCCACCGATGACCCCGTACGTATGTACCTGAAGGAAATCGGCAAGGTTTCCCTGCTGACTCCCGAAGAGGAGGTTCAGCTGGCTATCCGCATGGCTGACGGTGACGAAGAGGCAAAGCGCCGCATGGCCGAAGCTAACCTTCGTCTTGTTGTCTCCATCGCAAAGCGTTATGTGGGCCGCGGAATGCTCTTCCTCGACCTCATTCAGGAAGGCAATCTGGGTCTTATCAAGGCTGTCGATAAGTTTGACTACACTAAGGGCTACAAGTTCTCCACCTATGCAACATGGTGGATCCGTCAGGCCATCACCCGTGCAATAGCCGATCAGGCCCGCACAATCCGTATCCCCGTTCACATGGTTGAAACCATCAACAAGGTTATCCGCGTTTCCCGTCAGCTTCTTCAGGAGCTGGGTCACGACCCCAGCGCCGAGGAGATAGCCGAAGAGATGGGTCTCCCCGTTGAGAAGGTTCGCGACATTCTCAAGATTGCCCAGGAGCCCGTAAGCCTTGAAACCCCCATCGGCGAAGAGGAAGACAGCCATCTGGCCGACTTCATTGAGGACGATAATGCTGCTGAGCCCGCCGAGGCCGCTTCCTTCACTCTTCTCAAGGAACAGCTTATGGAGGTTCTCTCCACCCTCACCCCCAGAGAGGAAAAGGTTCTGCGCCTGCGCTTCGGTCTTGAAGACGGCCGCACCCGTACCCTTGAAGAGGTAGGCAAGGAATTCAACGTAACCCGCGAGCGTATCCGCCAGATAGAGGCAAAGGCTCTGCGCAAGCTCCGCCATCCCTCCAGAAGCAAGAAGCTCCGCGATTTCCTCAACTAAAAAACCAAAAGCTCACCGCAACACCTGCGGTGAGCTTTTTTATTGACAGCTTTTCTCTTTTCCTTATAATATCATTATGACAAAATTGCATCATTTGCTGTTTTGTCCTACATCATATGTGTTATATATGGGAGAAAATCGCCTTATGAATATCCATCAGATAAGCGAGCTGAATATTGACCGCAACGGGCTTGAATATTTTGACCAGCTTCAGTCCGAGTTCCCTGTCACCGTTTTTCACGATGAAATGGATAAGCATACAAACGGATATATCCGCTGGCACTGGCACCCTCAGCTCGAATTTGTCTACGCAGAAAGCGATTTGGAAATAGGTTCTTCCGAAGAGCCTATACGTTTGAGAGAGGGAGAGGCCGCCCTTATCAACGCCGGGCAGCTCCATATGTTCAAAGGCATAAACACCCCCGATAAAACTTCCTCCTATGCTCTGCTTTTCTCTCCCGAGTTCATTGCTCCCGCCAATTCACTCATATTCGAAAAATATGTCCGTCCCCTCACGGAAAATCCAAAGCTTGCCATTGTTGTGCTCAGACGCGACAACAATCTGGAAGCTGGCCTTATTGAGCTTTTGAGAGACTGCATCAGGATATATGCCGAAGATGCCGAGGGTGGTGAGCTTCTCCTGCGAAATCGCCTCAGTGAGCTTTGGCTGAAACTATTTCTCAATATTGAAAGCTTGTCTATGCACAGCTGTACACGTCAGAACCGCCAAAGCCAGTTCCGCCTTAAGCAGATGCTAAGCTATATCCGCCAGAACTATATGAACAACATCACTCTCGAGGATATCGCAAATGCAGCTATGGTGAGCAAAAGCGAGTGCCTTCGCTGCTTTCGCAGCCACTTTGAAATGACTCCCATTCAGTACCTTATCCAATGCCGCCTTGAAATGTCCCGCCATATGTTGGGCAGCACCGATCTCAGTGTAAAGGAAATTGCCGCGAAATGCGGCTTTGAGGACGCCGGCTATTTCGGCAGACTCTTCCGCAAGCGCTGCGGCATGACACCTGTTGCATACAGAAGCGAACTCTGGAACGAAGGAAATGAAAACATATGAACCCGGGCGGACTGAAGTCCGCCCTTTTCATTGACGAAACATAAGCCCTTTGATAATATTTAACTGATAATGTTTTGAAAGGCGGTTTAAGCTATGCCTGAAGTTTATAAAAGCGAACACCCCGCTCTTTGTTCATATCTGAAAGTTGGAAAGCGCACTTTGCGAAACCGTATGTGCTCCGCGCCAATGGGCTTTCCCGACCTGACCGAGGACGGCTGCATAACAGACGGAGCCATAGCATTTTATGAGCAGCGCGCAAAAGGCGGTGCCGCCATTGTAACAGTCAGCGAGGCCTGCGTTGACTATGCTCACGGCAAAAGCCATGGCAGGCTTATAAATCTCACAAATCCCGGTGTGTTGGCAAACCTCACAAATCTTGCGAGAGCCATCAAGCGCCACGGAGCTCTGGCAAGCATAGAGCTTAACCACGCAGGCATGCTCTCCGATTTCGATGTTGTTGCCGACGAGAGAAAGGGCGACAGTAATTTCCACTACGGGCCTGTTGACTGCATAGTCAACAACACGGAAGTTCGGGCAATGACCGGCGAAATGATCGCTGAGACTGTTGATAAATGGGCAAAGGGTGCCGCCCTCTGCAAAAAAGCCGGCTTTGATATGGTTATGATTCACGCCGGTCACGGCTGGCTCATACATCAGTTCCTCTCTCCTCTCACCAACACCCGCACAGACGAATACGGCGGCTGCTTTGAAAACCGCGCCCGACTTGCACTTGAGATAATCGATGCCGTAAGAAAAGAAGTGGGCCCCGGTTTTCCCATCGAAGTGCGTTTTTCCGCAATGGAAAAAGCCGAAGGCGGAGTGACGCTTGAAAGCGCCATTGCCTTTGCCAAGCTTATTGAGGACAAGGTGGATATTCTCCACGTCAGCGCCGGCGGCGAACCCGACTTTGGAGTTACCCATCCTTCCATGTTCCGGGAGGCCGGCTGCAATGTTCATTTTGCAGCAGAAATTAAAAAACACGTGAAAATTCCCGTTGCCACAGTGGGAGCTTTGGGGGATGTTGAGCTGATGGAGGACATCATTTCCTCCGGTAAGGCTGATATTGTCTGCATGGCTCGCGCCCTTCTGGCCGACCCATATCTCCCTAAAAAGGTTGAACAAAACCGCACAGACGAAATTCGCCCCTGCCTGCGCTGCTTTGTATGCCACGCGGAGCGTATGCTCACTCAGACAAGAGTTTGCGCTCTTAATCCGGTCATTGGCCGCGAATACGAAGCCCGTTTTATCCCCCCTGCCCCCGAATCCAAAAAGGTTCTTATTGCCGGCGGCGGTCCTGGCGGACTGCAGTGCGCTCTCACCGCGGCGGAGCGAGGCCACAAGGTCACCCTTTGCGAGGCAAGCGGCTCTCTCGGCGGTAACTTCAGATGCGAGTACAATGTTCCCTTCAAAGCCGCATTCTCCAAATATGTTGAGGTAATGGCGAGAATTTTGGAGCGAAAGGGCGTTGAAATCAGACTGGGCACCCCCGTTACTCCCGAATTTGTCCGGGATTTTGCTCCTGACGCTCTTATGGTGGCCGTGGGAAGCGAATCCGCAATTCCTCCCATAGCCGGCATTGACAGCGAAAATGTTATTCCCGCCACCGCGTTGGACACAAGAGAAGGGGAAATCGGTCATAAGGTTGCTGTTCTCGGCGGCGGTCTTGTTGGCTGCGAAAGCGGCTTGCATCTCGCCATGCAGGGTCACGATGTGACGATCATTGAAATGGGCAGCGCTCTTGCCCCGGATGCCAACCCCCGCCACCGTCCCCTGCTTATGGCAGAGCTCCAAAAATATACCCGCATTCTCACTTCCCACAAGGCCTCCGCAGTTAGCGATAAAGGTATTGTGTGCATCGCACCCGACGGAAGCCAGCTCCTCATTGAGGCGGACACCGTTCTTTGCGCGGCGGGTCTGCGCCCAAGAGAGGAAATCGTAGACGCTCTCCGCGGCACCGCTCCCATTGTGGAAATAATCGGCGACTGCGTTGAACCCGGCACAGTCCGAGGCGCCACCTTCCGCGCTTACCACGCGGCAATAGACATATAAAAAAAGCTCAAACCCACGGGTTTGAGCTTTTTTGTTTTTACAAGTTTTCAAATATTTTCGCGCCGCGGGAGCTACACCATCTATAAAAAAGGAGGCATCCCAACAGGACAAGAAGAAGGAAAACGCCTGCCACAATGTTGAGCACTGCCTCTCCCATACCGAGAACCACGACAAGCAGTACAGGAACTATCATAATTCCCCAGCCGCCGAGAATGGGAATTGCAACGGATAATCCCTGCTTCACCGCCTGTGTCTCCGTCTGCCAATCCAGCTTCGGGAACTTCAGATTTGCCCAAAGTCCCATAAAGGCCAAAAACAGATTATATGCCTGAGGCAGAAGCAGCATCCAAAGGAGCATTAATCCCACAGGCCTTAGCACTATTATGCAGGCTATCTGGGCAACGAGCATAGCGGGAGCGCTGACAGTTATATGGAGCGCCAGCTTAGCCATCAGAACCTGCCCGGCGGCTACGGGCATGCTGCGTACTATCCAGATGTTTTTTCCCTCAAGGCTTACGGCGCAGGCTGTGATTGTGGTTGTTGCGGCAAGAGCACAGAGAGCGGCAAGCACCATAGGATTAATGAAGAGAGCAATCTCTCCTGAGCCTGCCAGCATTGAAAGAATATCGCTGCCCTTGACCAAAATTGCAGCGGCAAGAATAATGCTCATTATGGCGCTCATACCGCTGTTCATCATATAAGTTGAAGAGCTGAGAAATCTTCCCAGTTCACGGCGATACAAAGCGGAAAATGCGCCCGCTACACGGGCCTGCTTCTGCACATACTTCCGCCTTGCCGCGGAATGCTTGGTGGTGGCAGTGCGGATAAAGCTGCGGGAGAGAATCAGATAGGCTATTATAAAAGGAATTATAAGGCACATTAGTCCCAATACAAGTCCCAATACTCCCTCGCCGCTCATAGCCTTTCCCAGCCAGTAGAGGGGAAGGACAGCCTTTACCGCTCCCGCTATTTCCTCGGAATTAAGTATAAGATTTTGCAGCAATGTGTTTACATTCGAATAAACATAGAAATACAAAGCCAAAAATCCCAGACTGAACACTATGGATATCAGGTTCTTTTTTCTTGCCTTTGCCGTAAGAAGCGCCAGAAGCCAACCCACGAAAGAGCTCAGCGCAAGGCTGAAAAATGGCAGTGCGAGGCAGGCCAGCACAAAGGAAACAGCTCCCAAAGTACTTACGGGGCAATTTATGATCCACGCCGCAGCCGCAGGCACAGCCACCAGCAGTTCACTTCCGAAATTTATCATAAGAAGCCCCGCCATACGGCTTCCAAGAATTGCAGAGGGCTTAATAGGCATGCTCAGCAGCAGGTCATTATCCCGGGCTTCAAAAAGCTGAGCCTTGGCGGCAAAGATGCTGAATATGAACATCAGCGCGAAGGCAATGGTCAGAAAATAGCTGAAATAAAACCAGCCCAGCCCGGAGCCGTAGAATGTGGAGGCAAGCATGGTAAACATTGCGAAAAACATTCCTATGAACACGGCGGCCAGATAGATATAAAGCACGGCAAAAAGTATTGCCTTGCCTTTGCCTCCCTTGTTTTTCAGCGCGCTGCTGCGGCCTGAGCCGCTGAAATAGGCAAACCAGGCCTGCAGCCGCAGCTTAAGGAGCAATTTAAGCATTATCTTCCTCCAGTTCCAGGAACACGGCTTCAAGGCCATCCTCGCCCTTCACGCTTTCCATACTTCCGGAGACAACAAGGCTGCCTTTTCTTATAATCGCAACCTTGTCACAAAGCTTTTCCGCCACTTCAAGAACATGGGTGGAGAAGAAGATAGCTCCCCCATTATCGCAATGCTCTCTCATCATCGTTTTCAGACTGTGGGCTGCGACGGGGTCAAGTCCAACAAAGGGCTCATCCATTATTATAAGTTTTGGCTCGTGGAGCCAGGCGGAGATAATTGCCAGCTTCTGCTTCATACCGTGGGAATAGGCGGAAATAGGCTGCGCAAGATCCTCGGTAAGGCCGAACACATCCGCATAATGGGCTATTCTCTCTTCCCGCTCTGTTTTGCCCACTCCGAACACATCCGCAACAAAATTGAGATATTTTATACCGGACATAAATTCATAGAGCTCCGGATTATCGGGTATATAGGCTATCTGAGCCTTGCACTTCAGAGCCTCGCTCTTTATGGAGCTGCCGTTTATATATATTTCACCTTCGTCAAAATTCAGTATTCCGCAGCAGGCCTTTATCGTTGTTGTCTTGCCTGCGCCGTTATGACCGATAAAGGCGCATATTTCACCGGGGGCTATGTGGAGGCTGAGAGCATCAACCGCCGCTTTTTCCCCGTAGCGCTTTGTGAGTTTTTCAATTCGGAGCATACTGGCTGTCCTCCTATTATAAAATTGTTTTCCTACATATATTAACACCTTCCACAAGGTGGAAAGTCAAGGCTTTTTATGGCGAAACATAAAAAAACCGCCCCCTTGGCTCCGGAGGCGGTTTTATGCTTTTGCTTTTTATCAGAACTCGCCGCGTACAGCTTCGAACTCGAACTTGCCCATGGGATTGGTGGAAGTGCCGCGAATGACATCGTCCTCGCCAAGAGTGCCTTCCAGATGGTTGGTCATCTCGCCAACAGCGGTCTTGATGGTCAGGTCGTAGGAGTAGCTGTTGCCCTCAACAACGCCGTTTACGATAGGAGCATCGGCGCCGTTAGCTGCGTCAACAACGTGGCCGGTAAGAGCTGCGCCGTCAACAGTTGCGTAAAGGGTGGAGCGCATATCGCCCATGTAGGTGTGAAGAGTGATTTTCCAGGAACCGTTCAGTTTGCTCATTTTAATAGTCTCCTTTTATTAAAATTAATTTAATTAATCAAACTTAAGTGTGTCGTAGCGGCCGTACTTGGCGCACTCATCGTCAATAATGCCATCCACTTTGGGAACGGTGGAGAACATAACAGCGGAGGAGCACATAAATCCGCCGCCCTTACCAAGAGTGTCGATAGCGCGGCGAACCTCAGCGCGGATCTCCTCCTCGGTGGCGGAGCCGGTATCCGTTACCTGGGGGTCAACACCGCCGGCAAAAATAAGCTTGTCGCCGTATTTCTCCTTAATGGTCTTCAGGTCGTTTACGGGAGAAACGCTGTGCCAGCTATCCACACCGATCTCTACAAGGTCAGGAATTATGGGCTCAATATATCCGCAGGAATGATGCATATAGTGCATGCCCAGCTCATGGCAGCGCTGCACCATGCGGCGCTCAGGCTCCTTGAAGAATTTGCGCCACATTTCGGGAGAGAAGAACATATTCTGCTGGTTGCCCCAGTCATCGTGCATCATAAGGAAGTCCACATCAAGATACTTCTTGAAGTATTCCATCTGCTCGATTCGGTAGTCGGCATAGGCCTCAACATAAGCAGCATAAGCCTCTTCGTCATCGTACATGGCCATAAGTCCGTTCACGTGACCCATCATAGCGCAGATACGCTCAAAAGCGCCCATATTGCATACTACGTAGCCCTGAATAATGTCTTTTTTTGCCCACATAGCCTTTGTGCGCATAGCGGCGGCTTCCCAGTTAATGCCTTCGCAGGTGGGGAATTTTATGTATTCACGCCACTCGGAAATATCATCAAAAATCTCAGAGCCGGGCTTTACATGGGTCATAAGCTCGGGATGGGCAGGATCCAGCTCCCACTCAAGGCCAAATGCATCCTTTCCACTCATAAATAGAGGTCTGTCATTTATCTCCGGGGTGATTATCATCTGGGCGTCGGTGTTTATCATGGGCACCCATTCAGGCTGCTTGTGCTGCCATACCAATTCCATATTCTCGCGTCCGGTCAAAGCGAATTCCTCCGTTCAACTTTTATATTATTGTGATTTCAGTCCTAAACTCCTTGAAATGCAGGATTATCGGGTATATAATCCTCTATAGACTGCTTAATTATACTATATACCACCCACTGCATTATTTGTCATCGGGCAAGGGTATAGAATGATTAATTATATTTTTGTGATTATAGCACGAAGGAGGCTTGCCGCAATGACATGGGATGTTATCTGCTATGTTCTGGAAAGATTTTCCCCGAAAGAAGCTCAAAGGATCGGCTTTAAGCGCTGTGAAAATCTTATGCTGTTTTACGCCGGCGCCCCCGATAGTCCCGGAACGGTTTATGTTGCGGAAGGCGAAGGATCTCTTGAAAGCTACCGTCAAGCTCTTATTGTCACTGTTGGCGGCCATTTCCCCGGCGCGGACAATCTCATCTCCCTTCAAAAGGGACTTCTCCCGGAGATATTCAACGCTCTGGCCGAAACCCGCCATTTTCTGGACTCCCTCAGCGCCCGGCTTTCCCTCTGCACCGGAGAGCAGGAAATCATAGACGCCGCCAGCGCCCACACAGGAAAACCTATGTTTTGCCTTGACCAGAGCTATCGCATTCTGGCCATTACAAGAAATCTGGATTTCCAGGGCGACCCCGAATGGACTCATATGACGGAAAAAGGCTATCTTTCCCCGGAGAGCACCCTGCGCATGAAGGAGGCGGGAGACCTTGAGCTGCTGGCTGCGGCAAAGGGACCCGTGCCTTATGTCACCGACATTTACCCCTTCCCCTGCATAGTCTGCAATATTCTTGCCGACGGCGTTGCGGTAAGCCGGCTGAACTTTCTCTGCATCGAAGACGGCATTACCCCACTTTTGCTCCGCTGCGTTGAGCTCATATCCCTCCATCTGAGCCGTACCATCACCGGCAGCGGCAAGCTTATTTATGACGACGCTCTCCACCTTATGCTCATAGACCTCCTCCGCGGTCAGCGTCTTTCAGAGGATTTGATTGCCGACCGGCTCCGCCTTGCTCCTGAACTGGGCAAAGAGCTTCTTCAGCTTTGTTTTGTTGATGTGGAAGGAAGAGCAGAAGGACAGGTTGCTTCTTATTACGCCGCCCTGCTTCGCCATCTTTATCCCGAAGGTCGTTTTCTCAGCATAATCTATGATCAGCAGCTTATTTTGCTCTCCTACGCTCCAACCGAGGCAGACTTTGAACCCTTTATAGAGAAGCTTGAGCGCTTTTGTTCCGTGCACCATCTCCGCTGCGGCGTAAGCAACCGCTTCCGCAATATTGCGGCATTGGCAGGCTATTATGCTCAGGCAATCGCCGCTTTGAACAGCTTGGCGGAAAGTGGCTTATGCTTTTATCAGGACATTATGCTTGACCACATACTCTCCCATATTCCCGATGAAAAGATTGGTTTTCTTATAAGTCCCGATATCGCCCGTCTTGAGGAGGCGAACAGCCATTTTTCCTTCTCCCTCACAGAAACCCTGAGATGTTATCTTGAATGCAACTGCAACCTTATCCGCTGCTCACAGCAGCTTTTCATCCATAAAAACACCCTCCTTTACCGGCTTAACCACATACGAAGCATCATTCACACGGATTTGGACAATGCGGACGAGCGATTGCTTCTTATGCTGTCCTTCAGGCTGAGAGAGCGAAAAAAGAATATTTAAATAAAGTGGTGTCCGAAATAATCTTTCGGGCACCGTTTTATTTGGGTGCTATTTTCAAATAATATGAACAAACTATCAACATTTCCTTATCCCCTTGACAAAATTACCTTTCAGTGGTAAATTAGCACTCAGATAAAGCGAGTGCCAGCAGTCAAAGTTTGAGACTGCCAAAGTATATCGGATGAAAGTGAGCAGCTATGGAAATAAGCGAAAGAAAAAAGCGCATACTGGCCGCCGTTGTTGATGAATACATCGCAAGCGCCGAGCCTGTGGGCAGCAAGCTTATTGCCCAGAAAAGCGGACTTAATGTCAGCTCCGCTACCATCCGCAACGAGCTTGCCGAGCTCACCAGCATGGGCTATCTGGAACAGCCCCACACCTCCGCAGGTCGAGTTCCCACCGCTCAGGGCTACAGAATGTATGTCAACGAGCTGATGGATCGTCACCGCCTCAGCCTTGAGGAGACGGAGGAGATAAACCGCAGCATGCAGCTTAAGATGCAGCAGCTTGATAAGATGATGAGCGATGTTGGACGTATCGCGGCGGATATGACCGATTATCCCGCCCTTGCCTTCGCGGCAAGACAAAGCTCCACCATAAAGCGCTTTGACCTTATATATGTGGATTCCAACACATTCATCATTGTGCTTCTCCTCAGCTCTAACGCGGTTAAAAACCGCCTCATGCACCTCCCCTTCTCCGTTGACCAGCTTATGGTGCAAAAGCTTTCCACCGTGTTTAACGCAAGCTTTTGCGGAATAACCGAGGAGCAGATAACTCCTCTTCTCATTTCTTCCACCGAGCGCTCCACGGGAGACACAATGGGTCTTGTTGCCGCTATTGCAGGCTTCGCCATTGAGGTGCTTTCCGAGGAAAAAAGCTCTCAGGCCGTTATCTCCGGCGAGAGCAAGCTTCTGCGCTTGCCAGAATATCAGGATCCCAGAAAAGCCCACTCCCTTATGAACTATCTTTCCGACTCCCAGCACCTGAGCAAACTGCAGGGTATGGACTTCGGCAACGATGTTAAAGTTATTATAGGCCCCGAAAATGTGGCCGAGGAGCTGCGGGATTCCAGCGTTGTTCTTGCCAAGTATGACACGGGCGACGGCACTCAGGGTCTCATCGGTGTTGTAGGCCCCACAAGAATGGATTACTCCAAGGTTGCCGCAAAGCTCAGCTACATTGCCGACGGACTCAGCAAGGCTCTTGCAGGAAACAAAGATCACTCCCTGCCCAGCTTCGGCGCACTTATGATACCCGATAAAAATGACCAGCGATAAATTGAAAGGATGAATGCCCCCATGTCCAAGAAGAAGAACGAAACCGCTCCCGAGGAAGAGATCTCTCAGGAAACACCCGAAGAAGAGGTCAAAACCGAAGCCGCGGCTGAAAGCGCTCCCGTCTCCGACGACCGCTATCTCCGCCTTATGGCAGAGTATGACAACTTCCGCAAGCGCAGCGCCAAGGAGCGCGAACACATATACACCGATGTCCGCGTGGACACCGTTAGCAAGTTCCTTCCCGTCTACGATAACCTCGCCCGGGCGATGAGCATCGCCACAACCGACGAGGCCTACAAAAAAGGCGTTGAGATGACCTTCAACCAGCTCTGCGAGGTTTTTAAGAAGCTGGGCGTTGAGGAAATCGAAGCCGTTGGCAAGACCTTTGACCCCAACTTCCACAACGCAGTTATGCACGTTGAAGACGAGGAAAAGGGCGAAAGCGAAATCGTTGAGGAATTCCAGAAGGGATTCAAGGTTGGCGACAAGGTCATCCGCTTTAGCATGGTCAAGGTTGCAAACTAAGCGAAATACCGGCAGAAATAACAATCCCTCATCCGTCTGCCCTTTGGGCAGCTGCCTTCCCCCAATGGAAGGCAAAAATATATTCACTATGTCAAATAAAACTTTCTAATAAATCAGGAGGAATTAATCATGGGTAAAATTATAGGAATCGACCTGGGTACCACCAACTCTTGCGTATCCGTTATGGAAGGCGGCGAAGCCGTCGTTATAGCAAACGCCGAAGGCAACCGCACCACTCCCTCTGTTGTGGCTTTCGCCAAGAACGGCGAGCGTATGGTAGGCCAGGTTGCCAAGCGCCAGGCTGTCACCAACCCCGACCGCACCATCGCTTCCATCAAGCGTGAAATGGGCTCCAACTACAAAGTCAACATCGACTCCAAGGCTTACACTCCTCAGGAAATCAGCGCTATGGTTCTCCAGAAGCTGAAGGCTGACGCCGAGGCATATCTGGGCAGCACCGTTACCGAGGCAGTTATCACCGTTCCCGCATACTTCACCGACTCTCAGCGCCAGGCAACCAAGGACGCAGGCCGCATCGCCGGTCTGGATGTCAAGCGCATCATCAACGAGCCCACCGCAGCCGCTCTGGCTTACGGCGTGGACAAGGAAGAGGACCAGAAGATCATGGTCTATGACCTTGGCGGCGGCACCTTTGACGTTTCCATTCTGGAAATCGGCGACGGCGTTATCGAGGTTCTCGCAACCGCAGGTAACAACCGTCTGGGCGGCGACGACTTCGACGCAGCAGTTGTTAAGTATCTCCTCGATGAGTTCCGCAAGAGCGAAGGCATTGACCTGAGCATGGACAAAATGGCTATGCAGCGCCTGAGAGAGGCTGCAGAAAAGGCCAAGATCGAGCTCAGCGGCGTTACCACCAGCAACATCAACCTGCCCTATATCACCGCCGACGCTACCGGTCCCAAGCATATGGACATCACTCTCTCCCGTGCAAAGTTCAACGAGCTGACCCATCACCTTGTTGAGAAGACCGCCGGCCCCGTCCGTCAGGCTCTCAGCGACTCCGGTCTCAGCGCTTCCGAGCTGAGCAAGGTTCTTCTCGTTGGCGGTTCCAGCCGTATCCCCGCTGTTCAGGATATGGTTAAGAGCCTCACCGGCAAGGAAGGCTTCAAGGGCATCAACCCCGATGAGTGCGTAGCTCTCGGCGCAGCAATTCAGGGCGGCGTTCTCGGCGGCGATGTTGAGGGTATCCTCCTTCTGGATGTAACTCCCCTCTCTCTCGGCATCGAGACTCTGGGCGGCGTCTGCACCAAGCTCATCGAGCGCAACACTACCATCCCCACCAAGAGAAGCCAGATTTTCTCCACCGCTGCCGACAACCAGACCAGCGTTGAAGTTAACGTTCTCCAGGGCGAGCGCGAGATGGCTCAGTACAACAAGAGCCTGGGCCGCTTCCATCTGGACGGCATCGCTCCCGCACGCCGCGGCGTTCCCCAGATCGAAGTTACCTTCGATATCGACGCCAACGGCATCGTAAATGTCTCCGCCAAGGATCTTGGCACAGGCAAGGAGCAGCACATCACCATCACCTCCTCCACCAACATGAGCAAGGACGATATCGACAAGGCAGTCCGCGAAGCAGAGCAGTATGCAGCCGAGGACGCCAAGCGCAAGGAAGAGGTTGATGTCCGCAACCAGGGCGACCAGATGGTTTACCAGACCGAAAAGACCCTTCAGGAAATGGGCGATAAGCTCCCCGCTTCCGATAAGAGCGAAATAGAAGGCGCTCTCGCCTCCCTCAAGACCGCTCTCAGCGGCACCGATACTCAGGCCATCAAGTCCGCAACCGAGACCCTCACTCAGGTCTTCTATAAGGTCAGCGAGAAGCTCTATCAGCAGGCTGCTCCCCAGCAGGGTCCTGACTGCGGCGGCGACTGCGGTAACTGCGGAGATAACGGCGGTCAGAACTACTATGACGCCGACTACACCGTTGTTGACGACGACAAGTAATTGATTGAAAATTGGCAGGAAAGTTCCGTTTTTGCGGAACTTTCCTTTGCCGCATAGTTAAGCGGAGAAACATATGGCAGAAAAACGTGATTATTACGAGGTGCTTGGTCTTTCCAAAGGTGCCTCCGACGATGAAATAAAAAAATCCTACCGCAAGCTGGCAAAGCAGTATCACCCCGACCTGCACCCCGGTGACAAGGAATGCGAGGAAAAGTTCAAGGAATGCTCCGAAGCATACGAGGTTCTCTCCGACCCTGATAAGAAGGCAAAGTATGACCAGTTCGGCCACGCGGCCTTTGACCCCAACTCCGGCTTTGGCGGAGGCGGCTTCGGCGGTTTCGGCGGCTTTGACGATCTCGGCGATATACTTGGCAACATATTCGGCGGTTTCGGCGGCTTTGGCGGTTTCGGCGGCGGCGCACAGCGCAGAAACGCTCCCCAGAGAGGCGAAAACCTCCGCGCCAACATAACAATCACCTTTGAAGAGGCCGCTTTCGGCTGCGAAAAGGAAATCACCGTTCCCCGCATAGAAGACTGCGAAGAATGCGGCGGCACAGGCGCAGCCAAGGGCACAAGCCCCGAAACCTGCTCCGAATGCGGCGGCAGCGGCACTGTGAGAGTTCAGCAGCGCACCCCCTTCGGCGTTATGGCCTCCACCACGCCCTGCTCCAAATGCGGCGGCACAGGCAAGATCATAAAAACTCCCTGCAGCAAGTGCTCCGGCAAGGGCAAGGTTCGCAAGAACAAGAAAATCAGCGTGAACATACCCGCAGGCATTGACGACGGACAGACAATTTCCCTCCGCGGTCAGGGTCACGCAGGCATAAACGGCGGAGGCAAGGGAGACCTTCTCATCACTGTGAGAGTGAAGGCTCATCCCCTTTTCGAGCGCGACGGAAGCAGCATTCTTTTCGAGATGCCCATTTCCTTCGTTCAGGCCGCTCTTGGCGCAGAGCTTGAGATTCCCACCCTGGACGGCAAGGTGAAGTTCACCATTCCCGAGGCCACCCAGACGGGAAGCGTGTTCCGCCTCCGTGGCAAGGGAATTCCCTATCTCAACGGCTCCAGCCGCGGCGACCAGTATGTGACCGTTTATATCGTCACTCCCAAAAACCTCAGCGGCGAAGAGAAGGATCTCCTCCGCAAGTTCGGCGAGGTCAGCGGCACCGCAGAGGGCGTAAAGTCCTCCTCCGGCATCTTCGGCAAGAAGAAAAAGAAATAGTGAAATAAAAAAACCGTGTGCTTTGAGCACACGGTTTTTTTATATTTCTTTCAGCATTTCCAATAATTCATAGTCCACTTTCATGTCTCCGCAGCCGCTGCCGATGGAGATATGGGGCTTACCCGCCCCGTGGAAGTCGCTGCCGCCGGTAACGCAAAGTTCAAAGTCGGCCGCGAGGCTTTTCAGATAGGCGCTTTCCTCCGGGGAATATACGGAATAAATGCACTCCATACCCACAATGCCCTTTTCCTTCAGCAAAGCCGTAAGCTCCAGCAGCTCAGTGTGGCTGAAGCGATACTGGAGAGGATGGGCAAATACTGCCTTAGCTCCGCATTTACTCAGGGCATCAAAGGCCATATCCATAGGGATATACTCCCTTTTTCTATAATAGCGTCCTCCGGGGCTGAGATACTTATCAAAGCCCTCCTTCACGCTTTTTACAAGTCCCGCATTCACAAGCTCCGCTGCGAAGTGGGGTCTTCCGATAACGGAGTCCGGGTTCTTTTTATGAAGAGCATCAAGGCTCACATCAATGCCGTCCTCCCTCATTGCCCGGGCAATAAGTTTATTGCGCCGCTCCCTCTCGCTGATTACCCAATCCAGCAGGCGGCGAAGATGCTCATTTTCCGTATCGATGAAGTAAGCCAGAATGTGAATACCCCTGCCCTTGTAATCCACGCTGAGCTCAATGCCGGGAACAAGCTCTATCCCAAATTTTACCGCTGCGCCTGCCGCCTCACCGATACCTTCGGCAGTATCGTGGTCCGTTATAGCGATGGCCTTCATACCGGCTTTTGCAGCAAGAGCGACAGCCTCGGAGGGGCTTAAGCTGCCGTCCGAGGCTGTTGTATGAATGTGAAGATCTATAAAGCCGCTCATGCAAGGAAGCCCTTGAGGATGCGCTCTTCAGCTTCCTCGGCGCTGAGACCCAGAGTTTCAAGCTTGAGAAGCTGGTCGCCTGCAATTTTGCCGATGGCGGCTTCGTGGATAAGCTCCGCCTCGGTGGAGTTTGCAACGATGGCAGGGATAGAGCTTATCTTTGCCTTGTCCATAATAATGGAGTCGCACTGAACATGGCCGAAGCACTTTGCGTTGCCGGTCATCTTGGGATAGAAAATCTGCTTGGAGTCATCCTGAGCCACGCTGCGGGAGATAACTCTGCCCTTGCTGTCCTCGCCGTCAAGAATAATTTCCATATTGCTCTCGGCATACTGCTGTCCGTGGGTCTGGAGACGCTCGGTGATAACGGTTTCCGCGCCTGCTCCGCATTTGATGAGGGTGTCGCGCTTAGTGGAGTCCACACCCTTTATCTGGGTGGTGTCCATCTTGAGGAAGGCGCCCTCTTCAAGATAAACAACGGTCTGGGGGTTCATTATCTTCTGTCCGTTGCCGTCCCCCTCGCCGTAATGC